>NZ_VTDM01000015.1 GCF_015627105.1 Acinetobacter baretiae | reverse complement strand
GCTTTTAATAATCGAACTAGCCAAATTTTTGTAGAATCATTGGAAAGTAGCGTACCGTCTAGGTCAAATACTACGACATTAGTCATATTGAGTTCATCTATTTTAGATTAAAAAAAGCAGTGGCACGTATACACATGCCACTGCTGATAAAATCATTTTAGAAGCGGTAAGATGCACCCACTGTATAGGTGTTGTAATCATCACCAAAACCTAAACGTCCATCAACACTCAAGTTTGGATTGACGAATTTTTTCGCTTTTAAACCCCATTGATCTTGATCAAGTGATTTGTCTTTGGTGTAGTCCGCGCCAACACTAAAGGTTTTGTCGATGTAGTAGTCACCGCCAACATAGTACTGACGGTTGTTGTTACTGCCAAAAACACCTCTTGCCTCTAAGTTGACATCATGTTGTCCCATTTGCGTGACCAATTTTGCACGTAACGTTGGATCTGCACCGTCATCACCATTTTTAACATCGTAACCTTGTACCCCTACAGCAACCAAAAGCCCAGGTGCAGGCAGATAACCGACTTCGGCGTTGTAAAGCGTTGTTTTTTGATCAACAAAGGTATTTTTTGTCGAAATTTCATTGCGTGCAATGCCTGCACCTACATAAAACTGTGAGTTTGGTACATAGTATTCAGCCCCTGCACCATAGGTAGAGTTCTTCACACCGTCATTGTTACCGTAGCGTGCAACACCATTAACATTGCTGGCTTTGTCTAAAAATGCGGCTTCTGCAAGCGGTGAATTACGTGTTTGTACAGGGTTAAAGTAATATGTACCATTCACCCCAAATTGGCTGACACCACTGCTGTGTTCAGGATCTAGGTAGCTATAGTTACCACCCACTTCAGACTGGTATGCATTGGCAGTGCCTGTGATCGCAAGACCTGCAAATAGCGCAGTGGCAAGAAGTGACTTTTTCATGATTACTCTCCCTTGAAAGCATAAAATTCATGTTTTGTTACATACTTTAAGTCTAGATTAAAACCAAATTTGGTCAATAAAACTGTTTTATCTATTTGTAAAAAATGCATGGATTTATAAAATATTATTTTTAAGTATTTGTTTTTAAATGTTTTTTTATTGTTCTGTTTTATTAATAGTATGGGTGTCTTGTATGTTTGTGTTGGTTTTTTATAAATACATCAAGATTGAGGTCGTGCAAAACCTATAAAAAGGTGACTCATTTTTTCTATGATCATTACAGATCAAAAGTAGATGCTATGCTAAAATGAAGCACAAGAATACCTGATATTGTAAGAGAGATATGCGTGGAAATTAATCCGTATTTGAACCAACTAAAAGACCTATCTGAACGTAGTCAAACGCTACGGGGGTATCTTTGACTACGATCTAAAAAAAGAACGTCTTGAAGAGGTTTTGCGTGAATTAGAAGACCCTGCGATTTGGAATGACCAAAATCGAGCTCAAAAAATGGCCAAAGAAAAAGGTGAGCTTGAAAATGTCATTCATGTGTTAGATGCGCTCGCAGAGCAACTTGATGATGCTAAAGCAATGTTAGATTTAGCAGTTGAGGCAGATGATGAAACGTTGCTTGTAGATGTACAAGCTGAACTGTCTACGGCAGAAACAGAGCTGGCAGCACTTGAATTTCGCCGTATGTTTAATAATCCAATGGACCCTAATCCATGCTTTTTAGACATACAAGCAGGTTCAGGCGGTACAGAAGCGCAAGATTGGGCATCTATGTTATTACGCATGTATATGCGTTGGATTGAACGTCATGGTTTTAAAGCGGAACTGATGGAAGTCTCTGATGGTGATGTTGCTGGAATAAAATCTGCAACTTTACGTGTCGAGGGTGAATTTGCATTTGGTTGGCTACGCACAGAAACAGGTGTTCACCGTTTAGTTCGAAAGTCACCATTTGATAGTGGTAATCGCCGTCACACCTCCTTTAGTGCAGTTTTTGTGTCTCCTGAAGTAGATGACAATATTGAAATTGATATTAATCCTTCTGATGTTCGTACCGATACTTATCGTGCATCGGGAGCAGGTGGCCAGCATATTAACAAAACAGACTCTGCTGTACGTTTAACACATACACCAACAGGTACAGTGGTTGCATGTCAAAATGAACGATCACAACATGCAAACCGTGATCGCGCATGGAAATTATTACGTGCCAAATTGTATGAATTAGAAATGCAAAAACGTAATGATGTTGCGCAAGCTTTAGAAGATTCTAAATCTGATATTGGTTGGGGCAGTCAGATTCGTTCTTATGTTTTAGATGACTCTCGAATTAAAGATTTACGTACAAGTGTTGAAAATTCAAATACCACAGCCGTACTCGATGGCGACTTAGATCGATTTATTGAGGCAAGTTTGAAACAAGGATTATAATTGCCGTGGTGGTTGTTATGTGCTGATAGCAACCACTCATTTTCATCATATGGTCAAATAACTATAAGAAGATAGCACTTCATCATAAATAACATGACTTTGAAGTATGAAAAATAAAACGATTTTAGCAACCATGTTGTTATCTATGTTCAGTTTACATCAGCCATCTTATGCAGAAAATAACATTCCATCACTTGCAGTACAGCAAGGTGAAAAAGTATTAGTGATTGCTCATCGTGGTGCAAGTGCTTTGCGTCCTGAGCATACGTTGGCATCGTATCAGCAAGCGATAGATGATGGTGCTGATTTTATTGAACCTGATTTGGTTTCTACCAAAGATGGTGTGTTAGTTGCTCGACATGAAAATGAGATTGGTGGTACATCAAATGTCAGTACACTGCCTCAATTTTCTCAACGCCAAACCACAAAAATGATTGATGGCAAAACAATACAAGGTTGGTTTACTGAAGATTTTACCGCTAAAGAACTACGGCAAATTAAAGCACGAGAGCGTATTCCTAAATTACGTCCAGAAAATGTCAAATATAACGATCAATATCAAATACCAACGCTTGATCAAATTATTGAATTGGCTGAAAAAAACTATAAAAAAACAGGTCGAATTGTTGGGTTATATATCGAAACAAAACATCCAACATTTTTTAAAAATCAACATTTAGCCATGGAAGATCAATTACTTAAAACACTTGCTAAACATCGTTATAGTAAAAATATTGCTCCAATTTATCTACAATCATTTGAAACCACAAATATTCAGTACATGAAGCAAAAACTTAAACACTATGGTCTGAAAAATGTACAAATTATTCAATTGTATGATGATCCACAAATGGTGCCGGGAGATTTGTTGGATCAAGGGGTTAAAACTACATATGCTGATTTGGCAACCACTCAAGGGTTAAAAAAAGTAGCAATGTATGCAGATGGTGTTGGCCCAAGCAAATCATATATTATTGATAAAACCACACAAAAAAATACGAGCTTTGTGCAAGATGCACATGCGTTAGGCATGAAGGTACATCCTTATACATTTAGGCCTGAAAACAATTTTTTACCTGTACATCTCGCCTGTAGTCAAGTGGCGAGTGAACGTTGTGAGCAGGGCTCTGTAAAAGAGATGAAACAATATCTTAATGCAGGGATTGACGGTTTATTTACAGATGATCCTAAACTTGGTCGTGAAGCGGTATCACAACCTTAAATATCATATAGTAGAATGAAAAAAAGAGGCTAAGCCTCTTTTTTTAATGTCTTTTTTTATAGCGATTACGAACAATTTCAAATACAGCAGGTAGGATACTTAAGATAATAATACCAATAATTAAGTGGGTAAAATTGTCTTTAACCACTGGAAGGTTGCCAAAGAAATAACCTAAAATAATAAAAGAGCTGATCCAAAGAATAGCACCAACCACATTAAACATTAGAAAATAACGGTAATTCATACTGCTTGCACCTGCAACAAAAGGCGCAAATGTACGAAAAAATGGTAAAAAACGTGCAAATATGATGGTTTTTCCACCATGTTTTTCAAAAAATGCCTGTGTTTTAATTAAATGTTCTTTCTTAATAAAACGTGAATCCATTTCAAAGACCCTAGGGCCAATGTAACGTCCAATATGATAATTGAGCGTATCACCTAAAATAGCCGCGATACACAGTAAGATAATGAGCGTTGTTGGGTCCATGACACCTGTGGAGGCTGCAAGTGCTCCTGCTGCAAATAACATGCTATCGCCAGGTAAAAATGGCATGACCACTAAACCTGTTTCTACAAAAATAATAATAAACAATATGGCGTAAATCCATTTGCCATATTGAACAATAAAGTCAAATAAGTGTTGATCTATATTCAGAATAAAATTAATGATATCCATGTATTTAAGTATGTCGTAAGCGTATTAAAATGCTAACAGTGTCTGTGGCTAAAGTCAGCAATAAAAGCAGATAACCGACTATTTTTTTATGTAGTCTTGACCATTGATGGTCATATGCCAACGTTGTTTCACTTTATAGGGTGCTTTGTCTATTTTAAAGGTGGTGATATTCACGCCATTGTTGAGCTCAATACTATTTTCATCAATGATGCTAATAGGGGCTGTCATGTACGATTGAATCCGACTTTTTTGGTACACGCCACTAGCGGTTCTTTCTTGTTGAGCACTGGTTCGATACTCTAGGTAACCATCTTTTTTAATACTTATTTCACTGTTTGAGGCATTCCATGTGCCAATAAGGTGTTCATGTCGTTTTAAAATCGTATTTGTTTCTGCACATGCTACGAGTGAAATGCAACAACCAAGCATAAATAGGGTATGGCGTACTGACATTCACATGCTCCTACGTTTATAAGTATAATAAATTCGATTTACTGTACATGTTTTAAACATGACCTCGTAGTGTAAAAATGTGATTATACTAAACAAAATGTAACTGAATTCAGCATGACTTCAAGGTGTGTGATTGCTTTTGTTCAGCGTATAATTTAGATCGTATCACTTTATACACGGTATTTTTTTTGTGAAAAGATTTATCCAGCATTGGAATCTATTGCCATCTGCATGGTTGTTGGTGATACAGGCGTGTATTTTAATTATGACCTCTTTTTCCATATCAGATCGTTTGTATCAAGTAATGATGTGGGGTTTAGGTATTATTGCCTTGTTACCAATTGCTACAGTTATACGTGAAACCATTTTGATTAAGTGGCTTGGTCGTTTTTTTATTGTAGGGGCCATATTTTTTCTATTTTTAATGATGTTAGGATTTGAACAAGCTTGGATACAAATCACTGCACATAGTCTTGAAATAGGAGTTTATCTTTGTGCAACGTATGGTTTGATACGTTATATGTTGGCTGATCGGTATTCAACCAAAGATGAATTGTTTGCAGCTGCTGCCGCTTTTACATTATTGGCGTGGGCATTTGCATATGCGTATAGCATTTGCCAGTTGTTAGTTGATCATAGTTTCATGAATTCTGCACAGCCTCATACCACCCAACAATCTTGGTTAGATATTTTATTTTTCAGTTTTAGTTTACAAACGGCAACGGGACTATCTAATTTATTGCCCATACACCCATTGGTTAAAATTATCGCAATTTTACAAATGTTTGTTGGTGTGATGTATTTAGCAATGATTGTATCTCGCTTGGTGGGCTTAAAATACATTAAAAATGCAAATCGTTAATGGGTTTGTATTTTCGATGGTGTTTAATGAAATCATATGAAAAACATATACCATTAAAATTACAGTGTAAATGTAGGCAAACTTTTCATATGGTTTGGTTGTATGAATAATTAGACTTTTTTACGATGCTAAAGACACTTTGTGTAGGTATCAAAAAACATGGGTTTTAATCCATCATAGTGATTTAATTTTTTAACGAAACACATATCGATTTGAGTTTTTTAGATATAAAAAAGGGATACTTAATGTATCCCTTTTTGAATTGAAAATGTTTGCTATGTTTTAGAAACGAACACGTGCATTCATACCAATTGTTTGAGCATCTTGTGGTGCAAACGTTGCATCACCTTCACGGTATTCTTTTGCATTCGTTTTTGTAAATGTTGCACCAACAGAAAGTGCAGGTGTAATGAAGTAGTTTACGTTACCACCCCAAATATGGTCTGTGCCTGATTTAAATGCAGATGTGTCTGCATATGTTGCACCAACACTAAGTTTTGGTGTGAGGTATAGGTCAGTCGCTAAGCCATACGCTGCGCTACCACGTAGGAAAATACTGTCTACTTCAAAGCCAATTGCCATGTTTGTGTTGTCAATTGCACCAACATATTTTGCACGACCTGTTACAGCATCTGTTTTATAACGTGCATTTGCAGTGTTTCCTTCGTTACGTGCATTTAAAATACCGCTGTTAAATGCTTTAAAGTTGTCTAAAGATGCACCATTGGTAACGTTAGTATAACCCACTGCAAGCAAGAAGTTGTCTGCTGGCATAGCACCGACTTCAAGTGCATAACGGTCGCCACGGTCTTTGTCTTTGTAACCAGTTTCTTTATCTGTTACATCTGTATGGCTATAAGATACGCTACCGTAGATAGGCATTGGTACATAAGATGTTGCATAGTAACCTTCAGCTTTTGCACCATAAGACTGTGTTTTTTCGCTTGAAGAACGGTCAGCAAAGTCTTTTTGACGATCGAAATGGTATCCAAGCTGTACATTTGATGCTTTATTTAAAAAAGCAGCTTCTGCAAGTGGGCCTTTAGATGCATCTACATCTTTGAAATAGAATTTTGCTTGGCCATCACCTGTGTAGGTGCTGTCATAGCCTTTGCTTTGTAAGTATTCAGATTGACCTTGCACTTCAACTTGGTATGCATGTGCGCCGGTCATGGCTAATAGAACTGCTGTTGCTAAACCGATTTTTTTCATATCTAAACTTCCAAAAGAGTCGTTTATGTCAATTAATACGCTTATTGTATTGTTACAAAATATTTAGTCAATGACCTATTTTAAGTTCAAAAAAACGATTTTTATACAAAAAAGTATGACTAAATGGATCATATTATTTAAAAATAATATGTTTTTGACGATTTTATGATGAATAACAATATTTTATATCATGATATTTTGGTCATTTCATTTATAAAAAAAAACAAATATCCCTGATATGGTGTTTTTTTTTTATGTAAATTATTGTTAATTGATGCAAATATATCCATAAAAGTGCAGATTACATCGTATTGTTGTGCTCATTTTTGTATAAATGATCGCCGTTGAATTCAGCCAAAGTCACTTGGGAACTTTGGCTGATATTTGATTATTGATCTAGCAGTGGTTTTAGAAAATAGCCTGTGTGTGATGCTTTAACATTTGCAACATGTTCAGGTGTACCTTCAGCAATAATTTGTCCACCTCCTGCACCACCTTCAGGCCCTAAATCGACCACCCAGTCTGCAGTTTTAACCACATCTAAATTATGTTCAATCACAATAATGGTATTTCCTTTGTTTCGAAGCTCATACAAAATATCAAGCAACTTAGCAATGTCATGAAAATGCAATCCTGTAGTTGGTTCATCGAGTACATAGAGCGTTTGGCCTGTATCTCGTTTGGCTAGCTCTCTTGCAAGTTTCACACGTTGTGCTTCACCCCCTGAAAGTGTGGTTGCTGCTTGGCCTAATCGAATATAACCAAGTCCAACTTGCATGAGTGTATCTAATCTGCGGTGAATCACAGGAATGGCACTAAAGAATGTTGCTGCATCTTCGACCGTCATGTTAAGTACATCAGAAATATTTTGCCCTTTATAACTGACTTCTAGCGTTTCTCGATTGTAGCGTTTGCCATGACATGCATCACACGGAACATACATATCTGGTAAAAAATGCATGGCGACCTTAATCATACCGTCACCTTCACATACTTCACAACGTCCACCTTTCACGTTAAAAGAAAACCGTCCAGCAGCATAACCTCGTGCTTTTGCTTCTGGTGTTTGCGCAAAAAGCTCTCGAATCGGTGTAAATAGTCCTGTGTAAGTGGCAGGATTCGAGCGTGGTGTACGTCCGATAGGGCTTTGGTCGATATCTACAACTTTATCTAAGTGTTGTAGACCATCAATAGAGGCAAATTTTTCTGCTGTGAGTGTGGTTGCACCATTGAGTTGAGTTGCTGCCAAGGGTAAAAGTGTGCGGTTAATGAGTGTAGATTTTCCTGAGCCTGAAACACCTGTCACACAAGTCATAATGCCTAAGGGAATATGTAAGTCGACATTTTTAAGGTTATGCCCACTTGCACCCATAAGTTTAATCGCTTTGTTTGGGTCAGTGGGCGCTTGCCGTTGTTTAGGCACTGCAATTTTAAGCTGACCTGAAAGGTATTGCCCTGTCAAAGAACGTTTGTTTTTTGCCAATTGTTTGGCCGTACCTTCGGCAATGATGTGTCCACCGTGTACTCCTGCACCTGGCCCAATATCAATAATGTGATCGGCTGCGCGAATGGCATCTTCATCATGCTCAACCACCAAAACAGTATTGCCCAAATCACGCAGACGAATGAGTGTTTGTAGTAAACGGTCGTTATCTCGTTGATGTAGGCCAATCGATGGTTCATCAAGCACGTACATTACGCCCATCAGCCCTGCACCAATTTGCGATGCAAGACGGATACGTTGTGCTTCACCACCAGAGAGTGTTTCGGCAGAGCGTGACAGACTTAAGTAGTTGAGACCGACACTGACCAAAAAGTGTAGACGCTCTTTAATTTCTTTAAAAATTTTTTCAGCAATTTCACCTTTAGCACCACTTAAAGCTAAGTCTTGATAATAGCTTTCGGCATCTCCAATCGACATTTGAGTGATGTGTGCAATGGTTTTATCTTTGACTTTTACATGGCGTGCAATTTCGTTGAGTCGTGAACCATGACATGCATCACACGCGGCATTAGAAAGGTACTGAGCTAAATCATCACGCACGTAATTGCTTTCAGTTTCTCTATAACGGCGCTCTAAATTGGCAAGTACACCTTCGAATACTTGTATACGTTGATGTTTTCTTCCTCGCTCATCGGTATAGCTAAGATCCACTTTTTCACGGCCTGTACCGTGTAAAAATTTCTTTTGTGTGTCTTTATCGAGTTCTTGCCATGGCGTATCTAGCGATAAGCCAAAATGTTCAGCGACTTTAATCAACATGGTGTAATAAAATGGTTTTTGGCGATCCCAACCTCGAATAGCACCCTGATTAATGGATAAATCTGGGTTAGGAATGAGTTTGTTTGCACTGAAATGGCTACGTGTGCCGAGGCCATCACAGGTTGGGCAGGCGCCAAAAGGATTATTAAATGAAAATAAACGTGGCTCTAACTCTCCAACGGCACGATCGCATTGTGGACACGAATGTTTTGCTGAAAAAACACGATCAGGTTGTTCACCGTTCATCCATGATAAAATGGCAATCTCACCACCGAGTCGTAATGCGGTTTCAAAAGATTCTGCAATACGATTACCTAAGTCATCTCTAACTTTAAAGCGATCGACCACCACTTCAATGGTATGTTTTTTCTTTTTATCGAGGGTAGGTGGGGTATCAATATCAACAATTTGACCATCTACACGTGCACGTACAAAGCCTTGGCCTTGTAATTGTTCAAACAGCTGTGTGTATTCGCCTTTTCGTTCACGAACGACAGGGGCAAGTAAAAGTAACGCTGTACCTTCATCAAGTGCTTTGACCGCATCGACCATTTCAGAAACAGTTTGTGCGACCATAGGAAGGTCATGTTCTGGACAAAAGGGTGTTCCTACACGGGCATAGAGCAAACGTAGATAGTCGTAAATTTCTGTAATGGTACCTACGGTAGAGCGAGGGTTGTGGCTGGTTGACTTTTGTTCTATGGCAATTGCTGGACTGAGTCCTTCAATTGAATCGACTTCGGGTTTTTCCATTTGCGAAAGAAATTGACGGGCATAAGCAGACAGTGATTCAACGTAACGCCGTTGACCTTCTGCATACAGGGTGTCAAATGCAAGTGATGATTTTCCTGAGCCCGATAATCCTGTAATGACCACAAATTTATCACGTGGAATATCGAGTGACACATTTTTAAGGTTGTGAGTGCGTGCACCTCGAATACGGATATGACTTTGGCTCATAACGTGGGGTATCCTCGTTGAATATATAAATGTATGGTTGTGTTTTGCAGTGTTTTTAAGTAACCATGTTCATTATTCAACAATCAAAAATTAAGCACAACTGTAGTTATGCTTAATTTTGCTGTGTAATTGTTTAGCAGGCGAGATTGAATTCGTGTTCAAAAATAGACTTAACTTGTTCAAAATGAAGTGAGCATGGTTGACGTTGATGTTGTTGAGCATAGGCTTGAACATGTTGTTCTAGTGTTTTTAAAATCTGTTCATAGTCTGCGGGGAAATGTTGAATATCGAGTAAGTCAAAGCGTGATTCATGGTTACAGTTGTATTTATGAATAAAATCTAACATGGTGTTTTGTATTTCACGGTTTGTGAAATAAATTAAATACGTAGCAGCAGATCCGCAATGTAAGCATCCTTTATTAATATAAATTTCTTCATTCTGTTCCCAACATTGGCGCAGTGTTTTCATTGCACGGGTTGCCTCAGTACCTTGGGTATTGTTCTGTTGCATGGTGAGATTCTCTCTTGTTGTATCTAATTTTAAATATAAATGGTTATCATTTAACTTTTAGATTGCAAGAAAAAAGATTGAAAAGCAAGCTTATTTTTTGTATTTGAAATGACTGTAGCCATCACATCACGTATGCTGTTTTTAAGAAAGAAGATGAACGTAACGTTTAAAATATAGTGTTAATTTGAAATAGGGGGTAGGTACTGTGGTTGGTTTATTTTTAAAGTGTATGTTGGGGGCAGTGATGGTGTTGGTTCTTTCGATGCTATCAAAAAGTAAATCATTTTATATTGCAGGTTTAGTTCCACTTTTCCCTACGTTTACACTCATTGCACAATTGATTGTATACCAAGAACAAGGTGCTCAAGCATTACAAAAAACGGCATTGTTTGGCCTGTGGTCATTAATTCCTTATACCTTATATTTGGTTTTAATTTATATTTTAGCAACACGTGTGTCTTTATTGGCATGTTTAGGTTTTGCCACCTGCGCATGGGTCATTGCCGCAGGTGTATTATTGTATGGTTGGACATCGTTTTATCGTTAATAAGATAAGGCATCTAAACCTTGCCAATGTTTTTGTTGATAGGCACTGTCCCAAAATAACCATTCTAATTGAGCGGCATGTGTATACGCACGTTTCATTTTCTCTAATGTGTTTGGGTCAGACTGTGCAGCGACTTGATCGATGGTATGTATAATATTGTGGACTGCTTGATTAAATTCATCACCTGCATAGGTATTAATCCATGCTTGATATGGGTTGTTTGGTTGAGAGGTTTTAATAATTTCTTTTCCAATTTCTGCATAAATCCAAAAACAAGGCAATAATGATGACAGGACAATCGGGTAGCTTTCTGACCATGCAGTGGCGGTTAAAAATGAGGTGTAGTGGTGGCAGGCGAGGCTCAATGGTGTGTTGTCGAAAGTGCTTTGGGTAATGTCAAACTGTTGCATAAAGTCATGGTGTAAGCTGCGCTCTACAATAATGGCAATTTTTGCACCTTCTGAAAATTGTATAATATCATTTGCATCAAAGGCTTTCGCTGCGGTAACGGCCAATGCTCTACCATAAGCCACTAAGTAGTGCGCATCTTGAATAATATAATGCTGAAAAATTTCTTTGGGTAATGTACCGTTTGCCAACTGTTGGTTAAAAGGGTGGGCGAGCGTATGTTGAAATAACTCGAAATTATCTTGCCATAATTGTTGTGTGAATGTACTCATGATGTCGTGATAAGATTGCTATTGATGAATGTTCTTTTTACTATAGCGCATTTTTATGCCGTATATTTTGCAATCATACTGATGAATAATAAAGTATGGTGCACAGCATTCGGATTTTGTCATTTTTGTTGAGTCAGTTGCATGAAGCATTTTCGTTTTTCAATTTTTTTGAGTTTAATTTGTTTGGCAATTTCAGCCTACTGGGGATACACGCACGGGCCTGAGGCAGGGGTGGAAACCATGCTCAAGGCCTTAACGATTACTGCCATTTTGGCAGTGATGGAAATTTCATTGTCATTTGATAATGCTGTGGTCAATGCATCGGTACTCAAAGGTTGGACGCCGTTTTGGAAAATGTTGTTTTTAACCGTTGGAATATTAATTGCTGTATTTGGTATGCGCTTGGTCTTTCCTGTATTAATTGTTGCAGTCACTGCCGATATGGGAATCATTGAAGTTGCTCAGCTTGCCTTAAATGAACCTGCTGAATATTCAGCGCGTTTGATGGCACATCATGCTGAAATTGCTGCATTTGGGGGTGCATTTTTACTGTTGGTCTTTTTAAATTTCTTTTTTGATGAAGATAAAGAGACCCATTGGTTTAAAGCTTTAGAGCAACGTTTATCTCATTTAGGTGGCGTACCTGCTATGGCTGTTTTTGTTGCATTAATTGCCTTACTGATTGTTGCTCAACAAGTCCCTGAAACATTACGTTTGGCTGTGATGGTCTCGGGTATTTGGGGCATAGTAATTTATATTGGTGTACAGGTGCTTGGTCATTTATTGGGTGGTGAACCTGAAATTGATGCCAATGGTCAAGCTGTAACACGTGATGCAAGTGGAGCAAGTAAAGGTGTGGTAAAAGCAGGTTTAGGCGGTTTTTTATACTTAGAAGTACTCGATGCATCGTTTAGTTTTGATGGTGTGATTGGTGCTTTTGCAATTACGTCTGATGTTGTCATTATTATGCTTGGTTTAGCCATTGGTGCATTGTTTGTTCGTTCTATGACGATTTATTTGGTCGAACAGGGCACATTAGATAGCTATATCTATTTAGAGCATGGCGCTCACTACGCTATAGGGGCTTTAGCTATTATTATGTTGGTCAGTGGTACGGGTGTGCATGTGCCGGAAATTGTGACGGGTCTCATAGGTATTGCGTTTATTGTGTGGGCAGTATTGGCTTCTGTGCGTTATAATAAGGTGCAGAACTGACTGAGTGCACACCCATACAGGGTTAAGCCAATATTCAGTAAACTCTATATAATAGAGATCAAGATTCTTAAATAGTTATATTGCTTTGTTTGATCAAAGCAACGCATTAGACAGCAGTTAGGCCATCTTAATGACGTACTTACACCCTAAGCCATTGATAGAATGAATATGATGAATGCTTTAGAACGCCGTTCAACCCTTGCGTTAAGCAGTATTTTTGCATTGCGTATGCTTGGGCTGTTTATGATTATTCCTGTATTTGCTGTAGAGGGGACATCATACCAGCATGCTACGCCTGCTTTAATTGGACTTGCTGTTGGGGTGTATGGTTTATCTCAAGCCATTTTACAAATTCCTTTTAGTTTATGGGCAGACCGTTTTAGTCGAAAACCGTTAATTGTCTTTGGCCTATTGTTATTTGCTGTAGGTGGTGCTGTGGCTGCAATGTCAGAGAGCATTTATGGTGTGATTATAGGGCGAGCGATTGCAGGTGCGGGGGCAGTCTCTGCTGTGGTTATGGCATTACTTGCAGATGTTACCCGTGAGGAACATCGTACAAAAGCCATGGCTGTGATGGGCATGAGTATTGGACTGTCCTTTGTGGTTGCATTTAGTCTTGGACCGTGGCTAACCAGTGTAGTTGGCATTTCAGGATTGTTTTTGGTAACGACGGTCATGGGGCTTTTGGCCATATTTATGCTGTTACTTGTACCCAAAACAACTCGACATCATCGTAATTTTGAGCAAAGTTATGTAAAACAATTAAAATCAGTATTAAAAATGGCAGATTTAAATCGTCTACATTTTTCTGTTTTTTCATTGCATTTATTGCTTACAGCAATGTTTATTTATGTGCCATCACAATTGATTGATTATGCACATATTCCGTTGGCGAAACATGGTTTAGTTTATTTACCTTTATTGCTTATTGGGGTGTTGTTTTCTTTTCCAAGTATTATTTTGGCCGAAAAATACCGTAAAATGCGGGGTATTTTTTTAACAGCAATTACAGGGGTAATTTTAGGGTTATTGGTCCTTGTATTTGGTTTTACCTCTAAATACATTTTACTGTTAGGCTTAGGATTATTCTTTGTGGCATTTAATGTGATGGAAGCTTTATTGCCATCATGGTTGTCTAAAGCAGCTCCAATTCAGTCTAAAGCAACAGCAATGGGAGTGAATGCCAGTGCACAGTTCTTAGGTGCATTTGTTGGAGGTACATTAGGTGGTCAATTACTGATGTTACATCAAACTGCCATTGGCTGGAGCATATTATTATTCATTGCCATTTTTTGGTTGGGCATGAGTTTTGGGTTGAAACAACCCCGTTATTTGTCTTCTTTGGTATTACGACTACCTCCCGAACAAGATACGAATATGCTGACAGAAAATATTTTAGCAGTACATGGGGTGGAAGAAGTGGTCGTCATGGCAAAACAAAATGTCGCTTATGTGAAGTTAGATAAACGAGTATTAACTGATGATGGGCGACAGTACTTAACGCAGTTGTTTGGTAAAGACCTAGCCATCTAGCAGCAAATCTTATAAATTAGTATATAGACCGTATTTGATCAATAGATAGAGGAAATGACAACCATGCGTGGTGTAAATAAAGTTATTCTTGTCGGAACACTAGGGCGCGATCCTGAAACAAAAAGCTTTCCAAATGGTGGTTCAATTACTCAGTTTTCCATTGCAACAAGTGAGTCTTGGACAGATAAAAATACGGGTGAACGCAAAGAAAATACCGAGTGGCACCGTATTGTGTTGAATAATCGTTTAGGTGAAGTTGCACAACAATATTTACGTAAAGGTTCTAAGGTATATATTGAAGGCTCTTTGCGTACTCGTCAGTGGACTGACCAAAATGGTCAAGAACGCTATACTACAGAAATCCGTGGTGACAGCATGCAAATGCTAGACTCTGGTCGCAGTGGCTCAGATACACAAGGTCAAGGTGGTTATAACGAACCTCGGTTTAACCAACAACCACAAGGACAAAATAATAATTATGCAGGTGGCGGTGCAGGATATCAAAACACAGGATACAACAATAATGCATCACCAAATCAATATGGTGGTGCACCACAGCAAAGTGGTGGGTATGCACAACCTGCAAAATCACAACAGCCGACCGCACCTGCACCAAATGATTTAGATGATGATTTACCGTTCTGACACTTACTAGAGATGTAGTTTTGTAAAGTTTATAGAATTATCTTTTATTAGTAGTTAGTTACAAAAGAAATTTACAGATACTAGAAATGGTTCTGTAAATTTTTTTGTTCATGGCATTTTAATGTCTTAAAAAATGACCCCTTTTATTTTTAAATATGGGGTCATTTTTATATACAGATGATTATTTTAGCCAAATATTATGAGGTGAAATTGTATTTTAATTTGGAGTTGATATAAAAAGATTTCATACATATGGTTTGATCGGATAAATTTAATGAATGCTCAAGAACATTCTGTGATAACACTTAAAAAATAATACATTTGATTCATTTTTATGTTGCAATGATTCATATGTATCATGCATGATATTCATACAAAGAAAAAGGAATACAGCATGAGCCATATTATTCATCGAAATTTAGATCACTCCCCGATCATTGCAGTTTCAGGACAAGGTTGTTATTTAAAAGATCGTCACGGAAAAGAATATTTAGACGCATGTGGTGGGGCAGCCGTATCATGTTTAGGACATGGTCATCAAGATGTTTTAAAGGCAATGCATGCCCAAATCGATCAACTGGCTTACGCACATACAGGTTTTTTTTCGACAGATGTCACAGAAGCGTTGGCAGAACAACTGGTTAAAACAGCACCGAAACAGCTTAATAAAGTGTATTTTGTGTCGGGTGGTTCAGAAGCGATGGAAACAGCTTTAAAACTTGCCAGACAGTATTTTGTGGAAATTGGACAAACAGAACGAACCATTTTTATTGGGCGTAGCCAAAGTTATCATGGCAATACATTAGGTGCACTTTCAGTTGGAGGAAATGAATGGCGTAAAAAACAATTTTTACCATTATTAATGAATGTAGAAAGAGTATCTGAATGTAATGAATACCGAGGTAAACATGAAAATGAAACGCTAGAACAATATACCATGCGTTTACTTCATGAATTTGAAGAAAAAATTTTACAAGTTGGTGCACATAAAATTATTGCTTTTTGTGCGGAGACGGTGGTTGGTGCAACCTCAGGTGCTGTTCCGCCGACCCCAAATTATTTAAAAGGCATACGACAAATTTGCGATCGATATGGCATTTTGTATATTGCCGATGAAGTAATGTGTGGTATGGGAAGAACGGGAACTTTACATGCATTTGAACAAGATGATGTCGTACCAGATATTGTGACTATTGCTAAAGGGTTAGGTGGTGGATATCAGCCAATTGGTGCTGTTTTAGTTCAAGACTTTATGATTGAGGCTATTCAAAAAGGAAGTGGTAGTTTTCAGCATGGTCATACATATATTTGCCACCCTACAGCAGCAGCAGCAGCACTTGCAGTTCAGCAAGTCATTTATCGTGATGACTTGCTAAATCGTGTCAAAGTAAAGGGTCAATATTTACGTGAGCAATTAAAAACTAAACTTTCATCTTTAGAGCATGTCGGAGACATTCGAGGGCGTGGTTTATTTTTAGGGGTTGAGATTGTTCAAAACAAAGCATCAAAAACAGCATTTCCTGCTGAAAAAAATATAAATAAAAAAATTAAAGCGGCATGTTTTCATCGAGGCTTAATGGTTTATCCGATGGGTGGAACAATTGATGGACAACAAGGTGACCATATTTTGATTGCGCCACCATTTATTATTACAGATGCAGATCTCGACTTTTTAGTATCAACACTTTATGACGTGATTCAACAAGTTACGCAAACAGCATATTTAGAGGATAAATAAAATGAATTATCCCAATCGATTACCTGCCATAGATGAGTCCCAATGGGACGTATTACAAAAAGAACAAGCAGAAGAAATGATCAGTGGCCCACGAGGTCAATTACTTCCACCATTTGAGCCATTATTGCGTAGTCCAAATATGATGAAGCATGTACAACGGTTAGGAGAATATTTGAGATATTCGAGTGCCATTGGTTCTAGACTCACTGAATTGGCGATTTTAATGACAGCAAGGCATTGGAATCAGGCAGTAGAGTGGTCGATTCATGCACCTTTAGCGATTGCTCAAGGAATTAATCCAGTTGATGTTGAATGTATTAATCAAAAAATTATGCCAACGTCATTACAACCAGATGAAAAAGTGATTTATCAGTTTTGTACCGAGCTTCATCAAAATAAAGAGATTCATGATACGACATGGCAAAGTACAGTGAATTTATTTGGTGAAAAAGGTGTTATTGATCTGATTGGTATTAATGGCTATTACACTTTTTTATCTATGGTGATGAATTCTGCACAAACACCTGCGCCAGAAACAGGGTTTCAATTGATGCTTTGAGTTCTAAAATAGTGCGAAATATAAAAAATGCACTATGAAAAAAACATGAAAATACACACGACAAGTGTGGGGTTTTATTTGAAATTTTTTTGATAAAAATCATGTATTTAACTGTAAAATAATTGGCACAACTATTGCAAATTAATCTCGTGCTTCTCACTTAAAAATATAGGTAACTCACATGCGTAAAAATATGAAAATTGTTTTTGTACTGTCTGGTGTATTGTTCAGTGCAATGAGTATGTCTGCAATGGCTCAAGATAAATTACGAGTAGGTGTAGATACGGCATTTGTACCCTTTGAATTTAAAGAAGGGAATAAATATGTCGGCTTTGATATTGATTTATGGGATGCCATCGCAAAAAAAATGGGGGTGGCGTATGACCTTAAACCGATGGATTTTGGAGGTTTAATTCCCGGGTTACAGTCACGTAATTTAGATGTTGCTATGGCAGGTATGACCATTACTCCTGTAAGAAGACAAGTGGTTGACTTTAGTACATCTTACTATGATGCAGATTTGTTGATGGCCGTTAAAAGCACAATGAATATTACGAAATTTAATGAGCTTGCAAATAAAAAAGTGGGTTTAAAGCAAGGTACAGCCGCTGCAACGTATATGAAAGCGCATGTTAATGCAAACTATGTCGAGTTTCCTAATATTGACAATGCATATCTTGATTTACAAGCAGGAAATTTAGATGCAGTCGTTCATGACTCACCCAATGTTCTTTATTATGTGAAAGTTGCAGGTAAAGGGAAAATTAAATCTGCTGGTGAAAAAGACAGTATTCTTGCTCAAGAATATGGCTTTGCTTTACAAAAAAATAGTCCATATACCCTCAAAGTCAATAAAGCGCTCAACGAATTACGTGCCGATGGAACCTATAACAAAATTTATATCAAATGGTTTAATAAAGCGCCAAATACTAAATAATTGAAGGTAGTGAATAATGGACTTTGAAATATCTTATATTTGGCAAGCCATGCCTATATTGCTACAAGGTTTAAAACTGACATTGTTGATTTCGGTGGTGGGCCTTATTGCTGGTTTTTTTATTGGTATTCTGACTGGAATAGCCCGTGCAACAGGCGGGAAAGTGATCAGCAAAATAGCACTTGTCTATATTGAGGTCATTCGAGGTACACCCATTATGGTACAGGTAATGTTTATTTATTTTGCATTACCTTTAGCCCTTCCTGTACATATAGAGCCGATGACTGCTGCGATTGTCACTATTACTATTAATTCAGGGGCTTATATTGGGGAAATTACACGAGGATCAATTTTATCGATTAATAAAGGATTTAAAGAAGCGGGGTTAGCACTTGGGTTGTCATCTAAAGAAACCATGCTCACGATTATTATTCCTTTGGCATTAAGACGTATGATTCCCGCTTTGGGCAACCAATGGATTGTCAGTATTAAAGATACTTCTTTATTTATTGTTATTGGTGTAGGGGAGTTAACGCGTCAAGGCCAAGAAATTATTGCAGGTAATTTTAGATCTTTAGAAGTGTGGAGTGCGGTTGCTATTTTATATCTAGCCGTAACCTTATGTTTAAGCTTTTTATTAAAAGTGATCGAAAAGAAAATGAGAATCTTATGAGTATTGTCGAATTTGATAGTGTGTCAAAAAGCTTTGGTCGCACAAAAGTGCTTCACGATATTAATTTAAAAATCAATGAAGGTGAAGTGGTTGTCATTATTGGGCCTTCAGGTTCAGGAAAATCAACGCTATTACGTTGTATTAATAAATTAGAAGATATTTCATCTGGTACTTTACTTGTGGCTGGACATCATATGACAGATCCTCAATTAAATGAGTGTGAAATTCGAAAAGAAGCAGGAATGGTGTTTCAGCAATTTCATTTATTTCCACATTTAACTGCTTTAGAAAATGTCATGTTTGGCCCCATCAAAGTGAGAAAAAAAAGTAAATCTGATGCGCAAAAAATTGCTCGTGAACTTCTTGCACAAGTTGGATTATCTTCACGTGAAAATCATTATCCATCTGAACTTTCAGGTGGACAACAACAACGCGTGGCGATTGCAAGAGCTCTTGCGATTAAACCCAAAATGATGCTGTTTGATGAACCTACTTCTGCTCTCGATCCTGAATTACGTCATGAAGTATTACAGGTCATGCAGTCATTGGCCAAAGATGGTATGACGATGGTAATTGTGACACATGAAATTGGCTTTGCACGTGATGTTGCTTCGCGTGTTATTTTTATCGATCAAGGAACCATTGCTGAAGATGGCACGCCTGATGATTTAATTGTTAAAGGTCTAGGTTGTGATCGTTTACAAGAATTTTTGCATAATGTTTCTTAGGTGGTAAACGCGATGAATATCTTTAATATTTCGGGCACTCCTGCACAGATTGGGGAACAATTAGGCCAACTTGGTAAAGCAGCTTGGCATACTAAAATCAAACATACAGAGCTGTGGCAACAGCTACAGCCATTTCAACACAGTGAGCAAATTTTAGCATTACAACAGCTGGTGTATGCTGATTTTCCTGAAATTTGGGAGGAAGTCGTTGGTTTGGCAAAAGGGTTAGATGATGATGTGATGACTGTTTTTTTGTGGAATTGCCGAGGTGATGTGTTGTCATCTACCTTTGATGGTTGTACAACGATTATCGGTAAAAATACTCAAGGACATACCATTGTTGCACATAATGAAGATGGTTTACCCGAATTGATAGACGACTGTTTTTTAGTGAATGCTACGACAAGTGAAGGTGTCTCATTTTTTAGTTTTGCATACCCTGCCTCTTTATGTGGACATACTTTCTCGGTTAATTGTTTTGGTATTGTAAATACGGTGAATAATTTAAGAATCAAAACTAAAAATCAAGGCTATCCGCGTCAAATCTTGGCACGTGCAGCACTGAATCAAACAGATATTCAAGATGTACTTAATCTCTTGCTTTATGCAAGAGTTGGGGGATTCCATCATACATTGGTTCAAAAAAAGCCTCATCAAAAAACATGTGCTTTATCTGTTGAAGCACTCGGTCAGCGTAGTCAAGTTGTTGACGTACAAGAAATAGGGTTACATGCCAATCATGTCATTTATGATGATTCTACAGAGCAAATTATTACCCGCAGTTCAAAAGAAAGACAACATAGGCTCGAATCTCTTTTCGATGGTCAAATATAGTCAAACAATCAAAAATATAAGACAATATAAAAATGAGTTATTCAGAACATTTTAGACGAAAAGTGATAGCGAAGCTTGAGGAAGGATATTCCATACGAGCGGTCTCTGCACAATTTGAAATTGATAAAAATACAATTTTGAGTTGGAAAAAACGAATTGAAATTAAAAGAACCCGCCCACGGAAACCTTTT
>NZ_VTDM01000014.1 GCF_015627105.1 Acinetobacter baretiae | reverse complement strand
TTTAACACATTTAGAATGTCTACAGGCACTTTTTGACACAAGCAACAGCGAATTTCCTATTTATAGAGCTTCGCCCTTCGATTCTGATCATGAAAATACGATTGCAACGGTAATCTTTACGGTTCAAGTGGGGAAAGTTGCTTGGGAATTATTTAGAAAAGGAAGTGATACACCTGAAAATAAAGGTGAAGTTTGCTTAATGAATCAGTAAGATAGAGGATTGAATACTGTTTACTTAGATGGTTGTAAGGTCATATGAATCCTAGAGAAAAAATAATTGATCATTTTTCACAGCTATCGCCTGAACTTAAAAGATCTGCTCAGTTTATCTTAGACAATGAGCAAGAGCTGATTGTACTGTCGATGAGAGCTTTTGCTTTAAAAGCAGAGGTTAAACCTGCGACCTTATTAAGGCTCGCAAAGTGTTTAGGTTATGAGGGATGGAATGGTTTAAAAGATGATTTTATTGTTCTAAATGGATTGCGAAACGATCAAAGTTATACCTCAAAAGCACAAAAAATGGTGAATGACTTAAGCAATGAGTTAGGTAATGATCTATATGACTTATTGTTTGAGTCTCAAATGAGTAATTTAATTGCTACACATCAAAAAAATAAAGAATCATTTCAACAGTTTGTTGATCTTTTTGATCATGTCGACCATATTTATATCTGTGGCTTTAGAGCCAGTTTTCCAATTGCATGGTCTATATTTTATGTTTATAAGTTATTTAATAAAAATATTACCTTAATTGATGGGTTAGCCAGCAACTTAGAAATGTATATGAGAGATTTTTCGAAAAAAGATGCGGTGATCGTTGTTGGTTTTCATCCATATTCGCGAGAAATTATTTCAGTGATGAATAATGCCAAAACTGCAGGAAGTAAGATTTTTGCGATTACAGACCATGTTACGTCACCTCTTGCAACGCATGCCATATCAACATTATGGTTTTCTACAGACAGTCCATCATTTTTTCCTTCGATTTCATCGGGTTTAGGTATCTCTGAAGCACTTTTAGCGGCATTACTGTCTAAAAATGGACAAAATGCCGTTGAAAAAGTCAAAATCAATGAAGAATTTATTATTCAATCAGGTGCTTATTTTAATGATCGATTTGAGAAATAGATGTGATGAATGGCAAAAAAATTGAGTTTTATGCGTTGAGTAGTTCATGACGAATAGAGTATTAAAAATAATACTATTTTAGATGATATACGGGTAAATAAGTGACGAATTAAAGGGATTTTCCACATTAAAAACACGATGATTTAAGTACAATGTGTATGTTAAAAATAATAAATTTTTATTTATTTTTTTCATAAAAAATCAGCCCCTTTATTAATCATAAAGGGGCTAATGTAAAGATGATTATTTATTGCGTTGGCGTAGTAATCCAATGTGTTGCAGTAAATTCTTCTATAATCCATTCACTGTTGAAACGGCCTAAACCTGAGTTTTTCTCACCACCGAATGGTGCAAAAGGACTCTCTCCGACAGAAATATCATTAATATGAGTCATACCTGCTTCTATACCAATCGCAAATTTCAAGCCACGCTCAACATCTGCACTACATACAGCGCTTGATAGACCATATTCTGTGTCGTTTGCAAGTTCTAAAGCGTGTGCTTCATCACGTGCTTTGATAATGGGTAAAACAGGGCCAAAGCTTTCTTCTTTAGCCAATGACATATCTGGTTGAACATTGCCAAAGACGTGTGGTGTAATCAGGTTGCCTGAAATTTCACCTTTAACAAGAAGTTCTGCACCTTGCTCTAGACCTTTTGCAATAATACCTTTAATACTGTCAATTTGAGATTGATTAATAATCGGCCCAACCAATGTGTCCTTGAGTGATGGATCACCAGACTTAATGTTTTTGACCGCAGGTATTAATTTTTCAATAAATTGATCGTAAATTTTAGCATCTACAATCACTCTATTGGTACTCATACAAATTTGGCCTTGGTGTAAGAATCGGCCATTAATGGTTAATGCGACTGCCAAATCTAAAGGTGCATCATCTAAAATAACAAGTGGTGCATTGCCTCCAAGTTCTAATCCTACACGTTTAATTCTATTTGATGAAACAGCAAGCTTGGCGACTTGTTTACCAATTCCTGTTGAACCTGTAAATGAAACAAATTTAGACAAATCATGTTCAACTACATAATCGCCAATTTCACTGCCTGAGCCAACAACAACATTCAACAAGCCTTGAGGTGCTTTTGCCAATTCTAGTATTCGGGCAAGAATTAAACCACCTGTAACAGGGGTATCACTTGCAGGTTTTAATACAACGGTATTGCCTAACGCAATTGCTGGTAATACTGAGCGCATACTTAAATGGAATGGGAAATTCCAAGGGCTAATGACCGTGATCACACCAAGTGGTTTACGAAAAAACTGACTTTTTTTATCTTCACGTAAGCTTTTTAAGGCAGTGGCTTTATTTACTTCAGAAGTATAGTCCATTGAAGCCATGACCATGGTCAATGATGCATCAATTTCAAAATTGGCTTTGGTATGTGTACTGCCAGATTCTTTAATCAGCCATTCAACAAGTTCTTCACGATGAGTTTTAATCACTTCACCGATGCGTTGTATTAATTGTTTACGTTCTTCTGCAGGTGTTTTACTCCACTGCTGAAAAGACGTAGATGCTGTAATATAGGCCTGATCTACATCATTTTTATCGGCTGCTTGAATAACACTTAATTCTTCACCATTGTATGGGTTGGTGTTTTTAATTTTCTTTTCTGAAGATCCTTGTACCCAAGATCCATTGATAAATTGTTTGCTGTAGTCAATCAATAAGCTCATTTTTTAAATCCTTCTGCGGGTGATGCTTGAATGCTGATATATAGTGGATGGCTAAATGTTTGAAATATTTTTCAAATCAATTTAGGTCATTTTTGAGTACAACTTTATATTTTGCTTTTCCTTCTTCTAAATGTGCAATGGCCTCGTTAATTTGAGACATAGGAAACACCTCAACCATTGGTGTAACACATTTATCGGCAGCAAAGTTTAATAAGGTTCTGAGTTGCCATGGTGAACCTGTAGCTGAACCTGTTACTGATTTATCACCATTTATAAGCGACATAGATGGGATTTCAAGTGGTTTTAACACAATGCCAACGGTGTGAAATTTACCATTAACAGCAAGTGCATTGAAGAAATCAGTCCATTTTAAGCTTACAGCAACTGTACTGATCACTAAGTCAAATTTACCTGCCACAGCTTCTAATTCTTTAGGATCTTTACTGTTAACAACATGTGTTGCACCCATTTCACGAATAGAATCTGCTTTTGATGTAGAGGAGGTAAATGCCGTAACCTCAGCACCTAAAGCATGGAGGAGTTTGATGGCAATATGCCCTAGTCCACCTATACCAATGACAGCCACTTTACTCATGGCATTGATATTGTGTGTGAGTAATGGTTTAAACACTGTAATGCCGGCACACAGTAAAGGCCCTGCAGAAACAAGGTCGATATGATCGGGTAGGGGAATTGCCCATTGCCAATCTGCACGTACTTTGTTGGCAAAACCACCACGGTTTGAAATTGTCGTTACCGCTTGAGTACAGTTCACCTGATTGCCACTAATACATTGGTCACAATGTTGACAGCTTTTAGCATTCCAACCTAGACCAACTTTTTGTCCAATCTGTAAACCTTTGGTTTTTGCAGATTCGCCTAATGCAGAGATACGTCCAATAATCTCATGTCCTGCAATCAGTGGATACTTTGACATATTCCACTCATTGTTGATCATAGATAGGTCTGAATGGCATATACCACAATATTCGACATCTATTTCTACTTCATCAACAAGTAGCTCACCAAACTCATAGTCATATCGTTGTAATACTTCATTTGCTTGCATTGCTGCATAACTTTGAACACTCATCTTTAAACTAGCCTATTTAGTAAACTAAGATTAAAGAATAAAGTGTTTAAATAACAATTTGTAGTTTAGAATTGATGAAACATAATCAAATTTTTATTGATAATTGAGCATTTGAAGGATCATATCACGATGAACGAATTAAGATCTATTTCATTGTTTATACAAATTGTTGAGTTAGGGAATTTTAATAAAGTTGCGATTAAACATGGAGTTACGCCTCAATCGATTAGTAATAGCATTAAGCAATTGGAAGATCATTTAGGAATTAGATTATTTTATCGAACAACGAGAAAAAATACACTCACAGAAGAAGGAACAATTTTTTACAATCAAACCAAACCAATTGTGGGAAATATTCAAGACATTATTTATGAGACCAAAACGGCAAAAAACCCACATGAAGGCCTCATTCGAATTACAGCAACACCATCAATTGGCCGAAAAATACTACTGCCTCTGATTTATGAATTTAATCAAATGTACCCATTGATCGAAATTGAATTGCTGATGGAAGACAATAGTTTTGACATGGTTGAACATCGAATAGATTTAAGTTTTAAAGCCATTTTTGAACCTAAGGCTCAAGTGATTGCAAAAAGATTATGTAATATACAAGACATTGCGTGTGTTTCGCCTCGGTATATACAACAATATGGATATCCCAAAAATTTAGATGAAATTGATGAACATCGTTGTGTGGTATATCGAAACACAATTACAGGAAGAATACAGCCGTGGGAATTTCAAAATGAAAATCAAATGATTTTTAAAAATGTAAATCCTTATTTTTGTACAAATAATTCAGAAGCTAAAGTAGATGCCGTGTTATATGGGCTAGGTGTAGGTTTAGTTGATAACTTAAATGCATACAATTATCTTAAAACAGGTGAACTCATTCCATTATTTCCGGAAATGACCAGTGAACGCCGTGGTTTATATTTGATTTATGCACAAAAAGATACCCTTCCACCTAGAGTCAGATTATTTATAGATTTTATGTCTGATCATATTTCTCATGATAGTCAAGAATACCATTTTTCTTGTCAGGAGCTGACCAAGCACAAGCAAAAAATACACACATTAATGCCTACCTCAATTTAAAAATATAGATATAGAGTGAGAATATTGACCATTCAACCATTCAACCATTCAACCATTCAACCATTCAACCATTCAACCATTCAACCATTCAACCATTCAACCATTCAACCATTCAACCATTCAACCATTCAACCATTCAACCATTCAACCATTCAACCATTCAACCATTCAACCATTCAACCATTCAACCATTCAACCATTCAACCATTCAACCATTCAACCATTC
>NZ_VTDM01000067.1 GCF_015627105.1 Acinetobacter baretiae | reverse complement strand
CTATAGTCAAACAATCAAAAATATAAGACAATATAAAAATGAGTTATTCAGAACATTTTAGACGAAAAGTGATAGCGAAGCTTGAGGAAGGATGTTCCATACGAGCGGTCTCTGCACAATTTGAAATTGATAAAAATACAATTTTGAGTTGGAAAAAACGAATTGAGATTAAAAGAACCCGCCCACGGAAACCTTTTAAAATTGAGGATGATGCATTGCGTGCGGATGTTGAGAAATATCCAGACGATTATCAATATGAGCGTGCTGTGCGCTTTTCCTGCTCAGCCGCATCTATTGGTTATGCATTAAAACGTTTAGGAATCACAGTGAAAAAAAGACCTTACGCCACCCACAAGCCAAAGAATCCCTCAGATCAGAATTTATCGAAGCTTTAGATCAGCTTAAACAAAAGCACCCCATTGTTTATCTTGATGAAAGCGGGTTTAAATCACACGATTATAGACCTCACGGTTATTCTCCGAGAGGAACACCATGTTATGGCTCATTTAACTGGCAATTAAAGAACCAAACCAATGCCATTGGTGCATTATATCAAGGTCAACTATTTGCAGTTGGTTTATTCGACTGCAAAATTAATTCAAATGTATTTCATTTTTGGGTAGAGCAGTTTCTTATTCCCGAACTACCCCAAAATAGTGTCATCGTGATGGATAATGCGGCCTTTCATAAGCGATCGGATATACAGGAGTTATTGGAACACTATGGGCATCAGATTTTATGGTTGCCTGCTTATAGTCCTGATTTGAATTCTATTGAAAAGACTTGGGCATGGATTAAGAAAAAGAGAAAAGAATGGCAAGAGGATTGTATTGATCGACTCTTTCAGATGTTTTTTCATGTCTGTATGAGTAATTAGATTGTTTGACTATA
>NZ_VTDM01000013.1 GCF_015627105.1 Acinetobacter baretiae | reverse complement strand
AAAAAAAGACGAAATGCGCTTTTAAGTATAAAAAAACACCAATTTAATCGATTAAATTGGTGTTTTTTTTATGATGTTTGTTTTTTAGCAAAAAATGTCGTGATAAAACCAGATAAAACATATAGCGATGAGACCACAAATATACCAACAGGTATGTTATATGTCATTGCAGCAAGAATCATCACCGCGGGTAACATCACTATAAAAGGTACTCGACTACGATCAACTTGTTTAAAAGAGTAGTATTTCATATTTGAGACCATCAATATGCCAACTAGTACCATAAATGCTGCATATGCAATTTGTATGGTTTTATCTTTTACATCAAATATATGTGGGTAATCACGGCTAACCCAAACCAGTGACACAACAAGTATTGCACCAAGAGGACTTGCTATACCAATAAAGTATCGTTTATCTACAGAGCCAATTTGCACATTAAATCGCGCTAAACGAAAGGCAGCACAAGCTGCATAGACAAAACAACAAGCCAGCCCTATACGACCTAAACCATGTAAACTCCAACTATACATGAGAATCGCTGGCGCTAATCCAAATGCAATTAAATCTGACAAGGAGTCAAGCTGTTCACCAAATGCACTTTGTGCCCCTATGGCTCTTGCAACTCGACCATCTAATCCATCTAAAAAAGCCGCTAAAAATATCGCATATAGTGCGTGTAAGTAATGGCTTTCCATACTTGCCACAATAGAGTAAAAACCACACAGCAACGCTGCTGTAGTAATTAAGTTTGGCCAAAGATAAATACCTCGACGTTTCACTTTTTGTCCTTCGTTTGTGTCTTCCTCTTCAATGACTTCAAATGTGAACCCGTCATGTTTTTCATCAGAATATTCATCATCTGGCTTTGGTGTTTTAGTCATTTGTGGGTTTCCTAAATATTCTGATTTACTACTATTATTCACCAACAGTGGTTTTAACTACAACCGAACCACCTAGTTCGTGCATTTTTAGATAAGGTGCTAACCACTTTAGGGATTCTCTTGCTTGTTCTGCAAACTTCCAAGGTGGATTAATAACCAATAAACCACAACCATTTAAACCAACTGGTGTGTCATCTGGCCATACACAAATTTCACATACAAGCTGGCGACGAATTCCTGTTTTCGCCATTTTTTTAAGAAAACGATCAATCATGACACGGTCTTTGATTGGATACCAAACGGCAAATACACCAGTTGGCCATTTTTTATGTGCTGTTTGTAATAACTCTATAAGTTGTGGAAAATCATTACGCTCTATTTCATACGGTGGATCAATCATGACTAAACCACGTTTTTCTTTGGGCGGTATAACACCAAGTAAACCCTCATAAGCATCTCGTTGGTGTAAACCAACTCGTTTGTCATAAATATGATGGTCTAATAGTTGAAAAACGTCTGGTTGCATTTCAAAAATCGTTGCACGATCATGCTCACGTATTCCTTTAAGAGCAAGCCATGGAGAACCCGGGTAAGCACCTTGGCCATCTTGTGTTCTGAGCTCATCGACCAAATTCAAATATTGCTTAACGATTTCTGGTGCTGTTTTTTTCTCTTTTGCAGTAAGCTGAGCGAGCCGATGAATACCTGAAAGAAATTCACCTGATTTTTGTGACGGTGCTTTTGAAAGGTCGTATTTTCCTGCACCGCCATGCGTGTCAATATAACAGTAGGGCTTATCTTTTTGATTCAAACGATTGAGCAATTGAAGTAGTAATACATGCTTCATAACATCAGCAAAATTACCCGCATGAAAGTGGTGACGATAGTTCATAGATCTGTTTTTTCCTCATTTCTGATACTATCTTAACACGAATTTTTTTCCACATGCTGTGAGTAAAACTGTTCTAATATAGGTATTCCTTGCTTTTATTATGATTCTGCTATGGTGAATACCTTTTTTCCAACCCACTGGAATACCGATTTAATCTTAGATCAACTTGATATTCATGGTTTTTGTGTGATTGATGAGGTGTATGACATGAAGTATTTCACGGCGTTAAATACAGAATGTTTATATTCTTTAAATGAGTTTCGTGCCGCAGGTATTCAAAATGGCGTGGTGAGTCACATTCGCAGTGATCATATTTTATGGCTAGATGATGCACAACCCCTTGCTAAACAGCACACAAATCACTTACTCGCTTTAGGTAAAGTCTTCAATCAAGCTTTTTTTATGGGGATTAATCACGTAGAAGCACATTTTGCACGTTATGGTCAAGGTGAAGCTTATGCCTTACACAGAGATAATCCACAGCAAAAAAATGATCGAATTATTTCAACCGTCTTTTATATGCATGATGTTTGGCAAGATGATTGGGGTGGTGAGCTTCGCTTACAAGATAAACATGATCTATGGCATATCATTGTTCCTAAACCCAACCGAATGGTCATTTTTGACAGCCATTTATTACACGAAGTACAAATGTCTAAAGAACAGCGCCTATCAATTACTGCTTGGCTACGTCATGATGATCAGGTTTGGTAACAATAAACTAAGAATATTATAGGTTATGCTATGAGTAAATCCATCATTCAACGCATTGGTGAAACAGATCAAATGTACCTAAAAGCTAACTCGGCAGAATTGGCTTTAGAACGTGGTCAATTGCGTTTAAACTTAGTTGAGTTAAGTCAACATAAATCAGAAAAAATCCATTTTTTACACGAAGCTATTGCCTTATTAGAACAAGCACGTATTGAATTTGAAGACTTAGATGTTGGTGTATATTTAAATTTATCTTTAGCCTTAGTTCACGCCTATATGGTGTATTATGAAATGACTCATGAAACCAAATTTGCCACGATTACACAACAAATCTTAAAACCAATTGCACATTTAAAACATGCAGATGTGTACTTTATGCTTGCATATGCGTGTAAATGTAAAAATGAATTGGCACTTACACGATACTGGCGAAGTAAATATTTAGCTTGTGCAGATAAAAGTTTAAACCATTTTAGCCACACATCAGAAGATCTCGTGAAAGAACGCTGGTTGAAAGCATTAGATATACCATCAACATAATCCATATGATCTGACCGTAGTAAGGGTTGCGCCACAGAATTAAATAAAATTTTATGTATTGTTTTGTCGTGTGCAACCTGAATAATTTTATTGAGCAAGCTCAATATTCGTCTTAGCGCCAATTTCGTTCTATTTTTTCTTTAAAAAAGATCTAAAGACATATTTAAAAAATAGACATGGAATAGAATATGTAAATCATTCAAAATGCATACATATAAAAATTAGCAACTATGGCACCACAAGGCTTTATTATTAACTGTATGAACAATAAGATGGTTCATTACAGGTTTTGATCGTTACCATCTCGTACAAGTATATGCCTTCACGATAAGTTGCAAAACATCAATGAGGTCATCGAAATACATACCATTAAAATGAATAAAACATGGCTGACTTAACCTTAATATGGTTAGCCACATTAAAATGACATAACATTAAAGTTTATAACTATCCTGATTATAGCTCTTTAAAGGCCGTTCAAAGACACAGATATGGATTAAAAAATAAAGCATGTGGGAGGCAGATGAATGAACACTTTCAAATGTTTTTTCATGTCTAGAGAAGCCATTGAAAAATACATGCAATTACATATTAAAGAACATGGTTAGAAAAAATTTTATCTGAGCTATTGTGTAAGCAATTAGTTGGTTTAAGTCTATTTTCAAAATACATTTATTGCTGAGTTTTTGCGAAATTTAAATATTTCATTGTTCTACTGAAATTTTCAAATAAAAACACCACTATACAAGTGGTGTTTTTAAACAGGTGAATGAATTAGAGTAAATGAGCAATAGCAGCACGTTCTTCTTCAAGCTCTTGTAACGTAAAGTCCATACGTTCACGACTAAATTCATCTATTTCTAAATTTTCTACTCGAGTGTATTCGCCATTTTCACAAATCACAGGTACACCGTAGATCACGTCTTTTGGAATACCATATGAACCATCTGATGGAATACCCATCGTAACCCATGCTCCATTAGTACCTAAAGCCCAATCACGCATATGGTCAATCGCTGCATTGGCAGCTGAAGCTGCCGATGATAAACCACGTGCATTAATAATTGCAGCACCACGTTTTCCAACCGTTGGTAAAAATTCGTTTTTGTTCCAAGCATCATCATTAATGAGGTCTTTCAAGCTTTGCTCATTCACTGTTGCAAAACGATAGTCTGCATACATTGTTGGTGAATGATTACCCCATACTGTTAATTTTTTAATATCTGCAACAGCAATTTGTGCTTTTTGTGCCAACTGAGTAAGAGCACGATTATGATCTAAACGTAACATAGCCGTGAAATTTTTTGCAGGTAAGTCTGGTGCAGATTTCATTGCAATGTATGCATTGGTATTTGCAGGATTACCAACAACCAATACTTTCACATTTCGGCTCGCGTGATCATTAAGCGCTTTACCTTGCACAGTAAAAATTTTTGCATTTTCTTGTAGTAGATCTGCACGCTCCATACCCGGTCCACGAGGACGAGCACCAACAAGCAATGCATAATCTGTATCTTTAAATGCAACATTTGGGTCATCTGTACAAATAATATCGCTTAGTAGTGGAAATGCGCAATCATCTAGCTCCATTTTCACGCCTTGTAGCGCTTGTTGTGCTTTTTCAACTGGAATTTCTAACAGTTGTAAAATAACAGGTTGGTCTTTTCCTAACATTTCACCACTTGCGATACGAAACAGCAAGCTGTATCCAATTTGACCTGCTGCACCAGTGACGGCCACGCGAACGGGTTGCTTCATTGTCCTTTTCTCCATTTTGGATGTTATAAATCGCTTTAGGCAGTATTGAGTTGTACTAAGCATCCAAGATTGTACTTTAATCTTCAAGAATATGCATATTTATGCTGATCATTTCATTTGTTAGATCACACTAGTATGTTCCTTGAACAACCATATTATTTGGACAATTTGAGACCATCGTGGTAGGACATGCTTTAAATTGGCCATTATTTTTATAGCAAATACTCACATGAGTAAGGTATGCCACTTTTCCTTCTTTTTGACAACTAAAAACAACTCCTCGTTCAGGCAATCCTTTATTGAGAGCAAAAAATTGCCCTTCCAATGCGGTTTTTTGCACATTATTTGAACTTGTATCTGTTAGTGCTGTTGGTATTTTTAAATTTTGAGCATAATTAATAATGGTTCTAAAATATTGTGATGCTGTCATTTGTGTACAACCGCCAATGGTTCTCCAAAGTTGCACACGATATGCTTCATCTGGAATCACTCGAGCAACTACTTTTGCTTGTAATGGAGGAAGATTTGCAGATGAATCTGTTACACAATTATTATCTAAGGTGTCTGGAATTAAACTGGCAATGGTTAAGGAGTACCCTTCTAAGCACTTACGTTGTTTTTTTTGATTTGGATCAAGTGCGCAAATTGCTGGTGTCATTTGAATATGCAGAATATAACCCGCATTGGCGGTATTTTTACTCGCAAAAGCAGGGCTGGTTGTCACACAGACCAACGCCCCACTCAATAAAACAACTATATAGAATATTCGAGATCTTGACCGTTGTGCCCAAGCCATTACATCACCACTCACCTTTAATTTGAGGTTGCACAATAAAATCTAACATCTGCTATATCCCCAATATAACTTAATTAACACTGCGTAATGGAATAATTTTCATCCACTTACTGATGTATTGATTACCCTGACCCAACACTGCACCATAATGAATGGTATTTGTCATCACATTTTTGACGTAGTTACGTGTTTCATCGATTGGAATGGTTTCAACATATTGATCTGCAACCAATACTTGATCTGTTGGCTGCCATCTTAACGCTCGATTAGGCCCTGCATTGTAGCCCGCTGTCGCCAGTACTGCATTACCGCTGAGCTGACTTTGTATCATTGACAGATAATATGTACCATAACGAACATTAGTATTCATATCACTTAAAGCTAAAGGGGTATAGGTTTCACCCATTTGTTTAGCCACCAATTTTGCCGTATTTGGCATAATTTGCATAAGGCCACCTGCACCTACATTAGAGCGTGCCGTGGTCACAAAACGACTTTCTTGACGCATTAAACCGTATGCCCAAGCAGGATCTAAACCAACATTTCCACTGTGCATTAAGACTGCATTTTGATTCGGTGTTAAGTAACGTAAGTTATAGTTATGGCGATTTACTGTGCGGTCAGCTGCATAAATAGCACGATCATACCAACCCATCAATGCTGCTTTTTGAGCAGCAGCCAACAGTAAACCATCATCTTGTTTTAAATACGCCTGTCTCACCGCCCAATTCCACTCTCTTGTACTAAAACTAGCAGGTGCAGCTACTTGTTTGAGTGTAAACGCACGGTTGAAATCTAAATTTTGTGCCAATCTTTGTTGATCACTCTCTGATGCAATTGCTTGATCTACACGGTTATAGAGCTTTCCTACACGTTCTTGTGCCAAAAGATTATGGTAGTCATCGCCACTTTTTGCCAAATTTTGATAAATAGTTTGTGCCTGTTGTTTTGATGTATCATCATTTCGTTGTTCATCTGCTCTTGCAAGCCAATATTGCCAACGATCTTCTTGTTGTTGTGTCACACTCATCACAGATATTGCACGAATCAGGCTTTCCCAAGCACTAAAACGGATGGCTTGTCGTGCATAAATTTCTGCCTCTTCAGGGCTAAACGGTATACCATAACTTGCATCGAAATTGTCTAAAACGGCACGATTAAAATTGTTTTTAAGAACACTCGTTCCACCAATATATGCCACTGTTCGGTATAAATATTTTTGCACATCAACAGGTGTATTTTCTGCTGCACGCTGAACACTACTTAAAGCTGTAGTTAAATCTGTGTCCGCTAAACGTCCAAGTGCAAAAATAAGATAGGCATAATCTGTATCATTCGTTTTAGGTGCCGACCATACATAAGCCACTGGATTTTCCTGAATTTGCATCAATTGGCTAATGCTCAAATTCAGCCCTAAACCCTGTGCGCTTGAAACAGCAAGCCCAATTTGCCCCGCTCTTAGTTGAGCCCATACACGTTGTTTTTTATCTACTAATGTAATAAGTGGGCTATTTAGCATCATGCGAATGAGGCCTAAACAACTGTCAGGTTGGTTGGCTGTGCTCAACCATAAATCTTTAAATTCTGCAAAAACTAAATCATCTCCTGATTGAGCACGAACTTGTGCAATTGCACATTTTTCGGCCGGATCAGGGTTGGATACATAACGAATAATAGATTGTGCATTTGTAAAATCTGCAATTTTTACTTTTTCTTCAACATAATCAGCAGCTAATTTTTCTGCCATCGCCGAGTTAGGATACGTTTGAATAAACTGTAAAATACGACTAGGTGGTTGGGTTGCAAGATTCATATTAAGCTGAAAATATTCAGGATAATAGCCAAGCACATCCGCCTGCATACTGGCAGTATATTCATCTAACAAAGTACTATTGCCACGATTACTTGCATTAAGCGCATCATTAAACTGTTCATTTGATGCATATAGGTCATTTGCAGATAAAGCAATCGCTGTTAGAGCAAGGTACTGACACGTTCTTTGCTGATACTCCACCCATAAATCACGCATAAAATAAACTGTTCTCGTTCAATATCATCAATGATGATTTTAATCTTTCAAGCATAAATAAGCTGTTATGTTGTGTAATTCCCCGCATTAAGATCAAAGCCATTACATCAAAAACTACTTGCCTAGCAATAAAAATGTTAGAATACGCCACCTTTTTTACTGTTGTGTGAAGCCATGAGCTTCCATGCTTAACCTTTTTCATTAGGAGCCTACATGACGGTCCAAACATTCATTCCTTCTCGCTCTGACGCTGCTTCAGAAAACACTGTTCACCAGCATTCACACCCTCAATCTGTTTCATCTACAGTTAAAAAACTGTATATAGAAACCCAAGGGTGCCAAATGAATGAATATGACAGTCATCGTATGGCAGATTTGCTCGGAGATTCACATGGTTATGTACTCACCAGTAATCCCAATGATGCAGACATTCTATTGATGAATACTTGCTCAATTCGAGAAAAAGCACAAGAAAAAGTATTTAGTGAGTTAGGTCGATGGCGCAAACTCAAACAAAACAATCCTGAGCTCATTATTGGTGTGGGTGGCTGTGTTGCGTCACAAGAAGGGGACAACATCCAAAAACGTGCACCTTATGTCGATATGGTTTTTGGCCCACAAACGCTACATCGTTTACCGCAAATGCTCGATCAGCATGAAACACAAATCAGCACCCCTAAAAAAGATAAAATTAAACTCGTTGATATTTCATTTCCTGACATTGAGAAGTTTGATTTCTTACCCGAACCTCGTGTAGAAGGACATAAAGCCTTTGTTTCCATTATGGAAGGATGTTCTAAATATTGTTCATTTTGTGTTGTGCCATACACACGTGGAGAAGAAGTTTCTCGTCCACTTGATGATGTCATTGAGGAAATTGCCACACTTGCTGAAAAAGGAGTGCGCGAAATTTCTTTACTTGGACAAAATGTAAACGGATATCGTGGAGAAACTTTTGACGGAAGCATCTGTACATTTGCAGAATTACTGCGTCTTGTCGCAGCTATTCCGGGTATTGGACGTTTACGCTACACAACCTCTCACCCGCTTGAATTTTCAGAAGAGCTCATTGAATGCTACCGTGATTTACCACAAATGGTTTCACATTTGCACTTACCTGTACAAAGTGGTTCAAATGACGTTTTACAAGCCATGAAACGTAATCACACCATTGATGTTTACACCGATAAAATTGCCAAATTACGTCAAGTTCGCCCTGACATGCATTTATCTAGTGATTTTATTATTGGTTTTCCTGGTGAAACAGATGCACATTTCAATGAAACATTACAGTTTATCAAAGATTTAGACTTTGACCACTCTTATAGTTTTATTTATTCAAAACGACCAGGTACACCTGCAGCAGAACTTGAAGACACCATTTCTGATCTCGTTAAAAAAGCACGTTTGTCACAAGTGCAACAAGTGATTAAAAAATCAAGCATTGATAAAACAGATGCCATGCTTGGCACAGTACAACGTGTTTTAGTCGAAAATATTTCACAAAAAGATGAGAATATTTTAGTTGGTACTGCAGACAATACACGCTTGGTTGGCTTTGTTGGTGATCCAAGTTTAATTGGTCGCTTTGTGGAGGTAGAGATTACAGACATTAAAACACTCAATTTTGTTTTCGGTCACCTCTTGAATGTTGAGGCTGACGTGGCGTAATGTAGAAGGGTAGATAAACAACCACAAAAAAAGGGATACACTTGACTACATCTATAAGACGTACAGTTGCTTTTCCGGGTATTTCTATGGAGCACCTAAAAATTATGTTAGGTGCTTACAATAGTCATTTAAAACAAATCGAACAACGCCTTGATGTCAATATTATTCACCGAGGTGACTCATTTTATGTTGATGGCGACCTTGAAACTGTTGCACGTGCCGAGTCGCTACTAAACAAACTCTATGAAGAGTCTGAGCTTTCCAATCAAGTGACAGCAGATCAAATTCATTTAATGATTCAGGCCAGTCAAACTGACCATGACCTCATGAATGATGATTCACAAGAACACACGGGCTTAGACGAAGTTTGGTTACAAACACGTAAAGGGCGAATTAACCCTCGCGGAGCAAATCAAAAGCGTTATGTACAACGCATTTTGCAAAGTGACATTTCATTTGGTATTGGCCCTGCTGGTACAGGGAAAACATATTTAGCAGTTGCTGCGGCAACAGATATGCTTGAACGAAATGAAATTCAACGAATTTTATTAGTGCGTCCTGCAGTGGAAGCAGGAGAAAAACTGGGGTTTTTACCTGGCGATTTAACGCAAAAAATTGATCCTTACCTTCGCCCTTTATATGATGCACTCTATGAAATGCTTGGGTTTGAAAAAGTGGCAAAGTTGATTGAACGCCAAGTCATTGAGGTTGCTCCCCTCGCTTATATGCGTGGTCGTACGCTCAATCACTCTTTTGTGATTTTAGATGAGGCACAAAATACCACACCAGAACAGATGAAAATGTTTTTAACCCGTTTAGGCTTTGGTTCACGTGCTGTCATTACGGGCGACATTACCCAAGTTGACTTACCTCGTGGTCATCAATCTGGACTTGCACATGCACTACGCGTTTTAGAACCCGTGCAAGAAATTCATATTACTCGCTTCCATTCACGTGATGTTGTACGTCACCAATTGGTACAAAAAATCGTTGAGGCTTACGAAGGTTGGGACTCAGAACAACAGCGTTTAAATGCAACTGAACGTGCTGAACGAAAAGCGCGTCAAGAAGCCTTAATTGCGCACAATGATTCTGCAGCCGACCAACAGCATCAATAGCACCACTCTTTGCTTAAGGACTTACATTGAAGCTTGACCTTACACTACAACAACACGTTTTAGCACCTGAATTGGTGCTAAAACGTCTCCATATCAAAAAAGTCATTGAAACCACACTACGTCATATTTCGCTCAACCAAGATTGTGAGATTGGAATTGCATGTGTTGATCTAGAAGAAAGTCACGCATTAAATTTGCAATATCGGCATAAAGACAAGCCGACGAATGTTTTATCATTCTCAAGCGATATTCCTGATGAAATCATTGAACAACTCGACTGCATCCCACTAGGCGATTTAGTCATTTGTATTCCGATTGTATTACAAGAAGCACATGATCAACACAAAATAACCATCGAGCATTTTACTCATTTATTGGTACACGGCGTTTTACATCTACTCGGCTATGATCATGAACTCAGTGACTCAGATGCTGAAGAGATGGAACAACTTGAAATTGAAATTCTGCACAAACTTCATATTCACAACCCATACCAAGAGAAATCTCAGCCACCGCTTTAATTGCAAAAATATAATCAATCTGTAGCATACAAACGGTATTTTTAGCACTTGATCGATTCAACAGAACTTTTTACAGACGATCAGTGCTAAAAATATGGATTAAAGTCTCATTTTTTGGTCTAATTCAACGTAGTATTAAAAAAACATCGCCATTCATTGGAAAGATTTATGCAAGCGCTTATAGACAACCTCTCTCATTATATACAACGTGTATATCAAAAAGCTGGCGGGTTTATTGAAGAACAGCGTGAATTTGCAGTATCTCAAGTATTTTTAAACGCGACTTTAAAAAAGTTTGTGACAGATAATGTCGGGCTACTGAAAGACCTCCATGCAGACTTACATGATGACTGGTTACGCCTCTATGCAACCATAGACATACAAGGCTTACATACCACGTTGTTTGTTGACTTAAAACTCTTACAAATGGAGTTAAATAAAACCACACAACTCTTAGTCTTCGAACAGATTAGTCAAACACAAATTTTAGATGCCACGTATAAAAACAAACTACAACAATGGGGCATACAGTCAGCGCTGTTTTTTTATCAAAAAATGCTAAAAAAAGATCCACTAGGTAAAATCCTACAGCATTTTAATGTACTCACTGTAAAAGATGAATTATTACATTTAGACTTAAATCAATGGCTCGGTAAAAATCAGTCCATTTTAGACACGCTCAACAAAGTTCGAGTCAATCATGCCGTATTACGTGAAACTGAACTCGTACTTAAAGGTAATCTCAACTTATCTGCAATGATGAATAAAGTCGCTGATACCGAAATCAAAGATAAAGCCTAAACCATCATGTGTTGACAGATTTACTCTTAAACAATGATGAAAAGTATGAAATTATAGTCAGAACAACACATTGATTGGTAAATGACATGACAGACTTAATTTCACGGATCGCAATCACTGCGAGCTTACTGATGCCTGTATCTACGTTTGCAATAAGTCCTTTTGAGGCTACCTACCAATTTTCATATAATGGTAAAAATATTAGCACTGCCACACGACAGTTAAGCCAACAAAATAACGACACTTGGATCTATAAATTTTCAGCAAAAGCAGGCTTTATTGCATCAGCCTCTGAAATTAGCCAATTTAATATTAAAAATGGTCAAATTACATCAGATCAATTTAATCGCACAACCAAATACATTGGTATATCAGATAAACTCAGCATTGATTTCAATCATACTAATCGTACCATCTACACACAAAAAAATGACACCAAGCGAAGCTTTAAACTAGAACAAGCCTCGCTGGATGAACTCAATGCTGAAATTCAAATTAGAGAAGATATCTTAAATAAACGTTTGAAACCGGCATATTATATTACTGATGCTAAAGGTGTAGATTCACGTAAATTTGTTAACATGGGTGAAGAAACCATACAAACACCCTATGGCACACTCAATACCGTAAAATTTAAACTAGAAAACAATAAACCAGAGCGCAACACCATGTTTTGGTTAGCCCCTCAATTCAGCTACCTTCCAGTCAAAGTGGCACATAATGATGGTGGGAACTCTTACGGAATCACTTTAATCAGTTATAAGAGTCAATAAATTTAAGGGATTTAACGGATTAAAACTTGCAATTTTTAATCTGCTTTTTAAAATACATATCCGCTTTCATAGCACCCCCACACTAGAGGTCTTTCATCGTGCATGCACTAGAACAGAAAATCTTAAACGAAGGTATCGTTCTATCAAACAATGTTTTAAAAGTTGATGCTTTTTTAAACCACCAAATTGATCCTGTACTTATGCAGCAAATTGGACAAGAGTTTGCAGCGCGTTTTAAAGATGCAGGTATCACAAAAATTATTACTATCGAAGCATCTGGCATTGCACCTGCGGTCATGGCAGGTTTAGAACTTGGCGTACCTGTTATTTTTGCACGTAAATACCAATCTCTTACGCTCAAAGACGATCTGTATCGTGCAAAAGTCTTTTCATTCACAAAACAAACCGAAAGTACCATTGCCATTTCTAACAAACATATTCATTCAACAGACAAAGTGCTTGTTATTGATGACTTTTTAGCAAATGGGCAAGCTGCTTTAGGACTCACAGATCTCATTCATCAAGCACATGCAGAAGTGGTTGGTATTGGTATTGTCATTGAAAAATCGTTTCAAAGTGGCCGTGACCTACTGCTCAACAAAGGTTATCGTGTTGAATCTTTAGCGCGTATTGCATCACTTACTGATGAAAAAGTTACATTTATTCACTAGTTTTTTCGAGGGTATATCGATCAAAAGATAGATATACCCTCACTTTCTTTTATTCAGTAAATTTGACTATAATACAGACATTACAAAAATTTTGACCGCTTAATTTATTTACACTCTACCCATAAGCATCTGAATTTTATATTTTTATGTTGAACAAACACCCCATCAAAAGCAAGAGGCAACATATTAATGCTTCAATATTTAAAAAAACTCCCTTTTTATGAAAAAACATGGTTTCAATTTTTACTGTTTGTAATCTCACGTTTTGAGTCTGATCGTTGCCGTGATAAGTCAGCATCGCTGACCTATACAACACTGTTTGCTGTTGTACCTATGCTAACAGTATTTTTAGTAATCATCTCATCCATCAAAGCATTAGAGCCTGCCCGACAGCAATTACAACAACTCATTTACAGCAATTTCTTACCTAAAAGCTCCATTGCATTTGACAAAGCCTTAAGTTCTTTTGCCGACAAATCAAGTAACCTGACGGTCATTGGTGTGTTATTTCTTTTTGTAACTTCTGTGATGATGCTCAACAGCATCGAAGATGTTTTTAATCGTATTTGGCGAATTAAAGATAAACGTAGTGGCATCATGGGTTTCATGCGTTATTGGACAATTATTTCTTTAGGACCCATTTTACTCGGAAGCGCCTTTGCTATTTCCTCAGCCGTGGCATCACTTAATGTACTCAGTAATAATTTCACAGGCTACGAAATAGACAGTACATTCTTTTTGGCGATTATTTCTTATGGCTTAACAGTTACAGGATTCTTTTTTATTTATTGGACCATTCCAAATCGCACCATTCCTCTGAAATCTGCACTTATTGCAGGTATTTTTAGTGGAACAATATTTCAACTTTTAAAAGCTTTTTTTGGCTATATCATGTCAAATTTTACAAGTTATGAATTAATTTATGGTGCATTTGCAGCAGTACCTATTTTTCTATTATGGATTTTTCTATCTTGGAATATTATATTACTTGGCGTTGAAGTGAGCTTTGCCATCACCTCTTTTAGTTCTGGTAAAACACAAAAACGTCACCCTATGGTTATGATGTTAGATATTTTAGAATTATTTTATAAAAAACAAATGCTTGGTGAAACAGTTACAGAAAAAGAAGGTTTAAAAATACTTGGGCGCGGAGAAGTCGGAAGATGGCCTGCATATATTGAGCTACTTGAACAACAGCAACTCATTAAACGAACAAACCAAGATGAGTATGTATTGGTGAGAAATCTAATGCATGTTGATTTTTGGAGTTTTTATAATGAAATGCCTTTTGCGTTACCAAGTAACCAAGATATTGGCCACATTCACCCAGATGACGAATGGATGAAACGAATAGGCCCTCTTTTAATTAGTTCAAATAATTATTTAGCAAAGGAGCTATCTGTACCATTATCTAGCTTATTTGAAGATGAAACAACATCAAAAAACACACAATCATAGATCAAGCTAAAAGCATGTCATTCACTAAAATGGCATGCTTGACGGCTTTATTTAATACACATGTGTCTGCCAAGTGATTTCTTTTGTTTTTGTCAACAATGTCATATTCAAAATATCCTTAGGTTGCAATGCCCCTACGCCCGCAGGTGTACCCGTCATTACAATATCTCCTTTTTCAAGAGTAAACGCTTGGCTCATATCACATAACATTTCTGCAATAGAAATAAGCAACAATGACGTATCACCTCGTTGACGAACCTCACCATTTAAAGACAATTGATATGTTAAATGGTTTAAATCAACGTCCGAAACATCAATCCAGTCTGCCAGTACACAAGAGCCATCAAATGCTTTTGCTCGCTCCCATGGCTCTGATTTACCTTTAAGTTCTGTTTGTAAATCTCTAAGTGTTAAATCTAAACCTAATGTGACTGCACCTACAGCAGCCAATGCTTGTTGCGGATCTGTCACCACACTTAATGTTTGATCGAGCCTTAAACTCAACTCACATTCATAATGACACTGACCTAGCGCATGATTCCAAGTAATGCCCTTTTCTAGCGTTGTCATACTGCTAGGGGGCTTAATGAATAGTACAGGTCGAGTTGGAATCGCATTACCAAGTTCTTTAGCATGCGCTGCATAACTTCGACCAATACACACAATCTTTGAAGGTCTTATATTCATTTATTTTTAACTCATCACATGTATTGGATTAAATACGTTTAAATGTATTTTCTAAAAGTGTTTTGTGCTGTGGTTCAGTAAGAATTCGTTTAGGTATAATAATAACGACTCGATTTTTTAATTCAACAACATAGGTTAAACGACCTTCCACAAAACGTTTAACTTCTGAGTATGCATAGCTTCTTTCATGCGTTTGGCTAGTGACTTTAAATACATTTTGCGACAACTCTACAGTCTGCTGACTTTTACCCAGTTGATATTTAACAAATTGACGTTTAAAAATTTGTGGTAACAGCACATAACGTATCAAAGATTGTACCAACAGAAAAATAGCGCCTAAAATCACATAATCTCGACCTAGACTATTTACACCCAAGTAAAATCCCCAAATAATTAAACCAACACTAATCAGGGGGGTAATAAATTGCGTAATTTGTTTTTTTCCCAAAGTAATGTGTTTAAAACCATCTTGAGATTCTTCTAAATTTAATAAATAGCTGACCGTGAGGGCAATTTTTGCTTCAGACATAATTAAAATTCAGTACATAAAAATATAACTTATTAGAGCATAAAGTGGTTTTTTTTAGTATGACTGTATGATGTGTTTTATGCATAAAAAAATTTAAGCATAAAAAAACCGCTATAATTAGCGGTAATTTTAGTGTGGTGCGCTCAGAGAGATTCGAACTCCCGACCCCTTAGTTCGTAGCCAAGTGCTCTATCCAGCTGAGCTATGAGCGCATCGTTTTTCAATGTTGCGTATTATACGGGGTTTTTATACATTATATAACATTTTTTCTATATTTCAGTGCGTTCGCTGTTTTTTCATACAAACATGATCAAAACATATCATACATCGTACATCTGACCTAGTATCGTATACAAATTAGACAACAAAAAATACAGGTGTAAAAAAACCGCTATGATTAGCGGTAATTTTAATGTGGTGCGCTCAGAGAGATTCGAACTCCCGACCCCTTAGTTCGTAGCCAAGTGCTCTATCCAGCTGAGCTATGAGCGCATCAATTGCCATATTGGCTTTCGTTACTTTTATTCGATTTAATTTGGTGCGCTCAGAGAGATTCGAACTCCCGACCCCTTAGTTCGTAGCCAAGTGCTCTATCCAGCTGAGCTATGAGCGCATTAAATCGTGGCGGTGAGAGAGGGATTCGAACCCTCGATACAGTTACCCGTATGCATCCTTAGCAGGGATGTGGTTTCAGCCACTCACCCATCTCACCGTAACGAGACGCCATAATACAAACTTCATGCCCCTTACGCAAGTAATGAACGCAATTATTTTCAAAATAATGTATTGATTAATTAATTTTTAAACAATTTTAGCTAATTTGTTCTTTTTATAGACAATTCTATGTTTTTTTACCTACATATCTTGTGAATAAATAACCTGTTGTACTTTAATCTATTCAAAACATTGCCATGCCATATCTGTAAATAAGTGATGCAATCCGTGATGTGCTGTGTACCCATGTATGACTTATGCTAAAGTAAGACTATTATTTATGTACAGATAAGAAGTTACACTATGGATAAAAACTGGGTAGACCCCGAAGCAAAATCAGAATCAGAACGCTATGACAACCCGATTCCAAGTCGCACACTTATTTTAGATACGATTCAACACACCAATACCCCACAATCACATGCAGAGTTAGTCGATCACTTTCAAATACAAGATCAAAAAAGTATCGAAGCCCTTGGACATCGATTAAATGCCATGATCCGTGATGGACAACTGGCAAAAGAAGGCATTAAATTTTTTATACTACCCGCTCAGCCCATACAAGAAGCGACCGTTTACATCAACAGTAAAGGTTTTGGTATGGCGCAAATTACGGGTGAAGATAATTTACAGCTTGCCGAACGTGAGCTTAGATTAGTTTTTAACGGCGATCAGATCGGAGTACGTAAAACCTCTGTAGATCGCAAAGGTAAAACATGGGGACACATCGAAGAGATTAAACAGCGCCGTGTAAAACAACTGATTGGCAAGCTATCTCAGCATGAAGGTGAATATTTCATTCAACCGCCAATGCCAAACCAACACCAACCAATTACCATTGAAAAAGAATTGGTTGAACATGCCAAAATTAAACTGGGTGACTCAGTAAGAATAGCAATAGATGATTACCCAACTCGTGACACATTTGCTACAGGCCATGTTGTACAATCTATGGCAGATAAAGCAGATACTGAAATTATTATTCCACAAACCATTTTAGAATTCGGATTACCTTACGAGTTTCCAGATGAAGTGGTGGCTGAAGCTGAACGTTTTAAAGAACCGACCGCTAAAGATCGGGCTGATCGCATCGACTTAAGAGACTTACCACTGGTCACGATTGATGGAGAAGATGCTAGAGATTTTGATGATGCCGTTTATGCAGAAAAACGCCCTGGGGGTGGATACCGTGTCGTGGTTGCCATTGCCGATGTCAGCCATTATGTGCGTCTAGGAAAACCATTAGATGACGAAGCACAAGACCGTGGTACTTCGGTTTACTTCCCTCACTACGTACTTCCTATGCTCCCTGAAGCACTCTCTAACGGACTGTGTTCACTCAACCCACATGTAGACCGTTTATGCATGGTCTGTGACTTAACATTGTCCCGTTTAGGTCGAGTGACAGGTTATCAATTTTACCCAAGTGTAATGCACTCAAAAGCGCGCCTAACATATACACAAGTCGGGCAGTTTTTTGAAGGGGATACTCAAGCCGTCCCTCAAGATAAAACTATTCATAAATCCCTTAATACGCTATTTCAACTCTATCAAGTGTTAAAAAACTTGCGTAGCCAGCGACATGCAATGGAGTTTGAAACAACAGAAACGTATATGACTTTTGATGAACTCGGTGGAATTAAAGAAATTTTACCAAGATCTCGAAATGTAGCACATAAATTAATTGAAGAATGTATGTTGTTGGCCAATGTTGCTGCAGCTGAATATGCATTAAACAATGATGTAGATATGCTATATCGTGTACATGAGCCACCTGAATTTTCTCGCACTCAAAAAGTTCGCGATTTTGTTAAACTACTTGGTTTCCATTTCCCAGAGCAACCAACACAGGTAGATTATCAAGCCATTATTGAAGCAACCAAAGACCGTGTTGATGCACAAACCATTCATTCCGTTTTATTACGCTCGATGATGCAAGCCTATTACGGTGCTAAAAACGCAGGCCACTTCGGACTAGCGTATGATGCCTACACTCACTTTACATCACCTATTCGACGCTACCCAGACTTACTGCTACACCGTGCTATCAAAGCCAAATTAAGTCAAAAACCATCGCCAATTTCAGGTCAATCCCTCGATGATGCAGGTGAACATTTTTCACAAACTGAACGTCGTGCAGATGAAGCATCTCGTAGCGTAACGTCTTGGCTCAAATGTCACTATATGCAACAACATTTAGGTGATGAGTTTATTGGTCATATTACAACAGTGACTGAGTTTGGATTATTCGTGACGCTGAAAGATCAATATGTAGATGGTATGATTCACATTAGCCAACTTGGTGATGATTTCTTTGTATATGATGTATCAAGTCAAACTTTAATTGGACAAAATCGTGGTCAGGTTTTTGGTTTAGGTGATGAAGTTAAAATTCAAATTGCAAATGTGAATTTAGAAGAACGTAAAATTGATTTTCAATTGATCAAACAACTAACACATGCTGGACGTGTTGTTCGTGAACGTGCCCCTCGTACACAACAAGTGCCTCAAATCACCACTCATTCAAGTCCCAACAAAGTCACTGAGCAAAATCATGTAAAAGCCTCTCCAACACAAGATACTGAAAAAAAGAAAAAACGTAACCCGAAAAAAACCAGTAGCTATAATAAAAAAACGGCAGATCCTAAAAAATCAGCAAGCAAAGAAAAAAAGAAGAAAATAAAAAAGAAGAAAAAAGCTAATGCAAAAACAAAACAGGAATAAGGCATAGTGCTAAACATCACGCCAAAGACTCACTTGGCGTGATGTGTTTATTATTTTTACAATATGTATAAAGCATAACCAAGCACAAGAATATCTTTGATAAAACGTAAATAGCCCTTGATTTTACGCTAAATAAGACCTAAATCTATAAATATACACTCAATTAGGCAATTATCTTATGACCCTCTCCACAGCGACTTTGCCAGTATCTGATTTTTCTAATCTCAGTATCGCTCAACTCAAACAAAGCATTGAAAGCGTTATTCTTCAAGGACAATCATTTCTAGATGAGCTACAAGATGATCCTAGCAGTGTTCAAGAACAGCTTCATGTCATTAATACCTTAGATGATTTATCTAATCAGCTCGATGCAACATGGGGAGTACTTTCACATCTCAATAGCGTCATGAGTAATACAGAAACACGTGAAGCTTATCAGCATATATTGCCACAACTTAGTCAATTTTTAACTCAAATTGGCCAACATACAGTGTTATATCAAACATACCAAACCTTGTTTGAAAGCGAAGCATTTAAACAACTCTCCGATGCTCAAAAAAGTGCAATTAAACTTTCTTTAGATAATTTTAAACGTTCTGGTGTTGCACTAGAAGGGGAAAAGAAAAAACGCTTTGCAGAAATTTCAGCGCGTTTGTCTCAACTTTCATCTGATTTTTCTAATCATGTACTTGATGCAACACAGGCTTATATTAAGCCATTAGCAGATGCCGAATTAAGTGGATTACCAGACAGTGCAGTGGAATTACTGAAACAATATGGCCAACAGCATCAACTTGAACAAGCAGTCGCTACTCTTGAATTTCCATCCTATATTGCAATTATGACCTATGCTGAGAATCGTAAATTACGAGAAGAGCTCTACAAAGCATACTGTACTAAAGCATCAGATCAAGGTACAGATCCAACACTAGACAACACATCAACGATTGAAGAAATTTTAAAATTACGCCAAGAAAAATCTGAATTATTAGGTTTTAATCATTATGCAGAATTTTCAATTGCAGCAAAAATGGCTCCAAATGTCAAAACTGTATATGATTTTTTAATTAATCTTGCAGAGCATGCCAAAAAACCTGCTGCTCAAGAAATCGAAGCTCTTAAAAATATTGCTGCAAAAGATGGCATTACAGAAATTCAACCATGGGATGTCACTTATTATTCAGAAAAATTAAAACAACAACAATTCGATTTATCACAAGAGGAATTAAAACCTTACTTCCCTGCACCAAAAGTCGTTCAAGGTTTGTTCAGTATTATTAAGCAACTGTACAAATTAGAGATTGTAGAACGCAAAGCGCCTGTATGGCATAAAGATGTCCAATATTTTGAAATTCAAGATCATGGACAAGTCATTGCAGGCTTTTATTTCGATTTATACGCGCGTCAAGGTAAACGAGGTGGTGCATGGATGAATGGGGTTTTTTCCAGAATGCAGACCGCAAATGGACTACAAAAACCTATTTGCTATATGGTATGTAACTTCACACCACCTGTTGCAAACCAACCTGCACTTATTACACATGATGAAGTCACCACCTTATTCCATGAGTTTGGGCATGGATTACATCATATGCTCACTGAAGTCGATAATATCGGTGTTGCAGGCACCAATGGTGTTGCATGGGATGCTGTCGAACTTCCAAGCCAGTTTATGGAGTTTTGGACATGGGATAAAACTTCTCTTGATCAGCTTACAGGGCATGTCAGTACACAAGAAACACTTCCTCAACATTTACTCGATGCTTTACTCAACGCACGTTTTTTCCAATCAGGTATGCAAACGTTACGTCAAATTGAATTTGCATTATTTGACCTTAGTATTCATATGCAAAATAAAGCACTCACTGCACAAGAAGTACAACATACTCTAGATGATTTGCGTTCTAACATTTCAGTATTACCAACGGTATCATATAATCGCTTCCAGCATAGCTTTAATCATATTTTTGCAGGTGGTTACGCAGCAGGTTACTACTCATACAAGTGGGCTGAAGTACTTGCAAGCGATGCTTTTGAACGCTTTGAGCAAGAAGGTCTATTCAATCAAAATACTGGGCAAGAGTTTAGATCAGCAATACTCGCTGTTGGTGGTAAAAATGAAGCTTTGGACGCTTTTATTCAGTTTAGAGGCCGTGAACCTCAAATAGATGCGTTATTACGACATCAAGGTTGGACTGAAACCGTATCAACCTCTTAAATTAATCTCTTTGTGAGCATAGTTATATGAAAAAAAGATTTATTGCAGGTGCAATTTGCCCCAAATGTCAGGCTTTGGACCGTATAGTGATGCTCACAAATCATTTAGGACATGAACACATCGAATGTATTTCGTGTAACTATAAAGACGTGCGTCCTAAACACCCAATGCCTGTACTCAATACCGCAGATGACATCGGTGTAATTCAGTTTAAACCTAAGCGTTAATTCTTTGACACTAAAGAATGACGATATAAACGAGCAAGTATTTTCATTTTTTTATAATCCTCATATGTAAATTGGTCTTTCCAAATAATTTGGGTCGACCAATGAACTCCCTTGTTAAAACAAATAATAAAATATAATTGATGATCCAATATAGCATGTACTACCTGAGTTTTTATTTGACCTTCATAATCAAATGTCCATACATCATGATCTAATACTGCAAACGTCAACAACCTTTGACTTTTTTTGAGAAAAACATATAACGTTACAGCAAAAAAACATCCACAGAAAACAACATAAATAAATTCAATTGATTGATACATCACCAACATAATAAAAGAAATAAATATAAACTGTATCCAATACTTTAAACGGCTTTCATGAATACGAAAATATAGATCACGCATGTACATACATCTTTAACTTTTGAATTAATATTTTCATTTCATCTGATGGTATTTTTTCGTCATTCATAAACCAATCTAATAAGTCTGGGTCTTCATATTCTATAAGTTGTTCAAATAATTGTTGTTCATTTAGTGAAGCCGTTAAATAATACTGCTTAACATACGGGTCAAAATAAATATCTAATTCTTTTAACCCTCGTCTCGCTCTATAAATTGTTTTTCTTTGTTGTAAATTAATCATCGTTATTCCATATTTTCTATCATGATTCATATTATCAATGAATATATACATACGAGAAGCCAAAATCCTCTCTTTTTTAAAATCTAGCAACAAATTACCTTTTACCTATTTTACTAAAATGGATGTCTGGTTAACGTTGTCCTATTTTAGCTATTTAAATTATTATGAAAATAAAATTGAATAAATTACGTACACCCAAAATATTGAAGAACATACATGAAAACCAAACAACATTGCCAAAAAAATTTGATATTAGTAACTATAACTATGTAAAGAGTTAGATGGTTTGACTATAAATATAATTTTTTTGTTATTTAAATAAGAAAGTGAATAAGTGAATAAGTGAATAAGTGAATAAGTGAATAAGTGAATAAGTGAATAAGTGAATAAGTGAATAAGTGAATAAGTGAATAAGTGAATAAGTGAATAAGTGAATAAGTGAATAAGTGAATAAGTGAATAAGTGAATAAGTGAATAAGTGAATAAGTGAATTATAATTAAACACTTTAATTATTCATACAAACATGAAAAAACATCTGAAATAATTGCTTAATACAATCCTCCTGCCTTCTTTTTTCTTCATCCATGTCCATTGAATGTCATTAAAATCAGGGCTATATAAAGTGATAACCATAAAATCTGATGCCCATGGCTATTTTGTGTTTGCTCGTTTGTGAAAGGTCGCGTTATCCATCACAATGACACTGGGTCGGTCATTAAGGAATAAGAAAATACTCTACTCAGAAATGAAATACATCTGAATTAAGTCTGCAATCAAATAAGCCAACATAGTGCTACTTTGGAAGAGTAACCATCAGGTCGATCATCCTGTGATTTAAACTCATTTTCATCAAGATAAACAATGGAATGTTTTTATTGAAGCTGATTTAAAACTTTGGTGAATGTTGATTTAAGGAATTCTTTTGCTTATGAGATGGTGCAAGGTCTTTTTTCAATGTGATTCTTAAAGGTCTTAATAATGTATAACTAGTAGATGTGACTGAGCAGGAAAAGCATACAGCAACTCATATTGATATGAGCAGCACTGTTGCGCAAAAGGATATTTTTCAACATCTACACGTAATGCACCATCGTCAATTTTAAAAGTTTTTCGTGAGCGAGTTTTTTTAACTCAAAATTGTATTTTTATCAATCTCAAATTTTGTAGATACCATACTACTCGTATCAAATATCCATCCCTAAGCTTCTATAACTTTTCGTCTAAAATATTTTGAATAACTCATTCTTATATTGTTTTATATTCTTGATTGTTTGACTATAAATCTCTTTTTTGAGTATTAAAGCAAGAACTAACATTATGATATTCAATAAAAAAGGCCAGAGAAATCTGACCTTTTTTATGATTACTTGAGCAATTTATTCTGCTGAAGTATTTACTTCACGATCTACAAGCTCAACATAAGCCATCGGTGCTGCATCTCCAGCACGAAAGCCTGCTTTAAGCACGCGTAGATAACCGCCGTTACGTTCTTTATAACGAGGGCCTAGAACGGTAAATAACTTACCAACAGTTGCTGCATTACGAGTACGAGCAAACGCAATACGACGGTTTGCTACTGTATCGTTTTTAGCTAAAGTGATTAAAGGCTCAGCAACACGACGAAGCTCTTTCGCCTTCGGTAAAGTCGTTTTAATTAACTCGTGCTCAACAAGAGCATTTGCTAAATTTTGAAACAACGCCTTACGGTGGCTGCTTGTACGGCCTAATTTCACACCACTATTACGATGACGCATGGTGATAGTCCTACTTAATTAACGGCTACGATAGGCAAAACGGTCGTCCATACGAAGACTAGCTGGTGGCCAGTTCTCTAGACGCATACCTAGTTGTAAACCTTTCGATGCCAACACATCTTTAATCTCAGTCAACGATTTCTTACCTAAGTTAGGAGTTTTTAACAACTCAACTTCAGTACGCTGAACAAGATCACCAATGTAATAAATATTTTCTGCTTTTAAACAATTCGCAGAACGAACAGTAAGCTCTAGATCATCTACTGGACGAAGCAAGATCGGATCAACTTCTTCGCGAGGCTCTTGAGCAACTGGTGTTTGATCTTTCTGCAAGTCCACAAATATTGCAATTTGCTGTTGCAGTATTGTTGCTGCCTTACGAATTGCTTCTTCAGGATCAACAGTACCATTTGTTTCAAGATCAATGATCAATTTATCAAGGTCTGTACGTTGTTCTACACGTGCATTTTCAACAGTGTAAGAAATACGTTTGATTGGGCTATAGCTTGCATCTAACTGTAAACGTCCTACTGGGCGAGTTTCGCCTTCAGGAAAGCGTGAGTCAGAAGTTTCATAACCACGACCTTGAGCAACTTTAAGGCGCATTTTTAATGAACCAGATGCACTCAAAGTACCGATCACATGCTCAGGGTTAACCAATTCAACATTATGAGGTAAACGAAGATCTGCAGCTGTAACATCGCCTGAACCTTGTTTTTCTAATGTTAAATATGCTTCATTTTGATCGAACAGCTTAATCGACAATCCTTTAAGGTTCAGCAAGAGCTCGACGATGTCCTGCTGCAAGCCCTCTAAAGTACTGTACTCGTGCTCGACGCCTTCTATTTCAACTTCCACCACAGCAGCGCCAGGTAAAGAAGACAATAGGATGCGACGTAAAGCATTACCAAGAGTATGACCAAAGCCACGCTCTAATGGTTCAAGAATCACTTTTGCCGAGGTCCCGCTTGCCGCTTCGACCTTGATTGCTTGCGGAGTAAGGAACTCGTTTGCAGTACGCGTCATTATTGCTACCTCAAGGATTATTTAGAATACAATTCTACAATCAAGCTTTCATTGATTTCAGCAGGTAGATCAGAACGATCTGGTGCAGCTTTAAACGTACCTTCAAACTTAGAGTGATCAACTTCAACCCAAGTCGGAATACCACGTTGAGTCGCTAATTCAACTGCGCTTTTAATACGTAGTTGTTGTTTAGCACCTTCATGAACGGCAATTACATCACCAGCTTTTACTTGAATAGACGCAATGTTTACACGACGACCATTTAAAGTAATAGAGCGATGACTTACTAATTGACGAGCTTCTGCACGTGTAGAACCAAAACCCATGCGATAAACAACGTTATCTAGACGGCTTTCAAGCAACTGTAATAAGTTTTCGCCTGTTGCGCCTTTAACACGAGCAGCTTCTTTATAGTAGTTACTAAACTGACGTTCTAAAACACCGTACATACGACGTACTTTTTGTTTTTCACGTAATTGTAGTGAGTACTCTGATTGCTTCGCACGTGACTGGCCATGTTGACCAGGTGCTTTAGCATGTTTTTTAGTTTTGACGTCAAATGGTTTAACGCCAGATTTAAGTTGCAGGTCTGTCCCTTCACGACGAGAGAGTTTGCATTTTGGACCAATATAACGAGCCATGAATGTTTCTCCTTAGACGCGACGTTTTTTAGGTGGACGACAACCGTTGTGAGGAATTGGTGTCACATCGGTAATACTGCTAATCTTATAACCCACTGCTCCTAATGCACGAACCGCGGATTCACGACCTGGACCTGGACCTTTTACAAGGACTTCCAAGTTTTTCAAACCATAATCTAAAGCTGCTTTACCAGCAACTTCAGCAGCTACCTGAGCAGCAAATGGTGTTGATTTACGTGAACCACGGAAGCCTTGTCCACCAGAGGTAGCCCAAGCCAATGCATTACCTTGACGATCGGTAATCGTTACAATGGTGTTATTAAAAGAAGCGTGAATGTGTGCAACACCTTCAGAGACGGTACGTGTGACCTTCTTGCGTGCGCGAGTATCTTTAGCCATCTTTTAGCTTCCAGAAAATCTTACTTTTTAATCGGTTTGCGCGGACCTTTGCGGGTACGTGCGTTAGTTTTTGTGCGTTGACCGCGGACAGGCAAGCTACGACGATGACGAAGGCCACGATAGCAACCTAAATCCATTAAACGTTTAATGTTCATGGAAATTTCGCGACGCAAGTCACCTTCGGTTGGAACCTTAGCAACTTCTGCACGAATCGCATCAAGCTGAGCATCGTCCAACTCACGTACTTTTGTAGTAAAGCCAATGCCAGCAGCTGCAAGGATATTCTTTGCAGTGTGACGACCTACACCAAAAATGTAAGTGAGGGAGATAACAGCATGCTTGTTATCCGGAATGTTTACACCGGCAATACGAGCCATTCACTTTCTCCAAAAAGGCAGTTAAGTTAACTAACCGCCCATTAAATTCTTAAGGAGCGGATATTAACTCAATTCACCTACTGAAATCAACAGTCTAAGTTATTTTATTAACCTTGACGCTGTTTATGACGAGGTTCTGCGTTACAAATCACGCGAATAACCCCATTACGACGGATAACTTTACAGCTACCACAAATTTTCTTTACAGAAGCTTGTACTTTCATGATGAAAACCTCTAAGTGCGCTTATCCTTTAGGATGAGCTGTCGTTTTTTTCATCAATGTTTGATTATCATATTGATGCGATGTTAAATGTGATTGTAATTGTGCCATAAAATCCATAACAACAACGACAACAATTAACAACGATGTACCACCAACGTTCATTGTCATGCTAAATGCACTTTGCAGTATCATTGGCATTAGACAGATGAATGTAATATAGATTGCACCAATAAATGTCAAACGATTGAGAATATGGTCTAAGTAACGAGCTGTTTGCTCTCCTGGGCGTATACCAGGCACATATGCTCCGCTACGCTTCAAATTCTCTGACACTTCTTTGGGACTAAATACAAGTGCCGTATAGAAATAACAGAAGAATATAATCAGCACAGCAAAAAGTATTAAATACAATGCATGTCCAGGCGACAATACAAGTGCCAAATCTTGTAAACCACGCTTAATAAAACCAGCATTTGGATCTGTACTACCCACCCATTGCCCAAGACTTGCTGGAAACAATAAAAGTGAACTTGCAAAGATTGCTGGAATCACACCGGCCATATTAATTTTCAATGGTAAATGTGTTTGTTGCGCAGTAAATATTCGACGCCCTTGTTGTTTTTGTGCATAGTTAACAGTAATTCGACGTTGTGCTTTTTCTATAAATACAATAGCAACTAAAACCGCAAGCGCCAGTAATGCAAGCACCACTAACCCTATTACTGTTGTTTGACCATTTTCTACAGCTGAAAATGATTGCAAAGCAAGTGTAGGAAGTCCTGCCACAATACCTGCAAATATAATCATCGAGATCCCATTACCAATACCACGTTCGGTAATTTGCTCTCCAAGCCACATTAAAAACATGGTGCCAGCTATTAAGGATGTTACTGCAGGAATATAAAAACCTAATCCTGAACTCAGCGTAATACCTTGAGAAATTAATCCTGCACACATTCCAGTTGCTTGAACAATCGCTAAAACCAACGTACCTTGGCGGGTATATTGATTAATTTTACGTTTGCCTTGCTCACCTTCTTTTTTCAAAGCCTCGAGTGAAGGAATTACAGTAGACATTAATTGCACAATAATTGATGCAGAAATGTAAGGCATAATTCCCAAAGCTAGAATGGACATGCGCTGCAATGCGCCACCAGAGAACATGTTAAACAAACCAAGAATTGTCCCTTGGTTTGCATTAAATAAATGCTCTAGTGCCGCATTATTTATGCCTGGTACGGGAATATGCGATCCTAGTCTAAACACCAATAATGCACAGATTAAAAACACCATGCGACGTATAATTTCACGGTATTTTACGTGGAAAGGTTGACCTTTCATCATGTGAACATGACTTGAAGAACTAGGAGACATAGACACTCGTATTACTCCTCGACTTTACCGCCAGCAGCTTCAATTGCAACTTTAGCGCCTTTAGTCAATACAACACCTTTAACAGTGAATGCACGAGTTACTTCGCCTGAAAGTACAATACGAGCACGTATTTGGTCACGACGCACAACGTTTGCAGCTTTTAAAGTTTCAAGACTAACAATATCGCCTTCCACTTTATTTAATTCAGAAACACGTACTTCAGCAGTTTTTAATGCCAACTGACTTGTGAAACCAAACTTAGGCAAACGACGATAAAGTGCTGTTTGACCACCTTCAAAGCCGGGACGAACGCCACCGCTTTTACGTGATTTTTGCCCTTTAACACCACGACCACCAGTTTTTCCGACACCAGAACCGATACCACGGCCAAGACGACGGTGTTCACGTTTTGCACCTTCTGCAGGTGATAGTTCATTTAAACGCAGAGTCATAGCCTTACCCCTCTACACTAACCATATAGTAGACTTTATTGATCATACCACGGTTAGAAGGTGTATCTTGCACTTCTACAGTATGACCGATGCGACGCAGACCTAAACCTTGTAGGCACAGTTTATGATTTTTCAAACGGTGCGATGAAGATTTAGTCTGGGTAACTTTAATCGTTTTCATGATCTATTACCCTTGAATTTCTTCTACTGTTTTACCACGTTTCGCAGCGACTTTCTCAGGAGAAGTCATATCACGCAAACCATTAAAAGTTGCATTTACTACGTTTGCAGCATTTGTAGAACCATAACATTTAGCAAGTACGTTTTGCACACCTGCTGCCTCTAAAACCGCACGCATCGCACCACCTGCAATTACACCAGTACCTTCTGATGCTGGTTGCATGTATACACGGCTTGCACCATGACGAGCGTTTACAGGGTGTTGTAATGTGGTTCCACTTAGATCAACAGTAATCATGTTGCGACGAGCAGCTTCAAGTGCTTTAGAAATAGCAGCTGGAACTTCACGTGCTTTACCACGGCCAAAACCCACGCGACCATTACCATCTCCAACTACAGTCAATGCTGTGAAAGAGAAAATACGACCACCTTTTACAACCTTGGCTACACGATCAACGGCAACCAGTTTCTCAACGAGACCTTCGTTTTGTTCAACTTTCGCCATGATTAGAACTCCAAGCCAGCTTCACGGGCAGCATCAGCTAAAGCTTTAATACGACCATGATATTTGAAACCAGAACGATCAAATGCAACTTTAGTTACACCAGCTGCTTTTGCACGTTCTGCGATTAATGCACCCACTTTAGTTGCTGCTGCAACGTTACCAGTGCCATCGCTACGCAATGATGCATCTAAAGTAGAAGCTTGCGCTAATACTTTGCCACCATCTGCAGAAATGATTTGAGCATAGATGTGACGCGGCGTGCGGTTGACGCACAAACGAGTCGCACCCAATGCACGAATGTGCAAGCGTGTGCTTTTTGCACGACGCAAACGGGATTGTTTCTTTTCGTTCATAAGAACCTCGCGCCCTATTTCTTCTTAGCTTCTTTACGAAGAATAACTTCATCCGAATAACGAACACCTTTACCTTTATACGGTTCAGGAGAACGATAAGCACGAATGTTTGCAGCTACTTGACCTAACAACTGTTTGTTTGCTGATTTCAACAAAATTTCAGTTGCAGTTGGAGTTTCTGCTGTTACGCCTTCAGGTAGTGTGTAATCGATCGGATGTGAGAAACCTAAGTTTAGGTTTACTACATTTCCTTTTACCGCAGCTTTGTAACCAACACCAACAAGTTGGAGTTTACGTTCAAAACCTTCGTTTACACCTTTAACAAGATTATTTAATACAGCGCGAGCAGTACCAGCTTGCATCCAAGCATCTTGTGAGTTTTTAACTGGAGCAAGTTGAAGTTTACCTTCTTCCTGTTTTAGCTCGACCAGCGCATGCAGGTTGAAAGACAATGTACCTTTCGTGCCTTTCACTTCGACCTGCCGGCCGTTCTGAGTAACTGCTACACCATTTGGTACAGTTACTGGGGCTTTAGCCACACGAGACATGAGGAATCACCTATTAAGAAACAAAAGCAATAACTTCACCACCGATACCTGCAGCACGTGCAGCGCGATCAGTCATGATGCCTTTGCTTGTAGAAACAATTGCAATACCTAATCCTTGCTTAACGCTTGGAAGTTTATCTTTACCGCGATACTGACGTAAACCTGGACGGCTTATGCGTTTCACAGTTTCGATAACTGGTTTGCCTTCAAAATACTTTAAAGTAATAGTCAAAGTAGGTTTGCCTTCATTATCAGCAACTTCTACGTTTGAAACATAACCTTCTTGCTCTAAAACGTTTGCAATTGCAACTTTTAGATTAGAGCTTGGCATAGAAACTGTTTGTTTTTTTGCCATTTGTGCGTTACGAACACGTGTTAGCATGTCGGCAACGGTATCTTGCATACTCATTATAGTCGCCCCTTACCAGCTAGCTTTCACAACGCCAGGCACATCACCTTGCATTACTGTATCACGTAATTTGTTACGGCTTAAACCGAACTTACGGAAGTAGCCATGTGGACGGCCTGTCAAACCACAACGGTTGCGCAAACGAACTGGAGATGCATTACGTGGCAATGCTTGTAATTTTAGCATTGCTTCGAAACGTTCTTCATCGCTTGCATTTACATTTGCAATAACAGCTTTTAATTCAGCACGTTTTGCAGCAAATTTAGCAACAGTTTTTTCGCGTTTTAATTCGCGATTAATCATACCTTTCTTAGCCATATCGACCTCTTATTTGAACGGGAAGCCGAATGTACGCATAAGCGCACGGCCTTCGTCATCGGTGCGAGCAGTCGTAGTAATGGTAATATCCATACCACGAATACGATCAATCTTGTCAAAATCGATTTCAGGGAAAACGATTTGCTCTTTCAAGCCCATTGAGTAGTTACCACGACCATCAAATGATTTAGAAGAAAAACCACGGAAGTCACGGATACGAGGGATTGCAATAGAGATCAAACGGTCTAAGAACTCATACATTTGCTCGCCACGTAATGTAACTTTACATCCGATTGGCCAACCATCACGGATTTTAAAACCAGCGATTGATTTACGAGCAAGTGTAAGCACAGGTTTCTGACCAGCAATAAGTTGCATATCAGAAAGTGCACCATCTAATAATTTCTTATCAGCTGCTGCAGCACCAACACCCATGTTTAGTGTAATTTTTGTAATGCGTGGAATTTGCATTACGTTTGCTAGACCAAGTTCTTCTTTTAACTTTGCCTTGAGCTCTTCGTTGTAACGTGTTTTAAGTCTGGCCATTGCCTTTTTCAACCTATTACTTTGCTACCGCCACTGATTCACCATTTGATTTATAAACACGGTTTTTTGTGCCATTTTCATCAAACTGGTAACCAATACGGTCAGCTTTTTGGGTTGTAGCATTTAAAATTGCCACATTAGAAATATGAAGCGCAGCTTCTTGAGTAACAATACCGCCTTCGGCGCCTGTTGCTCTATTCGGCTTTTGATGCTTCTTTACCAAATTAAGGCCTTCAACCTTAATACGGTCATCTGAAACAGACAAAACTGTACCTTGTTTGCCTTTCTCTTTACCTGCGATCACAATAATTTGATCGCCTTTTCTGATTTTAGCCATGATCGCCTCTTTATAGAACTTCTGGAGCTAATGAAATAATTTTCATAAACTGTTCAGTACGAAGTTCACGAGTCACTGGTCCAAAGATACGAGTCGCAATCGGTGCCTTGTTAGTGTTTAACAAAACTGCAGCATTATCATCAAAACGGATCACAGAACCATCTGGACGACGAGTACCAAATTTTGTACGCACAACAACTGCATTCATCACATCGCCTTTTTTAACACGGCCACGTGGGATTGCTTCTTTTACAGTAACTTTAATAATATCGCCAACTGAAGCATAACGACGGTGTGAACCACCCAGTACTTTAATACACTGTACGCGGCGTGCACCACTGTTGTCTGCTACGTCAAGCATCGTTTCGGTTTGAATCATTGCCCTACTCCAAAACCGAGCATCACCGGTCACAATTTCGAAAGACGCATAGCGTACTCGAAATTACCCGATGATGCAACAAGAACGTCTAATTACTCAGCAGCTGCTTCAACAACTTCCACTAAAGCCCAAGCTTTAGTTTTAGATACTGGGCGGCTTTCTTTAATGGTCACAGTATCGCCAATTTTAGCAACATTGTTCTCATCATGAGCGTGTAATTTTGTTGAACGGCGGATTGATTTGCCATACAACGGGTGTTGAACTTGGCGTTCAATAAGCACAACAATAGATTTTTCCATTTTGTCGCTTACGACTTTACCAGTCAACGTGCGGACTGTTTTTTCATTCATTGTCCGTTCCCCTCTTTTTCGGTAAGGAGTGTCTTAATACGAGCAACTGTTTTACGAGCAACTTGCACTTCGTGCGTTTTACCCAATTGACCAGTCGCCTTAGCCATACGAAGACGGAATTGGTTTAGCTGAGTTTCATCAAGCACAGCTTTCAACTCTTCTACCGATTTTTCACGTAGATCTTTAGTTTTCATTACATTACCGTCCGATTCACGATAGCAGTTTTAAACGGAAGTTTAGCTGCAGCCAAAGCAAATGCTTCACGTGCTAATTCTTCGTTTACACCTTCCATCTCGTAAAGAATCTTACCTGGTTTGATTTCACAAACCCAGTATTCCACACTACCTTTACCTTTACCCATACGCACTTCTAGAGGCTTTTGAGTAATTGGTTTGTCAGGAAATACACGAATGAAGATTTTACCACCACGTTTAACGCGACGGCTAATAGTACGACGTGCTGCTTCAATTTGACGCGCAGTCATACGACCACGTTCAACTGATTTCAGCGCAATTGTACCAAAAGATACAGTACTACCGCGATGTGCAAGACCTGTGTTACGGCCTTTTTGCACTTTACGAAATTTTGTACGTTTAGGTTGCAACATGACTTATTCTCCCTTAGCAGCAGAACGATCATTGCGACGACCACGACGCTCTTGACCTTCACGACCGCGACCACGTTTCGCTGGGCGTTCTTCTTGTGGTGCAGGGTTCATGACTTGTTTCATGCCACCTAAAATTTCACCACGGAAAACCCATACTTTAACGCCAATCGTACCGTAAGTTGTTTCAGCACGTACAGATGCATAGTCAATGTCTGCGCGAAGTGTATGTAAAGGTACACGACCTTCACGATACCATTCAGTACGTGCGATTTCTGCACCACCTAGACGACCAGAAACCTCAACTTTGATACCTTTAGCACCAGCACGCATTGAGTTTTGTACCGCACGTTTCATTGCACGACGGAACATCACACGCTTTTCTAGCTGAGATGCAATCGCTTCAGCAACTAACTTTGCGTCTAAGTCTGGACGTTCAATTTCATTGATACTTACTTGTGCAGGCATACCCATAATTGCAGTAAGCTCACGCTGTAATTTCTCAATGTCTTCGCCTTTCTTACCAATAACGATACCAGGACGAGCTGTGCTGATTGTTACTTTAGCAGCACCCGTTGGACGTTCGATAAGAATGTTACTTACCATCGCGCTCTTCAATTTTTTCGTTAAAAATTCACGAACTTGAAGATCTTTTAGTAAATACTCAGAATATTGTTTCGGACTCGCATACCAATTAGCGTTATGACGTTTCACAACACCTAGGCGGATACCGATTGGATGAACCTTCTGACCCATATCAAACTCCTACCTTAACAGTGATGTGACAAGTACGCTTAGTAATGCGATCTGCACGACCTTTCGCACGTGGCATAATACGCTTCAAGCTCACACCTTCATCAACATAGATTGTTGACACTTTCAAGTCATCAACATCTAAATTATTGTTGTGTTCAGCATTTGCAATCGCAGATTCAAGTGCTTTTTTTACTAAAACAGCAGCTTTTTTGTTACTGAAGTTCAAGATATCAAGTGCACGTGCAACCGATTTACCACGAATTTGATCAGCAACCAAACGTGTTTTTTGTGCCGAGATAGCGGCACCGCGTAATTTTGCAGTAACTTCCATCATAGCACCCTTAACGTTTAGATTTCTTGTCAACACCGTGACCACGATAGGTACGAGTTGGCGCGAATTCACCGAGTTTATGACCAACCATATGCTCAGAGATAATCACTGGAACATGGTTACGACCATTGTGAACAGAAATTGTTAAACCAACAAAATCCGGGAGGATCATCGAACGACGAGACCAAGTTTTGATCGGCTTGCGTGAGTTACTTGCAACAGCCACTTCAATCTTAGCGAACAAGTGCGCATCGACGAATGGGCCTTTTTTCAATGAACGAGGCATTTGTCAGATTCCTTTACTTGTTACTTAACGCGACGGTCGCGAATAATCATCTTAGTCGTACGCTTGTTGGTACGTGTTTTGTACCCTTTCGCTTTTTGACCCCATGGGCTTACAGGTTGAATACCCTTGTTACGCCCTTCACCACCACCATGTGGGTGATCTACTGGGTTCATAGCCATACCACGTACGGTAGGACGAACACCACGCCAACGAGAAGCACCAGCTTTACCAAGTGAACGCAAGTTACTTTCTTGGTTAGATACTTCACCGATTACAGCACGACATTCAACATGAACTTTACGCATTTCACCTGAACGAAGGCGAAGAATGGCATAAGAACCGTCACGACCCAATAATTGAACTGAAGTACCAGCAGAACGTGCTAATTGCGCGCCTTTACCGATTTTTAATTCAATATTGTGTAGCGTTGAACCGATTGGCATGTTACGAAGTGGTAAGCAGTTACCTGGACGAATTGGAGCATCGTTACCAGATTGTACTTTATCACCAGCACGTACGCCTTTAGGTGCAATGATGTAACGACGTTCACCATCAGCATATTTCAATAAAGCAATATGTGCTGTACGGTTAGGATCGTACTCAATACGTTCTACAGTTGCAGGAACACCATCTTTGTTGCGTTTAAAGTCAACAATACGATAGTTTTGTTTATGACCACCACCAACATGGCGAGTGGTAATATGACCATTGTTATTACGGCCACCTGTTCTTTTCTTACTTTCTACCAACGCAGCAAATGGGCGGCCTTTGTATAGGTGGTCATGAACCACTTTTTCTACAAAGCGACGTCCTGGAGACGTTGGCTTACATTTTTGAATAGGCATAATTCTCGTCCTTATTCCGCTGTGGTTTCAGCGGTATCGCCCAAGTCAGCCATTTCTACATCTTGGCCAGCTTTCAGGGTGACGTATGCTTTTTTAACATCAGAACGACGTCCTAATGTTTTACCAAAGCGTTTTGTTTTACCTTTAGTGATTGTTGTATTTACTTTTACAACTTCAACACCAAATAGTTGCTCGACAGCTTTTTTAACTTCAAGTTTAGTTGCGTTTACATCAACTTTAAATACTTGAACGCCAGCTGTTTCGCCTAAAACCTGTGCTTTTTCTGAGAATACTGGTCCACGAAGGATTTGATAGATACGTTCGTTATTCATCCGAGTTCTACCTCAATTTTCTTAGCAGCAGCTACAGACATCACAACTTTATCAAATGCAATTAAACTTACAGGATCAATTGTCGCTGAGTCGATTACATCTACATGTGGTAAGTTGCGTGCTGCAAGATACAAGTTCTCATCTACAGCGTCAGTTACGATTAATGCACGTGGTGCATTAAGTTCGTTTAGCTTAGCAAGCAATTCTTTTGTTTTAGGTGCAGAAACTTGCACATCTTCAACAAGGACTAAACGTTCTTGACGAACAAGTTCAGCAAGAATACATTGCATTGCACCGCGGTACATTTTGCGGTTAACTTTTTGAGACCAATCTTGTGGACGAGCAGCAAAAGTTTTACCACCACCAACCCAGATTGGGCTACGAATTGAGCCTGCACGTGCACGGCCAGTACCCTTTTGACGGAATGGCTTAATACCACCGCCAGATACTTCACCACGTGATTTTTGAGCACGAGAACCTTGACGACCACCTGCTAAATAAGCAGTAACAACTTGGTGTACAAGCGCTTCGTTAAATTCACGACCGAAAGCAACTTCAGACAACTCAACAGCAGAACCGGAAACAGTTTGTAAATTCACGTTATTTCCCCTCAAGCCTTGATCGTAGGACAAACAATCACGTCACCACCTGTTGCGCCAGGAATTGCACCTTTTACAACAAGAATCGAACGTTCTGTGTCAATTGAAACAACCTCAAGACCTTGAACTGTTACACGTGCATCACCTAAGTGACCAGGCATTTTTTTGCCTTTAAATACGCGTCCAGGTGTTTGGTTTTGACCTGTTGAACCAACAGCACGATGTGACAAAGAGTTACCATGGGTTGCATCTTGCGTACGGAAATTCCAACGCTTCACACCACCTTGAAAACCTTTACCTTTAGATTGTCCAGTGACATCAATTACTTGACCAACTGCAAACAAATCAACACCGATTGTTCCGCCAACTTCACGACCTTCTAGCTCAGCTTCCGTTACACGGAATTCTTTTACTAAACGACCAGCTGCAACACCAGCTTTTGCAAAATGACCTTTTTGAGCCTTTGTTACGCGTGACTCACGACGTTCGCCTGTTGTTACTTGAACAGCTTGATAACCATCAGTTTCAAGTGTTTTGATTTGAGTGATGCGGTTCGCATCAACTTCAATCACTGTAACAGGCACAGAAACACCGGCTTCTGTAAAAATACGGGTCATACCGCATTTACGACCGACTAGACCAATAGCCATGTGTGTAAACCTCTTAAAATACGGCTTAATTAACTTAAGTTAATCAACCGACAAGCCTTATCCCAATGCGATCTGAACATCAACACCAGCTGCAAGATCTAATTTCATCAATGCATCAACAGTTTTGTCTGTTGGTTGAACGATGTCAATCAAGCGCTTGTAGGTGCGGATTTCGTATTGATCACGCGCATCTTTATTCACGTGCGGTGAAGTCAGAACGTTGAAGCGTTCGATGCGAGTAGGCATCGGGATTGGACCACACACTTGTGCACCAGTACGCTTTGCTGTTTCTACGATCTCTTGAGCAGATTGATCAATCAGACGATGATCAAAAGACTTAAGACGGATACGGATTCTCTGGTTAGACATACCAGTAAACTCCAAGCCAAAATATGTAAAGAATCACCCATGACGCACCTCACCTATAGGGTAAGTGTCAAGGGTAGTGAAAATCACTAAGGTCGTGATCGATGCCACGACTGTAACGATACAGTTGCTTTTGTTTTTAAACGAAGAAACTGCCCTTCTAATTTGAAGGTGGCTCATTATAACGACTGTTTATAGATTAAGCAAATTTTTTTTAGCCTAGATGGGCGTTTTTTGCCGTCCAATCATTACGACTGCAACACATACTCTATGGCTTGTTCCAAAACACGATGGCTATGCAAAAAATAATCTTGAGGCACATTTTTGAGCTGTATAATCGATTGATCTATATCCAATATGGTTTCTGTTTCATTTAAAAATTCTATTAAACCATCTGGTGTAATTTCCAAAGAAAATTGAAACCCCAAAATATTTCGCCCAATTTGATAGCATGAATTTTGAAAATTTTCACCGATAGCAAGTGATATTGCACCTTTAGGTAAAGCAGATATTTCTTGATTTAACGACATCACATGCATCTCTTGAGGCATTTGAAAATAATCTTTTGGTAAATTGGCAACACTATGTACCCTACTCCAGCTCATTGTCGCATTGTTGTTTGTTAATATAGGTGCACCTAAGGCACTAGCAATAATTTGACCACCAACACATAGACCTAACACAGGTTTTTTTAACGCAATATATCGCCTAATCCAACGCTTTTCTATTTTCAACCATGGGCAATTAACCTCATCATCGGCATGAATTTTCCCTCCCATGACAATCAATAAATCAACATCTTGAATGTGTGGTAGGGCATCTATATCTAAGGCAATCTCTGCAGGTAAAGCAAAAAACTCTGTGGTGGTAATGTGTGCACGATGTGCAAGCAATAACTCACGACAGCTATTTAAATTATCGCAGGCTGTATGTTGAAAGCAATGCACTCTCAAATTTTGCTTCATTGTTATTCTCTTATAAATAAAAATAAATCATTAAGAATTTATTTGCAAAAATAAAGCCAACTCAGACAACATGCTGTAAATCATTACATGATCATAGCAATCACTTACGTGAATAATTTAAAGGTTATCGCCAATCATATTCGCAGTAGATCGTTTATTTGTTTATACTAGCGATTAAATTGTTATTTGCTGTGAAATACGTATGCATCGTTATGCCAAATCTAAAGACACTAAAGCGAAACTTGCACCTAAGCAAAAAATTAGTTACGAAAAAAAGGCTGACCCTGCATTAACCGTATATGCAACCCAAAGCTTGAATTGGCTCCGCAAAGCAACTTTTTTAATGAGCGCACCTAAACTGAGTTTATGTGTAGAAGATACAGGGTATGAAATTGCATTTGCGGGTCGTTCAAATGCAGGCAAATCGAGTGCGATTAATGCTCTCACCAACCAACGACAGCTTGCTCGTGCCTCTAAAAAGCCAGGCCGAACACAAATGCTGAACTTTTTTAGTCTAGGTAACCCTGATCAACGCCTTGTTGATTTGCCAGGATATGGCTACGCTGCTGTACCTGAAGAAATGAAAAAAGTTTGGCAAAAAGAGTTAGAACACTATTTAATTGAACGTCAAAGCTTGCAAGGCTTAGTATTACTCATGGACATACGCCACCCTTTGCAACACTTTGACTTGATGATGCTAGAGTGGGCATATTCACGGCACTTGTTTGTACATATCTTGCTGACCAAAGCAGATAAACTCAATCGTGGCCCTGCAAATAAAGTCCTGCTAGAGGTTAAAGATCATTTAAAGAAAATGAAACTGGATTTTTCCATTCAACTCTTCTCATCATTAAATAAACAAGGACTTGAAGAACTGGCTTCTGTGATGGCAGGACGCTTAAACTTTACACTAGAGCAAACAATACAAGACCTTGATGTATCTGAGATCGCCGAAGTATCAGAGCATGATTTAGACACATAAAAACATACCTACATCCTGTATAATTAAATGGATGTAGGTATTTTATTTATTAAAAACAACTCTTAAAATACAACTGTTTTATGACCATCTACGATAATCCGATCTTCTAGATGACTTTTCACTGCGCGTGCAAGGACGTTACGCTCGACATCCTGACCCAAATCACGCAGTTGTTCTACACTATATTCATGACTCACTCGTTCAACATCTTGCTCAATAATCGGGCCTTGATCTAAATCTGCCGTAACATAGTGCGCTGTTGCACCTATGAGCTTCACGCCTTTTTCATATGCTTGTTTGTACGGGTTAGCCCCTACAAATGCAGGTAAAAATGAATGATGGATATTAATAACTTTCATTGGCCATTTTTCTACAAAATCTGCACTGAGTATTTGCATATAACGAGCCAATATCAAGAGATCATTCCCTTGCATAATTTGATGAATTTCTGCTTCAGCTTCTGCTTTATTTTCTTTAGTAACCGGCACAACTGTAAAAGGAATACCAAACTGCTCTACAGCAACCTTTAATGTTTCATGATTTGAAACGACATGTGTTATTTCACATGGTAGTAAGCCACGCGCATGGCGCCATAATAACTCTAGTAAAGCATGATCTACACGTGAAACTAAAATACCCACTTTTTTAAGATCGCTTACAGACGCTAAACGCCATTGCATTTGATAACGACCTGCAACATTGACTTCAAATGTTTGAACCAAACTCTCTTTTCGTGTTTGTAAATGCTCTAACTCAAACTCAACACGCATAAAGTAGCGGCCGCCTTGTGCTTCCGTCGCATATTGATCTAATGCGGTAATGTTTGCCCCTTGGTGATATAAAAAGCTAGATACAGCCTGAACAATACCTGCCTTGTCTTCACACGTAATCAATAAACGGGCTGTATTTGTAGTGGTCGTATTCATGGGGTTATATATCACTTCTGCAATTTAAAATTGCACTGATTATACGCATGTGATTTTCGCAAGCATAGTGTTTTCATGTGGATCGAGTCACCTCAGCAAACAGATTGGCATTTTCCATAGATGCCAATAGGCGTTCATAGGTCTGCCGACTCTCACCAATTAAATAAGGAGATTCCAATAAAACCAATTGACGCAAAGCAAATAATGACCATTTGTCTTGAGCATGGTTATTACCATTTAAATGCCCCGACATAAACAAAAAATTTGTCCAATTGGTTAAAATAATCCAAATATTAATAATTAATGCCTCCATTTCTGTGGCTGACATTTTCATTAATCCTGCATGAATAAATGCTTGATATAAAATCTGTACTCTTTGCATGACCTGAGCTGCAAATTGTGCATATTCTTGATTAAAATGTTGATCCTTTTCGACCAAATCATAAACATCTCTATGTAAAAAACGGTACGCCCATAAATGTTCACTCAATGCTTTAAAATAGGTAATTTTATCATTTGCAGTTACTGTACGATCCATAGGTAATGCCAGCATCGCCAATGTTTGTTGTTGATACTGCTCTGTCAATGCTTTAATAATCTCTTGCTTATTATTATAGTGGTAATATAAATTGCCCGGACTCATTTGCAATGCAGCTGCAATATGGTTCGTTGTCACTGCTCGTTCACTTTGTTCATTAAAGAGCATTAGACTTGTATCTAAAATACGTTGCTTCGTTTTCGATGTTTTTTTCTTCACCACAACTCAAACCATCACACATTAAACACAGATCATCTATTATGAACAACTTCACTCCATTTATCTAGAATATTTACTCTAAAAAATAATCTTCTTTCGTCAAAAGTCAAAAGTCAAAAGTCAAAAGTCAAAAGTCAAAAGTACATCAAAGCCCTGCTTTATTTAAAAAGATATCTTGAAGTAACTTTAAAATATACTTGCTCCTATTGCCTATTTTTATTTAAAATAGCCGCACATAGGGTTTAATATGGATTCTCGTATATTTTTTATGCACAATATCTCCCATACAGATAAGCATAAATACCTAGATTCGATTTTCTTGTCACTGACTGTTTGAAAATGGTTAAGGCATGAGCTATTGCACTAGTGAAGATACCATTTTATACAAATATGCTTGTCTTTTAATCGCATTTTTGGTATAAAACGCCCCTTGAATAAATTCAATCTGTTTGTTTTATGACTGGCCACAGATTTGCTGTTGGCTAAATCAATGGAGTTCCACCATGTCTAAGGTTTGCCAAGTTACCGGCAAGCGTCCAGTCGTTGGTAACAACGTCTCACACGCAAACAACAAAACCAAACGCCGGTTCGAGCCGAACCTGCATCACCACCGTTTTTGGTTAGAAAGCGAAAAGCGTTTTGTACGCCTTCGTTTGACAACTAAAGGTATGCGTATTATCGACAAAAAGGGCATTGAAAAGGTTGTAGCAGATCTTCGTGCTCAAGGCCAAAAGATCTAAGGAGTCATTGCCATGCGTGACAAAATTCGCCTAGTTTCTTCTGCGGGTACAGGTTATTTCTATACGACTACGAAGAACAAACGTACTATGCCGGAAAAAATGGAAATCAAAAAATTTGATCCAAAAATCCGTCAACACGTTATTTTCAAAGAAGCTAAAATCAAATAATTTTAGTTTTTTAAAAAACGGCTCCTTTAGGAGTCGTTTTTTTTGCCTTTTATATTACAATTCATGATCTCATTCGTTTATTTTGTCAGTTTTTGGGGAATTCGCCTGTGCCACATGATGTTGATCTAATTATATTATTAGCGATTGGCTTTGGTCTCGCACTTCTTTTTGGATATATTGCTGCACGACTAAGACTCCCTCCCTTAGTCGGTTATCTGATCGCAGGTGTTATTATTAGCCCTAATACACCAGGTATGGTGGGAGATTTATCTCTTGCAAACCAGTTGGCTGAACTTGGCGTCATGTTTTTAATGTTTGGTGTGGGTATGCATTTTTCATTAAAAGATTTACTTGAGGTCAGACGAATTGCATTGCCTGGTGCCATTTTACAAATTACTGTTGCTACCTTACTTGGCCTTAGTATTTCGATGTTATGGGGTTGGCCTTTTGGCAACGCTTTAGTATTTGGACTGTGTTTATCGTGTGCAAGTACCGTTGTTTTACTTAAAGCATTGGGAGACAAAGGACTACTGTCTTCAGTGAATGGTAAAATTGCGGTAGGCTGGCTATTAGTTGAAGATTTGATGATGGTCATGGTGTTGGTTTTACTCCCTGCTATTGCTGTTTTACTCGGGGGTAAAGGCATAGATACTCATGGGCAACAGCAAGCCATTTGGCTCACCATTTTAATCACCTTATTAAAAGTCAGCGGTTTTATTGCCTTTATGCTTATTATTGGTAAACGCTTAATTCCACGGATTATGCAATTTGTTGCAAGATTAGGCTCTAGAGAATTATTTACCTTAACTGTCGTTGCTTGTGCTGTTTCTATTGCTTATGGTGCTTATGCTATATTTGGTGTATCTATGGCACTTGGCGCATTTTTTGCGGGCATGGTTGTTAAAGAGTCTGATTTTTGTCATCGTGCTGAAGAAGAAACCTTACCTCTTCGTGAAATTTTTGCCATTTTATTCTTTATATCTGTAGGCATGTTATTTGATCCACATATTTTAATTGAAAAACCTTTGCATATTTTAGCAGTGGTGGCAATTATTGTGGTGGGTAAAACCATCGCTGCAATGGCTTTGGTTCTATTCTTCCGCTATCCACTCAATACTGCGCTTACCGTTGGTGCAAGTTTGGCACAAATTGGGGAATTTTCCTTTATTTTAGCAGCACTCGGTATTTCTCTTGGTTTATTGACCATAGAAGCACAGAATCTAATTTTAGCAGGTGCTCTTTTTTCCATTACCTTAAACTCATTCATGTTCACAGCCATAGAACCTGTACAACAATGGATTCGTAATCGATCATCTTTAGCACGTTTACTTGAACGTAGTAGTGACCCTTTGGCGATGCTACCTGATGAGGTTGACCAAAATTATTTACGTGATCAGGTGGTCATGATTGGTTATGGTGAAGTGGGGCGCCGTATTACGCAAAGCTTAATTCAAAAAAATATTAAAGTGGTGATTGCCGAAGAAAATAGAGAGCTTGTTGAGGATTTACGAGAGAAAGAAATTGCTGCGGTGTGTGGTATAGCCACTGAGCCTAGTGTACTCATTCAAGCACATATTCAACATGCTCGACTCGTGATTATTTCGCCAATGGACCTGTTAAACATTCATCGTATTGTTGATATTTCAAAACAGCTTAATCCTAAAATTGAAGTATTACTTTGTGCAGAAAACAAAGAAGAAGCTGAAATTATTCGAGCCGATGGCGTAGGTCAAGTGTTTTATGCAAAAGAAGAAATGGCAATGAATATGAGTCAACACGTTTTAAAACAGATTCAAGCTGCTCATCAAAGTGTTCATTAATCCTGCTAAAAATCAACAATAAAAAATGCGCAATCAATGCGCATTTTTTATTGTGTTAACTGAAGTGTTGAGGCTGTTCATCTACAATTTCAGCATCAATTTGATTCATTTGTTTTTCAAGTAAACTAAACAGTGCTGCTTGTACCATATTTTGCGCCACAATACCTGCTTGGTCACCCAATAAGGCTTTAACATCATCATTAAATTGAATCGTCATCAGTGGCGCTTTTTCTGAGTCTGCATTGCGTAATGCAAGCTCTCCATTTTCAAGTTGTACTAACTCAAGCACAGCCTCTTGACTACCAAAAAGTTCTTTGAGTTGCTGTTGAATAGACATTCCACCTCCTAGTGCACCATAACCACTGATGCCTTGCTCGAACCTTAGACTAACCTATATTTGGGAGCAAAAGCAAAATTTCAAGTGTGTATTTGCGTTATTTTATAATTAAAATTCCACCATTTCGTCTCTAAAGCCGTTAATTAATTGCATTAATTGTTGATACCAATCTCTTAAAATCGTGGTATCAGGCAACCATGATTGTGGCCCTTGAGTCACTTTAATAATTAAATGCGAAGATGTATCTTGCTCTGCCTGTGGTGGTGTAGGTTCTGGGCTATATTGACACATCCGATAAGCATGATTTAGTTCCGCCAAAAAACCATCGCGTGCAAGTGTCTTTAATACAGATATTTCAGGAGAAACTTGCCCTTTTTCAGCCATTTTTTGTTCAATTGACTGTAAAGTTGGCTGTATATCATGTAATCGATAATAACGTACCAATTCTTGCAAAAATGCCAAAACAGCACCTTGTAAATGAAAAACAACGCTCTCTTTACACGCTTGAGATTGTTGGACATTGTCACACAGCGATTCTGCTTGTACACAACTTAACCGGGCAAAGTAAAGTTTTTGATTGGTACGATCTGCATGGTAACGTGCTACTCTAGACATCATGACTCCTTACATACGCCATCATCAATTCAAATTATTCCGCTGATTTTACACGTATACCAATGCCTTTGACTCTTAACGTATTGAGCCCTTTAATGGCTTTAACAGCATCACGACCATGTGGCATTTCAACAAAACCAAAACCTTTTGATTTTCCTGTGGCTTCATCTAATACCACTGTACAGGTTTCAACGTCACCAAATGGGCTAAATAAATCACGAAGCTCAGCTTCTGTAATTGATCGCTCCAAGTTACGTACTAAAATTTTCATATCATTCACTCAATTTGCTTGAGACCAGTGTAGTCGATCTCGAAAAATAGCGGTGCAGTTTAATCTAAATCTAAGTCAAATGAGATCTTTTTTACATGATTCGATGATGCTTTTGTCAAAGTATTGTCTATAGAAACACGTCGATGTATTTGAAGATCAACCAAATCAGTTGGAAAATCATTCAAAAAATAACCACTCACATGGCGACCTTGTTCATCTTTTAAATCATAACTCCAACTCACAGACTCATGCTTAGTCAAAATAAGTTCATTTCTTGCGCGTGTCAATGCAACATATAACACACGGCGCTCCTCTTCTACTGCATCAAAATCACCTTGTGTTCGTGCATGTGGATAAAACCCAACAGATAAATGAGGTACATAACACACATTTTCTTCTAAGCCCTTCGCAGAATGTATGGTGGTTAAGGTGACAATATCATCGTTTGTTGTTTGTTTTACATCTGCAATAGAAATTGGTTCAAGTACATACTCTTCTAGAAATTGTGCCAAATGGTGATGTTTCATTGCTAATTGCTGTACTAAATAAAAATCTTTTTGACGTTTTGACCAGTCTTGTTGATACTTTTCTTCAAGTTGATCTGTCAAGATTGCCACTGCATGTACAATACTTTTTTCACTATGATGCGTAAGTTGCGATAATTGCCTTAAACCTTCAATGACATGACTTGGCAATTTACTCACACAAGACGTCAAATAATCACAACATTGATTTAAATGATTATACTCACTCATGTGCATAGCAATTTTACTTGCTCCTACATCACCAATTCCATTCCATAATGTTAAGAAACGCATCCATGCAATGTCATCTTTACAATTAACCACAACTCTAAGCATACTCAGTAGATCTTTCACATGAGCTGATTCTAAAAGTTTTGCACCACCAATAAATTGATAAGGAATAGACATGGCAATAAAAGCACGTTCAATATGCCGTGCCGCATATGCAGAACGAACTAAAACCATATGTTCATTCCATGCTGTATGATGAGTATGGTGGCGTGCATAGATATCTTGTGAAATCCAAGTTGCTTCTTCAAATTCATTCATAAAAAGATGAAACTGGGGCTTACTTTGTTTATGTCGTGTAGCGATCAACGATTTATTATAGTTAATCTCACTTTGTTTTAATAACCAATTTGATACATCTAAAATTTGCTGTGTCGAGCGATAGTTGTTTTCAAGTTTATACACCATCGCATCTGGTACATAGCTTTTAAAACGATGGATATTTTCAAAATCTGCCCCCCTAAAACCATAAATAGATTGTGCATCATCGCCCACACAAAATAATTGAGCACGGCCAATAAAGGGTTCGAGTAATGCCCATTGTAATGGATTAGTATCTTGCATTTCATCGACTAAAAATGCCTGATGTTGTTTTACAACTGATGTTAAAAATGATGTTGATTGCTGAAGCTGTGTTGCGACTGCCACTAAAATATCATCGTAATCAAAAAACTGACTACGGCGTTTACGCTGTTCATAAGCTTTCATCACTTCAGCAATATTTTCTTTATCGCCAATGGCCTCTGGCAGTATTTTTTCGAGCGCCTCCGATAAATTACAGCAGGTATTACGAGCAAATGAATAAATATCACACAGTTGAGCCGCTTTAGGAAGTGTATTATTTTTGCCTTTACCACGTAATAAGCGAAATATCATAACCTGATCATCTCGATCAATGACTGTAAACTGCCCTAAGCCCAATGCTTTACTATGTTTACGTAATAAAGCAATACAAAAAGTATGGAACGTAGATGCTCTAAGCCCGTGTGCGGCTTCACCAAGTTGCTGCTCTACACGCGTCACAATTTCTGACGCTGCTCTACGAGTAAACGTTAAAATTTGCACATGTGATGCAGGCATCCCTTGAGTAATCAAATACGCAGCACGAGCAATAATGGTTTTGGTTTTTCCACAACCTGCACCTGCCAAAACAAGGCAATGGGCCTGATCTGTCGTCACCGCTTCACGTTGTTGCGCATTTAACTCAGACAATAATTGATCTTGTTTCATGCAACTTCCCTAATTTCGGTCACATTCATTTTATATACAGGATGTGTTATTTCAACCAGCCAATCTCTTTTGCACTCATTTGCCCAATCATGGTTTGTTCTAAATCATTTGGCATTTTGCTTTGCTGTGAGGTGACTGGAATATATCCCGCCATTAATTCTGCCATATGCTGAGGTAACCGTGGTTGTAACTCTGGGTGAGCATAACCACTCGGATAAATAGGTTGTCCTGTCATTAAGTCATATTTATCTGTGGCACCAAAAGCATGAAGTAATTCATGTGTAATCACGACATCATTTTGTGCAGACTGTTGCGCATCTGAGAATAAATTTACACTGCCAATACGACCTCGCTCTAGGGCAGTAGAGTGTAATAGTCGTTGGCGTGTTTTTGGTGAATAGTAATTCAGATATAAAACAACCGTTGCTGTTGGGTCGCTCGATGTTTTTTGTTGCCACGCATAATAACGAAACTTTAAACTCCATAACACCGTCTGTAGCATACCACCTTGGGTTGGAACTTCTGGTGGCAATACTGCCAATGTTCGTCCTAGCAACACAATAAAATGTGTATTTTGTCCGTATTGCTGTGCACTTTGTTTTAAGTAATGAGAGATCCGACCAAACTCTGCACCTTGCAACTGTTGAATATATGCCTGTGTTTCTGCTGTACCATCGGCATTTACAGGATGTAGCAGCACAACCACAGGACGGTTCCAATTTTGGTTTTGATCTCGCCATGCATTCACTGCAACAACCAATAAAATGGCCAATAAGATCGCAATTCTAATTTTTTTCCACATACGATCTTATTCTCAATGTTGATTGATCAATGTCTACTCTTCGACCCAACGACCGTCTTTATAAATTAAGCTCCATTTCGTGGCTTTGCCATCTGAATTTTCAGAACCCACATATTGCGTCTGATTTTTTCGACTAAAACGCACAATGGTGGCTTGCCCTTCAGGATCTTGATCTGGTGCCTTTAAAAGATATTGATACTTTTCGTCTAACTGATCTGCAACAGTGCGTAATTCAGTAATTTTCGGTGTACGCGTTTCTCGTATTTTAGGGAATTTACTCGCAGCTAAAAACAAACCAGCAGCACCATCTCTGAGCACGAAAAAATCATCGTGTTTATTTGAGCGTACATGTTCCATTTTTATAGGATCGACACGAGGTGGTGCAGGTTGACCACTTTTAAGTACTTTACGAGTGTTATCACAGCTTAGACACGCAAAGTATGGACCAAAACGACCTGTTTTGAGTTGCATTTCAGCATCACACTTATCACAAGGAATGGTCGGGCCATCGTATCCTTTAATTTTAAACTCGCCCGTTTCAACTTCAAAACCATCACAGTCTGGGTTATTACCACACACATGCAATTTACGTGCACCATCAATCACGTAACTGTCCATCGCCGTACTACATTTTGGACAACGTCTTTTAGACATGAGGTCTGCAGTTTCTGCACCATCATCATCTGAAAGTATGGCCAAAGATTCTACAGGGGTTAAATTTAATGTCCCTTTACAGCGCTCTTTTGGAGGTAAGTTATATCCCGAACAGCCTAGAAAAACACCCGTTGTTCCTGTACGAATTTGCATAGCGCGTTCACATTCAGGACAGTGTACATCTTTTACTTCCACAGGCTGGTTACGGCGCATTCCCTCTTCACCTTGTGCGGTGGTTATGCGTGTTTTGAAATCACCATAGAAGCTATTAAGCAATTCTTTCCAATCACGATCACCAACTGCAACTTTATCGAGTTGGCCTTCTAAGTCAGCTGTAAATGCATAGTTCATGAGATTACTAAAACTTTCACCCAATCGCTCCGTCACAATTTCGCCCATTTTTTCAGCAAAAAGACGTCGATTTTCGAGTTTCACGTACCCACGATCTTGAATGGTTGAAATAATAGCTGCATACGTTGATGGTCGACCGATGCCCTTTTTTTCAAGTTCTTTGACTAAAGATGCCTCTGTAAAACGTGCAGGGGGTTTAGTAAAATGTTGGCTTGGATCTAGTTTATCGAGTTTAAGCGTCTCACCTACTTGTACCGCAGGCAATAAAATATCGTCATCAGATTTATTGGCACCACGTACACGCGTAAAGCCATCAAACACCAAAGTACGGCCTTTGGCTTTTAAATCGACCTCGCCTGCTTTCACATGTAAGGTTGATGATAAATATTGTGCAGGTGTCATCTGACAGGCAACAAACTGACGCCAAATCAAATCGTACAATCGCTGTGCGTCACGCTCTGCACCTGCCAACTGATCGCCTTTTAGTGACACATTCGATGGACGAATCGCCTCATGTGCCTCTTGTGCACCTGCTTTATTGCCATAACGGTTTGGTTGAGCAGGTAAATATCGATCACCATACTGCTCTCCAATATGATCACGAACCATGGTTACTGCATCATCACTCAAAAATGTTGAGTCAGTACGCATATAGGTAATAAAACCTGCTTCATACAAACGCTGTGCCAAAGTCATAGTTTTTTTCACTGAAAAACCTAACCGTGTACTGGCTGCTTGCTGTAATGTTGAAGTGATGTATGGCGCACTTGGATTCACTTTGGTCGGTTTATCTTCACGCTGTGAAACAATAAATTCTGCCGTTTTCAGTTGATCTAAAATTGCATCTGTATCGGCTTTACTTCGAAGTTTCAGTGTTTTACCCAAATGCTTCACTGCTTCTAAACGAATTAAATCTTGTTTAGATTGGGTGTCGGCAAAAATTTGCCAATATTCTTCAGGAATAAATGCACGAATCTCACGTTCACGTTCCACAACCAATTTCACTGCAACTGATTGAACTCGACCAGCTGAAAGCCCTCTGGCTATTTTTTCCCATAATAATGGCGAAATCATAAAGCCAACAACTCGGTCTAAAAAGCGACGCGCTTGCTGTGCATTTACTCGATCTATATCTAAACGTGTTGGTTTTTTAAATGCATCTTGAATCGCATTTTTGGTAATTTCATTAAAAACCACACGATGATAACGTGACGCATCACCACCAATCACTTCTCGTAAATGCCAAGCTATTGCTTCACCCTCACGGTCTAAATCGGTTGCAAGATAGATTTCGTCTGCTTGTTCTGCCAGTTTTTTCAGTTCAGATACGACATGCTCTTTGCCAGGTAACACTTCGTAGTGTGCTTTCCAATCATGTTCGGGATCGATACCCATACGATTTACCAATGCTTGCTGTGCTTTTTTTTGCTTTTGTGCATCGGTTAATTTGGTACGAGGAACCGTGGTTTTCTTTTCTGTGGTTTTGGCTGAACCACCTGTAGGTAAATCACGTACATGCCCTACAGAAGAACGAACAATATATTCTGAACCTAAATATTTATTAATGGTTTTGGCTTTCGCAGGCGACTCCACAATCACTAAGGCGCGTTTTTTCACTGCTGTATTTGCCTTCGCTGTGGTGGTTTTTGCTGTAGTTGTAGAAGCATTCGCCATGTGTTTTTTGTATCCTATGACTAAATTAAACGTCTGCTAAAGACATTAAAAAGGTTTTCATCTGTTCTAATTGTGTGCCATGCAAATCAGCTTCTTCATCCCAGTACACTCCGATACTGTTGGCTTGCATATCTATTGCATAAACACCCTTTAATGGGACGGGGTAATTTTTAAACTTCTCTGCGCCATGAACGACTGTAAAATGACCATTTTCGACACATGCACGCATTAAAGGTAATCTAGCTTGTGGCAATAGTACATTGTAATATGCCACCATACTGGCTCGATTTTCCGCAGCTTTTTCAATATTTGTCCATTCAGGTGCAGGAAGTAAGCGAGGGTATAACGCCATTTTCCTAGCTCGATCACGCATTTCACCCAAAGCTTTTTCTCTGGGATTAACACGCACACCAAATATCGATCCCACAACAAATACCACAATAATTAAGGTAATCCAAAGACCCATGGTCGCAACCGTCTCCTACAAACCTTACTATTAGGTTTACATAATCTAGATAGAAAAGGCAAGTATTGTGCACATTTACACAACGGGTCGCCATCAATAGTGCTGTATAGTAATCGTGAATCTCAGATTTTCAATACTTAATTTATGCTTTTAGCCTGTAATCATCTAAACATATCTATATTACAATCCTTGCTGTGCATAGCGAGAAATCACATTCATGTTGTACTGTAATTTATTGTTTTGATCATTTACAGCCACAATACAATGTTTACACAATAAGTTAAATCGATCTTTTAATGTTTGCTCATGCTCAATACGCATGACATTTTTTATTGAATTGCATAACGCCTTTTTAGTGGTAGGCTTACTTTTTTGCTTGGCAAGATAACAACAATAATCATGCAAAAACTGTAAATGTGGTTTTTGACTCACTTGGGTGGTTTTTTTATTCACCAGAAAATGCTTTTGTGCAATCAAACGTTGTAGTAAGCATTCAGCCTGTACACGATCCACTTTCACCCAAGAGCAAATCGCATTGACACATGCTTCAGACGTTGTGGGTTTATTTTGAACTTTAGACCATGTATGTAGCAACTTAACCCAAAGTACATCTTCAAGGTTTTCAACCAACTGTTGTTTTACATCAACATGAAAACCTTGTTGTTGCAATAATTCTGATACATATTGCATGGCATGGTCGTGTGATACGATTTCAAACACCACCTCTTGTGCATGATATTGTTGGCTGAGTTTTCCTGCCCAAAATGCCAAACCAAAGTCAGCTGCATCTTTACCTACTTTGGACATTTTTAATACATGAAAACGACCTGCTTGTATAAATGGTAAAAATTCGTGTAGCTCATCTAAAGAAAAGTTCACATTCGATGTGGCATACACGACATATACTTGTGCATAATCATTTAAACTACTTTGCAACTGATGTAATGCCCGACCACAATTTTCAATATCGATGAGTAAAATTTTATTCATTGATGCGTATTCATCTATTATAAAAAAGTACACTTCCATATCTATGCTAATATAGCGAAGTTTGCAACAGTATTTAGTAATGTGGTGGCTTATTGGTAAATGGATCAAATTCGGCGATCCCCTCCGATACGTCTGCACGTTCTACGCGCTGATACAACAATTGCATTTGCTTTTTTAGCACACTGATTTCTTGATGCTGGCGAACCACCTGTTGATTGAGCTGTTCAACCAAATCATCTAAAAATGCAATACGCACTTGCAAATCTTCAATGGGTGCGGACAATAAACCGAGATCATCATTTTTTGGTGTTGTCATTTCACACTCCTGTATTTTAAAACTTTAGGAAACATTATGGCCTATATTACACTAAGGGACGTCCAACTTGCATTTGGTGGCCCTGCCCTCCTCGACGGCGCAAATTTTAACTTAGAACGTGGCGAGCGAGTATGTTTAATTGGTCGTAATGGTGAAGGTAAATCTACACTACTCAAACTCATAGACGGCACACTCCAAGCAGATCAAGGCGAAGTCCTTATTCAAAATGGGCTCAGCATTTCTATGTTAACCCAAGATGTACCGATGGACAGTGGACGTGTGGCAGATATTGTGGCGGATGGTGCAGGCGAAGTCGCTGACATTTTAAGACAATACAATCAAGCCAGTGATGCGTGTGTGATGGGTGACATGCAAGCGTGTGAACACATGGGCGACCTACAACACAAAATGGATCAGTTCGATGGCTGGTCACTAGACACCAAGGTCAATACCATTTTGGCAAAAATGGGATTAGATCCAGATGCAGATCTTGCCGACTTATCTGGTGGGCGAAAACGCCGTGTCCTTCTTGCAAGAGCCCTACTCACACAACCTGATATTTTACTACTCGATGAGCCAACCAACCATCTTGATGTAGAAAGTATTGAATGGTTAGAAAAATTTCTCCTCGAACAAAACAACTTAACCCTGCTGTTTATTTCACATGACCGTTCATTTGTAGATCGTCTTGCAACACGTATTGTTGAACTTGATCGAGGAACATTGCGTAGCTATGAAGGTAACTATTCACGTTACTTAGAATTAAAAGCACAGCAAATGGAAGCAGAAGAAAAACAAAATGCTTTATTTGATAAAAAATTAGCCGAAGAAGAAGCGTGGATCCGTCAAGGAATTAAAGCTCGTCGTACCCGTAATGAAGGTCGAGTCAGAGCACTCAAAGATTTGCGTGAAGAATCAAAAGCAAGACGCTCACAGCAAGGCAAAGTTAATATGGGTGTACAAACAGCTCAACGCTCAGGTAAGTTGGTGTTTGACATTGAAAACCTTTCCGTAAGTTATGATGATACACAGCTTATTCATAACTTCTCCTCTGTCGTCATGCGTGGTGACCGTATTGGCCTTGTCGGTGACAATGGTGTAGGAAAAACAACCCTCATCAAAGCCATTTTAGGAGACATTGCACATACAGGTGAAGTCAAAACAGGAACTCAACTTGAAATTGCTTATTTTGACCAACTGCGTAATCAGCTTGACCTAGAAAACACGGTTGCCAATAATGTCTCTGAAGGTTCAGATTTTATTGACATCAATGGCCAACGTCGCCATATTTTAAGCTACTTGCAAGACTTCCTCTTTTCACCAGAACGTGCTCGTACCCCCGTTAAAGCACTTTCAGGCGGTGAAAGAAACCGAGTTTTACTCGCCAAATTATTGGTCAAGCCTTCAAATCTTATTGTAATGGATGAGCCAACCAACGATTTAGATATGGTCACCTTAGAGTTACTTGAAGAAATGTTGTCTGAATACAAAGGCACATTACTTCTGATTAGCCATGACCGTGCATTTATGGATAACGTTGTAACATCAACATGGGTATTTGATGGTAAAGGCGGTATTGCAGAATATATTGGTGGCTACCAAGATTATTTAGCACAGCGTCCGAGTATTACGCCAACAACGGTAAAAAAAGACAGTCCAAAAGCTGAAAAATCAAACGCAACACAAAAAACCAAACTGAGCTATAAAGACCAACGTGAGCTTGAACAGCTTCCGCAAGAAATTGAACAATTAGAGCAAGAACAAGCACAGTTGACAGATAAATTGGCTGATGGTTCTTGGTTTATCAAAGATGCGGAGGCAGCAACTCTTGCAAGTCAACGTCTTTCAGACATTGAAGAACAATTGTTAGAAAAGCTTGAGCGTTGGGATGCTTTAGACAGTAAATAAGTCTCACCTGCCCCAAATCAACATGTCATGGTTTGGGGTCGTTTAATATAAAAATAATAGGTTAAATATGTCACAAGTTAAAATCTACGCACAACAACACACCATTACACAGTGTCGTGACCAATGATCATATGCAATCCATCAAGCATTGGTGAGCTGTTTTAATCTTCCGCAAGATAAATGCTTTCAACAATTTATTGCATTAAATCCTGAAGATTTCATTTACCCAAATGATCGCTCAGAACACTATACAATTATTGAAATATCTATGTTTGAAGGACGTAACGATACACATAAAAAACAATTAATTAAAACAATTTTTCATCATATTGAGCACCAATGTGGCATTTCACCCCAAGATATTGAAATCACTTTGTTTGAAACCCCAAGATCTCATTGGGGGATTCGCGGACAATCTGCTGACGAACTAAAATTAAATTATGTTGTACATTTAGAATAACCTAGTAACATATCAAAAATAAAATGCATCATGTTAAACTACAACAGTTTTTTACCTACATGTTGACCTCTTGATCTATGAGCAGTTCTAGCCCCCAGTATGTTGCTGGCAAATTTTATTATCGATTTTTACAGCCTAAATACTGGTTAAATTGGCTATGTATTGTACTGCTCATGTTACTTGCTATTTTACCATGGTGCATACAACGTATCATTGCTCATGGTTTGGCCAATTTATGTTGGTTTTTACTCAAATCACGTAAAAAAACAACCATCACAAATCTACGTGTTTGTTTTCCTGAATGGTCTGAGCAATACCTCTACCAACAAAGTAAACTCGTTTTTCATGACATGATTTTAGGCGTGTTTGAAACCCTAAATGCATGGTACAAACCACATTGGTTTAAAGATCGTGTGAGCATTGAAGGCTTAGAACACATCGAAAATGCACAAAAAAATGGGCATGGTATTTTACTTCTTGGAACGCACAGTACACTTCTTGATGCAGGTGGTTATATCTGTTCAAAATACTTTAGCCCAGATGTGGTCTATCGACCACAAAACAACCCTCTGTTAGACATGCTCATTTACCGTTGTCGTAGTACCATTTATAAAGCACAAATTGACCACGACGACATGCGAGGTTTGATTAAACACCTCAAAGCAGGCGATGCTATTTGGTATAGCCCAGATCAAGATTTTGGTTTAAAACAAGGAATAATGGCACCTTTTTTTGGTGAACCTGCCGCAACAGTAACCGCACATCGTCGATTATTAAAAATATCTAAAGCCGTCGCCATACCACTATATTTTTACCGTGATGGTCACGATAAAAACCCACATTATAAAATTATCATCGAACCTATGCTTGAACAAATGCCCTCAGATAATGAACTTCTAGATGCCACACGTGTCAATGCAATTATCGAGCAACAACTTCGGATTGCACCTACACAATATATGTGGTTCCACCGAAGATTCAAAACCAGACCTGAAGGCTATCCAAATATTTACAACTAAACCCTATTAAACCCTTAAAAAAATCATATATTTCGATACAACTAACGCTTGCAGTTCAAACTAGGTTTGATACACTCGGAAGTCCCTTTTTATTTTTATACACTACCGAGGCACAATGACATGAAAGTAGGTCTGGTCGGTTGGCGTGGAATGGTTGGTTCCGTTCTAATGCAACGTATGGTTGAAGAAAATGACTTTGCTCACATCGAGCCATTTTATTTTTCTACCAGTAACGCAGGTGGCGAAGCACCTGCTTTTGGCGGTAAAACTGCCCCAGCACTTATGGACGCGACAGATATTGACTGTCTAAAACACATGGACGTCATTATCACCTGCCAAGGTGGTGACTATACCACTGCTGTATACGGCCCACTCAAAGCCACAGGTTGGAATGGCTATTGGATTGATGCTGCATCTACACTACGCATGAAAGATGATGCCGTCATTGTACTTGACCCTGTCAATGCCAGTGTGATTCAAAACTCACTCAGTCAAGGAACAACCACTTTTGTGGGTGGTAACTGTACAGTGTCTTTAATGCTCATGGGCTTGGGCTCTTTATTCCAAAACAACTTAGTTGAATGGATGAGCGCAATGACCTATCAAGCAGCTTCTGGTGCAGGTGCGCAAAATATGCGTGAACTGATTACCAGTATGGGTTATTTATACAACAACACTAAAAGTTTATTAGACGATCCAAAATCTGCCATTTTAGACATCGACCGTGAAGTGGCTCAGTTACAACGTGGCAATGATTTTCCAAAAGAAAACTTTGGTGTCCCACTTGCAGGGTCTTTAATTCCATATATCGACAAACAGCTTGAAAATGGTCAATCGAAAGAAGAGTGGAAAGCACAAGCAGAAACCAATAAAATCTTAGGTCGTTCAAGTATTGTTCCTATCGATGGTCATTGTGTTCGTATTGGTGCTATGCGTTGTCACTCTCAAGCATTAACCATTAAATTACGTAAAGATGTTCCTCTGAACGAAATTGAAGACATGATTAACCAATCTAACCCATGGGCAAAAGTGATCTCAAATACACGTGAAGCCTCTATTCATGAGCTTTCACCTGTTGCAGTAACAGGTACTTTAAATGTTCCTGTAGGACGCTTACGTAAGCTAAATATGGGCAAAGAATACCTAGGTGCATTTACGGTAGGTGACCAATTACTTTGGGGTGCAGCCGAGCCATTACGCCGTATGCTACGTATTTTACTCGAATATAAAGCCAAATAACGCACATATTTCCCTAAAAAACCAATCTAATGATTGGTTTTTTTATAAAAATTTTACAAATGTGGAACTTAACGCTACATTATAAGTTGCGCCCACTTAAAGTATTGTGATTTACGCTATGACCTTACCTCACAAGTTTTGTCTTACCGCATTGTTGACGTGCTGTTTGGTACAAACAGGCTATGCGCTTGTTTTAGGTCAGCCTGTGATTCAATCCACTAAAGAGCAACTTCTTTACATGGAAGTGCCTTATAGTGAAGCCACAAACATTAAATCCATTCGTGTCAATATTGAAGATGATGATGAAGTCTCTAAACTTGGAATCAATAGTAAAGACATGGGTTTTGTTGTACGTAAAAATGGCGCAAATTTTGGTGTGATTGTAATTACATCAAATAAACCGATTCGCTCATCACGTATTAACTTCGTACTTAAAGTGACTGAGTCGGATACACCTTACCTCAAACGTATCAATATTCCATTTAAAGTCAGCAATTCTAATACCTTACTCACTGACATACACAATGAAGAAAAAAACCTCGACCCTGTATCAATAAAAAACAATGAAAACACCCCAAAAGTAAAAACACCCGCGAAACCTATCATCAATGAAGACATTAACCGTACTGTCGCTGCTGATCCTAACAATGATGTTGAATTTACCTATAAAGTTCGACCACAAGATACACTTTGGTCTATTTCTGCGCGTATTTCTACTCAAACAGGTGAACGACTTGATGATATTGCAAGAAAGATTAAGGCTGACAATCCAAACGCCTTTACACGGCAAAATGTCAATCACATTAAATCAGGAGTCAGAATTAAACTTTCAGGATCAGAACACGTTCAAAATATGTTACAAGGAACACCATCTGCCCCTGTAACGAATAAAGTAAATGACCAACTGTCAGAAGATATTCAAAAAGAGCTTTTACAAACCAAATCCCGCATTCGTGCTTTAGAGCACGAAATTGCTCGGTTACAGCGTGAAATGAGACAGCGTAATGCTAAATTTGACGTCATTAATGGCAAAATTAACGATTTAAAGCAACAGATCAAACAATTGAATGAAAAAAATGTTCGTTCATAGTATGTTCAATCATTTAATGTCCATCCAGATTAAAGAAGCTATAACACAATTTAAGGTATAGGTATGCTCATATATATTATTCCATGTATCATTTTACTGGTTGTTGCTTTATTACTTAAAAAGCGAAATGATGCCAATAAAGATGACAGCGCTGAAAAGAAAAGTAATAAGTTAAAAGAAAGATCATCTAAAGCGAAAAAAGAAAATGTAAAAACAGCAGAGATTACAGAAAAACCAACTGTAAATGACGCACCACAAGTGACGAAAAAACAGCAAGAAAACCACAGTGAAACCTATAAAAGTGTTCAAAGGCTCATTCTTGCCAAAGACTTTGCGGTGGCAGAAGCTCAAATCAATCAAACTTTAAACCAAAGTCCTGAACAGCATCAATTTTATCTTTTATTGGCACAAATTTACCGTGAACAAGATGATGAAATCGCCACTAAACAGCTTATTTCACATCTTAAGCAATTAAAACTGTTTGATATTATAGAAACAATTGAAAAAGAAAATGCTGAGGCTGAACTCAAAAAACAACAGGCAGAACAAGCAGCTCTAGCTGCTGCCGCCCTAGCAGCACAGCAAACACATGCTCGTACAACAGATGATGCTGAACCTACTGCCAAACCGACTGAGCAGACCACTGCCCATGACACACAAGAACATGAGCATGTTCAACCAGTCACTGAAAACAAAGATACTGCAAGCAATGAACACACTGCGCCAGTGACTGATAAAACGACACAAGATCATCATGAGCCAGTCACCCAATCACGCTCGCACGATGACAGTGAGTCAGCAACACAAAAAATCGTACCGAACGACAACACCCATACGAAAAAAGAAGAATCGCAAGAAACCACATCTACGAACAACGCAAAAGAGTCTGAGTCAACATCTGAAAAAGACACATCAAACGATTCTAATCTCTTAGACTTCTACCCTACTGCACAAAATGATGATGCTAAAAACAATTCATCAGATGCATCTAAAGAAACATCTTCAAATCTAACAACCGAAGACCATTCGACTGAAAAGTCACATACAGATCAGCAAACATCAGAGACATCATCAAAAACAAACGATACAAAATCTAAGCAACAAAATGAACACGATTTAGGCGATTTTGAATTTACGTTAAATGATTCAAATGAAGTGGCTTACACGCCTGAATCTACAACGCATAAATCATCAGATTTAGATTTCAGTTTAAATGAAGAGCACAACACGACTGAAAAGAAGCCATCTGAATCAACAAATGATTTAGATTTTGTACTTGAACCAGAAGATCAACTTCATCAAGAAAAAATACCATCAGAGCAAAAGAATGATTCGCACACCGATGAAAATCATTCACTCGACTATAGTACTTCAAATACATCTTCAGCCAATAAAGAATCTATTGAGCTAGATACATTTGATCTTGTTGACCACTCAGCCGAAAAATCAACAGAAACATCAAGTGAACCATCTACAGATCAAACGAAAGATACAGCTACATCTTCAGACGTTACTTTAGAACCTCATATTGCGAAAACAGATACAACGACACCTCAAAGCCAACAACATATTCGTGATGAGGTGGTAACTGCTGAATCTACAGATGTACTGTTCACTGAGTTTGATGAACTCAAACAACTCGATGAAGCAGAACTTAACCTTGATCTCGCTGCAGAATACATCATGATTGGTGAATATGAACGTGCAACACAACTATTGTCTGCATCGAATATTGAATTCTCTGAGCTACAAAAAACCAAAGCAGAGCAACTGTTAAATAAAATGGCATCTTAAAGCCGTTCGATTTATCATAGACTTTTGCTCATGATTACGTTGTCTTATGTCAAAAGTTGCTGTTATTTATATGGGTGGAACATTCGGCTGTGTCGGATCTCCACTCAGCCCTCTACCTCACGACCAATTTCTACCTAAATTACACGCGGTCATGACATCGCATACGCTATTAGACCTCGAATGTTTCCCAGCACCAGATATTATTGACAGTAGTGCCTGTACTGCCAAAACGTGGTTACGCTTAATTCAGTTGATTCAAAAATTACAGTCTACACAAAACATTCAAAAATTTATTGTCATTCACGGTACAGATACTTTAAGTTATGCAAGTGCTGTCCTTGCTCATTTTTTAGCACAAAGTTGTCGTGTGATTTTAACAGGAAGTCAATATCCGTTGCTTAATGTTGAAGGTAATGCTGTACGTCACCAAACAGATGCCTTAAGCAATTTGTGTTATGCACTAGACCATATCAACCACATCACTGCAGGGGTACATCTTGCGTTTGATGCACAGCTTTATCATGGTCACAGTGCCATCAAGCACCATACAACGGAACGATCTGCCTTTAAAGGTATTTCAAGTACCGAAAAGATCACTACACCTCAAAAACATCATAGCGTCACCGATCAAAATATCACTCGTGCACAAACACTAAATGTGATCAATTTAATGCTTCAGCCCACTGAACAAGCAAATCTTTGTCATTTTTTAAAGCTCATGACTACACAAGCGCCTGACTTTCTTATTTTACAGGGTTTTGGCACAGGTAATATTGCAACAAATGCAGATATTATTCATCAACTTAAACAACTACAACAACACAATTGTTTAACCATCTTAACCACCCAAGTGACTTTTGGTGAAATTGACCAACGCTATGCGATTAGCCAATGGGTAAAAGAGGCAGATATTTTGGTGTCCAATGCGATCGGACACGCAGATTTATATGCGAAAATTTTAAAACTTTATTTAACATATGATGAAATACAGCAGTATCGTCAACATTGGGCAGATACACAATAATTTGAGGTTTACAATGCAACGATATGCAATAGGAATAGAATATTGCGGCACACATTATCGAGGTTGGCAAACCCAACAAGCAGGTGTAGTGAGTGTACAAGAAACCATTGAACAGGTATTAAGCAAAGTCGCAAATCATCAAGTGATTTTACATGGTGCAGGTCGTACAGATGCAGGCGTTCATGCGACCAATATGGTGGCACACTTTGACAGCCCATCACAACGTAGTGATTACGGTTGGATTCGAGGCACCAATAGCCAATTGCCTAAAGATATTTCTCTACAATGGATTAAACGCATGGATGATGACTTTCATGCTCGATTTAAAGCCACATCACGGCGTTATCGTTACGTGATTTATAATGCACCTTACCGCCCTGCACTTCTTTACAAACAAGTCACTCATGTAACAATCCCGTTAGATTTTCTAGCCATGCAACGCGCCACTAAAAAATTTGAAGGAACACATAATTTTGAAAGTTTTCGTGCTGCTGCATGTCAATCAAATCAACCAATAAGACATGTCTCTCATTGCCATTTAACGCAACATGGGCCATTTATGATATTGGACATTCAAGCAGATGGTTTTTTACACCATATGGTACGTAATATCGTAGGCTGTTTAATTGACATTGGCCAACATACACATGACGAAGCGTATATTGACACAATTTTTGCAGCACAAGACCGTAAAGCGGCTGGAATGACAGCACCTGCAGATGGTTTATATTTTATTCAGGCCACCTATCCTGAAATATTTAATTTACCTCAGGTTGCTCTTGGCCCTCAGTGGTTAAATTGGCCGACTTAATCGCCATGCTTATTTTATCAGCCGCCTCAAGGCACTTGCTTGTGTTCTTATTGTAATTTGTATATAATTTGCGCCTTGTCATTTTATTCATTTAGGTAGGCTATGGCCAATAAAGAGGAACTGATCGAGTTCGAAGGCGTTGTCACCGAGACGCTTCCTAATACTATGTTTCGTGTTCGTTTAGAAAATGGGCATGAAGTAATTGCGCATATTTCTGGTAAAATGCGTAAGCACTATATCCGTATATTAACTGGCGATAACGTAAAAGTCGAAATGACGCCTTACGATTTAACAAAAGGTCGTATTACTTATCGTGCACGCTAGTCATTAGTCGAAGCGAAAAAGCCACTCAATATAGCGTGGCTTTTTTTTGAATCTTAAAAATCATGAATGTATGTCAATCTGTATTAAAATTTTTATATAGGCTGTCGCTATCATAATACATGGCTTGAAAACAACTCATCTTATGTTCATTGTTGAGCAAGCTAACTCACTTAAGTCATAGCATTGAGTTGTGTAATTTTTTCACGAATTAATGCATACAGTGAATCTGCAACAACATAGCGATCCCATGATTCATTACTCAACACAATAATTTGGCCAATCTGACCACATGCACTAGGTGCCATATCAATCAATAAATAATCCCCTTGCTTATCTGTAGCAATTGGAATCCATTCTGGTTTTGCATATGCATGTGCATCAATTTCTAGATCATAGTCTCCAAAATAATCATCTTCTAGCATATCTTGTGTATCTTCGATCAAATCTTGTATTGCTTCCCATTCTTGTGCAATATCCGCAAAAGACAATAGTTCAAAAGCATCATCTGTATCTAATGTAAATAACCATTCACAAGAAGCATGGTTAACATCATGAATCGTATACAGTGCCAATAATTCTACAGGGTATTTAACATTTGTTATTTGATCTATTTCATGCTGAGTCACTCCACTTTGAAGAACATCATGTATCGTTTCTTCATCATGCTGTTGACTTAAGGCATTCACCCAATCATGCCATAATTGTAGATATTGGGGGTCTCTTTGCAAAGATGTTTCTTTTGCAGTTTTATGGAAAGGATATGTTGTATAGTGGCCTAAACGAAACAAGTAAAAAATACTATCTGCATTTTCAATGATATACACATAAATCTGATCTGCAACTTTTAAATAGTTAAATGCTGTTTTTGACTTTTCGAGCGCCACCCACTCTTCTTCATGTTCAGCATAATAGTCCGATAGACGTTGATTTTTGTATATAATACAAACATTTTTAGAGCTCATCGTCAGACTATTACTGTCTCTATTTAAAAATATATTGGGCTGGTGCCATCGATAGCTATCAACATAAGACATATCACTAACTTTTTCGATACAATAATCTTCCCCAAATCCTGCAATTAACGTATCTAATGAAAAATTACTTGGTAGTTTCTGATCATTGATCACAAACATATTTTCATTTATTTCTAATCTGTACATATGAGACTCTCACACTAAAAATCAAACTTAACACACTATTTATTATAAATATATTAAATAAGTCACACTATTGCGCTCTATGATGTACTCAAAATGATTTGGAAAAGATATATACTGAAAAGGCTATTTAATTCAAATTTTACTCACCAATAAATACAAATTATTGTTTTTTAATTAAACTATCGAAAATACATACAAGTAAAGACTACAGAATATGTGTAGGCAAGCCATTCATTTTATTCGCTGTATGCACAAATAAAAGGTTTTATTGTATATAGATATGGTTTATATTTTTTATGAAAAAAATACAGTGACTTACATAAATATTAACCAACTTAAGTCCTGTTTAATGAATTCGAGTAAGCTACTGTTTTATATGTTTTTATATAAAATAAATGCTTTCTTTTACAGTCTAGTATGATGAATAGACCAATTTCCCTTTAAAAAACAGCACTGAGTGACTGAAAGTATAAGCTACATAATTTCAGTATTTGATTAAAACATCATAAGCAAATGATTTTAAAAAAATTTAAGCAGAATTCGGGTTAATTAGGGGGTCATTTAATTAAAAATGATCAAGATATTTTATATTACTCAACAATTGATTTTTAATGACCACATAAAAATATGTCATGACCTCTTTTAAAACACATAAGGCAGAATCATATTGCCTATGACTCTGCCTATTTTTCATTCTATAAAGAATTATAATGCGGCAACAACAGCCTCACCCATGGCTTTCGTACCGATTTTTTGCATGCCTGTAGACATAATATCAGCCGTACGTAGACCTTGATCGAGTACCTTACCAACCGCCTGCTCAATAGCAAGTGCAGCCGTTTCCTCTCTAAAAGTATAACGTAACATCATAGCAACAGATAAGATGGTTGCAAGCGGGTTAGCAATATCTTGTCCTGCAATATCAGGAGCTGAACCATGACAAGGTTCATACATGCCTTTTCCTTGCTCATCTAAAGAAGCAGATGGCAACATGCCAATCGATCCTGTGAGCATTGCAGCTTCATCTGATAAAATATCACCAAATAAATTACCGGTCACAATCACATCAAACTGTTTTGGTGCGCGTACAAGTTGCATGGCAGCATTATCGACATACATATGTGACAGATTAATCTCTGGATAATTGTCTTGTTGTACCTGAGTGACCGTTTGTTTCCAAAGTTCTGTCACTTCAAGCACATTGGCTTTATCGACTGAACAAACTTTACTACCACGTAATTGTGCAAGCTCAAATGCTACTTTTGCAATACGCTTAATTTCAGATTCAGCATATACATCCGTGTTGTATCCTTGTTTTTCACCGTTCTCTAGCTCACGAATACCACGAGGCTGGCCGAAATAAATACCACCGGTCAATTCACGAACGATTAAAATATCTAAACCAGAGACGACTTCAGGTTTTAAACTCGAAGCATCTGCAAGCTGTGGATACAAAATAGCAGGGCGCAAATTTGCAAATAGATTCAACTCACTTCTAATTTTAAGAAGACCACGTTCTGGACGAATTGAACGCTCGATTGTATCCCATTTTGGCCCACCAACTGCCCCCAATAAAATTGCATCTGCATCTTTCGCTTGTTGGCTCGTAATATCTGGGTATGGACTACCATGTACGTCGATTGCAGCACCACCAAGTAACCCATGCTCCCAGTCCAAATCTAAGTGAAACTTTTGATTGACCTCAGCAAGTACTGTTTCTGCTGCTTTGATAATTTCAGGGCCAATTCCATCACCCGCTAAAATAAGAATCTTTTTTGACATAGCATGTTGTTCCAGCATTATATTTTATGAAATAAATCACCTAATCTTTAAATGATTTAAAATCGTTTTTTTGTTCTACAAACTCACCTAAGCCGGTTAAAACATTATATGGTTTACAAAAGCGACGAATCACTCGTTGCCCTTCTAAAAGCTTGACACATAATGGATCTGGTGTAGATAAACTCAGTAGATTATTATCACGTTTAATCCGATCTCTATACATACTAAAAGTATAATTTTGATTAGGTTTAAACTGATGAATAACATTAATTTTTTCTGCACGATCTAAAGAAATTGGATAAAAACGAATCACAATTTCTTGTTGTTGTGCAGGTATCGTTAAATACAAGTGATTTGACTCTAACGTAGAGCTTAACTGTAGGCGAACATAGCCTTTTTGAATAGCATCATAGTCCACTAAATGTGTTGTTTCATTCACAATACGAACATGATTTACGCGTTCAAATTCACACTTTTTTGCACCGTCACAAAAAATTTTCACAGTACTATTGTTAGGCAATACTTGTTTTGAAACCAAATGCTTTGGCGTTGTTTGACATGCGCTGAAACTCAAACAGCACATGCCGATCAGCACCATTTTAGCAGTCATGTTTTTCATGGATTTAAGCCAACCTGACGGCAGTCTATTCAAAAGATGACTTATTTTAACAAGAGTTTATTTAATGCACCACGACTATCATGCTATTAAGATGAAAGTGCATTAAAAATCCATGGTTTACGTTGTTTAATTTTATCTTCATAAGCGTGTATAAGCTCACTATCTTGCAATGTTAAACCAATGTCGTCCAAACCATTTAATAAACAATGCTTACGAAATGGATCTACTTCAAATTGAAACACTTCACCACTTGATAAGCGAACTTCTTGCGTTGCTAAGTCTACAGTTAAAGTATAGCCTTCTTGCGCTTGGCATGCCTTAATAATGCAGTCCACTTGCTCTTCTGACAAAATCACAGGCAACATGCCATTTTTAAAACTATTGTTATAAAAAATATCCGCATAACTTGGAGCAATCACTGTACGAAAGCCATATTCGTTGAGTGCCCACGGCGCATGTTCACGACTTGAACCACAACCAAAGTTTTTACGCGTAACCAAAATGGTTGCACCTTGATAACGTGCTTGATTTAATACAAAATCTGGATTTTTAGGGCGTTTACTGTTGTCTTGTCCGGGATAACCTTCATCTAAATAACGAAGCTCATCGAATAAATTATCCCCAAAACCTGTACGTTTAATTGATTTCAAAAACTGTTTTGGAATAATTAAATCTGTATCAACATTTGCACGATCTAAGGGTGCAACAATTCCTGTTTCAATGGTATATGCTTTCATTGTATTGCTCCTTAGAATGTACGAACATCGACAAAATGACCTGCGATTGCAGCAGCAGCGGCCATTGCAGGGCTCACCAAATGTGTACGCCCTCCATTGCCCTGACGCCCTTCAAAGTTACGATTTGAAGTTGATGCGCAATGTTCGCCCGATTGTAATTTATCTGCATTCATGGCTAAACACATTGAACAACCAGGTTCACGCCACTCAAATCCTGCATCAATAAAGATTTGATGCAATCCTTCTTGCTCAGCTTGTGATTTCACTAAACCTGACCCTGGTACAACCATCGCTTGTTTAATTGTGGTCGCCACTTTACGACCTTTAACAATCTGAGCTGCTGCTCGAATGTCTTCAATCCGTGAATTAGTACAAGAACCAATAAAAACACGATCAAGACGAATATCTTTTAAAGCCTGTCCTTCGGTTAAACCCATATATTGATATGAACGAATCCAATCGTTACGCTGTACATCATCTTTGGCTTCTGCAAGCGTTGGAACCATTTTAGATACAGGAATAACCATTTCAGGTGAGGTTCCCCAAGATACTTGTGGTTCAATATCTTCACCTTGTAATACCACAACAGTATCAAAATGTGCATCAGCATCTGAATGCAATGTATTCCAATACTCTACAGCTTTATCCCAATCTTGCGCTTTAGGCGCATATGGGCGATTTTTGACATAGTCGATAGTTTTATCATCTACACCAACCAACCCTACTCGTGCACCGCCTTCGATGGCCATATTACATACGGTCATACGGCCTTCAATAGACATATCTCGGAAAACTTGACCACCAAACTCTATGGCATGGCCTGTGCCACCTGCTGTTCCAATTTTTCCAATAATCGCCAATACAACGTCTTTTGATGTAACACCTTGGCCAAGCTTGCCATCTACACGCACAAGCATGTTTTTCATTTTCTTTTGTACTAAGCACTGAGTTGCAAGCACATGTTCAACTTCTGAGGTGCCGATGCCATGTGCTAAACAACCAAATGCACCATGTGTAGCAGTATGTGAGTCACCACAAACCACGGTCATACCAGGTAAAGTTAAACCTTGTTCGGGGCCAACCACATGCACAATACCTTGACGAACATCATTAATGCCAAATTGCACAACATTAAAACTCTTACAGTTGTCATCTAATGTTTGAACTTGAATACGTGATGTGTGATCTTCAATGCCTGCAATGCCTTGTTCACGTTCTTTTTTAGACGTTGGAACATTATGATCTGGTGTGGCAACATTTGCCCCTAAACGCCATGGCTGACGACCTGCAAGTACAAGACCTTCAAAAGCCTGTGGCGAAGTTACTTCATGTAAAAGTTGTCGATCGATGTAAATTAAACTTGAACCATCGTCACGTTGTTTAACTAAATGGTCATCCCATAATTTATCGTATAACGTTTTGCCTGCCATGTCGTTGTACTCCATTGGACTGGGTGCGTTTTGAGTGGTTTATAAGCCATTATAGCTTGAGTTTATCATAAATCTAATTTATCATTTTTATACATCATTAAACTTTTTGGAATCATTCAATGATGTATAAAAGGCATTTAAAATTTTTATAACCACCTGCTTAATCACAATAATTATGTAAAAAAATGATATAATTTAGCCTATTATATGCATTCTTCCGACCACAAAGGGATAGACCATGAATCTTTCAGCTTTTGAAGCATTTGTAAAAGTAATGGAAACTGGGTCTATTTCTTTGGCAGCAGATCAACTTTTTATTACTCAACCTGCTGTGACTAAGCGTATTCACAATGTAGAGTCTTATTTTAATGTGAGACTTTTTGAGTCTGCTGGACGAGGAATCCAACCCACACAAGTGGCATATCACTTACTCCCTGAAGTTAAAGCATGGCTTAATACCCTTGGTAGTATTCACCATACATTAAGCCATGAACATGAATCCGTTCAAGGATTACTCAAACTAGGTACAAGCCATCATATTGGTTTACACCACTTACCTCAACATTTAAAGCATTATGTTCAACAATACCCACAAGTCACCCTTGATGTAAAGTTTGTAGATTCAGAACAGGCACACGAACATGTACTTGCAGGTGATTTAGAAATTGCCTTTTTAACACTTCCTCCTAAACTTGATGAGCGTTTAAGTTACATTTCTTTATGGGAAGATCCTTTAATTTTTGTTGCTGCTCCTTTTCACCCATTGGCCATGGCCCAATCATTAAGCCTTGAACAACTCATGAGCTACCCAAGTTTATTGCCTGCGGCAAAAACGTATACTAGCCAAATTACTTTAGCAGAATTTGAAAAACAAAATTTACGCCCTAAAGTGAGTATGACCAATAACCCATTAGAGTCTATTCGTATGCTTGCCTCTATAGGCTTAGGATGGTCTGTCTTACCTCAAACACTACTCAATGATGATCTTGTTCGCTTAAATCTTAATCTTGAGCTCAAACGAACCCTTGGTATGGTATGGCATCCTCATCGTAGCCAATCTAAGGCCACTGAAGCACTCATTGATTTTATGACATTACAGCAATGTGCAAAATTTGAAGAAAATTAGAGCTGACCATTTTTTCAATCTCGATCAATGCATATCTCGGTATATTTAATGACACAAAATAAATATAACCAGACAGTAGAGATATTTAATGTGATTTAAATCATAAAATTATATTTTAATGATATATTTGAAACAATTTTAAACTATAGTTTGCTTTTAAATTTTAAAAGTCAGTCATTATGTTAAATTTCGTTAGTAATGAAGATGAGTTAACATCTGCTCTCCAAAATAATTTACAAACTATTGAAGTTAAAGGTGAGTTTGCAAATGATCTTGCTCGACGTATCAAGCTCATGAAATCTGCATTCAAAAATATGTTGTTTACGCTGCCAATATGTGGGCTGTTGATGGTGTATTACCAAATTGATTTAATGGCTATTTTGATATCTATGCTTGTTACAGTCATATTTGTTTATGGCACATTTTACTTCATATTACGTGGCTCAACCTTCAAAAAAATGACAGATGAATATATCGTCCAAGAAAAAGCCACTCACTACCTACGCTTAGAAAGAAAATCAATCTAACAGTAATAGGCTTACAAAAATTTCAGCTTTCATTGACCTCCAATTTCATCAGCATGCAGAATTGCTTGTATTCACCATTCACCATCATGAATACAAGCGATACTTTTAAGACATAGACCAGTCTAAAATAGGCCATGCCTGTTCGTTTGCTAACGCCGTTAAACGTGTATCAGGCGTTACAGCAAATGCATGATCTGCATATTTCAATAAAAAGCGATCATTAAAAGAGTCTGAATATGCCCAGCTTTCTTCAACGTCTTGACCATCTAACCACTGCGCTAAACGCTCTAATTTTCCTGTTTGAAAACATGGTATTCCTAAAACACGCCCCGTATAACGACCCTCATGTCGCTCAGCTTGTGTTGCAATCACTTGAGTAATGCCAAAAGCATTAAAAATAGGTGTGGTAATAAAATCATTTGTTGCCGTAATACCCACAATTTCATGACCTAGTGCTTGATGATATTGCACTTTTTTTAATCCTTCAGGTCGCATTTGTGGTCGAATCACGTTATGCATAAAACGTGCATGAACCTGAGCTAATGTTGCTTGGTCATTTTGTGTCAAAAATTCAAAGACAAATTCATTGTACGCAATTGGATCAAGTTGACCAGCTTTGTAATCTTCATAAAATTGGTCATTCATTTTACGATGACGTTGCTCATCAACCAAGCCTTCTTGAATCAGAAATTCACCCCAAGAATGATCTGAATCTATGTTTAGTAAGGTATGATCTAAGTCAAATAAAGCCAATTTCATGAAAACTCTCATTTAATGTAAAGAATAAAGAAAAAAAATGTAAATCAATCACCGATTAAGGTCAGAAATTCGTTAAGATCATAGCAATTTTTTAATAAGATTCTACGGTCTTTTTTTTACAAGCGTATGCTAAATACTTTTATTTAAATCAGACCTATAAAAATCAATAGAATATAGGTAGCCAAATGATCGACTCCGAAGGTTTCCGACCCAATGTCGGGATCATTTTGGCAAACGATAATGGACAAGTGTTATGGGCAAAACGCATTGGGCACAATGCTTGGCAATTTCCACAAGGTGGTATACAGCAAGGCGAAACTCCTGAACAAGCACTTTATAGAGAGCTCAGAGAAGAAGTAGGCCTGCTTCCCGAACATGTCCAAATGATTGCACAAACCAAAGGTTGGTTACGCTATCGTTTGCCACACCGATACATTCGTTCAGGCTCTGAACCCATTTGTATTGGACAAAAACAGAAATGGTTTTTATTACGACTGATTGCACCCACCAAATATATACAGTTGAACTTATCACATCCGCCCGAATTTGATCAGTGGCAATGGGTCAGTTATTGGTATCCACTGGGGCAAGTCGTCAATTTTAAACGAGATGTTTACCGTAAAGCCATGCTTGAGTTATCTACTCAATTTTTACACTAAAAAATGTATAAAAAGAGGCAGTTTTAGTGAATGATTTTTCTGCATGATACTGTTATAACTACAGTGATTATTACCTATTAAATGCTCAGGAGTATGCATTTATGTCGAACATGCAACTAGATACATTAAGGCGCATTGTCCAAGAAATCAATGCCTCTAATGACCTTCATGAGTCTTTAGACATTATGGTCAAACAAGTATCTGCGGCAATGGACGTTGATGTATGTTCGATTTATTTACTTGATGAGCGTAATGAATCTTACTTACTGATGGCCACCAAAGGATTAAATATTGAATCTGTCGGCCATGTATCACTACAGTTTGGTGAAGGATTAGTGGGTTTAGTCGGACAACGAGAAGAAATCGTTAACCTTGAACATGCATCCGAGCACGAAAAGTATGCATACTTTCCTGAAACAGGCGAAGAAAACTATCACTCATTTATGGGTGTACCTGTTATGTATCGCCGTAAAGTCATGGGAGTACTGGTTGTACAAAACAAACAACGCCAAGATTTTAGTGAAGCTGCAGAATCTTTTTTAGTCACTTTATGTGCGCAACTTTCAGGCGTGATTGCCCATGCACATGCAGTCAATGGTACTGACTTGTTTAGAAAAGTGGCCAATATTTCAAGCTATAAAACATTTCAGGGTGTTGCTGGCTCTGGCGGTATTGCGCTAGGTCGTGCGATTGTACTTTACCCACCGTCAGACATCTCTGCTGTACCCGAAAGAGAAGCAGAAGATATTAGCGAACAATTAACGCTGCTCGATCAAGCCGTGATTTCAGTTCGTGAAAACATCAAACGTTTAGATGAAAAAATGCAAGACTCTCTCATGTCTGATGAGCGGGCTTTATTTAGTATTTTTTTACGTATGCTCGATGATCATGCCTTACCACAAGAAATTAAAGAGGAAATTAAAGCAGGTCACTGGGCACAAGGTGCGGTTAGAATTGTTTTAGAACGCCATATCGCTCATTTTGCTCAAATGGAAGATGATTATTTACGTGAACGTGTATCTGACCTAAAAGATTTAGGACGGCGTATTTTAGCATCACTGCAAGAGGCCGATGCAAGCCATAAAGAATTAAGTTCAGACAGTATTTTAATTGGTGATGAAATTAGTACTGCTGCATTGGTCGAACTGCCTTTAGACAAAATAGCTGCCATTGTCACCACAGATGGTGCAGCAAACTCTCATATGGTCATTGTTGCACGTGCTTTAGGTATTCCTACCGTTGTGGGAGTGACTGAATTACCTATTAACACGCTTGACGATGTAGAAATGATTGTTGACGCTTACCAAGGTAAAGTCACCATTAACCCACCTCGTAGATTACGTCAACGTTATAAAGAGATTCAAAAAGAAGAAGAGCAAATTGCAAAAGAGTTAAAACAATACGAAACCAAAGACACCATCACACCAGATGGATTTGCGATCAACTTACTGGTCAATACAGGTTTGATGATTGATGTTGTTCGTGGAGTACAACGTGGTGCTAAAGGCGTTGGCTTATATCGTAGTGAAATTCCATTCATGTTACGCGATCGCTTTCCGGGTGAAGAAGAACAACGTGTCATTTACCGTCAGCAACTTAGTCACTTTGCCAACAAACCTGTCACCATGCGTACCTTAGACATAGGTGCAGATAAAGAACTGCCTTACTTTAGTATTAAAGAGGCAAACTCTGCATTGGGTTGGCGTGGTTTACGGTTTACTTTAGACCATCCTGAAATCTTTTCTTCACAAATTCGAGCCATGCTGAAAGCCAATATAGGCTTAAATAATCTACATATTTTGTTACCGATGGTCACAAGTATTAGTGAGGTTGAAGAAGTACTTTACTTGCTAGAACGAGACTGTAAAGCCATTCAAGAAGAAGAACAGGTTAAAATTACCCAACCTAAATTAGGCATTATGGTTGAAGTACCTAGTGTACTTTTTCAAATTCGTGAATTTTCAGGTTTAGTTGATTTTTTCTCTGTCGGTTCCAACGATTTAACCCAATACCTATTGGCTGTAGATCGTAACAACTCACATGTATCGGGCGTATATTCTCATTTTCACCCTGCTGTATTACGGGCACTCAATCGCTTAGTACAAGAATGTCATCAATATAACAAACCGATTAGTATTTGCGGTGAAATGGCTGGAGACCCTCTTTCTGCAATTTTGCTTATGGCAATGGGATTTAATACGCTTTCTATGAGCTCAAGTAATATTTTACGTGTACGTAAAGCCATTTGCCACGTGCCCATGCATGAAGCTCAAGAGCTACTTGCGCATGTACTTACTTTGAACAATCCATTAATTATTAAAAGTTGGTTAGAAAATTATTTTAAAACACATGGCTTAGCCGATATGGTGAAAACCAATCGTTTAATTACTAGCTAATTAAAAGGCATTACTTCGCTTTAAAAACCTTGTTTAAGTTGAATAGTCAATCATTCTCGTGAATGAGTGATAAACCCACTGACTTAAACAAGGCTCACGTTATTTAACTCAAAATTCAAAATAAAAGGGGCTTAATATTAGCTCTGAAATAAAAAACTAATCATCATATACAACCTTAAATCAATTTTTTATTTTTTAAAAAACAATTAAATGGCTTAATACATATGATATTAGAATGATGAAAATTTATCATATGAAATCAATTGCTTATAACTTTCTCTATATTAAACATGTATATAGCATCTATCGTCTAACATTTAAGTTTGTTTAGTGATCTTGGGCATAACGACACTCTCTCATCAATCCATTGCAATATTTAAATTAAAGCTTAAAAATAAGAACAATCATCTATTTAGGCATTAACAAAATTAAAATTATTGCCCAAATGGATAAATCATTGTTATTTATTATTTTTTAACTGTTGTACCCGATCAAATATTTCATTAAAAATAACTGTATATAGTCAAACAATCAAAAATATAAGACAATATAAAAATGAGTTATTCAGAACATTTTAGACGAAAAGTGATAGCGAAGCTTGAGGAAGGATATTCCATACGAGCGGTCTCTGCACAATTTGAAATTGATAAAAATACAATTTTGAGTTGGAAAAAACGAATTGAGGTTAAAAGAACCCGCCCACGGAAACCTTTTAAAATTGAGGATGATGCACTACGTGCTGATGTTGAGAAATATCCAGATGATTATCAATATGAGCGTGCTGTACGCTTTTCCTGCTCAGCTGCATCTATTGGTTATGCATTAAAACGTTTAGGAATCACAGTGAAAAAAAGACCTTACGCCACCCACAAGCCAAAGAATCCCTCAGATCAGAATTTATCGAAGCTTTAGATCAGCTTAAACAAAAGCACCCCATTGTTTATCTTGATGAAAGCGGGTT
>NZ_VTDM01000012.1 GCF_015627105.1 Acinetobacter baretiae | reverse complement strand
CTGCTTTTAAACAGAGCTAATGACATAAAAAAACCGCCCTAAGTACAAAGACTTAAGACGGTTTTTAGAGACTAAAACTTAAATTAATTAAGCTTAGATATCAAAGCGATCTGCATTCATCACTTTTGTCCATGCTTTAACAAAGTCACGTACAAATTTTTCTTGGTTGTCAAATTGACCATATACCTCGGCATAAGAGCGCAAGATAGAATTTGAACCAAACACAAGATCTACACGCGTTGCAGTCCATTTTACAGCACCTGTTGCACGGTCACGGATCTCATAAAGGTTTTTACCTACAGGTTTCCATGTGTTACGCATGTCTGTCAAATTCACGAAGAAGTCATTCGTTAAAATACCTTCTTTGTCTGTAAATACACCATGCTTAGCACCTGCGTAGTTCGTTCCTAAGACACGCATACCACCAATCAACACGGTCATTTCAGGTGCAGTTAATCCTAGCAACTGCGCACGATCCAACAACATTTCTTCAGGCTGTACAGCATAGTCTGCTTTTAGCCAATTACGGAAACCATCGTGCGTTGGTTCAAGATCTTTGAATGAATATTCATCTGTTTGCTCTTGAAGTGCATCACCACGACCTGCCACAAATGGAACTGTAATCTTCACACCTGCATCATGTGCTGCTTTTTCGACAGCAGCCGTACCACCAAGCACGATCAAGTCAGCAATACTTACTTGTTTGTCTAAAGATGCCTGTATTTTTTCAAGTGTCGCAAGTACTTTGGCTAAACGCTCAGGTTCATTACCTACCCAATCTTTTTGTGGCGCTAAGCGAATACGTCCACCATTTGCACCACCACGGAAGTCTGAACCACGATAAGTACGTGCGCTATCCCATGCTGTATTAATCAACTCGGTAGAAGTTAAACCACTGTCAAGTAAAGTCGCTTTAATAGAAGCAATTTCAGCTTCAGTTAATGTGTAATTTACAGCAGGTACAGGATCTTGCCAAATTAAGTCTTCATTTGGTACCTGATCGCCAAGATATCTTGCTTTTGGCCCTAAGTCTCTGTGAGTAAGTTTGAACCAAGCACGTGCAAAGACATCTGAGAAATATGCAGGATCTTTGTAAAAACGTTCAGAAATTTTGCGATATTCAGGATCTATTTTTAATGCCATATCTGCATCAGTCATAATTGGATTACGACGAACTTTCGGATTATGCGCATCAAAAGGCTTATCTTCTTCTTTAATGTTTACAGGTTCCCATTGTGTCGCACCTGCTGGGCTTTTGGTAAGTTCCCAATCATAAGTAAACAATAGATAGAAGAATTCATTATCCCATTTGGTTGGGTTAGTGGTCCATGCACCCTCAAGACCACTCACCATGGTATGAGTACCGTTTCCATTACCTTGTGGGTTGTGCCAACCTAAGCCTTGAAACTCAACATCTGCACCTTCTGTGTCTGCACCAAGAACATCAGCATCACCATTACCGTGGGCTTTACCAACTGTATGACCACCTGCTGTCAATGCAACGGTTTCTTCATCATTCATCGCCATACGATCAAAAGTTTCACGCATGTCTTGTGCAGTTTTTAGTGGGTCAGACTGACCATCTACCCCTTCTGGGTTTACATAAATTAAGCCCATTTGTACTGCAGCCAATGGATTTTCTAGACTTGTGCGATCTTGATCATCTTCGTAACGGTTTTCTGTTGCATCTAACCATTGACGCTCTTCGCCCCAGTAAATATCTTTTTCTGGGTGCCAAATCTCTTTACGGCCACCAGCAAAACCAAATGTTTTAAGACCTGCAACTTCATAAGCCACTGTACCTGCCAAGATGATTAAATCACCCCAAGAGATTTTGTTACCATATTTTTGCTTAATTGGCCAAAGTAAACGACGACCCTTATCTGTATTTACGTTATCTGGCCAACTGTTTAATGGCGCAAAGCGTTGGTTTCCTGTATTTGCACCACCACGGCCATCTTGTTTACGGTAAGTACCTGCAAGATGCCATGCTGTACGCACAAACATTCCCACATAGCTTCCCCAGTCAGCTGGCCACCAATCTTGACTTGTATTGATTAAAGCACGAATATCTTCTTTTACAGCGTCAAGATCTAAAGTACTATAGGCCTTTGCGTAGTCAAAATCAGGATCCATAGGATCTGTTTTGTGATCGTGTTGAGATAAAATATCTAAATTAAGTGCATTTGGCCACCAATCTGTGTTTGAGCTGGCTACCGTTGTACTCGCACCATTTTGATGAAATGGGCACTTTCCTGAATTAGCTTGCGTATCTTGACTCATGAAAAACTCCAATCTGTTCTTTACAGTATTAATCGGTTATGACTATAAAATATGTTTTTTCCATCGAAAATGAAAGCCGTTTTTATAAATAAAAGCCATAGAAAAAGCCAATCGAAAATAGATTCTTTTTTAATCAAAATGTAATATTTATTCATTTTGTATTTTTCAAATTAAAGCTTGATATTGTTCAAATAAAATATAAAGCGCTTTTATATCAACCGACCTGTTGTTAACCTCAAAAACATTCCTTGTGTACATCGTTATCACCACATATAAAAGTACATACTGTTACAAAATCAGCACAACTCAATACACAAAAAATAGCCCAAAAAAGGCTAAAATTTAGCCGTTAAATAACGATTAACAGAATCAAAAATAAAGTCACTCAGCAATAAAGCCAAAAATGATAGCAAGCCCGTACTTTAGGAGTAAGCCATGAGTAAATGCCCATACCATACAACAACTGCAGGGTCACCCATTGCAGACAACCAAAATAGCGTCACCGTTGGACAACGTGGCCCACTTTTAATGCAAGATTGGCAACTCATTGAAAAATTAGCACACCAAAACCGTGAAAGAATTCCAGAACGTGCAGTACATGCCAAAGGCTGGGGTGCTTTTGGTACATTTACACTCACTAAAGATTTATCAGAATATACTCGCGCAGAAATTTTTAAAGGCGAAGGCAAGCAAACACAAATGCTTGCACGTTTTTCTACTGTCGCTGGTGAACAAGGCGCAGCAGATGCTGAACGTGATGTACGTGGTTTTTCTTTGAAGTTTTATACAGAAGAAGGAAATTGGGATTTAGTCGGTAATAATACACCTGTATTTTTTGTACGTGACCCACTTAAATTCCCAGATTTTATTCATACCCAAAAACGTCACCCAAAAACGAATTTACGTTCACCAACGGCAATGTGGGACTTTTGGTCACTGTCGCCTGAAAGCTTACATCAAGTCACCATTTTAATGTCTGATCGTGGTTTACCAACCGATGTTCGTCACATTAATGGATATGGTTCGCATACCTTCTCTTTTTGGAATGACAAAAATGAACGCTTTTGGGTAAAATTCCACTTTAAAACCCAACAGGGTCATCGCTACTGGACTAACCCAGAAGCAACAGAAAAAGTCGGACAAAGCCGAGAAACAACACAAGAAGATTTATTTTATAGCATTGAAGAAGACGACTACCCTCGTTGGACACTGCAAGTACAAATCATGCCTGAACTAGATGCAGAAAAAACATCTTACAACCCATTTGATTTGACCAAAGTATGGCCACATAGCGAATACCCACCTATCGAAGTCGGTTATTTTGAACTCAATAAAAATGCTGAAAACTACTTTGCTCAAATTGAACAGGCAGCCTTTTCTCCATCAAATGTTGTCCCGGGTATTGGTTTTTCTCCCGACCGCATGTTACAAGCACGTATTTTCAGTTATGCAGATGCACACCGTTATCGTTTAGGTACACACTACGAAAATATTCCAGTCAACCGTCCACACTGTCCTGTTCATCACTACCATAAAGATGGACAAATGAATGTTCAAGAACATTTTCCAAATCCAAATGCTTATTACGAACCAAACTCTTTTGGTGGACCGATTGCCAATCCTGAACTAAAAGAACCACCTCTTCGTTTAGATTCAAACATTGTAGATCGCTTCGATCATCGTCAAGACGAAGGCAACAATGATTACGTTCAAGTGACTGCATTGTTTAATTTATTTGATGAAGGACAAAAACAGCGTTTATTCAGCAATATTTCTGATGCAATGCAAGGAGTTCCTAAAGAAATTCTTGAACGTCAGCTTGCTCACTTCAAACGTGTACACCCAGACTATGAAGCAGGTGTTCGTAAAGCGTTACATGAAAGTGGCCATAGCTCGTATCAACAACAAGATGGTCATATTAAAGAACAGCACGATGGTCACACTGAGTAAAATCAGCATGTCATAATCTGCAAATGTTTTAAATCATTGCCAACATGTTCGAAAGGACTGTTGGCAATTTTATCTCAAATCATACCCCCTGTAAAACATCTACTCCGCCAACATCATCTATAAAATCACTTACACATCAACATATTTACCTTCCTTTAAACAATAAAAAGGCTGTGCAGATGAATGTTCACGAACCAAAGCATTTAGCCATTGTTCAGGTGCATTACGAGCCTCATCCGTTAACTGAAAGGTATGATGATGAATAGCCACAGAACATTGGGCTTGTAAATCAAGATGAGCTTGAAAAGCATCGACAGGATTCATATGCAAAGATTTCATCAACTCCCTTGGCTCGTAAGCACCAATAGGCAGTAATGCCACTTTAGGCGCACCAAATTGCTCATGTAATAATTTAAATTGAGGGCAATACCCTGTATCTGCAGCAAAATAAAGATATTGTTCTTGGGCATGTATACAAAAACCACCCCAAAGGGCTTTATTTTGATCTCTGATTCCACGACCCGAGCTATGCTTTGCCGAAGTATAAGTAATTTTAAAATCGAACAGATCAATCGATTCCCCCCACTGCATTTCAATCACATTCCAGTGCTTAGGTAAATAATAACTATTGCCTAAACCTGTATAAATTGGCATCGAAAAACGATCGTGTAACCAATGAAGCGTGGCTAAATCCATATGATCATAATGATTGTGGCTCAATAAAACGGCATCAATACGCGGAAGATTTTCAAGCGCAATTCCTGCTAAACATGCACGGCGTGGGCCCAACCCTTGCCTAGGGCCAGCAAAATCTGCCCAAATAGGATCGGTTAAAAAATTAAATGATCCTATTTGTATTAAAGTCGTGGCATGATTCACATACCAAATCCGCCATGTCTGTACATCGCACTCTTGATCTAAAATTTTTACATGTTCTCTTTGTTGTTTTTGCACGATTAAATCATCATGCTGAGACCACGCTTTATCTTTGCGAGAAAGCAACCATTTAAAAACTTTAGTTTTCGTCAGATGTACCGTTTCAGGATATAAATTATAAAACCGCCCCTGTTTAAAATAATCGAGTGATGAATAATCCCATTGAGGTTTTTGGAAACAGTGTAAGTAGCTTTGCTGTGTTGCTAGCTGATAATGTATAGACTTGATGGGTGTCATATGATGGGCTCTGTCATAGTTTTAGTTTTTAACAAATGGAACAAACAATTCAAAACCATTTTTGAGAATGCTATATGTTTATCTATACATACCACTGGCCATCTTTTCAACACAAGCTGAACGATCAAAATTAAAACAAAAATCATATTAGACGATAGATACTTCAATTTTTAAAATATTTTTTTACTACCTAGATAAAAAAACTGTATGCTAACCCACTTATTTACGATGATTTAAATTAAATATTTTATAATTAAAAATCAGTACTATATTGAGAAATAATAGGTGTTTTATTATGGAATTGCGTCACCTTCGATACTTTATTGCTGTGGCTGAAGAATTAAATTTCAGTAAAGCAGCATTACGTCTTTTTACTGCACAGCCCTCTCTTAGCCAACAAATTAAAGACCTTGAAGAAGAAATTGGAGTTCGCCTATTTAATCGCACGAAAAGAAAAGTAGAACTCACAGAAGAAGGCGCTGTGTTTTTAGAACAAGCAAGGCTCACCATTGCTCAAGCAGAACGCTCGATTGATCTAACTAGAAAGGCTTATTTATCAAAACAACAAATCCTCAAAGTAGGCTTTATTACAGCAGCAGAAATTCGTATATTTCCACGTATTGTACCCAATTTTCGTATTCAATATCCCAATTTTAAAATTGAGCTGAATATCTTAAACGATCAAGAACAACACCATGCTTTGATAAAAGATGAGTTAGATATTATTTTTACTCGTAAATTAATCGCACAAGAACACATCGAAAATCATATCGTATTTAAAGATGAATTAGCGCTAATTTTACCTAAAGAAGACCCTTTAGCATCACTAGATCTGATTCCACTGTCAGCACTGTCTGGTCTTAATATTATTATACCCACTTCAAACAGCTTAACGGCACTTAATCAAGCCATTACACGTTTTATTGACACACATCACCTTACGTTTAAATCGCACATTAAAACACAAACTATTGTAGACAGTTTAAATTTGATTAATGCTGGGCAAGGCTGTGCCATTTTACCTAAATATGTCGATCCATTTAGTAGCTTGCCCAATTTGGCAATTCGTACGCTCGATACCGAATTACCCACATTAGATCTTGTCATGAGTTACAAAAAACAAAATACCTCTGCTGCCTTAAAATGCTTTTTAAATATGTTTTACAGCCTATCTATGTCTTCTCCTGCCATAGGGGCACCCGTCAATCCAACATTTAAAGTGTGATTTAACTGTTCAATGGTATCAACAATCGCAATGGGGTCATATTTTTGCAAAATATCACTAGAGTGCACACCGTAAGTGACCCCTACGCTGGCCATACCAATACGCTGTGCCATATCTAAATCATAAGCCGTATCACCAATCATCACCGCATGCTCAACAGAAATACCTGTAACATCTAATATTTCTTGTAACATTTTAGGATTAGGCTTAGATGCTGTTTCACTGGCTGCACGTGTAACCACAAATATATCTGTACTTTGTGTTTTTCTCAAAACACGATCAAGTCCTTTGCGATTTTTCCCTGTTGCAACAGCCAACAAAATTCCTTTATTTTTTAGATCGTCAAGCATTTGTGCGACACCGTCAAACCATTGATCTTGTAAAGAGTGTTCAACATAATGCTCAGCATACGTGGTCAAAATAAGATCATGTAGCTCAGGTACATTTGGAAATAAACGTTGCATCACTTCAGGCAACCCTAAACCAATCACATCTTTTGCGTCATGTGCCATTAAAGGTTGATCATACTTTTTTGCAGCATACAATAAGCTGTCTACAATTTGACCGACCGAATTAAATAGCGTGCCGTCCCAATCAAAAATCATTAATTTTATTGCGTGTTTTTTTATCATGAACTTAACTCGTTTAATGTCGTTTGCATGTCATCAGGCAAAGGAGCTTCAATCGTTGCATAGCCTGGTATATCCAAACGTAAGGCGTGTAAACATAAGCGACGTGGCTGTGCACCTGTATATAACGTTTGATGACCATATTTATCATCGCCCAATAATGGATGTCCAATACTCAAACCATGTACACGAATTTGATGCGTACGCCCAGACAAAGGGGAAGCATGTACCAACGTTGCCCCTTTAAAGCGTTTGACCACTTGCCATACCGTTTGGCTAACCTTACCTTCTTTAGATACCCTAACACGGCGCTCACCATTGGCAAGCTCATATCTTAATAAAGGTGCATCGATCAATTGTCGATCCAAGCTGACCTGCCCTTTCACAATGGCAGCATACGTTTTTTGTATTTTGTGTTGTCTGAGTAAATCTTGTAACAGCTTTAATGTGCTACGTTTTTTACTCACCATGACCAACCCTGACGTATCACGATCAATACGATGCACTAATTCCAAATATTTTTTTCCTGTGGCCACACGTAAAGCTTCTATCAAGCCATAAGCCATTCCACTGCCACCATGCACCGCAATACCAGATGGTTTATTGACCACCAATAGGCCTTCATCTTCATAAACAATACGTGCCAATAAACCCTGCGCAACGCTATCACTAACGGCAATATTTGCCTCTTGCTTTTGCTCATAACGAATAGGCGCAACACGAATTTGATCTCCGATATTTAAACGTGTTTCAGCTTTAACTCGTTTTTTATTCACCCGCACCTGACCTTCACGAATTAAACGATAAATTCGACTTTTGGGTACACCTTTTAAGCGAGAAAATAGAAAATTATCTATTCTTTGCTCAAGCTGATTTTCATCAACATCAAACCATGTCACACTCTGCCACTGTTGACTTTGATCCATACTTGTTCCCTAAACTGTATTTTCCATAAAATGAATAAAATATAATCAATTAACTGCTTTTTTTCAGCAAAAATTACGTAATAACCCATAGGCAGATGCACAAAGGTTTGCTATAGTCAGCGCTCGGATACCACCGTAAATGAGATTCTGTATAAATATTTCGCAAAATATTGTGCATTGAATAGACATACTCATTATCAACTCGGAATGGTCCTAAAAGAATATGCCGATGCCAAAGGCTTTATTATATCGGCAAAACTGCAAACTGTTGCGTAAAATAATGCGTTTGCCTACAAAACAGTTTGCCCCAAATATATGTTGCCAATTTATATTGGTTGATTAATGTAAACTGAAACACATCGAATAAGTCATTCCCTGACACTTTATCAGGCTTAAGCATTTGATGTATTGAAAGATGCCGTAAGTGAACCTCAGCCACGATGAGTTTTCCGTGCCAGAATCACTTTACACACAAACAGAACAGGCAATAAAGTTCTCTTTGCAGTACATCAAGAATACAGCCCGAAATGATTTTAGGTGAATTTTAGTCACAGAAACATCTATGTTTTTATATGTAAGTAAAATGCAACTTGCCTTACAACCAAGAAGCACCGAATGAAACCTTTTTATTTACATGCCGTAGACTGACTTATCGTTGTAATTTAACGATTAGGTATGACCCACATGAAACGTATGCTGATTAATGCAACACATGCTGAAGAAGTCCGTGTTGCACTTATCACAGGTCAACGTCTATATGACTTTGACCTTGAAAATAGAACCAGAGAACAAAAAAAATCTAATATTTACAAAGGTCACATTACACGTGTCGAACCTTCTTTAGAGGCAGTTTTCGTAGAATATGGCGCACAGCGTCAGGGTTTTTTATCGATGCGTGAAATTTCACGCAACTACTTTAGTGCAGATTCACGTGAAACCTCAAATATTCGTGAACTACTCACAGAAGGTACAGAGCTTTTAGTACAAGTTGAAAAAGAAGAACGTGGCAATAAAGGCGCTGCACTTTCAACCTATATTTCACTGGCTGGTCGCTATCTTGTACTCATGCCAAATAATCCTAAAGGCGGTGGCATTAGTCGCCAAATTTCAGGTGCAGTTCGTGAAGAGCTTAAAGAAAAATTAGCGTCATTACAAACACCTCGTGGCATGAGCGTTATTGTCCGTACAGCAGGTATTGGCCGTAGCCAAGAAGAGCTTCAACAAGATTTACAGCATTTACTTGACCTTTGGGCACAAATCCAAAAAACGGCAAGTTCAGGCCCATCACCCATGCTTGTGCATCAAGAAGCAGGGGTTGTTACACGTGCTATTCGTGATTACTTACGTGATGATGTCACAGAAATCTTAATCGATAATGAGCAAGCATTTAACGAAGCGTATAACTTTGTAAAAGTTGTGATGCCATCTCAATTAGATAAGCTAAAAACATATACACACCATGAGCCTTTGTTTGCTCATTTTGGCGTAGAAAGTCAAATACAAACAGCATACGAGCGTGAAGTTAAACTGCCTTCAGGTGGTTCAATTGTAATTGACCAAACTGAAGCGCTTGTTGCCATCGATATCAACTCCGCTAAATCCACTCGTGGTCAAGACGTTGAAGATACTGCGCTCAATACCAACTTAGAAGCTGCCGAAGAAATCGCACGCCAACTGCGCTTAAGAGATATTGGTGGTTTGGTCGTAATTGATTTCATTGACATGAGTAAAGATCGTAACCAACGTATGGTTGAAGCGAAACTACGTGAATCTACGCAAAGCGATCGTGCTCGTATACAGTTTGGCCAACTTTCACGCTTTGGTCTCATGGAAATGAGTCGTCAACGTTTACGTCCATCACTTGAAGAGTCAACAGGCTATGTCTGTCCACGCTGTCATGGAACAGGTATGGTACGTGATGTTCGTTCACTTTCTTTATCTATTATGCGTAAGGTTGAAGAAATTGCATTACAAGAACGTCAAGGTGAAGTACAAATAGAAGTGCCTGTCGAAATTGCAGCATTTTTACTCAATGAAAAACGTCATACGCTTGTTTACCTAGAGCAAAGTTCAAACGTTCGTATTACTGTACTGCCTCACCCGCATTTAGAAACACCACATTATCAAATACAGTACAATCCTGAAGGTTTTGCACCTACAAGCTACGAGCGTACAGAAGCCACTCGTTCAAGTGAAACAGAGTTAGGTTACCAATCTGCAGAGTGGCATTTAGATGAGCACGAAAAACCTGTCACAACTGCGACCACCAAAGAACGAACCAATACTGTTGTAGCAACACCACAAGCAACACAAACACCAAACGTAGAACAACAAGCCACTCATGCACCAGTATCTTCACATAGCCCATGTGCATGGTTAGAAAACTTGTTTACTCAAAAACAAGCTCAAACTGTTGATCCATCACGTACAGCCAATCAAGCTGCTGCTGCAATTGAAAGCATGGTAAATCATGGTGCCGTAAGTAAAGGACAATTTGGTTCAATTCATAACGCATCGACCACGCCAGCGACAGTACAACGTAGCACTGATGTTGCAGATAATGCTTATCTTGCACCACAAACATCAAACGCTACAATTGCAAAAGTAGAAAAACGTGAGATTGACAAAGAAGAGCGTCAACCACGAAACCATAAAAAAAATCGCAACAGTAAATACAAAGAACAACGTGAAACTCACACAGAGCAAACACCTACACGTCATGTTCATGAAGAAACAACACAGCTTTCTCGTCAAGAAATGCGAGATTTAAAACGTCAACAAAAGCGTCAACAGCAAGACCCTACTCCAAGTGCTCAACAGCAACATTCAAGCACAGAAAATGTTGAAAGTAATAGCAATACACAACACGCTGTCCCGCGTCGTGATCGTAATCAACAACGACCTCAACGACCAAACCGCCAGCGAGATCAAAGTGTATTGGCTGAGCAACAACCAACAACTCATGCTGAAACCATTACAACAGAACACTTAGGTGAAAAACCAACAGTTCACGTGGTCGATGTTCCTCGTCATGAAGACATTCCAACTGCACTGGTCGTTAATGTAGACACAGCAAGTAAAGATATTGTTGCCATCACTCCAGAGCAACCGATCAAAACTGCAAAAACAACGCCTGTACACAATACCGTTCAAGACAACAAAGTTGCTCCTATTACAGAAGCACCTGCCGAGCCTATTGTGACAACAAAGCAAGAAAAATCAGAGCCTGTACAACAAGCACGTGGTGAGCAAAAACCAAAACGTGCCAGCAATGACCCTCGTTCAGGCCGTCGTCAAAAATCACACCATGCACAGCAAAAAAATACTGTCCCTCAACTCTCAGCGACACAAAACCCTGCCTTAAAACAGCATAGTATTGCAAGCTTGATCCGCACAGTTTATGGTGAAGACTGCACTGTCTTAATTGAACAGTTTGGACTGATTCCAACATTTAATCGTGCATTGAGTAAATTTACTGAAAGCTATATTGCATCACAAACAGCACCGACACCACCTGTCGAGAAAAAAGCAGTCACTCGTGATGTAATTGTGCCAACAAAAGAAAATGCAGAAGATATCAATGCAGAAGCATTGTCTCTTACGCCTCCACAAACAAAACAACTACGTGTTGCTAACGATCCACGTGAGCGTCGTCGTTTGGCTAAACTTGCAGCAGAACAAGCGCTAGAGCAAGCAAAAGCACAGCACCTTAAAGAGGAAGCAACCAAAGCTGAGTCTGTCGCATCAACAACCGAAAAAACAGCGGAAGAAGATCCTACAGTAGCAAGTGTTCAAGTGGTTGAAGAAACCCCTGTTCAAAAGACTGTTGAAAGCGTCAATGACACTCCAAAAACAGACCATGACAGCAAAACTTCAACAACACCTGAAAAAACAACAGTCACTGAAACAGTTGAAGACACTGTAAAAGAGACTGAAGTTGCTCCTGTGAAAGAAGACACTGTCTCTGAAGAAGCAAAAACTGAAAGTAAAAAGAAAAAGGTAGCGACAACAACAGACAAACCTGCTCGCCCTCGTCGACCACGTGGCAGACCACCTAAAAAAGCGGTTACACCAGAATCAGACTCATAATCTTACCGATCAGGCCACCCATATAAGGTGGCCTGATTATTTTCAGATCACAAAAATAAACTTCTCGATCATTCAATTGAATCTATTACAGATTATTTTTTGACACATTGTCACTAATTTGTAGTTTTTATAAGCAACTGTACAGTTTTTTCAAAAAAACCCCTTGTCATCAATAAATAAGTTGCTACAATACGCTCCATCAAGAAGATATGGGTCGTTAGCTCAGTTGGTAGAGCAGTGGACTTTTAATCCATTGGTCCCGCGTTCGAGTCGCGGACGACCCACCACTTATCTAAAATCTTGATCACTTGGGTCGTTAGCTCAGTTGGTAGAGCAGTGGACTTTTAATCCATTGGTCCCGCGTTCGAGTCGCGGACGACCCACCAAGATTCAAAAAAGCCTCTTTTAAAAAGAGGCTTTTTTTTATGGCTTAATCAATCACTTTTTTCAGTGTATACGCATGATTTGGAAATGGATAACCTTTTCGGTATGCTTGTAAGTTGGTTAACTTATTACGCCCAAGATCCATAAGTAAGCCGCCACGCTCATCAATACGATAAAAAAACTTCATTCCATTACTTGAATAAGAAACAATCAAATACTGTTGATCGTTAATTCGCTGTAACTCCCAATGGTCTTTGAAATAATTTGGCGAGGCTCTAGAATCAACTTGTATCGTTCCTAAACGCTTAATCAAACGATATAACGATCCGTCTGGCATTAAGTTTAAAATAAACTCTACCGCATCTTCTTTTTCATCGCCACAGCGAGCAATCGGATCTGTACACTGAATGATTACTGAATAACGCCCAACTATTTTTTTAGCATCTTCACTCAACACATGATGATCAGCGACATAAGGTTGTACTTTTTTGGGTGCATTGGCCTGCCCTGCAACTTGCCACAAGTTATTATGATGACGCAATGTTTCATTGCTCTCTACTTGCGTAGGTGTAGCTGTTTGTTCAAATTGCTCAATATGTGGGTTACAGCCCACTAAAGTCAAACTCAGGATCGCAAATACGCCACCGACACAGTAACGTTTACGTTGAATATCATCACGCATTTACTGCCCTCTAACTATACCTATAAAGACAACAAGCTTAACCAAAGAGTACCTCTAAAAATCGACTCTTTGGCGTGTTGCTGTATTCTAATGAAAACTCAAAGAAGCCATATCAACTTTTACATAAATTAACGCTTTAAAGTATGATTCATGCTAGAAAACACACCCTGTAACCCATATATAAAATACACTAGTAGGGTGACTATAGGAGACTCATCATGGCGAAACAAAAAATGGGCTTATACCGTTCCCAAAAACACCACATGATTGCAGGGGTAATGGGAGGGGTGGCAGAACGATTTGGTTGGAATGCAAACCTTTTGCGTTTAATCTTTGTTTGTGTGTCGATCATGAGCGCAGCATTTCCTGGCATTTTGGTGTATTTAGTGCTTTGGCTTGTGATGCCGAAAAAACATCCCTCAGATTCATCTTCTCACCCTTCAAACAATATGAAAACGGTTTATGAAGAACATGGTAAGTAACATCTACACCATGGCGCTTGTAACCCAACATTGTATTTAATATCAAGATAAGGATTATACTTTTTCAGCAACAGATAGTCTTTGCCTCGCATTAGTAAAATCCTTATACTTACTCACAATTTTCTTATAATTTTAGGGATGCTACATGAGTCGCGCCATCTCTCACATCGATACCTTTCAAGGCCTCATTCTGGCATTACAAAACTATTGGGCTGAACAAGGCTGTGTTGTATTACAGCCCTATGATATGGAAATGGGGGCAGGTACTTTCCACACTGCGACCTTTTTACGTGCATTAGGCCCTGAAACATGGAATGCTGCCTATGTTCAACCCTCGCGCCGCCCGAAAGATGGTCGCTATGGCAACAACCCAAACCGCTTGCAACATTACTATCAGTTTCAAGTGGCACTCAAACCCAACCCAGACAATATTCAACAATTATACTTAGACTCTTTGAAAGCCATTGGTATTGACCCATTAGTTCACGATATTCGTTTCGTAGAAGACAATTGGGAATCGCCAACCTTAGGTGCGTGGGGACTCGGCTGGGAAGTCTGGCTAAATGGCATGGAAGTCACTCAATTTACGTACTTTCAACAAGTCGGTGGTTTAGAATGCTACCCTGTCACAGGTGAAATTACCTATGGCCTTGAACGTTTAGCGATGTATTTACAAGGCGTAGACTCGGTATACGACTTAGTATGGACAAAAGGTCAATTTGGTACCGTCACTTACGGTGACGTTTTTCATCAAAATGAAGTAGAACAATCTACCTATAACTTTGAATATGCACCTGTTGAAAAATTATTTGAACTCTTTGACTTTTATGAGTTAGAAGCAAATCGTTTAATTGAAGCAGGACTGCCATTACCTGCCTATGAGCAAGTTATTAAAGCATCACACTCATTTAACTTATTAGATGCTCGAGGTGCCATTTCTGTCACAGAACGCCAACGTTTTATTTTACGTGTCAGAACATTAGCTCGCGCGATTGCACAAAGTTATGTGAATGCACGGGCAAAACTTGGTTTTCCTATGGCAGAACCGCAGTTAAGAGATGAAGTTTTGGCGGTAATACACGCACAAACAGAGACTGTGACGGCCAAAACGGAGAAGAAATAATGAATCAACATACTGTATTATTTGAGCTTGGCTGTGAAGAGCTCCCTCCTAAAAGTTTAAAAAAATTACGTGATGCACTCAAGCAAGAAACCGAAAAAGGTTTAAATCATGCGGGTTTAAACTTCAAAAAGATTGATGCTTATGCTGCACCACGTCGATTAACACTAAAAATTACGGCATTAGATGCATCGCAAGCAGATATACAAAAACGTTTTGATGGACCAGCCAAACAAGCTGCTTTTGATCCACAAGGAAATCCCACGCGTGCCCTTGAAGGCTTCATGCGTGGTCAAGGCATTACTTTAGATGACATTACGACTTTTCAAGCAGGTAAAGTTGAAAAAGTATGCTACTACAAAGATGTACAAGGACAGTCGATCGATGTGCTCCTCCCTGACATCTTACAGCATGCTTTAAACCAATTGCCAATTGCAAAAAGAATGCGTTCGGCTGTAAGTCGCACCGAATTTGTACGTCCTGTGAAATGGGTAGTTTTGCTTAAAGATGAACATGTAATTGATGCTGTTATTCAGGGGCAAAAAACAGGAAATATCACTTACGGACATCGTTTTCATGCGCCTGAGGCCATTACCTTACAACATGCTAACGACTATCTCGTTGCACTTGAACATGCCCATGTGATTGCAGATTTTGAAAAACGTCAAGACATGATTCAAGCACAAGTTAAAACCTTGGCAGATGACGTACATGCAATCGCAATTGTCCCTGTTGACTTGCTCGATGAGGTTACAGCCTTGGTCGAGTGGCCTGTGGCTTTACGTGCAACGTTTGAAGCGCGCTATTTGGCTGTACCCCAAGAAGCATTAATTACAACCATGCAAGATAACCAAAAATATTTTTGCTTGGTCGATGCAAACCATAAATTACAACCTTACTTTATTACCGTATCAAATATTGCGTCAAAAGATCCGCAACAAATTATTGAAGGTAATGAAAAAGTTGTTCGCCCACGTTTAAGCGATGCTGAGTTTTTCTTTTTACAAGATCAAAAATACCCTCTTGCCTCTCGTTCAGAGAAACTTGCACAGATGGTTTTTCAAGCACAACTAGGCACCTTGTGGGACAAGTCACAACGTATTGCACAAATTGCTCAGCAAATTGCTCACATCACTGGTGCAAATCCAGCCGATGTAGAAAAAGCAGCTCATTTGTCTAAATGTGATTTAACCTCTGAACTTGTGGGTGAGTTTCCTGAATTACAAGGTATTGCAGGCACTTACTATGCACGTATCGAAGGTGAAAGCGATGAAATTGCTAACGCTTTAGCTGAACAGTATTTACCTAAATTTGCAGGTGATGTACTTCCAACCACAAAAACAGGAACAACACTTGCACTGGCTGATCGCTTAGACACATTGGTTGGAATTTTTGGAATTGGACAAGCACCGACAGGCTCTAAAGACCCATTTGCGCTCAGACGTTCTGCCATTGGCATATTACGATTAATTATTGAAAATAAACTCAATGTTACCATCGAAAGTCTCGTAAATGCCGTTTTGAACAGCTATGGTCATGTTATTCAAGATCATGAAAAAACACGTACAGATGCCGTTGCTTTCTTAGAAGGGCGCTATCGTGCCAAATACGAAGACCAAGGCGTTACGGTTGATGTTATTCAAGCTGTGCAAGCATTATCACCAAAATCACCGCTCGACTTTGATCAACGTATTAATGCAGTCAATCATTTCAGAAACTTACCTGAAGCTGCGGCACTTGCAGCGGCGAATAAACGAGTAGCCAACATTTTGGCAAAAGAGCCAGCAACAGAAGCACATGTTGAAGAAAACTTGCTCGTAGAAGATGCTGAAAAAGGGCTATATGCTGCAATCCAAGCACTTAGACCTCAAATAGAGCCCTTACTTCAAAATCATCAATACACTGAAGCATTATCAGCCCTCGCGACACTTCGCACACCCATTGATTATTTCTTTGAGCATGTAATGGTCATGGCAGATGATGCAACACTCAAGGCCAATCGCTTACGCTTACTCAACCAACTCAGACAATTATTTACAGCCATTGCAGATATCTCTGTTTTACAGGCGTAAATAAAAAGAAGCCCTCAAAGTAATCTTTGAGGGCTTCTTAGCAAACATGCCATTACACTAAAATAAAACGTGTCACATCACTTAAAGGTGGATCAACAAAGGTACAAACCCCATACTCATCTGTACTTAAATTTTGCCCTTTATAACTAATCACATAATATCCATCATGTTTTTTAAGCACCAATGGGCTTAAATCTGCCGATAGAGCATCATCTTCTTTGATTAATTTCATCACACGGCGGTCATTCATCGCCACCATATACCGCTCACGATTAATTTCAACTTTAACCAAACAACTTGATTTCGCCAACAATGGAATTAAGTACTTATCATTTAAATCAATAGACTCTTGGGTGTAACTTTCTATTTTACTGCTAATTAAATTAAAGATGAGAAAACTATGAAAGTGGTCTTGTAGTTTTAAATGTGACTCCTGTGGCAAATTGACTTTAATACCTAGTTTTTGCAAGTCCTGTTCAGTGACTTGTCTTCGACTCAACATAATACGAGTAATTAGTTGCTTCAAAGCAGGATCAAAATATTGTGCATCAAGCTGTAAATCATTATTTTTTAAAATACGGCCAAGTGCTTTACTGTGGCGTGACATCAACTGACCAATCACTTGACGATAGTAGAACTTACTATTCTTTTTTACTTTTCGAATTTGTGCATAAAAATAATGTTGATCTAATGTATGGCGAATAAAATCATTGAGTAAACTCGAACTGGCCAAAACAGACAATGCATCATGGCCTGTAAAAGGTAAGTTTAACGTCATTAGCTGTGGTAGATACGCTTTGATCTTTAAATAGTGTTCTTTATCTTCTTTATAGTAGGGATCATAAACAATAATATAATCGGTCTGATCTGAAAGATCATCTGCTGAAATATCCATATCACGATGAATATTAATATCGAAAAATTCAGCATAACGGCGGTCTTCAACCTTTTGAGGGTTAATACTATATTGTGGTACAAAAGCAATCGCACGTGACATATTCAACAGTTTTGAATACTTAATTACAGCGTACCCCCCCATAGACCCTCCATACCCAACAATGGTTTTAAATGGGGCTATATATGGCGCAATCGCTTGCAACATTTGGTGCATGCTTTCTACAGGAAACCATGACTTTTCTTTTGGCATCACACCTATGACATTGTAATCATATTTAATGAGCGATTTTTCAGCATTAATCGTTAAACCTTTTGCACGTGTGATTAGATCACCAAAGGAAAAAATTAACTCTTCCGAATGCCCTTTTAAAAAAATGACTCTAATATGGTCATCTTCAAAAATTATTTGTTTATCCATTACACACCAAAAGGTTCAAAGTTGATCCCAAAGCATCATTATTTCAATGAAAAATATACTAATTTCATCATAATAAAATCTCAATATACTTTAGGTAACTCGTAAAAATAGTTAAGTTACTCAACATTATATACTGTCTTGGCAATAAAATAAGCATCAAAAAAGGCAATATAATTCAATGACTTCATAAATGTGTCATATATTTTTGTCAAAGTATTCATTATAAAATTAATACATTAGTGTGCTGTGGGAGTTTTAGGCATGAATTATATTAGAACAACTGAAGCTATTTTAGCATTACAAAATCGGGATCGCATACTTTCAGCAAAACAACGTCAGTTGCTGATTTTAATTGGTAGTAAAGATTTTAATAAACTTTCTGCACATGCCAAAGAAGCAATGTGTTCTTCAGATATTTTTGATAGCTTAATTCACCTTGGTTTTTTAAAAAAAGATCTACCAATTCATGCCGATTCATTAAATCATGCAGACGATTCTAGTCCAACGAATTCAGTACCAAAAGATGCCATTACCATTGTTCAGCCTGCTGAAGAATCTAAGATTGCACAGGAAAGTACAGAAAATACGCCCATTTCACGCATACATGTTTCTACCACTGAAGAAACTCCTGCCCCACTTTCATCAAACTCAATACCGACTCAGTCCACACAAGAACCTGTCTATGAGGCATATCAAAATCTTGCGCTGACTTTCGATAACATGAAAAATTTACTGACTGACACACTCAATACCCACTGTGGGCTTATGGGTAAAACGCATGCACGAAAAATCGAGTCTGCTCAAACTGTGGCCGAATTAAAACGCTCACATATGACAGTGATTACACTCTTACAAGAAAGTCGTATGTCTAAAGGCGAATTATTGCAATTTACTAAGGTTTTACAACGTTTTTATCAGCAATTACTTTAAATAAAAAAAATAGACATATAAAGCTACAACGCATCAATGTTATTTTAAGACACAATCACCATACTCATGTTTTTAATCGAATGATGATCGCATGTCTAAAGATTGCATACATCCAACAGCTCAACTCGGCTTTGCTCACACAGAACATGCTCAAGATTACCAACAGGCTCGGCCGAGTTACCCTAAAGACATCACAACATGGCTGCAGCAACATTTAAAATTAACGCAGCAATCTGTCATTCTTGATCTTGCAGCAGGCACAGGAAAATTTACCGCACGATTGCACCCTTTAACGAAAAATATTACCGCTGTCGAACCTGTCAGCGCGATGCGTGAAGTTTTCAAACAGCAATACCCTAAGATTCATATCATAGATGCGCTGAGCCACCACATTCCTTTGCCGAGTCATCAGTTTGATGTTATTTTTTGTGCTCAAGCTTTTCATTGGTTTTCTAATATTGAAACACTGCGTGAAATGAAGCGCTTACTAAAACCTCAAGGTGATTTAATTTTAATTTGGAATGATAAAGATACCTCTCAACCTTGGGTAAAAGCACTGTCTGAACATTTAAAGCCTTTTGAGAAAGATGCACCTCGATTTTATACACATGAGTGGCAACAGGTATTTGTACAACAACATCTCTTTCATGCTGTGGCCACACACCAATTTAATTACGTGCATACAGGTACAGTACAGCAGGTTGTGACACAACGATTATTGTCGAGTAGCTTCGTAAAAACATGGCCTAGTTCAGCACAAAAACAACTTAAATATGACTTAGAACATATTGTTCACCAAATGCAGGGAAAATCAAATACAGATGATATTGCTTTTCCCTATCTCACTCATATTTATCATTTTCGTGCTATAGATTAAAAAATTTATTTAAGAAGAAATACGCACGCGACAAATCCAACGCTCAGCAGGTGCTGTCACTTCCCATGGTCTGACATAGTGCAGAGAAATTTCCTCCTCACCCGCCTGTAACGCAGAAAATTGGAATATTTTTTCTGTAGGTTGTCCAACCATCATCGGTTGTTCTTTGGTTTTTTGTTCAGATTGTTCTACACTAAAATGGTGTAACTGCTGTGCAATCTGCCATTGATACCCTGTACTCACGTTTTCAGGTGCATGAAACATTAAACTTTGTCCGACTTTCATTTGTAAAAGCACAGGACATTTTTGCTTTAGGGTAAATACGTGGGTTTTACCATCAACGGTTGGACTTGTACCATGACAACCAACCAACGTTAAAGCCATACATAGAACCCCAATGCTTAATGCACTGTTCATGATTTCGCTCACTTATTTTTGCACATTGATTAATATACCTGTTACAAATGTATAATATTTTACCCATAGATAAAACCTTACATCTGCACTTTTTGTAACCATTGAACCTGTTTGACTCGAAATAATTCACACCCTCCTTCCCCAACATCCGTATTGGTCAAAGATGAACGCCATACCAAGTTGCCATCTTTAATTTCAACCAAATCTCCTTGTAAGCGAACAAGATCGCCTTTTTTGACTTGGTTTAGTTGCTCAAGTATTTCTGGTGATGCAGGAATCATATGCATGTTAGATACCATTTGCATGGCTTTTTGGGGCGATACAGGTAACGGATTCATTTTCCAATTTAAAAAGCGGTCATACTGCTGAACATGTATACGTTGTGCAAAGTCTTTATGTGCAAACAAGCCCCAACTCACTGCAAAATCTATAGGTGAAAATTTCGCCTGTTCGTCCTGACTGTACTGCTGTGTACTTAAAATACGAAAATCACCCAAAAATGGTCTGAGACTTTGAATCGATTGTTCAGGTGAAGTGGGCATAAATCCTTTTGCAATATTATACTGTTCTTCATGACTTACAATCTGTGCACTATATGCCATACTGCTAGACATGACAGCAATTAAACCCATACAGCACATCATCTTTTTCATGAGCTTTACTCTTCGTTCTATCGTCTGTTTATCATGACACATAAAGCCATCTGTTCATGGAATCGCTTTGTGTCAGTTACTCAGATAACTGTATATATAATGTTTCAAAACGTACACGTTTATCCTGAACTGCTTGAGCAATTGCCTTTTGACCAGCGGTGAGTTTTGCTTTACCACTTTTAATATCCATTAAAATAATATTTATGTCTTCTGCACAGCCTACTCCATCTTTAAATGCGCTGTATCCATCAAAAATAATATAATCAATCGGATCACCTAAAAAGCGTGCATCTGCAGGTAAATAATGAAACTGCGGAAGCATAGGCGCAAATTGCTCTGCCATTTTTCCTTTTAAAACTGCACGACTGGTATTTACGCTACGCTGTTTAGCTGTCTGCACATCTTGTTCATGTTGAGCTTGAAGCTGTAAAATATATGCTTCATACTCTGCTTGAATTTTTCCCTGACGGGTACGTGCAAGTAATACACTGGCCAATATCGCCCCTACCAATATTCCAACGACAAAAATCACCCATGCTGGCATCTTCTGTTATTCCTTATCTAAACCATCCATTCATCATACATATTGTCATGTTTTATCCCTGTAAAAAATGCTACAGTATTTAAAATATTACAGCGCACATATCTCTTATTATGAAAACAATTCTGATTGCAAATCAAAAAGGTGGCTGCGGTAAAACCAATACAGCAATTACCATTGCAACCGCTTTGGCAGTCAAAGGTTATCAGGTTGCTTTAGCTGATGCCGACACACAAAAATCAACACTACACTGGCTTAAACAACGCCCCTCTTCAGTGGCTCAAATTCGCTCTTTAGATTGGCGGAACGAAAAATCAATTGGTGATGCGCCTAAAAATATTGATTATTTAGTGATTGATGCGCCCGGTGCCGTTTCTGGTGAACAGGCTGAACAACTTATTAGTGAAAGTCATGCGATTATCACACCACTACAACCTTCTTTTTTTGATTTACACAGTACAAAACATTTTTTAAAACAACTACAAGATATTAAGCGCATTCGTAAAGGTAAAGTCGATATTTTATTATTGGCCAATCGAGTAAGACCACAAAGCGTAAAGTCTCAAACTTTTCAAGATTTTTTCAAAAAAGTAGAACACGACCCTGTTGCATGGATTTCTGAACGTGCTGTATATGGTCAATTGGCAGCACAAGGTTTAAGTATTTTTGATCATACGCAAAAACGTTATTTGGATATTCAAAAACAGTGGCAGCCTGTTCTTAATGTCATTATTGATGATAATACACAGTGGTTTTAATTGATTTTAAAAAAATGAATCCCTGATAACACAAAATAATGTGAGATTGCCGTGCAACGATATATTCCGAGTCTTCTGCATAAAGCCTTTTTTATTGGGTTAATGGGTGTTTTTTTATACTTAACGTTTAACGTATTAAAATACTTTATTGTACCTGTCGTATGGGCGATTATTATCGCTTATATGACATGGCCTATTTATACATGGGTGCAAAAGAAATGTGGTCTACAACGACGCAATCTAGGTGCTCTGTGTATGTTGTTGATGATTTTTCTTACGGTTGGATTACCTATTGGTTTTGGAATCGTAATTTTACAACAAGAGGGCCAAAACTTATTTTTACAAGCAAAACAACAAATTTATGCAGGTGACTTCACACTTCCCAACTTTGTTTTACAATTACCCATCATTGGCACAGACATTACACGTCTTCTTGCTGAACTCAATGCCAATCCTGATCAAATTTTTCAAAACATCACCCTTTGGTTACAAGGTCATTTAAGTTATGGGCGTATGGTGGTGGGTGAAATTACGCGAAATTTAGTCAAACTTGGTTTTACATTATTGTCATTATTCTTTTTTTATCGTGATGGTCAGTCACTCTTAAAACAATTTCATTTTGCGCTTGAAAAAGTAATTGGTGAGCGTATTCACCATTACATGACAACCATTTCAGATACCACACGTGCGGTTGTGTATGGCATTGGTTTAACTGCATTGGTGCAAGCAATTTTAGCAGGTTTGAGCTATTTTGTAGCAGGTGTACCTAATCCACTATTGCTCACACTTATGACATTCGTATTGGCTTTAATTCCATTTGGTACGCCTGTATCTTATGGTAGCGTAGCCATCTGGCTTCTCTCACAAGGACATATTGTAAGTGCAGTTGCTGTATTGGTTTGGGGGCTTTGTATTGTCAGCTCATCAGACAATGTTATTCGACCTTTAGTCATTTCAGGGGCAACACAAATTCCATTTTTATTAATTATGTTTGGAGTGTTAGGTGGTATAACAAGCTTTGGGTTAATAGGTTTATTTATTGGCCCTGTTATTTTAGCTGTACTGTTAGCCATTTGGCGCGAGTGGATTCAAGAACTAAAAGAAGATACATAAAACATCATATCAAAATACTTAAAAGCGCATGAGGGCATCTATGTGCCCTCATGTGCTCATCTATAAATTAAGTCTTATTTGTGGTAATTTCTGCATAAATTTCGTTTAATACAGGAATTTGGCATAACTCTTGATGAATACGCACATATTGAAAAACTTTAGTTTCTTTTTCCACACCGTAGACATCAACCACTTCAGAAATTCGAAGACGATGTGCCTCAGGCATTTCATCACACAAAATGACAAAACGCTGTTCAATCTGTTCATTTTCCACAATTAAAGCAGTGACTTCATTCACATCTGGCGTGTGTACCTCATATACAGGTAATTCAACGCCATGCCACTGAACGTGCTTAATCCCTTTTTGCTGTGTTTGTACAGACAAAATTAAGTTTTGTGGTAAAACAATCGTTGCTTGATTGGCACAGCGAATTTTAAACACATCAACAAAACCTGCCGATACTGTCATCAACTCACTTAAATCTTCTTGAGACGCTGCAGCCAAAGAACCTTTTTCGATGTTTGATTGATTATCTGCCATTTAAGTTACCTTTAAATCCTGTATTACAGTTTGGATTTGCTCTAATAAGATATCTTCTTGGAATGGTTTACCCATATAGTAATTCACACCAAGGCTCAATGCTCTATCACGATGCTTTAGGCCAGTTCTAGAGGTAATCATAATGATTGGTAATGCTTGATGTACTGCATCATTTCTAATCAGTTTAGCCACTTCAAAACCATCCATTCGTGGCATTTCAATATCAAGCAACATAATATCAGGATTTAATGTTTCAAGTTTTTCAATCGCATCAACACCATCTTTGGCCGTAATCACATCATAACCATGACGTTCAAGCAATCTAGATGTTACTTTTCGTACTGTCACAGAGTCATCAACAATCATGACTGTATGACGTAAGTCTTGTTTATCATCGTAATTCTGATTATTCACAGCATATGTATGACGAAGCGTATTTTGGGCTGTACGGGCAATATTTTGTATGTCTAAAATAAAGCATACTCGACCGTCGCCCAAAATTGTTGCACCACCAAGTGTCTGCACATCTTGTAATGTGTTGTTAAGAGGTTTAACAACAATTTCAACACGCGACCCAACCAATTGATCAACCAATAAAGCAACCAGTTGGTTATTATATCCACGCACCAAAATAATTGGGAAATTCTCAATTAAACCGAAACTTGGTTTTTTCGCATACCCTAAGAACTCTGAAAGATATCTTAGACGATAATTCTGCCCATCAATCAAGCAGTATTCTTCATCACTCTCAAAATGCTTTTGCAGTAATTCAGAGGACATCATGGTAATACGATCAATTTGCGACAATGGGATTGCAAATTGTTGTTCATTTAATTTTACCATCAAGGCATCAGCAACGGTCATGATGGTTGGAATACGTATTGTAAAGTGTGTGCCTTGATTTTTAGTGGATACAACAGAAATGTGTCCACCTAAAGCACGAATATCATTTTTTACAACATCTAAACCAACACCACGTCCTGATAACTGTGTCACTTTTTCAGCAGTAGAGAAGCCCGAACTAAAAATAAACTGCAAGACATCTTGATCACTTATTTGATCGTGTTCTGCAAGTAACCCTAATCCTTGTGCTTTACGACGAATACGCTCAATATCAATTCCTCGACCATCATCTTGGATATCTAATAAAATATCTGTGCCTTGTCTTGTTAGCGTAATCGTAATTTTGCCCACTTGAGGTTTATCTTTTTGCACACGCTCTCTTGTGCTTTCAATCCCATGATCAATTGCATTACGGAGCATATGTTCAAGTGGTGTCACTAAGCGATCTAAAATACTACGGTCGATTTCAAGTCTTGAATTCACCACTTCTAGCTCAACCGAACGGTTAACAGACATCGCTGTTTGTCGAACCAAACGCTGTAATCTTGATTCAATGAGTGAAAATACAACTTGTCGAACTCGTAATAAATTGTCTTGTACATCTGTTTGCATACGTGCTTGTTCAAGCAACAATGTTTCAGAATCGGCAATTTTATCACTAAGGGTTGATTTAAAATCAAGTAAATCTGATGCAGACTCTGCTAATGACTTCGACAATTGGTTTAATGCAGAATATTTATCCATTTCCAATGGGTCAAAATCTTCATAGTCATTTTCAACACTGTGTTTTGCGAGAATTTGTGTTTCAAGCTCACCTTCCATTCGACGCAACTGTTCAGAAAGTCGTACGATTGCAAGTTCCATCTCAGACAGTGTTGTATTAAATTGATTTAAGCCCATCTCAACACGAGATCGGTTAATCGCACTTTCGGCAGTTAAGTTGGTTACTTTATCAATAGTAAATGCAGAAATACGTAGCATTTCTTGCGTACTGGCTGCATCAGATCGTGCTTGCCATAAACCATGCATTGATGGAGGTTGTGCCCCATCTCCTTGCATCGTATCAATCGAGTTATCTGTGTTAACCGATTCATTCATGCCCGTAGAAGATGAAAGGGAATTTTTGATTTTTTCTAGTCGTTGACGTACATCTTCAAGTTCGTTGTCATCAATACTGTGATCAAAATAACCCGAAATATGATTAAACGCCATATGAATGGTCTGGTCATATACATCTGTTTTTACTTGATAAATTGTATATTGTTCAAATATATCAATTAATAAGCCAGTGATGTTTTGAAGATTTGGTACATCCGTGACATGCTTCAACTCATCGTGCAAAGCATATACATGACGTTGTACCGCAAGTAGTAAGCTACGACTTGAACGCTCCTCACACCATGCATTAAAGGCAATTTTTGGTGATTCCAACAACGTTGCACGATTTGATGTGATGGTTGCTATATGTTCTTTAGGGTGCTGTTCAACTGTCGTTTCTTGTACTAGATCAGGTGTTTTAGCTGTTTTCACAGATGACGTATTAAAGTCATATTGATCATCTATTTGTTTACACGACTCTAATAATGCTAATGTGTTAACTGCCGAAAAATCTACCTTTTGCTTTCGAATAGCATCTGTACGACCTGCAAGCTTGTCATGAATTGAACGTAAAATAGCAAGAAGTAATGGCGTAGCTTCACGTTTTTGATGAATCAATAATTCATAAACTGACTCTAAATGATGCGCAATTGTCCCTAAATTTACGGCTTGAATCATGTTTGCACTACCTTTTAAAGTGTGCAAATTCCGCATAAGTTTTTGTAACGTGGTCAGCTCTGTTGGATTCTCTTCAAATTCCGCAAGATCGCTGTCCATTTGTGTAACAATTTCTTCGGCTTCCTCGACAAAAATATCAATCAGCTCTAAGTCATCAATCACATTCGATGACTGTTGTGCTAAATCGACTTCATCAGATTCTAATTTTCTAATAATGTCAGCAACAGGTATTTGTTGTGTAGGTAGATCAATAGGTTTCTTAGCCACATCGTGAATTTTCGATAAGGTCTCAATTAACTGATCTAACTCATCTTCATGTTGTAACAATATAGGATTAATTTGACCAGAGGCTAAAAAGTCAAAATAAATCATTAAAGCATTATGGAAGTCATCAAAGCCTGAACTTTGTATTTTAAGCTGATCATAGTCATAAAATGCGACTGCAAGTAAAGCAATATACGCTTTGCGTAACTTACTCATATAGTCAGCTAGCGCCACTAACTTTTTAGAATCTGCCCACTGGGTAAGAGTTTCGCTTTCATCAATTAAATCTGTAATATACTTTTCAGCATCATTCCAAACTTTCACATCAAAATCATTGGCGACATCGAGCAAATGGTCGATATTTAGTGAAATAATGTCATCAATTCGGATTTGTTCTTGTTCTGAATGTTTAATATATTCTTCATATTGTTGCCATACTTCTTGGAATTGAGCCAAGCTATTTGTTAACAAGATAGGTTTTTTGGTTTTCAGCCCCTGCAAATATTGACTCAAAAATACTTCAAATTGCTCAAGTAAATTTAAACTTAAATCAAGTTGACCTTTTTCTTGTAATTCTAAATTTAATGACACTTCTACATTGCCACTTGCACATACCAAGTCGTCAACTTTCATCATACTTGAGCTACCCTTAAGGGTATGAATTGCTCGAATTAAACCTGTAGTATCTTTAACGGATGGTTCACTATTATTTAGATAGTGACGTACTCGTTCAAGATGTTCGGCCATTTCATCTAGGTAAACACCAGGTATATCTTTAATTATATCTAGATGATGTTGTGGCATAATTTCTTCATCTACTAAAGATGAAGCATCTTTTTCTGCATGATCGGCATTTGTATCACTTGAATAAAGATCTGCATGATTGACAATCACTTGCCAAATTTCGGCATCAATACTCTGTTGCTCTTTTAATGCTTTAGAGACATATAAAAAAGGACGAATATCACAGTCCACAGGTTCGATCTGTTGAATACTTGGAAATAACTGACTTTGATAAAATTCAAAACTGTGTGTGGTGTATTGTCTAATTTCTTCTGTAAGTGGGACATGATCTTGCAGAACACTATTGAGTAGTTCTTCTATTCCCCATGCAAACTCACCCATCTGATTAGCACCAACCATTCGGCCTGAGCCTTTTAACGTATGGAAATGGCGTCTTATCACAGTGAGTGTATCAATTGCGTTTAAATCTTGCTGCCATTGCACAAATAATTCAGCGAGCTCGGCAATAATTTCTTCGGCTTCTTCGGCAAAAATTTCAACAATTTCTTCATCTTGCTGTAAGTAAGTATCTGCTGGTACAGCGATATCTTGCACTAGCCTCTGTACGAATTCTTTCATATCTCGCTCAAACTTTATCTGCTTAGCTTTTGTCGATGTATTGAGTAAAATTTAATTTAGTTCAATACATCGAAGCTTGTATATAGATAACACGGCTAACGTGTAAGGCAATTAAGGCTTTTCTGGTAGTTTAAAGTCGGTTACAGACCCTCGTAATGACTCAGCCATATTTGCAAGTTCAGAAACTGATCGTGCCGTATCAAATGTTGCCGCTGTTGTTTGTGTTGTAATGTCTTGTACAACAGTCATCGTATTTTCAATCTGGCTTGCTGACACCGATTGTTTTTGTGATGCTTGTGAAATGTTACCAATTAACTGTGCCAATGTATTTGATACTGTTTGAATCTCATCTAGTGCTACCCCTGCGTTTTGTGCAAGTGTTGCTCCACGTACAACCTCAGTTGTTGTGTGTTCCATTGAAATTACAGCTTCATTGGTATCTGATTGAATAGTACGAACCAAGCCTTCAATCTGTTTTGTTGCAGATGCTGAACGTTCTGCAAGACGCTGTACTTCATCTGCAACTACAGCAAAGCCTCGACCTGCCTCACCTGCCATAGATGCTTGAATTGCAGCATTTAAGGCCAAAATGTTTGTTTGGTCTGCAATATCGTTAATTAATGAAATAATGTTACCAATTTCTTGTGATGACTCACCCAAACGTTTGATTCGTTTTGATGTTTCTTGAATTTGCTCACGAATGGTATCCATCCCTTGCATAGATTTGTTTACAACATCTGCACCATTAGATGCAATTTGTACTGAACGCTGTGCAACTTCGGTAGACTCATTGGCGTTATTCGAAACTTGACCAATAGATGCCACAATTTCACGGATCGCAATTGAAGCTGTTGAAATTTCACTAGATTGTTTGTTCGCCGCTTCCGTTAAGCTGGTGGTTACTTGCTGTGTATTTTGAGAATATTGAGATACTTCTTGTGATGTTTCATTAATTCGAGATACAAGATCACGTAATTGGTCGATTGCAAAGTTAATCGAATCGGCGATTGCCCCTGTAAAATCTTCAGATACTGTTGCATAGTGACGTAAGTCACCATCTGCTAAGTCAGCAATTTCATCGAGTAATCGTAAAATAGCGTTCTGGTTTTGGTCGTATTCATTTTTTAATTCAGTAATACGTAGTTGGTCATTTTCAGCACGAATTCTAAATAGTTTAGCTAATGCAATTAAGAATGTTAAAAAACCTAAAATAAGAAGTGTACGCGGAACATAAACCGTAAGAAGACCCGACACATAAACATTTTCAAGTGTTTCTAAAAGAGGCTCTGAATCTGCAAAAATTGTGTTAGATGCTTTTTGTACTTGAAGTAGTTTTCCAGCATTGTCTAATAAAATTGCAGTATCTTTTTGTACAACACTGTCGTATTTACTTTTGATTGACAATAAGGTATTGCGTAACTCTGGATCAGCTAATCGCTCAACACCAAAAATTGTTTCACCATCGATTTGCGCATTCAAATAGTTACCGAAAGTTTCACTCGCATCTCTAAAATCGGTTGCAGGCGTTGATTGTTCATCTTGATCAAGAGAAATACTTCGAATTGGATCGACCACTTGCGTTTGTGCAATACGTGTCACGTTATGCATTGAACGTAGCATCCGTTCTGCCAAAATCACCTGATCTTTTGCAATGGTAATTTGGCTGGTTGGTAAACCACGCTGAGTCATGTCTTTAATCAAAGCATTATATTCAAACTGTAAACTTGGAATGATTTGATCCATTTCCACAACAGTTTTACGAAGATCGTTTAATACAGATTTATTATCAAGAAGCGTTTGTAGGTTTTTGGCAGTGTTGTTCCAATCTGACTGTACCTTGTCTACGTCTCCACCGATAGATGCAGAGTTTTGAATCACAGATAAGTTCTTGTCAAAGCTAGCACGGCTATCTTCTAATCTTTTGAATTCTGCATCGGCACCTGTAGTATTGGCTTCGGTCACTTGTTTAGGAATAACCTGAGAAATAAGTTTAAGGTCGGCCAAGCTTTTGGTTACTGTATTATTTTTTGCTGTACTATAGAAAATAAAAAACAGAATGAGCAAAGTCGCAATAATACTTACAATACTCAGTAATAATAGTGGTTTAACACTTTTATTATCACCAAAACCTTGACTTAACTGATTTAAGCGGGCATCTAGTTGTTTAATGATGCCACTCTTACCACTTACTAGACTTTTTAAGCCCATACAACTCTCCCCCAAAATCTCAGTATTCGCATAACAATTCACTCATATCTATGTATTTTAGATAACGGCTTCTTGGTAAAAATCTTTCAGTAATGTACTAAATAAGAAAACATTCCAATTCACTTGTTTCTGTTTAAAATAGCCATGACAGTATTTTTGTAAATCTTGCTTAAGTTGCGGATTTACAGCAAAGAAACTTGTTGTATGGAAATGCTGAAGCCCTAACACTTGATCTACAATAAAACCAATATAATGATCTTCATGGCGTAAACACAGTAATTTGTGTTGGCGTGTTAGTTTAATAGAAGGCCCTGCAAAATACTCTGAAAGGTCAATGACTGTAAGTAATTGTCCACGTACGTTAGCAAGACCTTTGACCCAAGGCTCAGCATTTGGAACTGATGTCAGATCAGGACAATATAGTACCTCATTAACCTCACCCAAAGGAATCACAAACGTCTGCTCTTGCATTTCAAATGCGATACCAGACCACCTGTTAACATCATCTGCTTGTTGATGTTTATTTCCTTGTTTCACTAACCGAAGTAACTCTAAAAATCCATTCACTGCCATGATATTAAGCCCTGATCTTTTAATTAAACAAGGTTGGCTTGAATCACACGAATGAGTGATTCTTCATCTACAGGTTTGGTCAAGTAGTCTTTAGCACCTTGACGTTTACCCCAAACTCGGTCGGTTTCTTGGTTTTTAGTACTTACAATTACGACAGGAATGTCTTTCGTCTGTTCAGCACGCGTAATTTGTCGTGTCGCCTGAAAACCATTCACACCAGGCATCACCACATCCATTAAAATAAGATCTGGCATTTCTGCTGTTGCAAGTGTGACACCGTCAGCACCGTTGCTCGCCTCTAAAACATCATAACCATGCTTGGTTAGAATCTCTTTAAAACGAAATACTTCTGTTGGCGAGTCATCAATAATTAAAATACGTTTCACGTTATCCCCGAACTTAAACTCAAAAGAGTTACTACTACTTTACATGTGTACGAATTGCATCAAGCAATTCATCTTTACTAAATGGTTTTGTTAAATACTCATCTGAACCGACAATTTGTCCTTTCGCACGATCAAATAAACTGTCTTTACTTGATAACATAATAATTGGCGTATTGCGGTATTGTTCTGAGTTTTTAATCAATGCACACGTTTGATACCCATCTAAGCGAGGCATCATAATGTCAACAAAGATAATATCTGGATTGCTTTCGGTAATTTTAGATAGTGCTTCAAAACCATCGACGACAGTGATGACTTCAAATCCTTCTCGTTGTAATAAAGTTTCGGCAGTACGTCGGATCGTTTTCGAGTCATCGATGATCATTACTTTTAGACTGCTCATCTTGTCTCCCTTCAGTTAAATGATCTTATTCATTAACAGTATCGTTGTTAGTTTTTTAAACTAATTTCATATACCATCTATTAAATATGCATTTTGTACAGGCTTCAATTAATAAATTACCTTTGAATAAAATAAGATACTCAAAGTGAGACACGCATCACATAAAAGAGTAAGCTCAATGAATTCTTTTCACTCAATGCATACCATCAAATGAAATGATTACACCCTATGCACACCGCCATACTTTGATAAAAGTGCTCATGCACTCAGTGTAAAAAATTTCATACATCCTACAGGACCTATGTAAACTTTTAATGACAAAAACCATCGACATCGTTAGATTTCATGGAGTATACAGCCTCGATTTAAGCGGCAACGTGCAATTGTTGACTATTACTTAATGCAACTGCAAACATATGCGACATCACCGGTTGATGATTTTTTATGTCTTTAAGTGCAATATCAATACTTGCATACACACCAAGTAATGTTTTCACATCATTTTGTGTGAGAGTTTCTTTTTCCTCTAAAGATGCTTGAATAAAACGAGAACTATTGATTGCCGCTTGATGGACGGCCTTATCATCAAAGATAAATAAAGCTGCACCTGCAATTTCATCTAAACGTTGTGGTAATTCAACAATAATATTTTGCTCTGGTGTTTCGATATATTGCATTAACTGATTTGAACCGTCATCAATTAAATATTGAAGCTCCTGAGCTAAAGTATCATATGCATCATCTAAGCGATCGAGTGCAATATCTTGATTAATAACCTTGTACTGCAATAAGCGAGGTGTTTTTTGTCGAGCATACAAACGCAAATGGTTTAAAGCACTAAGTAAGCTTTGCATCAGTTGCCCCACAACCTGCTCTTGTTTAATCTGTGCTTGGTCTTGTAACAATGGTAAATACTGCTCTAAATCATTGGCAACATCAAGCATATTCAACACTAAAAGAATTTGCTTCACCGCCAATGTCTGTTTATAGAGTGCCTCTAAGCGTTCAGTACTTAAATTTTGATATTTAACTTCTAGTTCTTGATAAATTGCTGTAATTTCTTCAGTAAGCAGTTGAGTAATCGTTTTTGCCGTTTCGTAATCTTCAGAAAATAGTTTTTTATACAATAGACTTAAATCACGATCTAAAATAACATCAATTTGATGCCCTAACTGCGCCTGTAATTTTTCAGACAGAGATGAACCTTGTGCTAAACAAATATAAATAATATTAGCAACTTCAGTCATACTTGGCTTGAAATGAGGTTTTACTAAAAATTCGTCAATATTTTTTTCAATTTGTACAAAAGTGCGCAGTCGTGTGGTATTCAAAAAGACCTCATCAATATGCACAAACAATTCGTACACCAATTTCCAATACGTTGCACTTGGTTTGTTTGCTGATAAATGTACTAACTGTTCACCGACAGCTTTTAGTGCATATGCATTCAACGTTGATGTATTTTTGCGAAACAGTTGTTTTAAACAAACTTTATAGAGCTGATGAATATGTGAAGACGATTCTGCAACTTGTTGACCACTAAAGTCTACTTCAGGAATATGATCTAGTACCTGTTCTAATGCAGCTGCTTCCGTGGTTTTAGGTAAGTTTAATTGTTGTTCAAGCGCATTTAAATCACACAATAAAAATTGTGGAATACTTCGCTCCTCTAAACAGCTAAAATCAATATAGCGTTTTGCACTTAGTAAAGCATGACTGACCACAAACATATCTCTTTGTTTGATTTGGTCTGGTGCTTTGGCCATTTCAACGATAATTCTTGCGCTGTACTCTACTATTTTTGCTAAGTTATATTGTTTTAACAAGAGTAAAACTTGTGCGCATTGATTCAAATGCAACAATGCATCATCTAACCCGAACTGCTCTTTACGCTCATCAATCAAGCTAGTCACAAGTACTTCAATTTGCTGAATCGATCGTTCTATTTCTGCTTTAACCATTAATAATGAGTTTGGGTTAAAAGATACTTTTGTTTGATCAGACATGAAAGATACCTATATTTTAGACAACGTGCAAAACACTTTTATTACTTTATATCACATCTTAAAATAATACTGAGCTTAAAACATGAATAAAATCATTTTTATGATAGTACATCGAAAAAAAACTAAGTTTACGACATAAAAAAAGGAAGTTTTACACTTCCTTTCTTTAAATTAAAAAATTATGAAAAATCGAGTTGATTATCAAATTTCTTTAATATATGACGCGCCATTGCAAGATTTGCTTTCTTGCGATCTAAAGCAACATATAAGAACAGATCTTTATTACCCTTTAATGGGCGAATAAGATGATACTGTTCTGACAAAGTAATCAGAATATCTTCAATAGAGTCTTTTAAACCCAAAGCTTGAGCCACATTACGTTTAGCACGTACAACTTGAGCATTACCTGCAGAAGCTAAGTCTAAATCTAACCCTGTACCTTCTGTTGCCAGTGGCATACCACTTTCACTATCGACTAAAGAAGCTGCGATAAAGCCGTCTAATTCATCGCTTAATATTGCTAGTTTAATTGCCATTGTTACTACTACTCCAAAATTTAAAGCGCTGCAGATTAATATAATCGACTAAATGCGCTTTAAAGCACTGTGGATTTACTCCACACATCTGTTGTTGTAGTCATCATGATTTAGACCACAACAACAACCTAAAACTCTCAACCCACCTACATACCAAAAATGTGTTATTTTTATTACATGAATGGAGGTTTCGTTGAATTTAATGACTTTAAATTTAAATTAAATAAGTAAGCCGATAAAATAGTATTAAAGTATATTTTTAATCACTATTGTGTAAAAAAATATATAGGAAGACAATGTTGTTTAACAATGTGACAAAAGTCAATATATTCTCAATAATGAGATTTAATTAACAAAATAAAAATAATAAAATATAAATGAGAGTTAAATAAAACTTAATGATGATATTATACTATTTTTTTCAATTAATGCGAAGTAATTCAAGAAAATTAAATACATTTAATCGCCTAAAGTCCTCAGAATCAAAATAAATATATTTGACTTTATCGTTTAAAAAGAAGAATCTAAAAAACTCAATGACTGGCTTACAAAAACAATGATAGATCGGCTCATTCACATTAAACGTTATACATCTAATGCAATTTTCATGTATTGCTGTCAAATTTTCATTGTTTTTTCAGGCACAACATTAGTGCTTTATTACTTAACCCGAATCCTGTTTAAGCCGAAGCACCGATGATTCGAATGTTCGGCTTATTCTTATGACAAACCTGATACGCACATAAAGATGCATAAATTCCTGCTAAATAGCCTTGAACACTTCTCGCCTTACTTGTCACTAAGTTGTATTTAGCTTTCAACAAACCAAACAATGTTTCAATCTTATTTCGTTGCTTCAAATA
>NZ_VTDM01000066.1 GCF_015627105.1 Acinetobacter baretiae | reverse complement strand
ATTATGCAGTTACTTTAGCAACAACACCAGCACCTACAGTACGACCACCTTCACGGATTGCAAAGCGTAAGCCTGCGTCCATTGCGATTGGGTGGATCAATTCTACTGACATTTCAACGTTGTCACCTGGCATAACCATTTCAACGCCTTCTTTCAACTGAATCGCACCAGTTACGTCCGTTGTACGGAAGTAGAACTGTGGGCGGTAACCGTTTAGGAATGGAGTGTGACGACCACCTTCTTCTTTTGCAAGTACGTATACTTCTGCATCAAATTTAGTATGTGGCTTGATTGCACCTGGCTTCGTTAATACTTGACCACGTTGTACGTCTTCACGCTTAGTACCACGTAAAAGAACACCACAGTTCTCGCCTGCACGACCTTCGTCTAGCAGTTTACGGAACATTTCAACGCCTGTTACAGTCGTTTTAACAGTGTCTTTAATACCAACGATTTCTACTTCTTCACCAACTTTTACAATACCTGATTCTACACGGCCTGTTACTACAGTACCACGACCAGAAATTGAGAATACATCTTCAATTGGCATCAAGAATGCTTTATCAATTGCACGCTCTGGCTCTGGAATGTATGAGTCAAGCGCAGCAACCAATTCGATGACTGCAGATTCGCCATACTGACCTTGGTCACCATTAAGTGCAGCTAATGCTGAACCACGGATTACAGGTGTGTCATCACCAGGGAAATCGTAAGAAGATAGAAGTTCACGTACTTCCATATCTACAAGTTCAAGTAATTCTTCGTCATCAACAAGATCACACTTGTTCAAGAATACGATGATGTACGGTACACCAACCTGACGTGAAAGCAAGATGTGCTCACGTGTTTGTGGCATAGGACCATCTGTTGCAGCACATACTAAAATCGCACCATCCATTTGAGCCGCACCTGTGATCATGTTTTTAACATAATCGGCGTGGCCTGGGCAGTCTACGTGCGCGTAGTGACGTGTTGGTGAATCGTATTCTACGTGTGATGTATTAATTGTAATACCACGTGCTTTTTCTTCTGGTGCAGAGTCGATCGCTGCGTAGTCTTTTGCTTCGCCGCCATATGTTTTTGCACAAATTGTTGCAATTGCAGCAGTAAGCGTTGTTTTACCATGGTCAACGTGACCAATTGTTCCCACGTTTACGTGTGGCTTATTACGTTCAAACTTAGCCTTAGCCATGATGAT
>NZ_VTDM01000065.1 GCF_015627105.1 Acinetobacter baretiae | reverse complement strand
GTGATCCTAGACAAAAAAGTGGACAAAGATTCCCTCTAAAGCTAACGTAAAATTAACTTTGGAGCACACTTATGGCTAAACGCTTTAGTCAGGAATTTAAACAGCAAGCAATCGATTATGCACTTGCGAACTCACATGAACCATTAGCAACAATTGCAGGTAAACTCGGTGTTGGTTACTCCACTTTAGATAAATGGATACGTACAGCGAGTACTGAAGGTTCAAGCAAACGAGCACTTTCACCAGAGCAACAAGAAATTCTCACTTTGAGAAAAGAAATCAAACAGCTCAAAGAGGCAAATGACATCTTTAAAAAAGTACATGTGTACTTTCTCACGGATCAAGCCAAGAAAAGTACACGGTAATTCACGAGATGAAAACAAATGGGATTACTGTATCTATTGCTTGCCAGTGTTTAGCGGTCAGCCCTTCAGGTTATTATGCTTGGCGTAAAAGAAAACATACGTTAAGGCAAAACTATGATGATCTCAAGGCAGTTTATTGGCAACACCATGCACGTTTAGGAGCCCCATCTCTAGTCCATGATATGCATGATTTGGGCTATAGCATGAGTGAGCGTACTGTAGGTAGAATGTTAAGTAAGCTAAGATTACGTAGTAAAATCGCTCGTAAATACAAGCATACAACGGATTCAAATCACCGTTTACCAACAGCACCAAACTTGTTAAATCGTCAATTTGCAGTGTCTAAGCCAAATAAGGTTTGGACGACTGACATTACGTATATTCGTACAAAGGAAGGTTGGCTGTATTTATGTGTAATGTTGGACTTGTTTAGTCGACGTATCGTGGGTTGGCAAACCAGTACACGAATAGATCGTCAATTGGTCTGTGATGCATTTAACTACGCACTTGCACGTCAAGGTTATCCTAAAGGTATGATGGTACATTCCGATCAAGGAAGCCAGTACTGTAGCCGTGATTTTAGAGCCTTACTGCTGACAAATGATGCGGTCCAAAGCATGTCGCGTCGAGGGAACTGTTGGGACAATGCTGTTATGGAAAGCTTTTTTCACACACTCAAAGGGCATGTTGTACATGACAGTGTATTTTCTACAAGAAAAGAGGCTAATTCAGTCTTGTTCGAGTATATTGAAATTTACTACAATCGGATTAGACGACATTCTGCAAATGGTTGGTTAAGCCCTGAGGCTTTTGAACAAAACTATTTGAAATCTTTAGAGGGATCGAATCTCCACAATTCTGTCTAGGATCA
>NZ_VTDM01000064.1 GCF_015627105.1 Acinetobacter baretiae | reverse complement strand
CGGATATACAGGAGTTATTGGAACACTATGGGCATCAGATTTTATGGTTACCGCCTTATAGCCCTGATTTGAATTTTATTGAAAAGACTTGGGCATGGATTAAGAAAAAGAGAAAAGAATGGCAAGAGGATTGTATTGATCGACTCTTTCAGATGTTTTTTCATTTCTGTATGAGTAATTAGATTGTTTGACTATATATACTTTTCTTTAGAAATCTTGGCTTAATGGCTTAATCAAGCTATAAGCCTTATGTACCAATGGTTTTCATTAAGCAACTACTAAAAAACCACTTGGCTTAGTGGCTTAACAGAGACTAAAAATATCAATATTAAGCCACTCATTAAGCCATTACGCCAATTTTTCTAACAAAAGAGGGTTAATAGCAACATAACGAGTTCTGCCACTTTCACCAACTCGCAAGTATTGAGAGTCAATTAACTCATTCAATGCCAACTCAAGCAGCTGCTTATTTCTTCTCATTGGTCTAGGGCTGTTATTCATAAAACTAGAATATGCCAATTTACTAATTTTCTTATTCAAGCAATACTTAGTAAACCAATTAATTAATTTAATGGTATTACTCTCCTCTTTAGATTCAATATCTGCATATCTCGCCCATTCACCCAATGAATGACGTACTACATCACAAGCCCCTTGTAAGATCTTAGCATCTATCTTTTCTAAACCCTCAAAGTAAGCGAACACGGTAGCCAAGCGTCTAGCAAGCTGACTTGCCCGACTTGCAAATGCTTGGAGATATTCATAGCGCTCACCCTTAGCCTGTAATCGCTCTATTTCGTTGTAGAACGCAAGGTCTATCTGTTTAACGTCATTATCCATGTGCAACACATAACGCCCATCATCGCCCTTTTCTGTGCCTTGTGGCATAGGTGTAGCATCGAGTAGATACTCGCACCGATACCAGTAAGCAATTAAGCGTTGATCTAGGCTTGCATTGGTGGCTTGCTTATCTGCTGTTTGTAGGCGTGTCCCTGCTAGGTTCTCAGGTATGGTTAATATAAAACGTGGTAAGAAGCCTTGTCCTCTTAGCACTGGGTCTTTCAGTGCATCGGATAAAACCTCATGCTGTCCCTGCAGATTGAATGTAAGCCGTACATCATAAGCCCGACCACTACCATTGAGGTTCGACTTAGACCGTGTACGTTCCACCGAACCATCATCAAATAGCTTTGCGTAGCCTCCTATAGTCAAACAATCAAAAATATAAGACAATATAAAAATGAGTTATTCAGAACATTTTAGACGAAAAGTGATAGCGAAGCTTGAGGAAGGATGTTCCATACGAGCGGTCTCTGCACAATTTGAAATTGATAAAAATACAATTTTGAGTTGGAAAAAACGAATTGAGATTAAAAGAACCCGCCCACGGAAACCTTTTAA
>NZ_VTDM01000063.1 GCF_015627105.1 Acinetobacter baretiae | reverse complement strand
CGTAAGGTCTTTTTTTCACTGTGATTCCTAAACGTTTTAATGCATAACCAATAGATGCAGCTGAGCAGGAAAAGCGTACAGCACGCTCATATTGATAATCGTCTGGATATTTCTCAACATCAGCACGTAGTGCATCATCCTCAATTTTAAAAGGTTTCCGTGGGCGAGTTCTTTTAACCTCAATTCGTTTTTTCCAACTTAAAATTGTATTTTTATCAATTTCAAATTGTGCAGAGACTGCTCGTATGGAATATCCTTCCTCAAGCTTCGCTATCACTTTTCGTCTAAAATGTTCTGAATAACTCATTTTCATATTGTCTTATATTTTTGATTGTTTGACTATACATATGCAAGAGTAAATATAAAGTCGCATTTAGAGAATCATTAAGTCACCCTGCATCGTTTAATGAAACAGAGTGACAGATAGCTAAATGAGTATAGACACCGAAAAATGTTTTTTATAAATATAATCTCTCGCTCAATCTATGTGTTAAGTTTTTTAGATCGAATAAGCAAAGATTAAATCACACCACATGCTATACGACCGCCTCCACCGCCAAGTGGTGCTGGTGTATCTGAATAATTATCTCCACCTGCGTGTACCATGATCGCATGTCCTCGGATATCAGATAATTTTAAACGAGGTGCTATACTTATTGTTTTAACGTCGCCAGCTGTATTGGCTGTCAGTAAAGGTAAATCTCCAAGATGCCCTGTAAGAGGTGTACCATGATGTTCAGCATGGTTTGGGTTAAAGTGACCACCTGCAGCTAAAGCTGCACCGACCTGCCCATTTTTTTCTGCAGGTTGGCATGAGCCATATTCATGAATATGAAAGCCATGAGGCCCTGATGGAATTTTCGTCAAATCTGTAGTTATTTGTAAACCCTGTTTAGTGTCTTGTAAAATGACGGTTCCAATTTTTTCACCTACGCCCTGTGGAGATACTGCATAAACAGATACTTTTTCCTTAGAGGTTTTGTCATATATATTTAATGTGTTACAGCCTGTCATAATAAAAGCACTTAAAAAAAACAGTCCTGATATTTTATAAAGTTGATTCATTGTTTTTAGCATCCTAATTATATTCTTTGGCTACCTAAATTAGCACAACAATTAATCTCTAAAAATATAAGATATGTAATGTAATTTCAATTTTAAATGCCTCTTTCGGTACACCTTTATGTTATAGAATATTAATACTGTGACTTAAGGCATATTTAGAAGATTTTAGTTTAAAAATTTTGCAAAAGAAAATTCGATTTTGACGTTAAATTTTATAAAATATAAATATTTAGTAAAATATTCCCATTGAAAATTCAAAAAACTTGTTAGTACATTCTGTAGATTTTCTATAAAAGTGTTTGAAGTAATTCAACGAATCTTAGAGCATCTGCGCTTCATAATATTGCAAAAATTCATGCGAATACAATTAAGAATATTTTAATCAATTGTATAAAAATATAGTGCTTGATGATGAGCAATTTTAATTAGATCTTCAGTGGCTTCACTTAAAATAGATTTCAAAAAATACTCAAGATACAAGTCATTGATCACACTAGAAC
>NZ_VTDM01000062.1 GCF_015627105.1 Acinetobacter baretiae | reverse complement strand
GTATTCGTTTGAAGTATTGATTCTGTTTTAGAAATTTCAAATAAGTGGATTCAAATTTTATAAAAAAATCATCAATGGTACAGAATAAAGCAGTAATATCAGTCATGAGGATTAGAGTGGTAAGTCGTGTCTAGTAACTCAACTTATGGCTCTAATCCTTGGCTTTTTCAAATAAATCCTTAAACAGGATTCGGGTTACCTAAGCAACAAATCATAAAAGAAAAAAAGATAAATATATTTGATTCTAGCATGCTTATTATTTCAATTCTTTTGCTTATTTTTAGCTTGAAATCAGGATTAAATGATTTGAACGCAAAATATATGATCATTGCTTTGTGTGGGTTAATACTTGGTATTATTTTTATAAAAAGACAGAAGCAGAGTAATTATCCACTGTTTGATATTAAATTATTTACTCATCAATCTGTCAAATATGGTTTTATTATATCTACCGTTGCCATGATTGCATTGGTTGGATTTGAACTTTTAGTCTCCCAAAAACTACAATACGTCTATCAACTCAGTCCACTGAAAGCTGGGTTATCTATTTTACCATTTATGATTGCAATAAGTGTAGGTGGAGTCATTAGTACACCTTTGTTAAATATGTTTGGTGTTAAAAAAGTTGCTGTTTTAAGCTTGATATTAAGTTCTGTATCAATGTATTTACTTTCAATCGTTAATTTTCAAACCCAATATTTATTATCTTGTATATATATGATTTTACTAGGTTTAAGTATTTTATGTGCGTTTTTGGCGGCTACATCTGCAATTTTATCAGGTGCTCCTATAAGTCAAGCATCTTCTGCTGGTGCCATTGAAGCCATATCATACGAATTGGGAACTGGCTTGGGGGTTACATTTTTTGGATTAATGGCATCATTTTTTTATACAAGGAATGTAAATTTTGATCAATTTTTTAGTATTGATCAAATAAATGTTGCTGAAAGATCTATTGGTGAAACATATCAAATGATTTCACATTTACCAGATGATAGTGCCAAAATTATTGTTGTTGAATCAGCTCATTCAGCTTTTATTTTGGCGCACAGTTCTGTTTTGGTGTTTTCAAGCCTCATTCTTTTATCTCTTGCTATTTTTATTTCAATATTCTGGAAAGAGGATGTTTGAAAATAGCTTGCTGTATTTAAAGATATTTAGATGAGATGGTAAAAGAAACATCATGGTATTTTTATTCAATTAAAATCAAAAAATTAATCATCAAGTTTACTTAACACGCTAAACGCTATATATCAGTCATAAAGTCGCTATATAGCGACTTTATGACTATTTTTAACTTCACTGGAGAGATCGATCTCTCCAGTGAAGGTGCGACAACGCTTGTTTAGAGAGGGTCGCACTCTTTGATAATTCATTTAACATAATACTGATTATGCGAAATCATCTATAAAATAAAAACCAAACTATATAAAATATTGCATAAATAAGCATATTAGAAAAAATAGAAATCATAGCTAAAATTAGAACAAAATATTTATCATTCATAAAAACCTCATTACATTTTTTAATTGAGCCGTTTTTTATTTCATAAAAAAGCCAACTCAAATAAAAAACGTTACATATAAAAT
>NZ_VTDM01000061.1 GCF_015627105.1 Acinetobacter baretiae | reverse complement strand
CACCAACGTTGGTAACCGTTTGACCACCTGCATTTACACCTGATGCTGTAATGCTTGGACCCGCTTTTCCATCTGCCCCTGTAATACTCAGACCATCTTTACCAACACTGGTTAATACTTTGTCGTCTTTGTCTTTGTAGTCAGTTTTATCTGCACCGTAAACTGCCGTATTGGTACCGTTGCTGACTGTGGTACCCGTTGCATCTTGTGCCGTACTATTACCTTTATTATCAGCTAGAGTGTTGCTTGATGCGGTGCTTGTATTGCTGTTACCTGCGCCATCTTTAATCGTGCTGTTTGTGAGACCGTAGTTGGCACTAATTGGGTTGCCACTGCTGTCTTGACCTGTGAGATTGGTACCAGATGCACCGTAAACGGCTTTGGTACTATTGCCATCGGCGTCTTTACCTACAACTGTTGTACCTGTGGTGTCTAATACGGTATTGCCTGCAGTAACGCTGTCTACAACGAGATTTTTTGCTGTTGCGACTTGGTAATTTGTACTGCCATCATCATTTGTTGTTTTTGTAACTTCTGTATTTAAGCCACTTGTGACTGTTGTTTTAGCTTCAGTGGCTTGTTTTTTAACAGAGGCAACAGCATCATTGACTGTACTTTGGCCTGTACCACCAATATCAGATACAGAAATCGCCCCTGTATCTTTATCATATGTTGCATTGCCGCCTAATACTTTTGCAGTGAGATTACCAGCAGCAGTTTGTGCATTACCTGCTGAAAGTTGTGCATTATCTGCTGAGGCTTGTGCGTTATTCGCTGACGTTTGTGCATTATCTGCTGATGTTTGTGCATTATCTGCTGATGTTTTGGCATTATCTGCTGATGTTTTGGCACTATCGGCTAGACCTTGAACATCATCAACTCTGCTTTTAACTTTATTCAATTGCCCTACATTAACTGCATCATTATTAGACGTACCATCACTTACATTGGTAATGACTTGATTACCGGCATTTATACCTGATGCTGTAATACTTGGACCAGTTGCCACACCATCAGTACCAACAAAGCTTAAACCTGATTTATTCAAGATCGTATTACCTGAAGTAACACTATCTAGAGTAAGATCTTTTGCTGTTGCGACTTGATAATTTGTACTACCATCATCATTTGTTGTTTTTGTCACTTCTGTATTTAAGCCACTAGTAACTGTTGTTTTCGCTTTAGTCGCTTGATTTTTCAGGTTAGATACTGCACCTTCAACCGTATTTGCACCTGTTCCACCAATATCAGAAGTGCTGACTGTACCATTTTCTGCAACTGTTGCATTACCACCGAGTAAGCTTGCAGTACTGTCTGAAATCGATTTGATTTGTGAACCATTCACTGCATCTGTCGATGATGAATTAATAGCTCCTTCAGCCACACCAGTGACTTTTTGATTACTTGCATTTAAACCTTTTGCTGTTACTTGACCTGCAAAGGTTGGCGCATCAACCACACTGTACTTGTAGGTATTACTATCGGCATCGTAAGTTGCTGTAGTATTGGTACCATCTGCAAAAGTAACCGTTTCACCCAAGGAAACTTTGTCTGTTGCCCCTGCATTGGCTCTAAAGTTCAAGCCTTTGTCTGCTGTTGCTTGTGCTGTATCTGCAGCACTTTGTGCAGTTGCTGTAGATGCTTTTACAGAAGCCACTGCATCATTCACATTGGCTTTGCCTGTTCCACCAATATCAGAAGTGCTGACTGTACCATTTTCTGCAACTGTTGCATTACCACCGAGTAAACTTGC
>NZ_VTDM01000060.1 GCF_015627105.1 Acinetobacter baretiae | reverse complement strand
AGATAGCACAGGCTATTGTGTTACTAGAGAATCCTTTATTGAACTTGGTGTTAATCCGAAAACAGCAAGTAGGGAAATTAAAGAGGCTTGCGATCGTCTTTTTAGCAGGGTTATTACCATAACCACTGAAGCAGGGACTTTTAAAACAAGATGGGTTCAGGACATTATGCGGTATAACAGCGATTGGGCTTTAGCAAATCCAGAACTTATAGAAGAATTAACTGGAAGTGACCCTTATGCAGAAGATTATGTTTTAGCAGCCGTAAGATTTAGTAAATCAGTTTTGCCATTTCTTAGTAATTTATCAGCCAATTTCACGCAATATTTTCTTCAAGATATTGCAGGTTTAAGCAGTAGTTACAGCATCAGATTCTATGAATTAATGATGCAATTCAAAGGCACAGGATACCGAAAAATACGATTAGATGAATTGCGAGCTATGCTTGACTTGAAAGACAAGTATCCCCTTACAGCAGATTTAAAAAGGCGTGTCATTGATACTGCTATTGCTGAATTAAACGAAAAATCCCCTATTATGATTAGTTATAATTTATTAAAAACAGGGCGAAAATTCTCTCACATCGAATTAAAGTTTAAATCAAAAGACAAAAATAGCGTTGAAAGGCTCAAAACACCGCCTAATAGCATTGAAATGATTAAACCCCTTACAGAACCACAAATTGCTAAATACAGTGCCATTTTGAGCAAATTAGGTAGTATTTCTGATTTATCAAACTTCCCTGATTACCCAACCTTTGCAAATTGGCTTGCAAATATATTGAGAGATCCAAAAAATAGTACTCAAGAAACAGTTAAAAGAGTTTTTAAAGCTTTAAGAACAGAAACAGATTACGCTCAAAAAGCTTAAACAGAGCGTAGCGATCGAACAGTATTTGCTTTTGCCTTTTCCCTGATTACTGCTTTTGATTTTAATTTGTTCTCAATGAAAGAAGTTAGCGAGTGCCTACGAGCGATGTAATGCTTTTGCTCTTAAAAAAGATTCTGAGCGTAGCGAAGGCATTTTTGCTTTGGCTTTTGGGGTATTGGGGTTTACCCCGATCAAGTTTCAAAACCCCTTTAGAGGGGTCTTTGAGTATGCTTGCCCTCACCACTTTTTTTAAAGTGTAGTGAGTTACACTTTTTCTTTTGATTTTAATTTTTTTTAACTCTCAGTTGGCATTGGCTAAAAATTGCCCCTGACGTAACAAAGTGAAGTCAAAAAAGTTTGAGTGGAGCGAAAACCGAGGGCAATTTTCGTGAAAATTACTGATTTTTTCTTTTTTATTATTTTAAATATTTTAAAAGCTTTTTAGACACCCTTCAAAACCACGCTATATATAGCTTTCCGAGGACTAACTATGACGGATTGACGCATAACTATGACGGATTGACGCATAACTATGACGGATTGACGCATAACTATGACGGATTGACGCATAACTATGACACTGTTAATATGATGTCATAGTTATGCTGAGTATTAAGAAGATGAGTAAATTTCTAGTTGTTAAAGCAAATAGTATTATTGAAGCTAGTTACGAACTCTCTGTGAATGAACAACGATTAATTTTGGCAGCAATATCTTGCATACCCAAAGGTAAACAAATAAC
>NZ_VTDM01000059.1 GCF_015627105.1 Acinetobacter baretiae | reverse complement strand
TTTCAGAGGGTTTTTATTTTTACTTGATACTATTGGGTAAAGTGGGGACAAAAATTTTGTACTTTTTATTTAAGTCCACATACTTTAATGGTGGACTTATAGCCGAATATTCGGTTTTTTTACCGTTTTTTTGATTTTCTGATCGTGTTTTTAACCTGAATTTCGTGCCGTTTTTCCTTCTCTTGATACTTTAGGGATAACTTCGATTTTTTTTTGGTGTTTTTTTATTGCTTTAAACCCTTACGTACCAATGCTTTCAGCTTATTTTTTATTCAAAAAATTGAGAAATTGACACATATAAAAAAAGCCCGTAAAGTTTGGGTATCTGACATCCATTCTTTAACGAGCTTTTAATGAGCCAATCATGCCATGATTTCGATGATGAAATCAATTTTTTATCTGAAATTTCACCAAATGATCTCTCTTGGGATCAGCACCGTTCTAATGCTGAAGATGTAGCAGTTCTCTATAATCGAAATATTGAGTTTACAAAGTATGCTGACCGTATCAATGGCTGCTCGGGATATTTGAAGTTTGCTGTATCTGATGGAAAGCTAGTTTTAAAGGAAGTTTGGTTTTGTCGTGTGCGTCACTGCCCTGTATGCCAATGGCGGAGATCGTTAAAAATGCGAGCTATGATGTATAAAAATATAGATCGTGTAATACAAGAGTATCCTGCTCATCGATGGGTATTTTTAACTTTGACTGTAAAAAATCCGCATGTGAAAGATTTAAAATCAACGCTCAATTTGATGAATAAGGGATGGAAAAGGTTAATTGAATCGAATCGTTTTGAGAATGTTGTTGATGGATCTATTCGTACAACTGAAATAACTCGCCCTAAAAAGAAAAATGAACAAATGGAAGTACATCCGCATTTTCATGCGATGTTGCTGGTTAAATCAACGTACTTCAATCGTGATTATATAAAACAAGCGGATTGGATCGAAATGTGGTCTAAGGCAATGCGCCTGACCTACACACCGCAGGTGCATGTTAAAGCCGTTAAACCAAATAAGAAAAAAACACATGAGCAAAATACAGGAACATTGCATAGTGCGATTTTAGAAACATTCAAATATAGCGTTAAACCGTCTGATATGCTTGCTTATGACGATCAGGGCGAATGGTTATGCGAAGTGACTAAACAAACCCACAGGATGCGTTTTTTAAGCACAGGGGGCGTTTTAAAGGATATTTTGAGTGAAGATATAACAAATCAAGAAATGATTGCACCTGATAGCGATAAGGAGCAGTTAGAGGCAGATGAAGATAAGCCACGTTTTAGGTTTACTTATGTGCCTCAGTATCGCCGATATGTTTTTAATCCAAACCTTAATGACTAGCGGTAATTGCTTGGGCTACGACCTCCAAACAATTACCTCGTCACAATGATCACAAGGAGATCACTATGACTAACGTGGATACTAAGCCTTTAGAGCTATTAGGCAAGCAAATTTCTTTTGATGTAATATTATCTGACGACATTAAAAAAATTTTTCCTGACGGTGTTTTGAAAAATGGACTTGTTGAAGCAGTTTTAATTCACCTTTCCGGAAATCATGAGATTTTAGTAAAAGATAATTTTTATTCACTCGATGAAATAAAAATTAAATAGCACCCATTGGTATCAATGGCTAAGTGCGCCCTTGTTAGGGTGCATTTTTTTTTGCTAGTATGGCTTATAGGTTATTTGACATAATCAAGAAAAACGATCAAAAAATATCCTATACCGCAGTTTTGGTGGTGGGGATTGGAAAAATGATGATCAATGCCCCCCTTAATAAGATGGGGGTAACAAAATTTCAATTCTTCCCAAAATTAAAATAAGCAGGTAAAAAATTAATTATATTTATCGAATATTTTTAGGTTCATTCAAAAATCAAAGATTTTTACAGGCTCGCTAACAAAGCGAGTTTGTCGATTAACTACTGGGGATACCCAGAACGCTAAAACCAAATTAACTTACAATTATTGAATATAAAATTACTTCCCCCACTGATTACGCCTTTTGCTTTTGGTATTTATATTTTTGAGATGTATGAAAATGGACGCTTCGTATTTTGGCGGGGAGCGCACAACTGTACGCACCTCAGCCACAAATCGGAGCGTCCTCTTGGTATATTGACGAAAACTCATGTAATGCCCACGTCACAAGGC
>NZ_VTDM01000058.1 GCF_015627105.1 Acinetobacter baretiae | reverse complement strand
CACTCAAAGGGCATGTTGTACATGACAGTGTATTTTCTACAAGAAAAGAGGCTAATTCAGTCTTGTTCGAGTATATTGAAATTTACTACAATCGGATTAGACGACATTCTGCAAATGGTTGGTTAAGCCCTGAGGCTTTTGAACAAAACTATTTGAAATCTTTAGAGGGATCGAATCTCCACAATTCTGTCTAGGATCAAAGATTGGAACAAGAAGCAAAGGAAACTGCGGAGCAGCAGAAATTGCGCGACTTATATCAGGATTAAGGCACAGTTATAAACTAAAATACTTATTACGCGCTTCAAATATGGCTCGGAGTACGTACTTTTATCATGAACATCGATTAAATTTTGATGATAAATACAGTGACCTTAAACAACAAATCAAGGCGATCTATCATCAACATAAAGGACGCTATGGATATCGCAGAATAACGCTTGCCTTAAGAAATATGGGAATGAAAATTAACCATAAATGTGTACGGAGACTGATGCAGATAATGAGCTTAAAATCTCGAGTACGACGTGCAAAATATAGGTCATACAAAGGACAAGTCGGTAAGATTGCTAATAATGTTCTACAGCGTAGCTTTCATGCTGATCGGCCTAATCAGAAGTGGGCAACGGATGTAACGGAATTTAATGTAGGTGGAGAGAAACTTTACCTATCGCCAATTATAGATTTATTTAACGGGGAAATCATTGCCTATCAAACTAAACGGAGACAACAATATGATTTAGTCAAAGATATGTTGGATAAAGCGCTTAATAAACTGACATCAAAAGATGAGGTAGTACTCCATTCAGACCAAGGCTGGCAATATCAAATGTACCGTTATCAGCAGCAGCTTAAGCAATGTGGAATTACACAAAGTATGTCAAGAAAAGGTAATTGTTTGGATAATGCTGTAATAGAAAGTTTCTTTGGAATACTTAAATCAGAATGTTTTTATAGGAAAAAATTTAATTCGGTTGAAGAATTAGAGAAAACCGTGAAAGAATATATTCATTATTATAACCATGATCGGCTCAAGGTTAAATTAAAAGGACTAAGCCCTGTGGAGTACAGAATTCAGTCCTTAAAAAGTGTAATTAAATCGTCCAACTTTCAGGGGGCAGATCATTAAGCCCCTTTTTTCATTCGCATAATAAAGTTTTATGTTAAATCGGGTTGGGGGAAAATCCATTTACCTTAGTAAAGTTCTTATTTGGCGGGAGTTTATACATCTTTATATACATATCCGATTTTTCATAAAAATAAGCCAACAATCTAAGTAGTAAATATACTGACTTAAACAGGCCTCAAATTATCTTAATTTTTTTAATGAATTGTTAATTTCATCGCCTGAAATTGTTTCTTCTGATTCTTCATAATCTTTTGGTTTTTTATAGTCATATTTCATATTAAATTTACCATCTGGATATAGTGTAAAAGTTAACTCCCATATTCGATCGCCAGTAAGATTCAAGATAACCCGAATCCTGCTTAATCTTCTACTTTAAAATCATTTACTTATGGTGTTTTTATCAAATACATAAAATTATGTAGCATATATTTTTAGTCACTCAGAGCTGTTTTTTTAAAGGAAATCAGTCCATTCGTTACACTAGACTGTAAAGGAAAGCATTTATTTTATATAAAAATATATAAAACAGTAGCTTACTTAAATTTCTTAAATAGGATTCGGATTATTTTTAACATAAATAAAAAAAGCCAAAAGTGATCACCTTTGGCTTTTTTTATCGCTAGATATATAAATTATGGCTGAGTCAGTGTAATTTCTGGTTTACTACATGTACCACTTTGAGCAAGTGCATACTCAGAAATTGCTTTTTTACCTTTTAATTCATCTACTTGTTTAAGATCTGCACCACCAACAAACACTCCCATTTTTATAGATTGTTGGACAAAATATTGTTGTCCTGAAACTGTATCAATCACTAAATGATTAGGTGAAAATTCAGACTCTGTTGAAACTGTATGCTTTTGATTACCATCAACTTCTTTATAAAAAAATGTACCTCTTGATGTTTCACCTAAACACTTTCCATCAAGCCAAATATCTTTTTTTAACGTAGCGCCTATCGTACTATTAGAACGATATACATAAATTATCACTTTACCGTCACTTGGCGGTACAAATTGTTTAACCGTTTGTGTTTGCTTCATATCTGCCTTGGGTACTGAAGCACAGCCAACAAAAAAGCCAGATAAAATAAAAGGTAATACTAATTTCAGGTTCATAATTCAGTTTCAGTTTTCTTAATATATGCAGATTACTACAAATATAAATTAAGGAAGTTTATTTTCAATAGAATTGAAAATAAGAGTCGATCTTTTATACAAAGTATATAGTGAAATACTTAATTATGGGCCTTCTCTTAATCTAATGGAGAACGTTGTCCATTGGAACCATGTCTTCGTTTTGAATTATAAAACATCTCAATATATTCAAATATATCTGCTCTTGCATTCGATCTTGATGCATAAACTTGCTTCTTAATTCGCTCACGTTTTAATAACTGAAAGAAGCTCTCAGCAACTGCATTATCATGACAGTTTCCTCGCCTACTCCTATTTGAAGCAACGAAATAAGATCGAAACATTGTTTGGTTTGTTGAAAGCTATAGTCAAACAATCAAAAATATAAGACAATATAAAAATGAGTTATTCAGAACATTTTAGACGAAAAGTGATAGCGAAGCTTGAGGAAGGATGTTCCATACGAGCGGTCTCTGCACAATTTGAAATTGATAAAAATACAATTTTGAGTTGGAAAAAACGAATTGAGATTAAAAGAACCCGCCCACGGAAACCTTTTAA
>NZ_VTDM01000057.1 GCF_015627105.1 Acinetobacter baretiae | reverse complement strand
GATCGGATATACAGGAGTTATTGGAACACTATGGGCATCAGATTTTATGGTTACCGCCTTATAGCCCTGATTTGAATTTTATTGAAAAGACTTGGGCATGGATTAAGAAAAAGAGAAAAGAATGGCAAGAGGATTGTATTGATCGACTCTTTCAGATGTTTTTTCATTTCTGTATGAGTAATTAGATTGTTTGACTATAAGTAGAACGACCATCCATTGTCAAAGTTACCCTCAACTTAAAAACTTGCTGCAATGGCATGGGTTAATTGCTCTGGTCGTGCCAAACGATTAGATACAGTTTATAACTTATCAATCAGTGCCTGATTCTTGATCTGAATGGTTGTCATGTTTTATAATCGGTTATGCCTAGTCGGGGTAGTAGTTTCCAAATAGAAAGGTTGCGGGGGTAAAAGCCAAGCATTATGACGTGCAAGTCGTCCGCTATATTGACAAGGCAACATAATGGTAGTTTCCAAATAGAAGGGTTACGATTTAGCTTTTGCTACTTAGTATTATGCTGTGCAAGTCAGCCGCCATCTTTGATAGATAGTAGTTTCCAAATAGAAAGGTTGCGGGGATTTTTCCTTTGCATTATGACGTGCAAGTCGTCCGCTATCTATCATCTAATTTCCTCATACTGTCTTGCTTTTATCCCATCTTTAGGGCTTGAAGCTCCACTTTAAAAATACTCACAATTCCTATCACGTCATTTTGTTGCATATGAAAAGCTTAATTACATTATCGTCATGCTGTTTTAACCATTTAAGGCAATAAATATTTAATCCTCAAAGTTGCTCTATAGAGCAATGTTTATAAATTTTATATGATTCTTTAATGCTTATCTTTGCATAGATTTGTATGCAAAGATAAGTTTTCTAATTGACTGTAAAATGATAGATAGATATGCTTTTACCACCTTTTAAGTGTAATCAAAATCATGGCAAAATATCGGGTTATAACTAATCAACCTCCTGTAACCCATCCTGCTTTTTTAGGCACTCCAACTCGGTGCCATAAATTAAGAAAATCATCGGGTAAACTTGAGTATCAAGTCAATGTATCTAGTAATAATCAGTACGTACTGGAAATAGATGATATTTCTGCGATTAAACGTCAAAGTGCTAAGGAAAATGAGCTTGATTCAGTCACACAATCATTTGATCTTAGTTCTATATTGCAAAGTTTAGTACCTGGTAATACATTTGGGTCTGCATCGAAACTATTGCCAATATTGCCAAATCATAACGATGCTAAGTTCGTGGCTGCGGTGCTCTTAAATTTAGACATTATAAAGATAGTTTAATGATTTTCTAAATAAGCCAAATCCTGTTTAGGCCAACCATTTAAATAGTCAATGCTTCGGCTTGTGCTTAAATAGGATTTGAGTTAAATAAATTTTTCAAATAAAGCCAATTTAAAATAAAACCACCAAAACCATATAATTCAGTAAAACTATAAAATACTGCTAAGTAAAACTATAAAATACTGCTAAGTAAAACTATAAAATACTGCTAAGTAAGCCTTAAAATTTTTAGCTGTATAAAGGGTTGAAGAGCTTTACGAGAGTGATAGTGAAGACCTAAAAAATCACATCGGTCCTATAGGAACAATACCTGTCGGATTGAGTGCTCGAATAGAATAATACCCTTCTTTAATATGATTTATGTTTACTGTATCTTTAACTCCAGGATAATTAAGCATCCGTTTGATATATTGATTTAAGAGAGTGAAATCTTTGAGTTGATACAAATTACATTTAAATAAACCATGATAAGCCACATCAAATCGAATCAGTGTGACAAAAAGTCGAATATCAGCTTCAGTCATATCTTGACCACATAAAAAATCACGTTGATCTGAAAGTAAATGTTCTAAATCGTGAAGTGTTTTAAACACGGTGCAAACAGCTTCGGTGTAACTTTCTTGTGTAGTGGCAAAACCCGCACGATAAACACCATTATTAAGTGTGTCATACATTTTAATATTGAGTTCATCAATATATTCTTGGTGTTTTTTGGGGTAGAGATCTAGAGTTGATTGAGCTAAAGATCCGAAAGCACTATTGAACATACGTAAAATATCAGCAGACTCATTATTAACGATGGTTTGGTTTTTTTTATCCCATAAAATAGGGACAGTGGCCCGTCCTGTAAAATCTGGGTCTGCTTTTGTATATAACTGATGTGCCCATTCGACACCATGTAAGTGATCGATTGTTGAGTCAAGACAATGGCCAAAATGCCATCCTTGCTCAAGTAACCAAGGTTCAACAATTGAAAGACTGATAATAGACTCTAAACCTTTCAATTTTCTTGCCATAAGGGTTCGAGATGCCCATGGACAAATGAGTGCAACGTATAAGTGATATCGATCTGCTTCGGCTTTAAATCCTGCATGACCTGTGATGCCTGCTGAACCATCAGGGGTGATCCAATGACGAAAACTTGAAGTTTGACGAACAAAACCACCTTTTTCGTCTGTCGCTTGAACAGGATGCCAATTGTCGGCCCATTTTCCATGAATAAGCATGTTGACCTCCTTATTAATTTTTCGTGCTTGATTTTAGGGCATATTTCCCATCACCAAGTAAAAACAAACAGACTAAACCTACGATCCAGAACGCAGGAAATTCCCAACCACCGTTGGGATTACTAAAAAAGAAACCGGCAGCAGCATGTACTTTAATAATGGCTCCTAAAAGTACAGGAATAAGAATTAATGAAACAATACGAGTATATATAGTCAAACAATCAAAAATATAAGACAATATAAAAATGAGTTATTCAGAACATTTTAGACGAAAAGTGATAGCGAAGCTTGAGGAAGGATATTCCATACGAGCGGTCTCTGCACAATTTGAAATTGATAAAAATACAATTTTGAGTTGGAAAAAACGAATTGAAATTAAAAGAACTCGCCCACGGAAACCTTTTAA
>NZ_VTDM01000011.1 GCF_015627105.1 Acinetobacter baretiae | reverse complement strand
TATTTGAAGCAACGAAATAAGATTGAAACATTGTTTGGTTTGTTGAAAGCTAAATACAACTTAGTGACAAGTAAGGCGAGAAGTGTTCAAGGCTATTTAGCAGGAATTTATGCATCTTTATGTGCGTATCAGGTTTGTCATAAGAATAAGCCGAACATTCGAATCATCGGTGCTTCGGCTTAAACAGGATTCGGGTTATCTATAATTTAGATTATTTAATAAATTTGGACGGAAGCTGAAGATAATGTCATCCTTAAATATGAGAGAGATGATTTCGTGATTGTTCATTTAATTTGATATCGTATTTGAGTACGGAAAACATTGCATTAGATAGTTTTAGAATGGTATTTGCTGTGTGGGGGGTGAGCAGATGATACTGTGCTAGAAACCACACAGAACGAATTTCATGAAAAAGAAGATATGGAGTCAATTCTTGAAGTGTAAATTGATGAGTGGATTGTTGATTATAGTGATTTATAAAACAATGTATTTTATCCAAAGAATATGTGCTTTGAGGACGATTTGATTGTATATTCCAAATCATAATCGCTAAATCTAAGCAAGGCGTCGATAAACAGCAATCTTCAAAATCAATTAAAGTTGCACGGTGATTATGAATAAATATATTTTGTGCTCTAGGGTCGCCATGACAAATCGAATGTCCAGATTGAAAATACTGTGTTTGAGCAGTTTCAACCATATGGATATAATGTTTTTTTAACTCAGGTGAAGCAAAGTCTAGATTAGACAGTGCACTCATGTGGTGGAGTTTTTGATTGATATCTAACAATGGAATTTGAATGTTTGAAGGTAGAGTAAGTTGATGTAACTGAAATAAACTACTTGCAGACAAGGTTAAGTCATCATCATCTAAAGTACATGCTTTCCCCTGTGCTGTTAGAAAAACAAGTACAGCACTTTTTTGATTTTGGATTGAAATCAAGCAACTGAGTGTATTGGCAGTGCTCACGAGTGCTTTTGCAGAAGCAATAGAGTGCAACACTAAGACATTATTAAGATGTCCTTCTTGCTCTACAGAATGTTTCGATCGATTTGCATGAAATATTTTAATAAATATAGGGCAGTGAGGGAATGATGTTTGACGAGCAGATAAAATGACATTCATACCTGCTCTAACTAAAGTGCAATCACTGCAAGCAACAGCATAGTTTTCATATAACCATATAGGGATTTTTGACATGAGGTGAGTGAGTGCTGTCATAAAACACCTTAAAAAGATACATGAATAGAACGGATTTTTTTGCGAATAGATAATGAGCTAGACTCAAATCAATCCCAAACATTGTATATACAGACCATGTATACCAATGAAAAGAGTGCAAATCATCTAGTAGATTGAGCCTGAGTCTAGGTTAAATACATGACTATTGAGTTAAATGACGATATTTTTCTTCATCAAACCCTACAATCAGCCCATGGGGCGTTTCTAATATAGGGCGTTTAATCATACTAGTATGTGTTATGAGTGCGTCAATCAGAGCACTTTGATTATCTAAAGCCGCGCGTTGTTGATGTTCGTCAAGTTTACGCCAAGTGGTTCCTTTTTTATTTAAAATCACTTCTGCGCCTGCTTGTTCTAACCACTGTTGTACATGTTGTGCATCTATACTGTGTTTTTTATAGTCATGAAATTCATAGCTCAAACCGAGAGTGTTGAGTAAATCAAAGGCTTTTTTCATTGAGCTACAATTTTTAATACCATATATTTTTAACATGCTGTCGTATCCTTCGTGAAATCGTATGGTTTGGTGGTTTGAAGAATATAGATTATCTAGCGATCAGTGCAAAAAAATAAAGGCTAAAAAGCAGAAAACCCGCATTAAATCATCCTGATTATGCGGGTTTCACTGTGTTAACGTCCAATGTTAAGTCCTTTAAAACGTATGATTACTCATATGTTTCTTTCCTTCCTACGGCTTCCTATCCTTTTGTGTCATCCTGACATGTCCCTGTGCCGTATGAATATAATGCCGTGATTGGGTGCAAATAAATAGAGGTAAAAGCGACAACTCGTGTAAGCCATTTCCACGTAAAAAAAGAACAAGTGTTCTCTTAGTTACATAAGCTTATTCTTTTTATAGAAAAATGCTTTCAATGTGAGGCAATATAATCAAGGATATTCTAACACGATGCGCTTAGATTGAAATCCCTTTTCTAAGACGCATCGGTTAATCACATACTATTCAATTTAATTTAAACAATAGTCAATAATGACAGGGGCATGATCGCTATACCATTGTTCACGATAGACCCATGCATTGATTGTACGGGCTTTCCAATCTGGAGAGCAAGCTTGATAGTCAATGCGCCAACCGACATTTTTAGCACGTGCTTGGCCACGATTTGACCACCAAGAATAAAGCTCTGCTTCTGGACGCACAGTGCGAAAAGTATCTACGTAACCGAGTTCATCATACATATAATCAAGCCATGCACGCTCGTGTGGTAAACAACCCGATGAGTTTTTATTACCTGACCAATTTTTAATATCAATACGTTTATGCACGATATTGTAGTCACCACAAATAATGATTGATTTATCTTCATCACGCCATTGTTTTAAAATGGCTTGATATTTTTCTAAGAAAATTTCTTTACGCGCTTGAGCTTCATCACCCGATGAACCTGAAGGTAGGTATAATGAGCAAATATAGGCATTTTTTTCAAGGCCTAAGTCAAACTCAGCCGCAATAAAACGCCCTTGGCTGTCTGCAAGTTCAAAACCCAAACCATCGGTCACAGATACAAAAGGTAAGCGACTAAAAATAGCAGTTCCCGCATAGCCTGCTTTTTCGGCAGGAAAGAGGTGTGTATACCAACCCTCAGGCTTAAACTGATCGGTACATTGCGCATGGGTAATACGGCTTTCTTGAATACAAACCACATCGGCATCAGATTGCTCTAACCATTCGAGTAGTCCTTTTTTAACCGATGCACGTAAACCATTCACATTGAGAGAGACAACTCGCAGAATTTTTTGATCACGTGTATAGCTATCCTTTGGTATCATGGCGGTGTTTTACCTCAATATCTAAATTTAAAAATGGAGTGCTTCATGACTAAGCAGTTTAACATACAGGCTTTTATTGAACTTGCCTTATCTCGGGGTGTTTTAAAGTTTGGTGAATTTACCCTAAAATCTGGTCGTGTAAGCCCATATTTTTTTAATGCAGGTCTACTGTCTGATGGTGAGGCATTGTCTGTTTTAGCTGATGGTTACGCTGCAAAATTACAGCAGTGTGAGCATGTTGATGTGATTTTTGGGCCGGCCTATAAAGGAATTCCTTTTGTGGCGGCAACAGCGGTGGCACTGTCTAAAAACCATGCACAAAGCGTACCGTGGGGCTTTAACCGAAAAGAAGCCAAAGACCATGGTGAAGGTGGCGTATTGGTGGGTGCATCTGTGGCAGGTAAAAATGTTTGGATTATTGATGATGTGATTACAGCAGGTACAGCGATCCGTGAAGTAGTGACACTACTCAAGCAAGCAGGGGCAAATATTGCAGGTGTATTGGTGGCGTTAGACCGCCAAGAGTGTGGACAAGGTAAACTCTCTGCCATACAAGAAGTTGAACAAGAATTAGAAATTCCTGTACATGCGTTAATGACCATGCAAGATTTAATGGCATATTTAGAACAACAAGGTGAGCAAACAGCACTTGAAAATATGCAAGCATATCGTCAGCGCTACGGTATAGATGTTTAATCGATTTCAAACAAAAGCCCTTGTGTTGAAAGATACAAGGGCTTTTTTTATTATGAAGCTGCTTTTAGGACTGCGATCATGTCTGTATCTTCATGATATGTCTCGTCTGTTTCTTTACAAATGACTTGCCCAACAATCACCTGTGTACCATTAAATGTCATGGTGGGCGAACCATGTAATGTCCAACCTTTGTTGAGTGCTTTGCTCACACGGGCACAAAAGGCTGAATCATCTACACCTGTTAAATAACGATAAAGTTTCATGGATTTTCTCACATCAGTAATAAATACAGTGTCTTAAAGGTTTAATCATGTACATTCAAAGGATATCAATAAAATCTATTTATGAAATATGAATAACTAATTAATAAATTCTTATTTTTTTACGGTGGGCTAGCACCATACCATATATTTTATATTAATAAGCAAGCACGACCTTATGAAAAAGCAATATAAAAAACCCTTGATTACCACATTTATTGTGGTTGTGGCACTTGTTGGTTTTTTAATTTACCAAACTCAAGGAAAGAATGCAGTTGCAACCACACCAACAAAACCAATTGTGATTGCCTATCAAACAGGGGTTGATCCAAGTAAGGTTGCGCAATCAGAAGGTTTATATGAAAAAAATAGCCAACAGACGATAACGTGGAAAAAATTCGATACCGGTTCTGATGTCGTTAATGCTTTAGCTTCAGGCGATGTTGTGATTGGAAATATTGGTTCTAGTCCGTTTGCAGCCGCTGCAAGTAAAGGTATTCCAATAGAAGCTTTTCTTATTACTTCAAAGTTGGGTAGCTCAGAGGCCTTGGTGGTGAATCAAAAATCTGGCATTACACAACCAAGTGATCTTATTGGAAAAACAATTGCTGTCCCTTTTGTTTCGACCACACATTATAGTTTGTTGTCTGCACTGAAGCACTGGAACATTTCAGAAGATCAAGTCAAAATTATTAATTTAAGACCACCTGAAATTATTGCTGCTTGGAACCGTGGCGATATTGATGCAGCTTATGTATGGGAACCTGCTTTAAGTAAAGTGAAAGCGACAGGACACGTGCTGGTAGACTCAAAGCAAGTGGGGCAGTGGGGTGCACCAACGTATGATTTATGGGTAGTGAGAAAAGATTTTGCTGAAAAAAATCCAGCGTTTTTAAAATCTTTTGTATCTACAACGCTGACACAGTTAGATCACTACAACCAAGACCCAAATCAATTTACTCTTGATACAAAAAATGTGAATGGTATTTCAACCCTGACGGGCTCACAGCCTGAAGACCTGAAACTGTTATTATCTGGAAATACTTATTTAAATAGACAGCAACAAATAGATGCTTTATCTCATGAGTTTGCGAAAAATATTTTAGATACAGCACAGTTTTTAAAACAGCAAGGTAAGGTAGATCAAGTTCAGCCTGATTACCATCAAAATGTATCGACAGCATTTTTACAGTAAATCTAGAGCATATTATGAGTACACTCACTGCAAATCATATTGGATTAACCTTTCCAACACAGATACATCCAATACTTGAAGATATCCATTTGGAGATTGCATCAGGCTCACTCACGACCGTTTTAGGGGAGTCAGGTTGTGGTAAAACCACCTTGTTAAATATTTTAGCGGGTTTTCAATCACCCACAACTGGACAAATTTTACTTGATCATCAGCCTTTACATGGTCCAGATGCCAGCCGTGCCGTGGTGTTTCAAGAACATGCTTTATTTCCTTGGTTAAATGTACAAGACAATGTGGCATTTTCTTTGGAAATTCAAAAAATCCCCTCAAAAGTTGTTGAGGAAAAAGTAGCACATATATTAAAAATTGTGGGATTAGACCACGTAGCACAATCAAATATTTGGGAATTATCTGGAGGAATGAAGCAACGAGTGGGCATTGCACGTGCTTTGATTAGCCCTGCCGCATTTATGTTGTTAGACGAGCCATTTGCTGCTTTAGATGCCTTTACTCGAGAAAATATGCAACAGCTCGTTTTAGATTTATGGGTGAAGCAAAAAAGAAGTTTTTTCTTAATCACACATGACATTGAAGAAGCACTGTTACTGAGTGAAACATTGATTATTATGCAAGCAAGACCTGGAAGAATTACTAAAAGATTAACGTTAGATTTTTCACATCGTTATCGTGATGGAGAAAATATTCGTTCCATTAAATCCGATCCTCAATTTATTGAACTGCGAGAAGCATTATTTTCTGAATTGAGCCACGATATGGAATTAAAGATATGAGTGATTTAGTTGATTCAACGCCAAAAACTCAAAAAAAACGCTTAGCCAGATTTTTTGATCAGTATCAGACTGTTATGTTAAGCCTTTTAAGTGTTTTTATCCTTTTAAGTGTGTGGTCTTTAATCACAACTTTAGGGCTGATTTCTCCACTGTTTTTACCAAGTCCTCAAGCTGTTTTTCAAAAATTTATTGAGGTGAGTCAGCATGGCTTTATGAAAGCCACTTTATGGCAACATTTAGCTGAAAGTATTACTCGAGTGTTTATTGCACTCCTTGCTGCGATTGTTGTTGGTGTGCCTGTTGGGTTGTGGATGGGCTTGAATCGATGGGCGAGGGCAATGATTGATCCTTTGGTAGAGTTGTTAAGACCCATTCCGCCATTGGCCTACTTACCATTACTTGTGATTTGGTTTGGTATTGGTGAAACCACTAAAATACTGCTTATTTTTCTGTCTATTTTAGCACCCATTATCATTAGTAGTACACATGGTGTAACTAGTCATCAGCAAAATAGAGAACGCGCAGCTCTTTCTCTTGGGGCAAGTCGTACACAAGTCTTTTATTACGTTATTTTACCCACAGCATTGCCTCATATTATTACAGGTATTCGTATAGGGTTGGGTGTGGGTTGGTCCACCTTAGTGGCAGCTGAGTTAGTGGCAGCAGATCGAGGCATTGGTTTTATGGTTCAATCGGCAGCACAGTTTTTAATCACTGATGTTGTGGTGTTAGGTATTATTGTGATTGCGATTGTTGCAGTGAGTTTTGAACTATTTTTACGTTGGTTACAAAAACAATTTTCCCCGTGGTATGGCAAACAAATGTAGGAGAGATAAACATGTCTTTTGACGTTGAAATTATAAAACCTTCCATTGGCGCTGTTATTCACGGCATCAATTTGAATGACTTAACCCCTGAAGTGTTAGCGAATATTCATCAGGCATTACTCGATCATCAGGTAATATTTTTTCGCGATCAACATTTACAGCCACGTCAACAGGCTGAACTTGCAAAAAGTTTTGGATCATTACATATTCATCCCATTTTTCCGCATGTAGAAGATACCCCTGAAATTATTATTTTAGATAGTTTAAAGCAAGACTTAAGAGACAATGAGCTTTGGCATACAGATGTAACTTTTAGTAAAACACCACCTTTAGGCTGTGTTTTACAGGCGAAAAAAACACCTAAACAAGGCGGGGATACACTATGGGCAACAGGGATAGGGGCTTTTCGTACACTACCTAAGCACATTCAGCAAAAAATAGCAGGGTTGACAGCAACTCACGATATTCGACAATCATTTCCAATAGAACGTTATTCAAAAACACCAGAAGAACGAGAAAAATTATTGCGTGTGTTTGAAAAAAATCCGCCTGTTGTTCATCCTGTAGTAAGAACACATCCTGTTACGCAAGAACCTATTTTATTTGTGAGTGAGGGTTTCACTACACGAATTAATGAGCTTGATCCATCTGAAAGTGAGGAGTTACTTCAGTTCTTATGTCAGCATGCAACACAGCCTGAACTTCATTTGCGTTGGCAGTGGGCTGAGGGTGATGTTGCGATTTGGGATAATCGCTGTACACAGCACAAAGCACTCTTTGATTATGGCTCGGCACATCGCATTATGCACAGAGCAACAATTCAAGGTCATGCCCCTTTTTATTCTGCATAGTGTAGGAAGAATTACTCAAATGAATATAGTGCGCTAACTGGTGTACTGTGTTTTGATGAGCTAGTAGAAATAAAAGCTTTATATGGTGTAATGTCGGAAAGATTTACATATTTAGATGTCTGAAGTGATGGCTTACATTGAAAAAAAATGAGGCCAACGGTATGTACTGTGGTGGCAGATAAGCGATTGATACACTTTTTTGAGCACAGCGGTGTTAGGATGGTTTTTATCAAGCTGTGGTGCTTACGAGTCTTATCATGATTAATAAAGATACAATATTGTGCATGTCTTTAGCTGTTAAACCGAGTAATTTTGGAACTCGTTTTCATAACTATCTGTATCGTGCTTATCAATTAAATTACATCTATAAAGCTTTTTCACCTGTTGATTTAGCACAAGCCATACAAGGTGTACGAGGACTGCCTGTGCGAGGCTGTGCGATTTCTATGCCGTACAAAGAACAAGTCATTGCATTGGTCGATGAACTTGACCCATCTGCCCAAGCCATTGCATCTGTAAATACCATTGTAAATACAGAGGGTGTACTCAAAGCCTTTAATACCGACTATATGGCAATCCAGCAATTGATTGATCAGTATCAAATTTCACCTAATACTCGATTTGCACTGAAAGGCAGTGGGGGGATGGCAAAAGCGATTGCCTATGCCTTTAAAAACAAAGGCTTTGAACATGGCATTATTGTGGCCAAAAATGAAAAAACGGGCACGGCATTGGCTAAAAAACTAGGTTATGTTTGGCAAGCGACTTTAGAGCCCAATCAAGCAGATTTAATGATTAATGCGACACCTATAGGTATGCAAGGCACAGCATGGCAAGATGAAATGGCATGGTCAATTGAAGTGATTCAATCAGCTCAGATGGTCTTCGATGTTGTGGCATTACCTGAAAATACACCCACAATTTGCTATGCCAAAAGCTTAAATAAAACAGTCATTACAGGGGCAGAAGTTTTTGCATTACAAGCCTTAGCACAATTTCATTTATACACAGGAATTTATCCTGAAAAAGAACAATTTGAAGCGGCTGCGCAATTTTCACGTACAGCAACAACACAATAAATCAGGTATATTCAAAGTATCCAAAAATAGAGTGAGCATTATGCGTGTTTTAGTGATTATGGATCCAATCCAGCAAGTCAACCTTAAAAAAGATTCAACGATGGCCATGTTATGGGCTGCAAGTCGCCGTGGGCATCAATTAGGTTATGCACAACAGCATGATCTATACATTGATCAAGGCAAAGCCTATGGTTTGATCGCTGAGTTACAAGTTTTTGAGCAACAAACACCACATTTCATTTTAGGGGATCAAAAAAAACAGTCACTTGCAGATTACGACATTATTTTAATGCGTAAAGATCCTCCATTTGACATGAATTTTGTCTATACCACGTATGTGTTAGAGCAAGCAGAAAGAGAAGGAGCGTGGGTTGTGAATAAACCGCAATCCTTACGTGACTGTAATGAAAAGCTATTTGCAACACAGTTTCCAGAACTGCAAGTCCCTACATTGGTCACGTCTCAACAGTCATTAATTAGAGAATTTATTCAAACGCATCAAGATGTGATTGTAAAACCACTTGATGGTATGGGGGGGTCAGGTATTTTTCGCTTAAGTGCACAGGGTCAAAATATCGGTTCAACCTTAGAAATGCTCACGGCGTTGGGTACTGTGCCGATTATGGCACAGCGTTATATTCCAGAGATTGTAGATGGTGATAAACGAATTTTAATGATTCATGGTGAACCTGTGCCGTACTGCCTTGCACGAATTCCACAAAATGGTGAAGTCAGAGGGAATTTGGCAGCAGGGGGTGTTGGAGAAGCTCGTCCGCTAACAGAAAAAGATCGTGAAATCGCAGCGAAAGTTGGACCATTTTTACGTCAAAAAGGACTCGTTTTTGTGGGGTTAGATGTGATTGGTGAATATGTGACAGAAATTAATGTGACGAGCCCAACCTGTATTCGAGAAATAGATCAGCAGTTTGATATATCCATTGCAGATCTACTATTTGATGTGCTTGAAGACAAGAAAAATAAATGATTTCAGATACAATACTTGGTCACTGTGCATAAGCAGTGGCCAAGTAAATGTGTGATAAAATTAAAAAAAATGGTTAAATTTCTCAATAATTTTATTTTTGCTGAAACAACAAGGCTTTATTTTCAGAATATTTGTTTAAAACACGTGAAAATCATTCACGCGATTGATACTTTATGATTAAAATACGACATTAAAATTACCAAATTACAGCCGAAGTATTAAACTCGTGACCGAATCAACCCTGTTTAAACCCAAACATATTCTCATGATGGCTGCTGGCACAGGCGGTCATGTTTTTCCAGCACTTGCCGTGGCAAAACAACTTCAAGCGCAAGGACATCGCGTTTCATGGTTAGCCACATTTCATGGCATGGAAAATCGATTACTTGAACATGAAAATATCACGTTATATCAAATTGATATTCAAGGTGTTCGAGGCAATGGCATCATGCGTACTTTGGCAGCACCATTTAAAATTGTGAAAGCAGTTATGCATGCCATGCGTATTATGAAACAACAAAAAATAGATGTTGTGGCAGGGTTTGGCGGGTATGTGGCAGGACCGGGTGGGCTGGCCGCTCGTGCCTTGGGTATTCCTGTGGTGATTCATGAGCAAAATGCGATTCCAGGATTTACGAATCTACAGTTGGCTCGGATTGCCCAAAAGGTGTGTCAAGCCTTTCCAAAAACGTTTCGTAGCCACCCTAAAGTGCTGACTACAGGTAACCCTGTACGTGCTGAAATTACCAATACGCTGAGCCCCGCTTGGCGTTATGAACAACGAGAAAAACAGCAACAACCATTACATATTTTGGTTGTAGGTGGCTCTTTAGGTGCACAAGTACTCAATGAAACCATGCCAATTGCATTGCAACAGCTTGGCGTAGCTTTAAAAATCACGCATCAGTGTGGTCAAAAACAGCTTGAGGCCACACAAGCAGGCTATGCAAATGCGCCCGCCAATATAGAAGCAGCAGTTGTCCCATTTATTGCAAATATGGCTCAAGCATATAGCGATGCCGATTTAATTATTTGCCGTGCAGGTGCACTGACCGTGACAGAGGTTGCAACAGCAGGTGTTGCTGCGGTATTTGTCCCTTTACCGAGTGCGGTCGATGATCATCAAACAGCCAATGCACAATATTTGTGTAAAGTGGGTGCAGCAAAATTGTGTCCGCAAGCCAGTATGACGGTTGAGTCTGTGACGGTATTGTTAAAAGCACTGATGAGTCGTGCAATTTTATCTGAAATGGCAGTCAATGCACGCCAAAAAGCACAGCCCAATGCAACGCAACAAGTTGCTGAAATTATTACAAATATTTAACATAAGGTCTGCCATGTCATCTCATAAACATTCTACTCACTTAGAAAAAAAATTAATTAAAGTTCCTGAAATGCGCCGTATTAAACATATCCATTTTGTGGGGATTGGTGGTGCAGGCATGTGTGGTATTGCTGAGGTATTAAAAAATCAGGGGTACTGTGTTTCTGGTTCAGACATTAAAGCATCAAAAACCACTGCACAGCTGAAGAGTGTGGGAATCACTGTATACATCGGACATCATGAAAGTAATATTCAACAAGCAGATGTATTGGTGGTGTCTACAGCAATTGATGCAAAAAATCCAGAGATTAAAGCAGCACTTGAACAACGCATCCCTTTGGTAAGACGTGCAGAAATGTTAGGTGAACTCATGCGTTATAGACATGGGATTGCCGTTGCAGGTACGCATGGAAAAACCACCACCACTAGCTTACTCACAACCATGTTAGCAGAAGAAAATTTTGATCCAACTTATGTGATTGGTGGGTTATTAAATAGCACAGGTGTGAATGCTGCTTTGGGTGAAAGTCGATTCATTGTGGTAGAGGCGGACGAATCAGATGCTTCATTTTTATATTTACAACCGATGGCTGCCATAATTACCAATGTTGATGCAGACCATATGGACACCTACGAAGGAAGCTTCGATAAACTCAAAGATACTTTCGTGGAATTTATTCGTCGTATGCCGTTTTATGGCCTAGCGGTGGTGTGTGGTGATGATCGTAATGTACGTGAAATTATCTCACGTTTTGGTCGACCAACCATTACCTATGGTTTTAATGAAGACAATGATATTCGTGCGATAGATGTTGAACAAGACGGCATGCAATCGCATTTTACAGTACTAAGAAAAGATCGCCAAGCATTACGCTTAACCATTAATCAACCTGGGTTACATAATGTTTTAAATGCGCTTGCAGCCATTGGTATTGCCACCGATGAAGGCGTTTCCGATGCAGCGATTGATCGAGCACTACATAGTTTTAGAGGGGTTGGTCGTCGTTTTCAAATCCAAGGTAAATATCCGATCAATCAAGGATTTGTTGAACTTATTGATGATTATGGCCATCATCCTAAAGAAGTTGATGCCACCATTAAAGCAGTACGACAAAGTCATCCCGAGCATCGATTGGTCATGATATTTCAGCCACATCGTTTTTCACGTACACGTGACTGTTTTGATGATTTTGTCGATGTGCTATCTCAAGTTGACCAACTTATTTTACTTGAGGTTTACCCTGCAGGTGAAAAACCAATAGTGGGTGCAGATAGTAGAGCACTGGCTCGAAGTATACGTTTAAGAGGTCAGGTTGAACCATTTTTAATCGATCCAATTGATGATAAACATCTTGAAACAGTATTGGGCAGTCTATTACAAGCCAATGATGTCGTTTTGACCCAAGGGGCAGGAAATGTTGGTACAATTTCAGCAGAACTTGCACAAAAACAATTGTTTTTAAATTAGCTCAAGCAATATGCATGGCTGAATGTTACATGATGGGAAGGGGAAAATTATGTCAAATGCAGAAAAGTTTGGAAAAGTTGCTGTCCTGCTCGGGGGGCGTTCAGCAGAGCGAGATGTATCACTTGACAGTGGTCAGGCAGTCCTTGAATCATTGCAACGCTCAGGCGTAAATGCAGACGCATTTGACCCTTTACATCGTAGTGTGACCGAACTTGTACATTATGATCGTGCTTTTATTGTGTTGCACGGTCGTGGTGGAGAAGATGGTCAAATACAAGGTGTACTTGAATGGCTTGATATCCCATATACAGGTACAGGGGTACAAGGTTCAGCCATTGGCATGGATAAAGTAAAAACCAAGCAAATTTGGCAAGGCAGTGGTTTGCCAACGGCACCTTATCGTATTGTAAATACGACTGTAGAAGCAGATGTACTCGTTGAAGAACTTGGATTACCATTGATTATTAAACCAGTACATGAAGGTTCAAGTATTGGTATGAGCAAAGTTGAGCATGTCTCACAATTGGCAGAAGCCATTGATAAAGCAATCAGTTTAGACAGTATTGTCATGGCAGAGCAGTGGATTACAGGGAAAGAGTATACTATTGTGGTACTCAATGGTGAGGCTCTACCTGTAATTCGTTTACAGCCACCTAAAGATGTTGCATTTTATGATTATGATGCTAAATATCAACGTAATGATGTAGAGTATGGCATACCTAGCGGTTTGTCAGTGAGTGAAGAAGAAGAACTTAAAGCATTGACCTTACACGCCTTTCATGCGGTGGGTGCTCAAGGCTGGGGTAGAGTCGATGCCATGCAAGACCAAAATGGCAAATTTTGGTTACTTGAAGTGAATACTGTACCTGGCATGACCAGTCACTCTTTAGTGCCCAAAGCAGCACAAGCTATAGGGTATAATTTCGATGCATTGTGTTTAGCAATTTTAGAACAAACGCTCATAGAGGCAGAAAAATAACAGATGGCGCAACTTCCCGCTTCAATGCGTCGCAAGCCAAAAGCGGCAGCAGTAACATCAATCCATGACAAACCCCCTTCACTAAAAGATCGTCTGATCCACATTGGTGGTTGGATTATTTTACTTTTTGCAGCATGTATTGCAGTTGTTGGAGCCTACGGAAGTTATAAAGTATTTACCGATGCACGTGTTGCAAATTTAGAGGTTGTTGGAACACGTTCATCTGTAGAAGAACACACTTTAATACAAAACATTCAGCCATTTGTAAATAAAAACTATTTTACAGTCGATTTGGAAACAATACGTGATCAGTCTTTGCAATTACCTTGGGTTGATCAGGTGGTTGTTTCTCGAGCATGGCCTGATGCAATTAAAGTACGTATTATTCCTCGGCATGCGGTGGCACGTTGGGGGACAGGACGGTTGCTCAGCGATGCGGGTGTTGTTTTTAAAGAGGCAACGCCACAAGATCATCAAAGTTTGCCCTTACTACATGGGCCTGTGAATCAGGCACCTTTTATGATGCGTCGTTATCATGAGATTAATCAATTGTTTCGTCCTTATCAATTACACTTAACTGAATTATATCTAACTGAACGTATGACATGGTTTATGCAATTTGACAGTGGTTTGCGACTCATTGTAGATCAAGACCAAACGATGAGTAAGTTACAACATTTAAGCCAATTGGCAGGACAAGATTTACAACCTGTATGGTCACAAATCTCAACAGTAGATTTAAGATATAGAAATGGATTATCTATACAATGGAAAGGCACACCCCCTGTATCGCATGGTCAGTTTGTTGTAACGAATCGTAGCTGAACTCTTGCAGATAACACACTTTCAGGGTGATAATGTGTAGCTATATACATAATTATTAAATAAATAATCTTAAACTATAAGTTAACGGTATTAGGTAATGAATGACGCTGTTCCTTCGGTGGTAGCAATAGATATTGGAACACACAAAGTCTCGGTACTTATTGCAAAAGTACACGCACCAGACCACATAGAAGTTGTGGGAATGGCCTCTGCCCGAAATCAAGGGATGAAAAAAGGAAAAATTACAAGTCTTGATAAAATGATTGCTTCGATTAAGCAAGCGGTGTCTGATGTTGAAGACATGACAGAATGTCGTATACATTCTGCTTGGGTATCAATTCCAAGTGCTGACTTAAAAAGTTTTTATGCACAAGGGCATGCAAACATTACAAATAGTGAGCGTATTGTGACCACCAGTGAGGTGGTTGCTGTATTGGAGTCTGCAAAAAAGAATAAAGTAGAGCAAGAGCCAGAGTTGTATTTAACCAGTGCTGTTCCTTTAGGTTTTCAATTAGATGACTCTGAACAGTGGGTTACGCATCCTGTTGGCTTGGGTGCCAGTAAAATTTCAGGTCATTATCAATTGATGATGTTACCAATTAATGAAATGCAAAACTTTGATCGTGCCATGAAAAGTGCAAATATTCGTGTTGAAAAAACGATTTTATGCGCTTTAGCAACAGCAGAAGCCAGTTTGTTACAAGATGAAAAAGATTACGGCGTTTGTTTGATAGATATTGGTGCAGGAACAACAAATGTTGCAGTATACTTAGAGGGTCATTTGGTGTTTGCTAAAACCTATGCAACAGGAGGAGATAGCGTAACACACGATATAGCCGCAGTTTTACAAACAACAACAGAAGAAGCTGAACGAGTGAAACTATTGTATGGCTGTGTTGATCTTGAAATGGTAAAACCAGACCATATGGTACAGGTCAAAGGTATTGAAGGGCCACAAACCATTAGCCGTATTGAATTGAGTGAAATTATCATTGCACGTTATGATGAAATTTTACAAACCGTGAGGCAAGATTTAACTGCAAATGGTGCGATCGGGGGGCTGTATCATGGTGTGGTACTCACCGGTGCAGCAAGCCAAATAGAAGGTATAGTGAGTTTTTCAAGACGATTATTTGGTGTATCAGTGCACATTGGTAATTTACCTACAAGTGTGACCGCAACCGATGATCTTTTGCCTGTACTGAAACGACCACAATACGCAACCGCCATTGGTTTGTTGTTGTATAGCCAAAAAGAACCTGCAGATGCCATAGATATTCAGCCTGATGTGGGAGCAAAAACATTGGTAAGCCGTTTAAAAAATGGTTGGGACCGCTTTCAGGCACAACTTAAAGCAATTTTTTAACTTTTTCCGTTAGGTAGTCATTGTACGGTTGTTGTAAGTCATTGGACTGATGCTTGACAAAACTTGGTTTGTCACTTCATTCTTTAAACAAACCGCAACCCATTTAAAAATTAAAGGCAGTAAATGTTGTTTGCACACTGCTAAACATTAGGAACACGTAAGGTCATGCCGTCATTTGAACTTTTAGAAGATGAACAAACCGAAGGTAACGGTCAAGCCCGTTTTACTGTATTTGGTGTAGGTGGTGCAGGTGGTAATGCTGTACAACACATGGTGCAATCCGACATTAAAGGTGTACGTTTTGTTTGTGCAAATACGGACAAGCAAGCATTAGATCGTATGAGTGCACCTCATAAAATTCAACTTGGGCAAGAAAGCACACGAGGTTTAGGTGCAGGTGCTAACCCTGAAGTTGGTCGACGCTCTGCAGAAGAAAGCCGCGAACAGATTCGTCAGCAATTACAAGATGCAGATATGGTCTTTGTTACCGCAGGTATGGGCGGTGGTACAGGCACAGGTGCTGCACCAATTGTGGCTGAAATTGCACAAGAAATGGAAATCTTGACTGTAGGTGTCGTCACAACGCCATTTAGTTTTGAAGGTCGTCGCCGTCAAAAGTCGGCTGAAAAAGGCATTGAAGAACTCGAAAAATATGTAGATTCGCTCATCATTATTCCAAATGAACGTTTACTTAATGTTTATGGTGATATTTCCATGCAAGAAGCCTATCGTCGTGCGGATGATGTGCTTTTAAGTGCAGTACGTAGTATTTTTGACTTAGTGGTGCGTCCAGGTCATATTAACCTCGACTTCGCTGACCTTAAAAATGCCATGAGTACACGTGGATATGCCATGATGGGTGAAGGAAAAGGTTCAGGTCAAAACCGTGCTGAAGAAGCGGCTCGCTTGGCTATTCGTAGTCCATTGCTTGACAATGTAAATATTATGAATGCCAAAGGTGTATTGATTAATATCACAGGTGGTAATGATATTACACTGAGCGAAACCAAAGCCATTACTGATGTGGTCAATCAGATTGTAGATTTAGACGAGGGCGATGTATTCTTTGGTACAGTATTTGAACCTGAAGCCAGAGATGAAATTCGTGTAACTGTAATTGCAACAGGTTTAACGCGAAATACAGGACAACAAACTCCAAAAGTGAACCAAACCCAGCAAGCACACATGGCACAAACACAGACAAATACCGTGCCAGATGAAGACGTTCCTGCGATTCAGAGACAACAACAAGGGGTTGAACCTGCAATAAATGGTGCAGACAACACACAAACAACAGGTCGACCAAATCGAATTAGCATACAAGAATACCTTAAAAAACAACAAGGTAAGTAGTATTGGTATATTCAATAGACATCATCTGAAAAAAGGTAGGTACTGAACCTACCTTTTTTATTTTTTATCAATGGCGAAATGTGCTAACGTATAGCGGTTTTATTGGTGTGGAATATGAGTATAGATGTTAAAGCAACGTACCCTCAAACGTGTTGTTAGAGCCAGTGGAATTGGCTTACATAGCGGACAAAAAGTCATGATCAATTTTGTGCCGCACACAGTTGATTCGGGCATTGTTTTTCGTCGTATTGATTTAGATCCTGTTGTAGATTTACCCGCAGATGCAATGCTTATACAAGAAGCATTTATGTGCTCAAATCTTATACAAGATGATGCTAAAGTAGGTACCATTGAGCATGTCATGAGTGCTATTGCTGCTTTGGGTATAGACAATCTCATTATTGAAGTGTCGGCATCAGAAGTACCGATTATGGACGGCAGTGCAGGACCATTTATTTACTTGTTAATGCAAGGTGGATTAATGGAACAAGATGCGCCAAAGAAATTTATTCGTATACTCAAGCCTGTAGAGGCAATGATTGACGATAAAACGGCAAAATTTACTCCACATTCGGGCTTCCAACTGAATTTTACCATTGACTTTAATCACCCTGCATTTGCAAAAGAATACCAATCTGCAACCATTGATTTTTCTACAGAAACCTTTGTGTATGAAGTGAGCGATGCTCGAACGTTTGGTTTTATGAAAGATCTCGATTTTTTAAAAGCGAATAATTTAGCACTGGGTGCAAGTTTGGAAAATGCCATTGGGGTTGATGAAAATGGTGTGGTCAATGAAGAAGGTTTGCGTTATAACGATGAGTTTGTGCGTCATAAAATTTTAGATGCTGTTGGTGACTTATATTTGTTAGGTTATCAAATTATTGCTAAGTTTGATGCTTACAAATCAGGGCATGCGCTGAACAACCAATTATTACGCAATGTTAAATCTGATCCATCTTGCTATGAAATTGTAACATTTGATGACGTAAATCAATGTCCGATTCCTTATGTGTCGGTCAGTTAAATGGCTAAAATTTAACGATTATTAAAAAATACATTAAAATATATATACAGCTTATTATGATTCATAATGAGCTTTTTTGTTTCTATGACTTGCAAAGTTGTATATAGCTTGGCTAAGCTTAGGGTCATTCACCATCTTGGCTGCATTTTTTAACATATTTTGTGTTTCTGTAGACAATGGTTGGGGCACGACTTCATGGGTTTTTTTTACATTTTTTGTTCGTATTCGAACATGAATCTCCTGTAAATCTTTGAATGCTTCAATACGTGAAAGTTGTTGCACATAATGTTTTTGTAAATAACCAACTTTGCTGACCATGGCCTGATTTTCACCTGAGAGTGTGAGAATACCGTGGCGATAACAAGCGATTTGCCAATGCTCAGGTTGAGGCAAAATCGGTTGGAGCAGCTGGGTTAGTTTTTGCCAAGATAAAACATGTTGTGTAAGAGATTTGGCGGCGCTACTTTTCTGGTCTTTTTGCAGATTTTTGAAAAACAGGTGTGGTTGAGCCATATATTTTCTCTTGTTTGTATTAAACGAAGCTTAAATGCTGATGCACTGAGTTTAAGATACTGCCCGACTTAAGAGTCACGATTTTAGAGGTTTACTATGCGACGTATTTTGTTTGCGCTGTCAGTCATTGTTTCGTCACCTGCTGTGTTTGCAGATTTGATGGATAATACTCAGTTATCTGTGACGAAGACAGATCGTTTAGAGCGTACCCTTGCAGAAGGTTCTTATGCTCAAGATACAGGTCTAGATCCAAAGCAGATGAGTACTCATATTACGTTGCGTAATAGTAATAAATCAAGCGCTGTAAAAACATCTTCAAAAGATATTATGAGTTGGTTAACGAAAAGCCCATTGCCAGCAAGTGCAAAAGTGAGCTCGAATTTTGGCCAACGTGTGATGTTTGGTAAAAAAGAAGGTCACTCAGGTCTAGATTTAGCGGCACCAACAGGCACGCCTATTTATGCCTCTGGTACAGGGGTTGTGACACGTTCAGGCTGGGTGTCAGGCTACGGACAGTTTGTAGAAATTAACCACGGTAATGGGTATTTAACACGCTATGGCCATGCATCGAGACTAATGGTGAGTGTGGGTGATCGTGTAAAAGCAGGTTCAGAAATTGCTAAAGTGGGTTGTACAGGACGTTGTACAGGGTCACATTTACATTTTGAAATCGTGGCTGACGGTATACGCAAGAATCCGGGAACTTATTTAGCAATGTTGCCATAAAATCTGTATAAAATTTCAGTTATAATGAGTATGGTGTAAATTGACATAAACTGTACGAAAGACTGTCTATCGAAAAATCGCCATATTGGCGATTTTTTTTGTGTAAAAAAAGCGACTTGTTTGCTGAGTATTTATTTACTAAATGTTATTTTGCTATTGTATTTAAATCTAGCCATTACATGCCGCTATAAAAACATGGTAAAAATAGATGTGGCTATCGATTAACGATGAAGGAAAGGTGAAATATGGCGTACTATGGTGATTCCGACGCACAAGAAACCCAAGAATGGCAAGATGCCTTTGACTCAGTTTTAAAACACATGGGTACAGATCGTGCCGCATTTTTATTAGAAAAGTTATACCAACAAGCAATTGCAAAACATGTTCCTATTCAGCGCCTAAACACGCCATATCTGAACACCATTCCGGTAGAAGAACAACCTGCAATGCCAGGTGACCGAGATATGGAACGCCGTATTCGTGCACTTATTCGATGGAATGCCTTAGCGATGGTACTTCGTGCCAACAAAACAGGTGATGACCTCGGGGGGCATTTAGCCAGCTTTGCATCATCTGCAACGTTGTACGATGTCGGTTTTAACCACTTCTTCCGTGCTAATAGTGATCATTTTGGTGGAGATATGATCTACTACCAAGGACACTGTGCACCGGGTATTTATGCGCGTTCATTTTTAGAAGGCCGTTTGACTGAAGAGCAATTGAGTAACTTCCGTCGTGAGGTCAATGGCAATGGTTTGCCAAGCTATCCACACCCATACCTCATGCCTGACTATTGGCAGTTCCCAACGGTATCGATGGGGCTTGGGCCAATCATGTCCATTTATCAGGCACATATTCAAAAATACTTAATGAATCGTGGTCTAATTAAAGAAGAAGACCGCAAAGTATGGGCGTATCTTGGCGATGGTGAAATGGATGAGCCAGAAAGCTTAGGTGCGATTTCCTTGGCAGGTCGTGAAAAACTAGACAACCTCATTTGGGTGGTGAACTGTAATTTACAGCGTTTAGATGGCCCTGTACGTGGTAACGGTAAAATTATCCAAGAACTTGAGTCGATCTTTCGCGGTGCAGGTTGGCGTGTCATTAAAGTCATTTGGGGACGTCAGTGGGATGCTCTACTCGATAAAGATAAATCGGGTGCACTCAAAGCATGTATGGATGAAACGGTTGATGGTGATTATCAACGTTATCAAGTCAAAGGTGGCGCGTATACTCGTGAACATTTCTTTGGCAAATATCCAGAAGCGGCTGAGTTGGTCAAAAATTTAAGTGATGAAGATATTGATGCATTAAACCGTGGTGGACACGACCCATACAAAGTACATGCAGCGTATACAGCAGCAACTCAAAGTAATGGTCAACCTACGGTGATTTTAGCAAAAACAGTGAAAGGGTATGGCTTATCTGATGAAATTGAAGCGGTAAATAAAACGCATCAAATCAAAAAAATGCAGTTAGAGTCATTAAAGTATTTCCGTAATCGTTTCAATTTACCGTTCAATGATGAACAGCTTGAAGAGTTACCATTTTATCGACCAAGTGAAAACTCACCTGAGATGAAATACCTAAAAGCTCATCGTGAATCTTTAGGAGGGTATTTACCTGCACGCCGTAAAGAAAGCGTGGCACTGCCTATTCCTGAACTTTCAGTCTTTGATGCTGTACTCAAAGGCAGTGGCGGTAAAGAGCAATCTACGACCATGGTGTCTGTTCGTTTAATTTCAGCACTTTTAAAAGAAAAAGCACTGAAAAATCATGTTGTACCGATTGTTCCAGATGAAGCACGTACTTTTGGTTTAGAAGGAATGTTCCGTCAACTGGGTATTTATGCAGCACACGGACAAAATTATATTCCAGAAGACCAAGAACAGCTCATGAACTATCGTGAAGCAAAAGATGGTCATATGTTGCAAGAAGGGATTAACGAAGCAGGTGCCATGAGTGCATGGGCTGCGTTGGCAACCAGTTATTCAACCAATAACTTGCCAATGATTCCAATGTATATGTATTACTCTATGTTTGGTTTCCAACGTATTGGTGATATTGCATGGGCAGCAGGCGATGCACAAGCACAAGGCTTCTTATTTGGTGCAACAGCGGGTCGTACAACGCTCAATGGTGAGGGTCTACAGCACCAAGATGGTCACTCACATCTTTTAGCCAGTACGATTCCAAACTGTGTAGCGTATGATCCTTGTTTTGGTTATGAGCTTGCAGTCATTATGCATGATGGTCTAAAACGCATGTATCAAGAACAAGAACGTGTGTTTTATTACTTAACCTTGATGAATGAAAACTACGAACACCCAGCGATGCCACAAGGTGCAGAAGAAGGGATTAAGCGTGGGATGTATTTGTTGCAAGAAGATGAAAAAGCCACAGTCCAATTGTTAGGTTCTGGGGTAATTTTACGTGAAGTGATGAAAGCGGCAACTATTTTACGTGAAGAATATCAAATTCATGCCAATGTTTGGAGTGTAACAAGCTTTAACGAGCTTGCTCGTGACGGTATGGTGTGTGACGAATACAATCGTTTACATCCAACGACTGACGAAACAAAAGAGTCTTGGGTATCACAACAATTGCGTGGTACACACGGAATCGTATTATCTGCAACGGATCATATGCGCGCTTATAGCGAACAAATCCGTGCTTATTTACCAGATAATCGCCCGTATGTCACATTGGGTACAGATGGCTTTGGTCGTTCAGATACTCGCGCAAACTTACGTAGTTACTTTGGTGTAGATGCAGCTCATATTGTGGTGGCAACGCTTAAGAAATTGGCAGACGAAGGTGAAGTGGAAAATCGTTTAGTGAAAGATGCTATTTCTTCTTTTGAACTCGAAACAGATCGTCCTGTTGCGTGGGCTCCACAAGCGCATCCTGAAGTACAAGCTGTTGCTGCATATCAAGAGCAATCAGGTGAGGAGAACTAAACCATGGAAATCAAAACACCTGATATTGGTGTAGATCATGCCACAGTTGCAGAAATTTTAGTCAAAGTTGGCGACACCGTGGCTGAAAATGATAGTCTTGTTGTGGTTGAATCTGACAAAGCGTCTGTTGAAGTGCCAAGCACTTCAGCAGGGGTAGTGACAAAGATTTTGGTTAAAGAGGGTGATGAGATTGCTCAGGGTACGCCACTCGTTGAGTTAGATCATGAGAGTGATCAGGCCACATCTGAAGCAAAACCATCTGCAAAAGAAAACAGCCAACCTGCCCAACCAAGTAAGACAAAAACGGTATTGCAAGAAAAAGCTGAGTCTCAATCTAAGCCAACATCTCAAGCTCAAGTGGTTGAAGTGAAAGTTCCCGACATTGGTGTGGAAAAAGCATCTGTGGGTGAAATATTGGTAAAAGTGGGCGACAATATTGAAAAAGATGACAGCATTGTTGTTGTTGAGTCTGATAAAGCCACTGTTGAAGTACCAAGTACGGAAGCAGGAACTGTTGAAAGTATTGCTGTAAAAGAAGGTGATACCATTCAAGAAGGCGTACTTTTAATTACGTTGAAAACACAAGGCCATCAATCGGCCGAAGTGCCCCCTGTACAGGTGAATAAAACGTCTGCGCCACAACAAAACTCTAGTTCAAAACAGCAAGAACCTGCTCAACCTGCACAAAACAAGCAACCTGCAGGTGAAATAGATATTGTTGTGCCTGATTTAGGGGTAGATAAAGCTGCGGTATCTGAAATTTTAGTCAAAGTTGGTGACAGCATTGAAAAAGATGACAGTATTTTAGTGGTTGAATCTGATAAAGCGACTGTTGAAGTACCAAGTTCTGCATCAGGTGTGATTAAGTCGATTCATGTTGAAGTCGGTCAAGATGTTCATCAAGGCATTAAAATTGCCACGGTAGAGGCAGAAGGCGAAACGTCAAGTACAGAAGACAAAGCCCCTGAACCTGAACAAGCGTCAACACCAACTGCTCAAAAAGAACCAGAACCATCTTTGGAAAAAACAGCAGTAGCTTCTGATTCATCGGGTACAGAAAAGCTGACCAAAGCACAACAAGCAGAAAATGCGAAAGTATATGCAGGGCCTGCTGTTCGTAAATTAGCTCGTGAGCTTGGTGTAATCTTGGCAGAAGTGAAAGCATCGGGGCCACATGCCCGCATTATGAAAGATGATGTTTTTGCATATGTGAAAGGTCGTTTGACTGAAGCACCAAAAGTGATTGAGAAAGCAACGCCTGCTGCTTCATCAGGCTTACCAAAATTACCTGATTTTACAGCGCATGGAGGGGTTGAAGAAAAACCACTCACACGCTTACAACAAGTGTCTATACCGCAACTGTGTTTAAATAACTTTATTCCACAGGTGACTCAGTTTGATCAAGCTGATATTACGGCACTTGAAGCATGGCGTGGCGAGCTCAAAGGTGGCTTTAAGCAACAAGGAATTAGCTTGACGATTTTGGCATTTATTGCCAAAGCCCTTGCACACCTGTTGAAAGAAGAGCCATATTTTGCAGCGCACTTGGCCGATGATCAAAAATCTGTATTGCTTCGTAAAGAAATACATATGGGTATTGCAGTGGCAACTCCAGATGGTTTAACCGTCCCTGTGCTACGTAATCCAGATCAAAAATCAATTAAAGACATTGCAATTGAACTGGGTGAGCTCAGTAAAAAGGCACGTGAGAAAAAATTATCTCCAAAAGATTTGCAAGGTGCGAATTTTACAATTACCAGTTTAGGTAGCATTGGTGGAACAGCGTTTACACCGCTTGTGAATTGGCCACAAGTGGCAATTTTAGGGATTTCACCTGCAACGATGCAACCTGTATGGAATGGTAAAGACTTTGAGCCTCGTTTAATGTTGCCATTGTCATTGTCTTATGACCATCGTGTGATTAATGGTGCAGATGCAGCACGCTTTAGTAACAAATTAACGAAACTGCTTGCAGATATTCGTTCTTTATTACTCTAAATCATTATTTATCTGTTGAAAGGCTCTGTTGATCAGAGCCTTTTTTATTGAGTCATTCAGCGAATTTGATGTTTGATATTATTGATAATTCGCCAAATATTAAAAAATTTTAAAGAAAAAATACTATTGTTAGATGTGATATTTTGATGCTTTTTTTACTGCTGTTGTGAAGTGTGTTAAGGATTTTAAAAGAGGGTCATGCTTTAAATGTCACCTCAATATACTCAAAAACCAATTAATTTGCTTCACTAATAAGTGCTCGAAGCTGTGTTATGTCAGTAATAATCATTTGATTATACTGTGTTGTAATGATTGACTGCTCAATAAACCAACGCAATTCTTTACGCAGACTTTGTCTAGATATTTTAAGAAGTTCAGCAAAATTTTCTTGCGAGAGCTTGATGAGTAGTTTGATTTCTCCATGTTGTTCTAACGTGAAGTATTCAACCAAATACAGTAATTGACGGGCAATTTGTTGTCGTAAAGATTGCGCATTTTGATGATAAATATCGTTATCGAGTAGACGCGTTCGTTGGCAAACAAGCTGTAACATGTGATACATCACTTGGGAATTACTTTGAATGAGTGTTTGAAAAATATGTCCGGGAATGATGGCTAAACTAGTAGCTTCATGAGCAATGTACTGATGTTCAAAAGGTGCATGAGTAATTAAATAAGAAATATTGAGCAACGCACCACTGGGAATAAAACGATGAATAATATAACGTCCATCGTATGCATTCCATCCTAATTTTAAAGTGCCATTTAAAATCACTATCATTTCATCACATCGGCTGTGACGTTCATATATGGTTTGATCTTGATGAAAATGCTTAATTTTAATATTTTTAAATAGAAAATCAATTTCACTCGCTGTGCAATATTGCATAAAACTACACTTCAAAAGTGTCGTTTCGGCTAATTTTTTATAGTTTTGAAACGGTATCATATGAGTTAAGTGATTACTTGATATTTCTTCGAATAAGCCATGATCGTTGAAATAATATGGTGAGGCAGACCGTGCTTCTACACATTCAAGCATAAAAAATTCCAATATTTTATTTTATAAAATCATACGTTAATTCATATTTTATTTTTATAAAACATAACATTCAGATGAATTTTATCTATGCAAATTAAAAAAAAGATAAAGTCATACTTTTTGTGTTTTATAAATAAAAAATACATGTATAACAATATCTTAAGTTTTAAGATGAAAAGGTGTTGAGTGCCAATGTGGTATGAAAAAAATGATATATATTTATATCTTTTGTTCAATTGTAGCCATGAGTTTGGCATGGTTCAAAGCGATCTTATGATTTAACACGTGTTCTTTTAAGAAAAAAAGATCATCAAATTTTTTATCGAATCTTTTAGCCACTTACATTACACCCAATAGACGCATTGATACTCGAAAAATAGCAGATATTCGTGAATTTGATGCGACTTCATGTGGGGGTTAAATTTATATATTAATTTAAATGGTGGGTTAATTTTTGAAATATATGCTCTTTGAGTTGATTGAGCTCAGGGTGAATGCGATTACGTGGCCTTGGTAAATCAATGGATACAATTTGCTCTATACAACCCGGGTGAGGTTTTAAAATAACCACACGATCAGCTAAGCTCACGGCTTCTTCAACATCATGTGTGATAAAAATGGTGGTGATTTTTTCTTGAGTATGAATTCTTAATAACTCTTGTTGCATTTGATGCCGAGTCAGTGCATCAAGTGCGCCAAAAGGTTCATCTAGTAAAAATATTTTGGGCTGTGTAATTAAACTGCGTGCAATAGATACACGTTGTGCCATTCCACCTGAGAGTTGATGAGGGTAGGCTTTTTCAAAGCCTTGTAAACCAATGGAGATAATACTTTGTTGAATTCTTTGTTTTTTTTCTACTTTAGAGATGTTTTTATTGAGAATACCTAGTTCAATATTTTGCTCTACATTCAGCCAAGGAAACAATCGATGCTCTTGAAATACCACGGCACAATCATTTCTCACCTGATGAATATTTTTTGATTCAATTTGAATTTGACCTTCAAACTCTTGATCTAATCCCGCAAGCAAGCGTAATAATGTAGATTTTCCACAACCACTACTTCCAACAATCGCAATAAATTCACCTTCAAATATTTTTAAATTAAAATCTTCAATAATTTTGATGGGTTGTTGATGAACAAGGTAGCTTTTATGTACGTGTTGAAATTCAACAAAAGGAGTGTTGATATCTGTGTTGCAACAATGCTTTGAGTCATTAAAATGTATCGTTGTATTCATAGAGTTCACCATTAATTATTACGCCAAGATGTACATTTTTTTTCTAAATATAAACCGATATAATTTAAAAAAATTCCAATCATTGCAATGAGAAAAGTGCCAGCAAAAACACGATCCATCTCAAAACTTTGTTGCGCTGCCATCATATAGCTTCCGATTCCAATACCTGAGCCCATGAGGTATTCAGCACCAAATGAAGCCATCCAGCTATACAGTAACGCCAAATGAAGTCCTGCAAAAATAGCAGGTGCAATACTAGGAAGAATAAATTTAAATAACAGTTGAGCGTGATTCAGTTTGAGTACAGCACTCATTTCAATTAAATGTTTTGGACGCCAAGTCATTGCTTGCCAAGTGGCAATAAATAATGGAAAAAAAGATGCCAATGCAATAAAAATAATTTTAGATAAATCAGTTAAACCAAACCATGCTGTAATGAGGGGAATCCATGCAAAAATTGCAATTAAACGAAAGGTATTTAACGTAGGGGCAAATAAGCGTTCTAATAATTTAAACTGACCCAATACTATACCCAAAACAATGCCCAAACTTCCGCCTAAAAGTAAGCCAAGCATGGCTCGATACATGCTTTGTTGTAGCGCATCTGTGAGTGAGTGATCGGTAAATCCTCCAAATAATGCCTGTATGACACTCCAAGGTGTTGGTAAAATATCCGTTGTGATGAGATGGAAGTTGCTGATAAATACCCAAATCACGAGCAAGCACAGAGGGATAATACTGGCTCGTAAATAATCAGAAAATACTTTTTGGGATGAATGGCTATGTGCAGCCACTGTGCTATGCGGCCAAAAGATAAAACGTGTTTCAAGATATGCTAAAAGTTGGTCGAGTATAATTCCGACACAGGCAATCACCACAATACTAACAAAAACAATATCCATCTGAAAAAGCTGTCTACCTGTCACCATTAAATAGCCAATGCCTTCAGAAGATGCTAAAAGCTCAACTACGATTAAGGTCGTCCATGCTGCTGCCACTGCAAGGCGTAATCCTGTAAAAAAATGGGGTAAAATGGAGGGTAGAATCAATTTTAATAAAATTTGTGATGGGCTTAAATGCAGTGTTTGAGCAACTTCTTTGAGTTTAATTTGAATGTCACGTACACCCACTTGTGTATGGATACATATAGGAATAAGTGTTGCTTTAAAGATAATAAAAATTTTTAGTGTATTTTCAATACCTAACCATACAATGAGTAGTGGAATCCATGCCAATGTTGGAATGATCGCCAACGCATAAAAGGTGGTAGACAGATATTTTTCTACAGATGTACTGTATCCCATGCATATTCCAAGCAATAGCCCACCAATAATGCCTAAAGCTAACCCTTCTGCAAGACGTATTAAACTAATGCTTAATTGTTGCCATAAGTCTTGATGCGCAAGCGTGATCAAACTGTGCCATGTTTGTTGTGGTGTTGCTAAAATTTGTTCAGGAAGCCAATGATATTTTGATGTAATAAACCATAACACCAATAATAAACATGGAACAATCATCGCAAGTGCAAAATGATAACTGGCAAATATAAAAGGAGGTGTAGAGTTGTTTTTTTGCTTTTGTAGGTGAGTGATTACATTTTTTTTAAGTAATAACGATCTCATGACAGGACATCCAATAAAATAATATCAATATATTTATGACGATGCTGGCTAAATATAAGGTGTCATATTAATCCTCCTCTTCAAATAAGAATGTTTATATTTATACAAATTTTATCTACATTTAAGAAGTACAAATATTTTTTATGTATATTCAATATTTTTTTATAAGATATTGATCATAATGATTTTTTATTTATAAGGTATTGTTATAAAGTATGCTTAAAATAAGAAAATATCTGTAAATTAATAGACATATTTATCATAAATAACCCACTTATAATTGGCGAAATTAAAGTGATGGACAGTGAAATGTACGTAGCCAAGATCCCATATTATCCAACAAAAATAACGAGTATGCCTTTGACTCAAGGCAATAATGCTTCAAAGATCAAACACAGCTTCATTGCACCACGTAACGAATATCCTGACGTTCAGTCATTAATATTAGCATAGGGGTGGTATGAAACATGAAAAACTTTATTTTAAAACCAATCATGGCATTATTTGTTTGGTTATTGGCTCAAGTTGTTTTTGCACAAAACTTAAGTGTGATTCGAATTGCATCGCCTGATTTAAGTACCACAAACTCACATGCGGCAGGTGGCGTTGTTGATGTGTTGTATACCAAAAAATGGCTTGAACAAGAATTTGCCAAACAAAATATACAAGTACAGTGGTATTTTTTTAAAGGTGCAGGCCCTGCAATTAATGAAGCATTGGCCAATAAACAAGTTGATTTTGCTTTTTTAGGTGATTTACCCCCAATTATTGGTAAAGCAGGTGGTCTAGATACGGAGTTGTTGGCGGCAACAACACGTGGTTTAACCAACTATTTGGCAGTTCGCGCGGATGCCGATATTCATACGCTACAGCAGTTAAAAGGAAAGCGTGTGGGTATTTTACGTGGGACTGCCGATGAAATTTCCTTAGTGGCAGCTTTAAAAAGTCAGGGTTTAACCACCAAAGATGTTCATTTAATTAATTTAGATTTTAATGCGGTGAATGCAGCGCTCGTGGCGAAAAAAATTGATGCATCTTGGGGGCCTTCACGTTTTTTTTCTCTGCGTGATAAAGGTATTGTAAAACTACCGATAAGCACAAAACAACTCAATGGAGCAGGCGCATCACAGGGCGTATTTTTAGGGCGAAAAGAATTTATTCAACAATACCCTCAAGAAACACAACAGATTGTAAATCAGGTGGTTAATGGCTTGAATTGGTTGTCACAAGATGACCATTTAATCCCGCAAGTGGCGTTGTTTTTCACTCAATCTGGTTATCCTGCGTCAGTCTATGCGCAAGAATTGCATGGTGTAAATTTAAAATTTTTATATTCACCATTATTTGATCCTTATTTTAATGACCAACTGCAACAAAAGGTGAATTTAGCTCAATCTCAGGGTTTAATTCGTCACAGTATTGATGTGAAAACATGGGTGAATCAGCAGTTTGTAAATACTGCAATCATAAATCTGAAATTACAACATTTTTGGTCTGCAACAGATCGTTATCAATATTTAAAATAATCAAAGAGATTGAACATTCATGAAATCATATCGTACATCTAAAATGAATCGATGCAAAAAGCATGTCATACGAGGGGTGAAAATAAGCCTTTTAGCACAAAGTATTGTCATGAGTATGCATGCCTTAGCTGCTGCACAAACAGATCAAAACACACAACATGTTCAGCAATTAGAGACAGTCGTTGTGACAGCAACTAAAAAAGAACAAGTATTACAACGTGTTCCTGTGGCTGTTTCTGTGATTAGTGGGCAAGAACTAGATAAAAAACAAAAAGGTTCATTGGAAGCCATTGTTTCAGACATTCCTTCGGTGAACTTTCGTGCAGGTGCATCGAATAAAGATACTTCATTATTTATTCGTGGTGTAGGAACGATTTCAACATCACCTGGGGTTGAGTCATCGGTATCAACAGTGATTGATGGTGTGGTTTATAGTCGTCCCGGACAGGCCACTTTAGATTTATTAGATACTGATCGTATAGAAGTATTACGTGGGCCACAAGGCACTTTATTTGGAAAAAATGCAACGGCAGGTGTCATTAATATTGTGACCAAAAATCCAACAGAATATCCATCGGGTTACATCGATACGTATGTGACCAATGATGGAGAGCAACGATTAAAACTTGGGGCATCTAATGCGCTTATTCCTGAGGTATTGAAAGCAAATATTTCTGCTTTAGTTGGTCGTTATGATGGTAATGTCAATAATTTAACCACAGGAAAAGAGGTCAATGGTTATCATAATTATGGATTTAGAAGTAAGTTTGAATATACAGCTCAAGATAATTTAGTGTTTGGTTTAACCGCAGATTATATGTATAAAAAAGCCACGGCACCCACGGGTATTGTGGTGAAAAATACAGACACTAATTATGCAAAAGCCTTGGCTCCTGTTCAAGTGTCATTTGATAATCGTGATACTGTAGAAAACCAAAGTGCTAAAACAGAAGATCGCAATTATGGGCTGGCTTTAACCGCAGAGTGGACGTTAGAGAAATATCAATTATCATCGATTACCGCATTTCGGCAGTGGAAAAATAATCAAATCGCAGACAGCGATCAATTGGCCAAGGCAACGGTGAATTTTGCCGATGTTGCTGATTTAGGCCATGTAAATAGCAAGCAGTATTCACAAGAATTTCGTATTAAGCCTTTAGATTTTGGGCTGTTTGAATATGTTGCAGGTCTATACTTTGCAAAAAACCAAAATGATGAATATTATCACAGACAATCTCAGTGGTATAACACGACTCTCCAAAATTATCGCTCAGATTTAGGGCAAGCCAATTACAGTACAGATAGTAAAAATTATGCAATTTTTGGCGAAGGAACGTGGCACTTTTCGGATCGGTTTCGTTGGATTTCTGGATTGCGAGTCACGCGTGATGAGCTCTCATATACGCATGAACGAACCTCTACAGTACCTCAAGAGATTGGGGTTAGAAATGCCATTCGATCCGCATTTGCAAGTTCAGGTTCGACTTCTGAAACAGGTATTTCAGGTCGACTTGGGCCACAGTTTGATTTCACACCCAATATTCATAGTTACTTGACCTATTCAAGAGGATACAAAGGCCCAGCATACAATGTATATTTTAATATGCAGGCCAATGATACACCAGTGATTGATCCTGAAACATCTCACTCGTTTGAACTCGGGCTAAAAACGGAGTGGTTTAATCAACGTTTAGTGGCAAACGTTGCAATTTTTAATACCCAATATAAAAACTATCAGGCCAATTTTCGAACCTTAGACCCAACGGGCTTTCCCATTACACGACTCCTCAATGCAGGCGATGTTTCTACACGAGGTGTAGAGTTCGATGGTTCTTATAAATATAATCCAGATTTAATATTTACATTGTCGTCAGCATATACACATGCCCGTATAGATGACTTTAAATGCCCTGCGTCAGATCGCAATTGTCCAAATGTAAATGGTCAAACTTTGCCATTTGCACCCGATTGGAAAATGAATGTACAAGTTGATAAATACTACACATTTAATCAGCACAAGCGCATTGATTTTTCTACACAATATACATGGCAAAGTAAAACACAATTTAGTTTAGATCAAAATCCAAATACGATTCAGCCTGCTTATGGATTGTGGAATGCCAGTATTGCATTGAATGATACGACTGATGATTGGCGTATTGCATTGAATATTCGTAATATTTTAGATAAATCATATGCCACATTACTCAGTACCAATGGTAATCGTATTACACGACAAGTGCCTCGTGATGACCAACGTTATTTTGGTCTTTCATTTCATAAAAACTTTTAATCGTGCATCGATTCACTTTAGTTCGTGAAAAAAAATCTATGCGTACATTTAATATTTTAAACATGAGATGATGGTTATGGGTATTCAAGAAAAACGAAATCAACACAATACAAATCGTCAGCGTCAATTACATTTGAATTTGTTTGTAGATGGTTTTGGCCATCATGTTGCAAGTTGGCGTCATCCACAGAGTCAACTACATATTTCGGCATTTGAACGTTATATAAACGCAGCTCAACATGCAGAGCGTGGAAAATTCGATGCTATTTTTTTTGCAGATAGCTTGGCTGTTGACCCTAACGTGGTGAAATCGGGAAAAACACGTGGCCATGAGGTTGAACCGTTAACGATTTTATCGGCAATTGGTGCTAGAACGTCATATATTGGATTAATTGGTACAGCTACAACCACCTATAACGAGCCGTATCATATTGCACGAAAATTTGCGTCTTTAGATTTGATTTCTAATGGTCGAGCAGGGTGGAATTTGGTGACCACCGATTTGGCCACAGAAGCGAAAAATTTTAATGCTGAAGAACATGTGCAACATAAAGATCGTTATGTCCGTGCTGAAGAGTTTCTTCAAGTTGTGAATGGTTTATGGAAAAGTTGGGACAGTGGTGCGGTATTAAAAAACAAACAAACAGGACAATTTTTTGATTTACAAAAACTACATTCATTAAAGCATCGCGGACAATATTTTTCTGTGGATGGGCCACTCAATGTGACACCAAGTCCGCAAGGACATCCAATTGTTGTACAGGCAGGAAGTTCTGAGCGGGGGCGTAATTTGGCGGCACAATCTGCAGATGTTATTTTTACTGCACAACCTGATTTTAAATCTGCTCAAGCATTTTATAAAGATGTGAAACAACGCCTTAAAAAATATGGCCGTACAGCAGATCAATTGAGTGTTTTACCGGGTGTGTATGTTGTGGTGGCAAAAACACAACAAGAAGCTTTAGATCAGCAAAAAATTTTAGATGATTTAATTGATGAAGAGGTAGGTTTAGGCTTGCTTGGACGTATGTTGGGTAATTTCGATTTGTCACAGCTAGATGTAAATGCTCCTTTGCCTACATTAAAAAAAACACAAACAGGGCAACAAAGTCGCCAAGAATTATTAAGCAAATTAAGTGAAGAGCAGCAATTAACGGTCAAACAACTGTATCAGCGAGTTGCATCAGGCCGTGGGCATTTTAGTTTGATTGGTACACCAGAATATATTGCAGATCAGCTTGAATATTGGTTTCACAATCAAGCTGCCGACGGTTTTAATATTATGCCTGCATTACTTGAAACTGGTATTAATGATTTTGTGGATTTGGTGGTGCCTATTTTACAACAACGCCAAATTTTTAGAACGACCTATCAAGGAACAACCTTACGAAGTCATTTCAATTTAAATGCACCCAATATGAAAGAGGCCACTCATGTATAAAGCAGAAGAAAACCGTTACACATCATTTAAATATCGTAAAGTCGGGCACAGTGGTTTGGTCTTACCACCACTTTCTTTGGGATGTTGGCATAATTTTGGTGATAATACGGCAATTGAGCAACAAAAGCAGATACTTTATACCGCATTTGACCATGGAATTAATCATTTTGATTTAGCCAACAATTATGGAACACCATTTGGCAGTGCAGAAAAAAATATTGGTTATTTTTTAAAAAATGATTTTAAACGCTATCGTGATGAATTAATTATTTCAACAAAAGCAGGTTGGGATATGTGGGCTGGCCCTTACGGTCAGGGTGGCAGTGGGCGTAAATATTTAACTGCCAGTTTAGATCAAAGTTTAAATCGTTTAGGCTTAGATTATGTCGATATTTTTTATTCACATCGATATGATGCAGACACACCACTTGAAGAAACGGCACAAACACTTGCCGATTTTGTTCGTCAAGGAAAAGCGTTATATATTGGTATTTCATCGGGTTATACGCCTGAATTAACCTCTAAACTTACTCAGTTATTGGCACAGTACAATGTACCAATGACGATTCATCAGCCTGTTTATAATTTATTGAATCGTGATCTTGAAAAAGATATTTTACCCGCAGCAGAAAGTGAAAATTTTGGTTTAATCACTTTTTCACCGTTGGCACAAGGTTTATTGGGTGGACGTTATTTAAATGGTATTCCTAATGACTCTCGTGTGGCTAGAGGTAGTCAATATTTAACTCAAGAACATATACAACCTCAAATTTTAGATCAAATTAATCAACTCAATGAGATTGCAAAACAGCGTGGGCAAACACTTGCACAACTTGCAATTTCATGGGTTTTACGCCATAAATCCGTGACTTCAACGATTATTGGTGCCAGTCAAAGTCAACAAATTTTGGAAAATTTGAAAAGTTTAGATCATCTAGATTTTAGTGCAGACGAATTACGGATGATTGATCAGATTACGAAACAATAAATATTGTATGGTGCTTACATCAAAAGGGGGATGCATGATTGCACCCCTTTTTTGATGTGGATCAGACAAAAAATGCATGAAGAATGATGAGATAAACGGATGTAAATAATCTTTAGCACTCGACTAGAGCATAAAAATACTGACCACTGTATCAAAGTTAAATGTATTTTTATTTAATAAAACAATGACTTATTTTGAAATAGATGGTTTTGTATAGGTCGCTATTGATTTAAAAATAGATATTTGCATTAAAAGGATAAAGCCTGCATCTTTTGGACAGCTAAATTGACGACTTCATTCCATGATGATTTACATAAGAATATCTGGAGTGTAAATGATGTCTGGTCAATATGTTCAAATAAAAAGTCAATCCGGTGAGTTGTTTTCAGCCTATCTGAGTATTTCAGCCGATGAGCGTGGTCCGGGTATTGTTTTGTGCCAAGAAATTTTTGGTGTTAATGATGTCATGCGCAAAAAAGCAGATTTTCTTGCTGAAGAAGGATATACCGTACTTGTGCCAGATTTATTTTGGCGTAAGCAAGCCAATATTGAATTGGGTTATACACCAGAAGATTTTGAAAAAGCCTTTGAATTATATCAAACATATGATGAAAATCTTGGTGTGCAAGACATTCAAGATAGTCTTAATTACTTAAAGACCTTAGAAAGCTGTGACACTACGACTGGGGTGAGTGTTGTTGGATATTGCTTGGGGGGAAAACTTGCATTTTTAGCAGGATGTCGTATTCCTGAAGTGGCTTGTGCAGTCGGGTATTATGGTGTTGGTCTAGAAAAATCGTTACATGAATTAGAACAACTCAAAGGGCGTTTAGTTTTACATATTGCTGAACTTGATCAGTTTACTCCGCCAGATGCACGTGCACAAATTATAGATGCCGCAGAAAAATATCCGCATGTGAATGTGCATGTTTACGATGGTGTAGATCACGCTTTTGCTCGTCCGGAAAGCGCACATTATCATAAACCATCAGCAAAAATTGCCCACGAACGAACCATTACAGCACTTCATGACACAGTAGGACCTTATTTTAATTTGGTTGCACTATGGGAAGAACACATTAAGCATGAATTTGAAACCAGAGATGTGCCTGCAACGATGGCCACTATGGTGGCTCAACCTTATGTGAATCATATTCCAACGTTAACCGGTGGTGTGGGATACAGCCAATTAGCACGTTTTTATCGTTATCACTTTGTGCATCAAAATCCTCAAGATATGAAGTTAACACCACTTTCTCGTACAGTTGGATCTACTCAAGTGGTTGATGAATTCATTATGAGCTTTACTCACGACAGTGAAATTGATTGGCTACTTCCGGGCGTTCAACCTACAGGAAAATATGTCGAAATACCTATGCTTGGTGTGATTCAGTTTAGAGGGTCAAAACTATGTCATGAACATATTTATTGGGATCAAGCATCTGTATTAGTACAAATTGGTTTACTCGATCCAACAGGTCTTCCTGTTGCAGGTGCAGAAACTGCTCACAAATTACTCAACGAAAACATTCCTTCAAATACGCTCATGCCTTCATGGTCATCTAGTGAAAATAAACCAATCATATAAATGTAGGAGCGCATGGCATGACATTTGATTTTAAAGAAAAAACAGTTGTAGTGAGTGGTGGTGCAACCTTGATTGGTGAAGCATTAGTTCAAGCATTGGTTAACGCAGGTGCATCTGTCGCGATTTTAGATATTGATACTGCAGGTGAACAAGTAGTACAAAAATGTGGTGAACAAGCATTTTTTATCCAAACCGATTTAACCAATGATCATGCAATTAACACAGCAATAGAGCAAATACAGACCCGATTTGGTCATATACATCATGTTGTAAATCTTGCATGTACCTATCTAGATAAAGGTGTTGAGTCAAGTCGAGAAGATTGGCTGAAAGCACTTGATATTAATCTTGTGTCATCGGCTGAGCTGGTTAAAGCGGTTTATAGCGATTTAAAACAGACACAAGGTTCAGTGGTGAATTTCACCTCTATTTCTGCCAAATATGCACAAACAGGACGTTGGTTATACCCAGTATCTAAAGCTGCCATGTGTGCATTAACTAAGGCAATGGCAATGGATTTTGCAGTCGATGGCATTCGTGTCAATTCAGTTTCTCCCGGCTGGACATGGTCAAGAGTTATTGCTGAAGTCAGCGGTAATGATCGTCAAAAAGCAGATGCTGTTGGTGCAGATTATCACCTTTTAGGCCGTTTAGGTGACCCCGCAGAAGTGGCACAGGTGGTGATGTTTTTACTCTCACCGTTAGCGAGTTTTGTGACAGGCGCTGATTATGCTGTTGATGGTGGATATTCAGTCATGGGGCCTGAAACCAATCAACCAGCAATCCCGCGGTTAGCCAAATAAACACCATTGATAAAAGAAAAATGAGGAGATTTATATGCGTCGTATAGCAATTGTGGGTGCAGGACAATCTGGATTACAGCTCAGTCTAGGCCTGATTAACATGGGATATGATGTGACGATTTTTACCAATCGTACAGCAGAACAAATTGCCCAAGGTCGTGTGATGTCAAGTCAATGTATGTTTCATACTGCCTTACAAACAGAACGAGATTTAGCACTAAATTTTTGGGAAGAGGCTTGCCCTTCGGTCGAGGGAATTGGTTTTACTATCGTCAACAATGACGAAAAAACCAAAGTGTTTGAATGGAGTGCAAGATTAAAACGATATGCTCAATCTGTAGATCAGCGTGTCAAAATGCCATACTGGATGAAAACATTTGAAGAGCAAGGTGGAAAAATTGTTATACAAGATGTGGGTATTCAAGAGTTAGAAGAGATCACTTCAAACCATGATTTGGTGTTACTTGCTGCAGGCAAAGGCGAAGTCGTGAAGCAATTTGCACGTGATGATGAAAAGAGTGTTTTTGATCAACCACAGCGTGCTTTAGCATTAACTTATGTTCAGGGAATGAAACCTCTATCTCCATACTCAAAAGTAACGTTTAATGTGATTCCGGGCGTGGGTGAGTATTTTAGTTTTCCTGCATTAAGCGTGAATGGCCCATGCGACATTATGGTTTTTGAAGGAATACCTGGTGGTGAAATGGATTGCTGGCAACAGGTTAAAACAGCAGAAGAACATCTTGAAATGAGCTTAAATATTCTTAAAAAGCATGTGCCTTGGGAATATGAGCGTTGTTCAGATATTCAATTAAATGATCAGAATGGTTATTTAGCTGGTCGATTCACCCCAACCATTCGTCAACCCATTCTTACACTACCATCGGGTCGAAAAGTTTTTGGTATGGCAGATGCATTGGTGGTCAATGACCCAATTACAGGTCAAGGGTCTAATAATGCAGCCAAGTGTAGCAAAATTTATTTTGATGCCATTTTGGCGCAAGCAGATCAAGATTTTTCTAGTCAGTGGATGCAAAAAACATTCGACCAATATTGGGAGTATGCTGAAAAAGTGGTGGCTTGGACCAACAGTTTATTGGCACCACCAACACCTCATATGATCGAAATTTTAATGGAAGCCAGTCGTAATCAAACAATTGCATCAGAGATTGCTAATAACTTTGATCATCCTGTTGATTTTTCACCGTGGTGGTTTGATGCTGAAAGTGCCAAACAATTTATTAAACAAAGCCACGTCAAGCAAGTTGCTTAAGTAAAAGACAATGGAGTTGATGATGAGTCAGAAAATAGCGCATCCCATGTTAAATGATATTGATGTCACCAATACAAAAGGGATTAGAAATTTATTAGGACAGTTTGCAACAGGTGTGACAGTGATTACCACACGAGGGAAAGATGGTCGTAAAATTGGAATGACTGCTAATTCGTTTTCATCATTGTCGCTTGACCCACCTTTGGTTTTGTGGAGCTTGTCAAAAACAGCACCTAGTTTGCCTGATTTTGTAGATGCAACACATTTTGCCATTCATATGTTGGGTCAAGAACATCATGATATTTCAGGACATTTTGCACGACCTGCTGAAGATAAATTTTTAGATGTAGCCCATATAGAGCATGAAGATCTTCACAAAACACCATTATTGGCAGATGCTTTAGCCACATTGGTCTGTCGCAATGTACAGCAATATGAAGGAGGTGATCATCTTATTTTTATTGGTGAAATGCAGCAGTATCAGCAACGTGAAGGAGCACCATTGGTGTTTCATGCAGGTAAATATCGAGCGGTCATAGAACATCCAGAATTATCATAATAAGACCTTAAAAATCATGATCTTTATCGTGATTTTTTTTGTGTAATACGATCTCAGCAGATTGGAAGAATTGGATAAAACCAAGGAATGAGTGGATAGATCTAAATTAAAATAAATATTAAATTCAATATCTTGGGGTTTTTATTTTGAAAATTTCAAAGAGGGTCAAATAGGTGAATGTATTTATTTTAGACCGAACGATAAACCAAAATGTCAGTTGTGATAAAGGATGAGCGTATGAAATCAACCGTATTAAAAATATTTTTTCTTGCAGGCACTTTGCCCATGATGACTTCACCTGTACATGCTTACGATTTGCCCACAGTGAATTTAGGGCTGACCAGTTTTTTAGATGGTGGATTGCCAGCAGGACCGGGGTGGTATGGACAAATTTACTTTCAAGATTATGATGCCAACAAACTTTCAGATCAGCAAGGCAAGACACTTCCGCTCCCCAAAACCGATTTACACTATCAGGTTGAAGTGGCTCAAATCAGCTATTTATCTCAATTGAGAGTTGGGGATCATGCCTCGTTTGGTATGAATGCATTAGTCCCGTTTATCAGTAAAATGAAGGTTAATGATGGCTTAAATCAAGCCGCATTAAAGTCATCTCAAGGATTTTCTGACATTTTAATTGGTCCATTTATTCAATTTGATCCTATTATGGGGGCAAATGGCCCAAAATTTGTACATCGCATTGAATTCCAAGTGAATTTGCCAACAGGGCATTACGATCAAAATAAAGACATTAATCCAAGTAACCATGCGGTGTCGTTTAATCCTTATTGGGCAGCAACATATTGGTTGACACCACAATGGACAGCATCGACTCGAATTCACTATTTATATAATTTTAAAAATACAAAACCGACGTATGCTTTTGGTGATGCAGGTGATATACAGGCAGGGCAAGCGATTCATGCAAACTTTGCCACTGACTATGCAATCACAAATCAATTACGGGTGGGGATAAATGGTTATTGGCTACACCAAATCACAGATACCAAGTTAAATGGAAATGATCTAAAAGGCAGACGTGAAAAAGTTTGGGCACTTGGACCAGGTTTCATGTACAGTTTTTCACAACAAAACCATGTTCTTGCCAATGCTTATTTTGAACACGGTGCAGAAAATAGACCTGAGGGTAATCGACTTCAAATGAGATATGTTCATCATTTTTAAGCGTTAAAAGCACCTTTTATACGGGTAAAAGGTGTGTTAAATTTTAACTTAAATAGAGCATTTGATTCACTTGATGAGATCGATGTGTAGATGATGGTAACTCACCATAACGACGTTTATATTCTTGAGAAAAACGTCCTAAATGCGTGAATCCCCACTTATAAGCAATGTCAGTCACAGACAAGTATTCATTTTTTTTTAATTCTTGATAGGCTTGTTCTAATCTTAACTCTTTTAAATAGGTCATTGGTGTCATACCAAGAAAGTTTTTAAATCCAGAAAACAAAGTACGTGTACTGACACCTGCATGTTTCGCCAAAATTTCAATGTTTAATGGCTCATGTAAATGTTCTCGCATGTAGCATTCAGTTCGTTTAATAAAATGAGGTGAAACAGGTTTGTCTTGGTAACGTGTGATGACGTTTAATGCGTCATTGTCTTGACCATAGAGTAAAGCAGTAAATAAACTCGACTCAAATTGTTTTAACGCAATGGGATGGTGTAAAGGATGATTTTTAATACTTAAAGCATCAATTAAAGTGGTCATGAGTTGTAAAAAATAAGAACCGCCAAGGGTAGAAAAATCGAGTTTTGGATTGAAAATGGGCGTGTTTTCATAATGGGGCAAATGTTGCTGAACATGGTGCAAAAAATCTGATTGATTGATTTTAAGCATAAGTTGTGGTGCATCTTTTTTCCAACGCATTTTTAAAGGGAGATCGGGAGAAATAATCGATGCAACACGAGTGTAAGAAATAAATTTTTGGGTTGCATATTCAATTTCAGCATAGCCTTGGATTGGAATTTGAATTAAATAAAAATCATCAAGATAATCAGGTTCGATATGTACATCTGCACCATATTCTAAACGACTTAAAGAGAGTAATCCTGTTTTAACATGGTGCATGGTTGCACTAAATTCACTGTCTTTAATGTCTGTTTTGAGCAAATGTGGTTTAAAAATTTCACCTACATTCTTACATGTTTCTTTTAAATCTTGATGCTTAAACAATAAATTACTTGTTGAAAAGACATGACTTTTTTTTAAATGCTCTGAATTAATTTCAACTGAATTCATATAAATTACCTACTGGCTAATATTTTCTTGTTTCATATTGCCCATGCAGTATTTATTCAATCATGCACTGGCTAGAGAAAATAGTAAGGCTTGTGAGTTGTTATCAATTAAGAAGCAATAACTAGACCAATAAAATATTTTTTGACGTATTTTTAATGGATTATTTTAAAATAAACGCGATGGATTTGCTTGAATTCATACATTTGAAATAGAGTACGTTGTGAGTACTATAAACTTAAACTATGGTATAGAGATTGCATTATATTTGATTCAATATATTCAGATTAGCTAGGTGCAACCCATGCCACTCAGCCAAAATATAGAACTTTCTAAGTTCGCACATGACACAGCAACAGCACAACATTGGATGTCTTCTATTTGTGGTTTGCATACGTTAGATACATCGCAAAAAACACTAGATTTTCAATATGACGGTATTCGTCTGCCCACCTTAAATACCACCATTGGCATGATTGAATATGGTGCAAATGTTGCGATTGATGTGACAGATTTAAAATCGTATAGCCTCAGCCTTCCTATTTCAGGGTCACAAACTTTAAATGGTCGAGGTTTAAGTACCAATTCATCTCATGAACAAGCACTCATTGTATCAAGCACAGAATATCAAGAATTAATCCTTGAAAAAGAATGTAAGAAAATTCAAGTGGTCATTCCAGAGCAAAGCATGCAAATGGTATTGTCTGATCTATTAAATACCAAAATTGAAGATACTATTATTTTTGATTTTCAAATGGATATTAAAACTAGTCCTAAAAGCATGGTGTGGTGGGAAAATATTCTTCATTTATTTAAAATTAGAAAGCACTATCAAGATTTTTATTCATCACCCAAACTTTCGAGTGATTTTGAAAATATTATTATTAAAAGTTTATTATTAACACAAGAACATAACTACTCAGATCAAATTAGACAGACAGAACGCAAAGATATTCCTGTTTATATACAAAGGGTTCATCAGTTTATTGCTGAACATTATTTTGAACCCATTACAGTCAAAGATTTAGAGCGTGTTTCTGGTGTGTCTAAGTCTAAACTATATGATGAATTTTGTTATTTTTATGGTGCAAGTCCAATTTTATATTTAAAGAAATACCGTTTAAACCAAGTTCATAAAGCATTATTGAATACTACAGCGCATAAAACGATCTCAGTGTCCAAATTGGCTTATGATGCAGGGTTTAATCACTTAAGTCGTTTTTCTAATGATTATCGTGAAGCTTTTGGAGAGTTGCCACGAGAAACACTGTATAGAAAAATGTAATTTTAAAATAAATTTATTTATATCAAATGTTTATATGATTTTATTGTATATGACAAAATTATCACAGCTATTGTTTTAGCTTTTAAAGAAAAATGGAAGAATAGGATAGTTTTCGGGAACAATAGGATAGCGTCTATTGCTAAAAAACGTTTCAATCTAAGTTATTCAGGAGATTGGAGCGGAAGCAAATGACCCCAAGAAATAATTTAGAATGGCAAAATTTTGTAGAAAAAAGCATTGATTTTAGACCAAACGATGGCGTGTACCGAATAGATCGTCAAATCTTTACCACTCCTGAACTTTTTGATCTAGAAATGGAGCATATCTTTGAAAAATCATGGATTTATGCATGCCATGAAAGTGAAATTCAAAACCCTCATGATTTTGTAACAGTACAAATCGGTAAACAACCTCTTATTATTTCTCGTGATGGCAAAGGTGAACTCCATGCCATGATCAACGCTTGTGAGCATCGTGGTGCAACATTAACACGTGTGGGTAAAGGCAATCAGTCAACATTTACTTGTCCGTTCCATGCTTGGTGTTATAAAAGTGATGGGCGTTTAGTGAAAGTAAAAGCACCTAGTGAATATTGCAATGACTTTGATAAAACCACTCGTGGTTTAAAACAAGGACGCATAGAAAGTTATAAAGGTTTTGTTTTTGTGAATTTAGATGTCACCAGTACCGACTCTTTAGAAGAATTTTTAGGTGATGCAAAAATCTTTTTAGACATGATGGTGGCTCAATCGCCAACAGGTGAGCTTGAAGTCTTACAAGGTAAATCTACCTATACATTTGATGGTAATTGGAAACTTCAAAATGAAAATGGTTTAGATGGCTATCATGTAAGTACTGTGCATTATAACTATGTGTCTACAGTACAACACCGTAATCAATTGAATGTTGAACAAGGTATTGCAATGGATACGTTGGACTACAGTAAGTTGGGTGCAGGTGATAGTGCAACAGATGATGGTTTTTTCAGTTTTAAAAATGGTCACAGTCTTTTATTTAGTGATATGCCAAACCCAGCGGTTCGACCGGGGTATGCCACTGTTATGCCACGCTTAAGAGAAGAATATGGTGATGTTAAAGCCGAATGGATGATGCATCGCTTACGTAATTTGAATATTTACCCAAGTTTATTTTTTATTGATCAAATTAGTTCTCAGCTTCGAATTATTCGTCCTTTAGCGTGGAATAAAACAGAAGTCACTAGCCAATGTTTGGGTGTAAAAGGAGAATCTGCCGAAGATCGACGCAATCGTATTCGTCAGTTTGAAGATTTCTTTAATGTATCCGGTTTGGGTACACCAGACGATTTGGTTGAATTTCGTGAGCAACAACGAGGCTTTCAAGCACGTTTAGAAAAATGGAGCGATATTTCTAGAGGACATCATAAGTGGATTTATGGCCAAACAAAAAACAGTGAAAACTTAGGAATTTCACCTGTAATGACAGGAAATGAATTTACTCACGAAGGTTTATATGTCAATCAGCAAGGTCACTGGCAAAATAAACTATTAACAAATTTAAAAAAAACCACATTAAAACTCACTGATATTGGTCAATTTTCTGTAGAGGAGTCTGAAGTATGAATCCGTCATTAGTTCATCATGTCGCACAATTTCTTTACCAAAATGCAGAACGTTGCGATCAACGCGAGTGGGATGATTATCTAGAAGATTTTGATCCAAAGTGTGAAATTCATTTGCCACAATGGATTGATGAATATCACTATGTGACTGATCCAAATAATGGATTGTCATATATGTATTACTCAGATCGTACAGGCTTAGAAGATCGAATATTTAGACTCAGAACAGGAAAATCTGCTGCATCTACACCATTGGCACGTACTGTACATAATTTAATGAATATTCGTATTCTTGAAGATCATGCAGAGCAATTGGTGGTGAAGTTAAATTGGAACACTTTTTATTATCGCCAAGGGTTACAAGGTAACTTTTATGGCTATGCCACGTATCATTTAAATAAAGTGAATGACAGTTATAAAATTGCCAAAAAACATATTGTTTTACTGAATGACAAGATTGATTCAGTCCTCGATTTTTACCACATATAGGAGTGAAAAATGAGTCACTCTGTTGCATTAAACTTTGCTGATGGCAAAACATTTTTTATTTCGATCAATGAAGGCGAATTGTTACTTGATGCGGCTTTTCGTCAAGGAATCAAACTGCCATTAGACTGTAGAGAAGGGGTGTGTGGTACATGTCAGGGACAGTGTGAATCTGGTCGTTATGAACAAGAATATGTAGATGAAGACGCACTTAGTGAACTGGATCTAGAAGAACGCAAAGTATTGGCATGTCAAACACGTGTTCAATCTGATGCTTCGTTTTACTTTGATCATGATTCAAACATGTGTGGAGCAAACGATCCTGTTGCCATAGATGCTGTATTAACACGAGTTGATGTCATTTCAGAAACAACTGCTGTGATTTACTTAGATGCAAGCCATGTCAAACATCAATTGAAATACTTACCCGGGCAATATGCACGCTTAAAAATACCTAACACAGAATCATGGCGGTCTTATTCATTTGCCAATTGCTCAAACGTAGACAATGAATTGCAGTTTTTAATTCGATTGTTGCCTGATGGTGTGATGAGTAATTATTTAAGAAACGATTATCAGATTGGCGATAAAATTGAGTTAGAAGCACCTCTAGGTAGTTTTTATTTACGTGAAGTTGAAAACCCATTAATTTTTGTGGCAGGTGGTACAGGATTATCGGCATTTTTAGGGATGTTAGATGATCTAAAAACAAGAAAAGATCAACTTCCTCCAATTAAACTATTTTATGGGGTAAATAAGCAGGCTGATTTATGTGAAGAAGCTCGTTTAGAAGCATATAGACAATGTTTTGAGCAATTTGAATATCATCCTGTCATTGGTCAAGCCACAGAAGAATGGCATGGCAAAGTGGGTTTTATTCATGAGCATTTAGATGAAATGGAGCTGAAGAAGCAACCCTTTGATATGTATTTGTGTGGCCCTCCGCCCATGATTGATGCAGTCAAAACATGGTTGAGTCAGAGTAGTGTGGCAGATTATAAAATATATAGTGAGAAGTTTTTGCAAAGCAATACAACAAAAACACCTGCTTTATCAACGTTATGATGTATCAACACCTCTATAATATTTAAAATTATCGGAATTTAAAGGGAAATACAAATGACGCTACAGCTTCAAAACACATATCACGCACATATTAACGGGAAAGACATTGCAACAGATGATTATTTTTTAGCTGTCAATGCCACTACAGGTGAAACACTTGCACATGTGGCGCGTTGTACTAGTAAAGAAGTAGATCTTGCAGTAGAGGCTGCTGTTACAGCCCAACATGAATGGAAAAAAACCACTTACGAAGAACGCTCTATTTTACTCAATCGTCTTGCAGATGTATTAGAAGAAAATTTCACTCATTTGGTGAATATTGATACTGCAGATATTGGTCGTAAATATAGCGAAATAGAAACTGACTATCATATTGCAATTTCTCAATACCGCTATTTTGCAGGTGCAATTTTAACTCATGAAGGATATGGTCGCCCAAATCCAAATGGATACTTTATTGCCAAAAGAGAACCCATTGGTGTGGTTGGACAAATTATTCCATGGAATGTACCTGCCATTATGGTGGCATTAAAAGTTGCGCCTGCAGTGGCTGCAGGGAATACAGTGATTTTAAAGCCTGATGAAAATGCGTCATTGTCAAGCTTAGAGTTTGCACGTCTTGCCTCTAGCGTCTTTCCTGCAGGTGTAATTAATGTTTTACCTGGTTTTGGTGAAGAAGTCGGTTCAGCCATGACAGCACACCCAAAAATCTCAAAACTTGCTTTTACCGGTAGCCCTGATGTGGGGAGAATTATTGGTGTAGCAGGTGCAAATCGTTTGGTTCCTGTTTCTTTAGAGTTGGGTGGAAAAAGTGCCAATATTGTATTTCCAGATGTTTTAAATAAAATTGACGATGTCGTTGATAATGCTTTATTTGCAACCTTGTATTGTAATGGTCAATCATGTTTGGCTGGAACACGTCTTTTTGTTCATGATGCAATTTATGAAACCTTTATTGATAAATTGGTAGATGCAGCAACACGTGTCAAAGTTGGAAATCCTTTTGATCAGGACACCAAACTCAGTGGTGTGATTAATCAAACTCAAGGCGAGCGCATTCAAAAATATATAGAGATTGCTCAAGCTGAAGGTGCAAAAGTTTTATTTGGTGGACGTAGAGTGCAAGTTGAAGGTCATGAGTTTGGCTGGTTTTTTGAACCAACCATTCTTGAAGCAAAATATGACATGCGAATTGCACAAGAAGAAGTATTTGGTCCTGTATTAAGTGTTATGCGCTGGAGTGACTATGACGAAATGATTAAACAAGTCAACAGCACAAGTTACGGCCTTGCAGCAGGAATTTATACCAATGATTTTGCAAAAGCGTTAAATACAGCAGATCAAGTCGAAGCAGGCAATATTTGGATTAACCGATACTTTAACTTAAATAGTGGTTGTCCATTTGGTGGTGTGAAAGAAAGTGGTATTGGTCGCGAGCATTGTCATGAAACTTTAAATATGTATTCACATTTAAAAACAGTGACTATGCAAGCTGAAGTTGATTCGGCTTGGTTTGTGCCGAAGGTATGATTTGATGTATGAGAGCATCTACCTTTAATGAAGGTACATGCTCTACGGTTACCGTGATTGCTTACAATAATAATGGATAAAAATTACACTAAACCTAAGTTTTCTCGGAGTGTGGCAAATTCATAATGCTCTGGTATTAAATGGCGTGATTTTAACTCAGGAATAACTAATTCAATAAATAGATCGAGTTGTTCTGGAATGATCGCAGGCATAATGTTAAAGCCATCGGCCGCATGGTGTAACAACCAATTTTCTAAGTCATCTGCAATATCTTGTGCTGTACCCACAACAACACGATGCCCTCTTGAACCTGCGGCAATCGCAGCCAATTCTCGAATAGATAACTGATCTCGTTCAGCCATATCTACCAATAATTTTACGCGACTTTGGTTACCCTCTCCTAAAGGAATCTCAGGCAATGGACCATCGAGTGGGTAGTTTCTTAAATCTAAACCAAAGCGTGCGGACAGTTGATTTAACCCATTGTCGATGTCGACATATTGGTTGAGTTTACGCCATAAAGCTTGAGCTTCTTCGTGCGTTTTACCGACAATTGGCATTACGCCGGGCATAATAATAACTTGGTCGGGGTTACGTCCTGCATCCACAATTTTTTGCTTTTGCGATTGATAAAATGCTTGCCCTTCTTCGAGTGTAGCAGCTGCGGTGAAAATAATTTCAGCCGTTTTTGCAGCAAGGTTTTGTCCATCTTCAGAAGAACCTGCTTCAATAATGACAGGTTTATGTTGTGGCGAGCGTGTAATATTGAGCGGCCCTTTGATTTGGAAAAATTTGCCCTGATGATCAATGGTCTGAATACGATCATCAGCAAAATATTGTCCTGTGGTTTGATCGGCAATCACAGCACCATCTTGCCATGCATTCCAAAGTTTATTGGTTACTTCTAAAAATTCTGTTGCACGTTGATAGCGATCGGCATGATTGGGCATGTCAGTAAAGCTGAAATTTTGTGCAACATCTTGAGAATAAGAGGTGACAACGTTCCACGCAGCACGACCTTTACTAATATGGTCTAATGATGAAAACGCACGAGCGAGGGTGAAGGGGTCACTAAAGGTGGTAGATGCAGTGGCCGCAAGCCCGATGCGAGAGGTATTTACCGCCAAGGCAGACAGCAAAGTTAAGGGTTCTAAACGTGCCATGGTTGAAGGTAAACGGTGTACAGAGGTTGCTAAAGCATCACCAACAAAAAATAAATCAAAAGATCCAGCTTCGGCTTTTTTTGCAATTTGAATGAGCCAATCAATATCTGTGGGTTGATTTAGGTTTTCTGTTAAACGCCAGCCACTGACATGATGACCAAGTGGTTGTACAAATAAGCCTAAAAACAATCTTTTTTGTGTTTGTTGATTCATGCCGTTATCCTCATAAATATAGGTGATCATCATAATAAGTTTTCAATGTCACTGATACATCATTAATAGATAAATATATTTTGGTAAAGAATATGTTACATTTTTAATTAAATTATAAATCGTGTTGAAGCACAGCCTTTATTTAATATATAACTAAAGACTTACTTTTTTATTATTAAGGAATGGTCTTTTATATCCTATGATGGCGATTCTTTAGCACGCCGTATGCTTAATGCTTTGTATTTATGTGGTATTAAATATGAATTTCTTTATGATAGGACATAAGCCGTGGTTGATCATTTTAGACAAATTGGTGTAGATGAAGCACAGGTTTATCAACAGTTGGTATTTCATGCTTATGAAAACATACGGGCATTAGATATTCATTTTGATGCAGCAACGATGGACGTGGCACGTGCCGAACAACACCTTATGCAACATTTGGTGTACGGACTATATCGTGATGATCAACTGATTGCTACAGTCACGGTACGAATGCCGTGGGGTAGATTACCTGGGCCGTTTGGCCTGCCACATATTGGAACTGTGGCTGTACATTCTGCATATCAAGGGCAAGGCTTAAGTAAGTTGTTGTTGAATCTACTTGAGCAAAAGGTGTTGTCTACAACATTGCAAACACCCGCATATTCTTTAGGCACAGCGTCAAAGCACCCTTGGTTATTTACCATGTATCAAAAACTGGGTTTTCAAGAGGTCAAGCGTGCTGATTTAGGTAAAGGGCATATCACTATTTTTATGCTTAAAGTGATTGACCCAACGACATTTAATCATTGGAATAAAAAACATCAGGTTGTGAATTATGAAAACTAAACTCGTTCTTTCATCTTTATTGTTAACCACACTCATGGGTTGTTCTGGCCAAAAAGAGTCAGAAGAAAGAGTGATTAAAATAGGGGCTACAGGTACAAGTTATCCAAGTGCATTTAAGCAAGATGGCAAATTGGTGGGCTTTGATGTAGAAGTGGCCGAAACAGTTGCAAAAAAATTAAACTACAAAGTTGAATGGGTAAACTCTGATTTTTCGGGTCTTATGGGACAATTAGAGGCAAAAAAAATAGATACCGTGGCAAATGTGGTTGCGATTACGCCTGAGCGTGAACAAAAGTATCTATTTACTCAGCCGTATGCTTTTTATAGTACACGTATTGTGACGCATCAAGACAACACGCAGTTTAAAGATCTTGCAGATCTAAAAAATAAAACCATTGCAGGTGTACTCGGTTCTAATAACATTAATGTGTTAAAAGATACCTTTGGCGATAGCGTAAAAATCCGTACTTATGAAACACGTGATATTGCTTCAAATGATGTGATTGCCAAACGTGTTGAGGGTTATGTCAATTCAGGCCCAATTTTAAGTGCAGAAATCAAAAGTAAAAATCTACCTTTACGTTTTGTGGGTCAACCTTTAAAAATTCAAAATGTTGGGTTCCCATTCAATAAAGACGAAAAAGGGCAGAAATTACAGGCAGAGTTTGAGCAAGAACTCAAAACACTGCAACAAGATGGAAGCTTAAAAGCATTGTCGGAAAAATATTTTGGTGAAGATATCACTGATCAAGCGGCAGTACAAAACAGTAAATAATCACATTATTTTATATGTGACAGATAAAAGACGGTAGACAGCATAATGCATTTAGATTGGACTTATATGATTTCGATCATACCCAAAATCTTACACTATTTACCCATTACATTGCTTTTGGCAGTCGTATCCATGGTTGCTGCAAGTGTTTTGGGCTTAGCTTTGGCATTGATTCGACAAGCAAAAATTAAAGTCATTAGCCCAATCATTACGGTATATGTCTCTCTTTTTCGCAGTCTACCGTCTTTGGTACTTTTGTTTTTAATTTATTTTGGTTTGCCTCAGTTGGTGCCTGGTTTATCAGGACTCAATGCTTTAACGGCTGCCATGATTGCTTTTAGTATGAAAAACTCTGCCTATATGGCAGAAATTTTTAGAGCAAGTTTAAACTCTGTAGATCCTTCACAAATGGAAGCAGGGTTATCTGTAGGTATGACAAAAACACAAGTTTATGCCAGAATTATTTTGCCACAAGCTTTTTTAAATGCACTTCCTGCAACAGGAAATACATTTATTTCATTAATTAAAGATACATCTGTTGCATTTTCCTTGGGTGTTACAGAAATATTTGCTCAAGCAAAAATGATTGCTGCCGAATCTTTTCGATACTTTGAAACCTTTGTCGTTGTTGGATTAATGTATTGGATTTTAGTGGTCTCTTATTCGTACTTCCAAGCATATTTGGAACGAAAGTTAAGCCGTTCTTTACAACGATAATTCAAGAGGAAAAGGCAAATGATTTCTGTAAAACACTTGTGTAAGCGTTTTGGTGAGCATACCGTACTCAATGGCATTGATTTAACAGTAAATAATGGCGAAGTTGTGGCAATTATTGGTCCATCGGGTTCGGGTAAATCAACGTTACTTCGTTGTCTTAATTTACTTGAAGTGCCACAATCAGGGCAGATCAGCATTGGTCAAGTTGTACTTGACTATGCTCACTACGATGCAAAAGAAGCGTATGCATTACGCAGAAAATCTGCAATGGTTTTTCAAAACTATAGTTTATTTAAAAATAAAACCACGTTAGAAAACGTGACTGAAGTATTAAAGGTTGTCAAAAAAATCAAAAAAGATCAAATACAGCCATTGGCCATGCAATATTTGGCAAAAGTAGGTATGGCTGACTTTGCATCGCAGTATCCTGTGACCTTATCTGGCGGCCAACAACAACGGGTAGGCATTGCACGGGCCATGGCTGTCGACCCTGACGTTATTTTATTTGATGAACCAACTTCTGCTTTAGATCCTGAAAGGGTCAATGAAGTACTACACGTCATTCAAAATTTAGCACAACAAAAAACCACCATGATTATTGTGACGCATGAAATGGAGTTTGCTCGACACGTTGCAGACCGTATTATTTTTATGATGGATGGTCAAATTGTTGAGCAAGGCACACCACAGCAAATTTTTGATGAATCTACACATCCTAAAACACAGAAGTTTTTACGTAAAATCATGACCTACGATCAGGATTAAATCATAATGACCAATTTAAACATGCCAGAAATGTTAAAAACTCAATTGACTGATTTTTTTTATGAGTTACATCGAACGCCTGAACTGTCGAACCAAGAGTTTCATACAACCCAAAAAATCAAAGATGTACTCACGCAGTACGACATACGCATTTTAGATTTACCAATAAAAACAGGATTAGTGGCTGAAATTGGTCATGGAGAACCAACCATTGTATTGCGCTCAGATATCGATGCTTTACCAATTACAGAGCAAGCCGATGTAGCTTATGTTTCGGAGCACCAAGGTGTGATGCATGCATGCGGGCATGACTTTCATGCCACCGCTGTACTAGGGACTGCCATTTTACTCAAACAGCAAGAATCTACTCTTCAGGGTAAAGTACGTATTTTATTTCAAGCAGCTGAAGAGGTTGGAACAGGTGCTGCTGAATTGGTTCAGGCGGGTGTATTAGAGCAAGCACAGGCCGTATTTGGAATTCATAACGACCCAACACTTGAAGTAGGTGTTGTGGGGTGTAAAGCAGGTGCATTGACCGCAGGCGTAGACCGTTTTGCTATTCATATTCAAGCCAAAGGAACACATGCTGCACGACCACAAGATGGCAACGATCCGTTATTAATTTTAGCCAATATTATTAATATTTTTCAAACGATTGTGAGTCGCAGACTGTCTTCAGATGAAAATGCTGTTCTTTCAATTACACAGGTACATAGTGGTTCAACGTGGAATATTATTCCTGATACTGCTTTTTTAGAAGGTACGGTTCGTAGCTTTGATGCAGAAACGAGACAGCGTATAGAACAGCAAATTCGTCAAATTTTAGAAGGATTAGCAACAACCTTTAATGCAAAAATTGATTTAGATTGGCAGCCTGGCCCACCGTCAGTCATGAATGATGAAAAATGGGCTCAATTTGCATTAGATACTGCACAAAAAAGTGGCTTTGAACCTCGTGTGGTTAAAGCTAGTCCAATTGGTGAAGACTTTTCTTATTATCAAGAACAGGTCAATGGTGCATTTATGATGATTGGTTCTGGTGGCCCATTTCCATTACATCATCCTAAATTTAAAGTAGATGAACGTATTTTAATTCCAACTTCCTTATATTTGGCCACTTTAGTTCAAGATGCACTGATTGAAATTCAGGACAGTTAATGATGCAAGATTTGACGATTAATGTGGCACAATCTATTGTACACACGCAAGTCACAGATTATGCACGACTGGCTGCTAAAGATGGAGTGAAAGATTTTTTTGCCGTGACTTATCCTGTCATGAAAGGTTTAATTCCCGATACATCATGGCAAAAAATTAAGTATGTTTATCCTCATCATGATATGGCAAGTTTTGCGCTTAAAACAGCTTATGCAGGGCATGCTTTAGATTACGATGATTTCCATGCAGATTTTCGTGGTCATCCAACAGTCGTCATTTTACCTGTACTGTTTGCCTTGTTAGAGGTGAAGACACTGTCTAGTGTGTCTGAGTTTTTAGATGCCTATACCATTGGTGTGGAAGTTGCAGGTCGTTTGGGTTTGGCAATTTCACAGCAACATTATGCCAAAGGTTTTCACGCAACCTCTAGTCTTGGAATCATTGCTGCGACTGCAGCAATGGCTCGTTTATGTCGATTTGATGTACAGCAAACTGCCAATGCATTAGGTTTAGCATGTACGCTTTCGAGTGGATTACGAGCACAATTTGGTACAGCCATTAAGCCATTGCATGCAGGGTTTGTTGCACAAAAAACCATAGAAATTTATCAATTGGTTTCTGCAAACATTCAAGGCCAAACACATCGTGTTTTAGATGCTTTTTTAAATGCATATAGTGATTCGAAAGCGTTACAGCCTGATCAATTCATACAATCATGGGGCCAGCCTTTTCGTATAGTCACCCCCGGTTTAGAGTTTAAACCATATGCATCGTGTGCTGGTACACATACAACAATTGAAGCGGTGAAGCAGATTAAACAGCATTGGTTAATGCATCACAAATCAACGAAGCAATTAATATTAAGTATTGATAAAATTGAATTTATTTTCCCACCTCATGCTGATTTAGCAATGCCAATTCAACAACCTAGTACGAAATTTGAAGGGCGTTTTAGTTTAGAGTATGTCACTGCAGTGACTTTACTTAAAGATGATTTGAGTCCGTTAGACTTTATTGAACAGCCTGTTACAACAGAAGAAATACGTCTTATGGCAAAAATGAAACGTTGTCCAGATTTACAGGCAGAAGACGACAGCGTGAATCCAGCAAATCGTTTTAATGCAGTAAAAATTTATTTAAACAACGGACAACAATTGCACAGTCGAATTACCCGTCAAGAGTTATTACAGACCAAACTTGACCTCCAAGAAAAACTCAAACAATGTCTAGTGGGTTTAAATCCTCAAGCATTTACTGCCTGTATTGAGCCTTTGAAATTAAATGTGGTGGCCGATTTATATGCGATTAGACAGTCTTTTGAACATTAAATCACATGATGCTTTCAAAAGGATATCGCAAAGATCATGTCAATATTTAACCTGAGTAATAATTTAAACAATGACTGATACCTCGGATTACTATAACCAAAAAGCACAATCATTTTTTGATGCGACTTATGACATAGACATGGAAAGTTTGTACGCACCATTTTTACAGCATCTGAACAAGGGGGATTTAATTTTAGATGTAGGTTGTGGTTCTGGGCGTGACATATTAGCATTTAAAAATAAAGGGTACCGTGTTGAAGCCATAGATGCATCCTATGCACTTGTGACAAAAGCCACTGAACTGTCAGGCATTTGTGTTAAACAACATAGTTTTTATGATTTGGTTGTTCAAAATAGATATGATGGTATTTGGGCATGTGCGTCACTATTGCATTGTGACAGACAAAAATTGCCCAATGTATTGTATCGTATACTGACTGCACTAAAGCCACATGCCGTGTGTTATATGTCTTTTAAATATGGCACGACAGATCGTAAAAAAGACGGACGAGTATTTACAGATTTAAATGAACAGCAATTACATATGTTAATACAGCCTTTAAATGTAGAGGTCTTACAACAGTGGATTACCCAAGATAAACGCCCAGATCGACATGAAAAATGGCTAAATATTATTTTTAGAAAACAGAATCAATAAAGTATGTGTATTCAAGCACCTAACCCACAACAGCAATTAAATTTTTTGAAAAATATTCAGAAAGTTTTGCATATAGGTCATTTTTCCTCAACATATAAATTGCATTATTCATCAGTTTAAGTCGTTTGGCGATTAAACAAGGAAAAGATACAGGAGCATCTTTGACCTTAGATTGTTTAGATATTGCAAAGAAGTTTATTACATTATATTGGAAGCAAGCAGTGCCTTTTTATCTTGGTTTTTTAACAGATTTAGCGCGTTCGCATGGTGTTGCCGATTGGGCATATACTCAAGCTAAAACCAATGATTATATTTTTGGCAGCCTAAGTAACTGACATTGTACTTCAAGGTTACAATCAGGTCTTTGTGTGATCGGTTCTTCTTTCAAGAATATGATTTCATCGAGTCTCTTGTATAACAAATCAAGTAATTTTACCTAAAAAGTAAACATGAGTGACAAAAATAGATACTATAAAAGTAAATATAAAATACACAGGAAATTGATTTTAAAATAAAAAAAATAGGTATTGAGTGTATTTACTGTAAAGCACTGATTTTATGATCAGCCAATGTATGAATATGCATTGGCTTTTACTTGTTTATGATTCTAACAGTGCGGAAATGGCATTTTGAATATCTTGTGAGCCCTGTACTACTTCAATAATTTTACGATTTAATAAAGGTTCTTCAATAATACTCACAAGTGTTTGTGCCACATCATCTCTTGATATGGTGCCATAGGGTAGAGCAACCCCCGCTTCTATTTGACCTGTACCTTCATCATCGACCAATGTACCGGGTCTGAGAATAATCCAATTCAGTTTTGTTTTTGTCAAAAAATATTCAGTCTTTTTTTTGACATTCATATAGTTTTCAAAATTATCTCCTAAGTTTTTTGTGCGTCCTGCCTCTGGAAATGCAGAAACAAGAATTAATCGTTGTATACCTACATGTTCTCCTGCAGTAACCGTCATTTCTAACCCTTGACCGTCCACCAAATTGGTTGCTTCTTGTCCCCCTTTACCGCCTGCACCTGCGGTAAAAATAACAGTATGTGCTTGGCTTACTCGTAATATTTCATTGAGTTCTTGTTGGCTTAATTGAGTTAAATCTGCAAACACAGGCTCTGCACCTAAAGCTTCAAGATCTGCTTTTTGAGTGGTATGGCGATACATTGCACTGACAGATATATTTTTTTGACGTAATCTTTGAATGGTTTTTTTTGCAATTTGACCCGATCCACCAATAATAAATACATGACTCATATTCACTCCAATATACTAAGGTAAATGATTGACAGGCTGATTTACATCAACTTTTGTTCCTGCAAAGTGTGTTGCAATGTAGGTTTGAACAAAAGGCTCATGATACAATTGCCCTAATTTTTTAATGTCTGCATCATTGATTTTATCTTTACGTGTTACTAACACATTTATATTTTGTGCGGTCTTATCGCTTACATTTTCATGAATGAGAGATTGTGTCAATACATTAAGTCCACTATCTAAAGCAATGGTATTGCCAATAGCAGCTAAATCGACCTCTGCGATCACACGTGGAATAGTCGAACCTTGTATGGTTTTAAACACCAATTGCTTTGGATTATTGATAATATCTGCTGTGCTTCCTCGAACGATATTAAAATTTTGAGAGAGTGTAATGAGGTGTGCGTGTTCAAGTAATCGTAATGCACGTGCTGTGTTGGCGGTGTCATTTGGAATCGCAACAATTGCTTTATCAGGTAAATCATTTAAGTGTCGATATTTTTGAGAGTAAAGTCCCATAGGTTCTAAATATGTTGTTGCTATGGCAACCAATGAATGATGGTTAATATCATTAAAGGCTTTTAGATATCCCCAAGACTGAAATGCATTTACATCAATCTCTTGATTTAACGTGGCTTGATTTAACGCTACACCATCATTAATTTCTTTGACATCAATGTTGAGACCCAACTTCTTCGCTTGATCAGACTGAGCAATATATTTCCAAATTTGAGCATCAGCTCCCATAGAGCCAAGAGTAATGACATGTGTATGGGTATTTTCCACTGCTTTGCTTTGACTTAAGTAGTTTGAGCAACTGGCGATTAAACAGATAGCAACCACCAAAACAAAAATCCATTTAGTTTTTTTCATATAAATCACCATGTTTTTTCTTTAAATGTTTATAGATATCTGGATAAAATTTTTGAGTGACATTCAAATGCGATCTGAATTTACTCTTCATGTTATTTTCAGCAATATTTCTAAGGAGTGGATTGTTTGGGTCTGTTGTGGGCCCTGTGGCTAATTGTTTGAGTGTGTGAGGTAAGTCAAGAATAGGTAAATCACCAGCAAAGAGGTTTGGGGAAATAAAATAGGCAATTGAATAACGGTCCGTATTTTTGGGCGATACGACACGGTGTGTGTTTGCAACCAAGTAACCATTTGTAGCCAGCTCCAATGTTTCCCCAATATTGACTACAAAAGCATCTTCAATATAAGGAACATCAATCCATGTGTTTTTAGACAGAACTTGTAATCCCCCAACTTCATCTTGTAAGAGGAGTGTTAAAATATTGGTGTCTTTATGAGCACCAACGCCTTGAACACTTAATGTTGAATCTGTTTTTGGATAATGGATTAATTTTAATGATTCATTGGGTTGGTTCAAAATAAATGGATCTAACACATTTTCTTTAACACCTAATGCCAGTAAAAATGCATGAATTAAATCTATTGATATTTTTTTTGTATCAAAGAGCCAAGATTGCACCACCTTTTGAAAATCTGGCCAATCTTTTGGCCATTGATTGGGGCCTTGTAATCTAGTCCAAATAGGATTTGTTGATGTTAGAGGAATTGCTTCGAGTTCTGTTCCAATATCAATTTGTTCTCTTGCATCTGGTGTGTTTTGGGTATGTTCTCCATTGAGATGTGTATAACCACGAAAATGAGGTGAGTTTTCAATAGAAATAGATTCTTTGTCTTGTTGTGGTAATGAAAAAAATAATGCGGCATATTCTTTGATTTGTTTTATTCTGTTTTTATCTAAGCCATGTCCAACTAAATAAAAAAAACCAATATGACGAGCTAAATACTGCAATTCTTTTAAAAAAATATGCCTTTCTTTGACGTTGTAAAATTGCCGAAGATCTAAAATAGGAAGTTTATTTTTATCGTACATTCAGATTTACCTCTTATCATTTTTTATATCTAAGAGATTACATCTAATATTTTTTTCGATGAAATCATAAAAAATAGATTGCTTAGTATTTTTTTTAATTTATTTTTTTATATTTTTCATATGTTTATAATTAAATCAGATAGGGTGTATTTATTTTTAGTGATGTTTTGAAAGGGGGTATGATTTTAATTATTTTGAAGGATATTAAAATGGCGGATTCAAGTAACAAGTGCAACGGTATAAAAACCAGCCATAACGTTATTTTGAGCTTGCCAACTTAAACTCTTTCTAGGACGGTTGTTTAAAGCATTCTCAATGACTTGAATATCTACCTGTTCCAATTACAAGTTGAAAACTTCAGAATGAAGTTAATACACTCTAACTTTTTTAACTACTCTTAACATCATTACCTTTGGTTGTTGAATCTGCGAAATAATAATTAATTTCACTTGAAATTTATTAAATCTAATAAACTCAATAACTTTACCAATTGTTTTAAATTTCTTCCAATTCATTCTGTAAGTTGATAATGATAATCAGTAAACTTATGTAAATTTACGCTGTAATAAATACAAGGTTCGACAATGAATAACGCACTAAATCTCAAATATTCTATTTTGGGGATAAGTGTTGCATGCATCATGCTGTCTCAAGCAACATATGCATCAACAGAAGATTCTGATAATAATCAAGTTTTACCGATCATTAATGTTAAATCATCAAAGATAAATCAAAATACAATTTCAGCAGGACAAGTGAGTCGTAACAGCCAAGTTGGTATTTTAGGGGATAAAGATGCGCTAAATACCCCCTTTAGTACAGCAAGCTATACATCAAAATATATAGAAGATCACCAAGCAAAAACTGTTGCAGAAGCATTGGCCAATGAACCTTCTGTACGAAATTATTTTAGTGGAAATAGTTTAGGTGAATACTTCAATATTCGCGGTTTTAATGTGACATCTGAAGAATTTGCATGGAACGGCTTATATGGTTTGAGTCCACATAACCGTGCTCCAACAGAGTTTTTAGAGCGTGTAGATGTTTTACGTGGTACAAGTGCAATGCTTTATGGGATGTCATTGGGTAGTAGTGTTGGTGGTGCAATTAACTTAGTACCTAAGCGTGCAGCGGATGAGCCATTGACACGATTAACTACAAGTTATACATCTGATTCTAATTTTAATGGACATTTAGATGTAGGGCGTCGATTTGGTGAAAATAATAAATTTGGTGTACGTGTAAATGCTTTAAAAGGGGGCGGAGAAACAGTTCTTGATAATCAAAAAGAAAATAGAACACTCGGTTCTATCGCTTTAGATTACCGTGGTGATAAGTTAAGAACATCTTTAGACGCATACTATATTAAAGAAAAGTATAAAAATGGTATGCCATTAATGGCTTTTTTCACAACACCAAGTATTCTGACAACTCCAAAAGCATCAACCAATATTATGAAGGGGGCATATGCAACGAGTGAAACAAAAGCTGTTATTGGACATGCAGAATATGATTTTTTACCTAATTGGACAGGTTATGTAAGTGGTGGTTTTAAAGAGCAAGAGTCACATGGTGCAATTGCAAATAATGCTTTATGTGTGATTAGTGTGAATAGTGGCAATTGCACTGCAAATGGTCGTAATATTACTAATATTACGCATACAGGCTCAGCAGAGCTTGGTTTGCGTGGCAAATTTACAACAGGTGTTATTGATCATCAGGTTGTCTTAAGTGGTAATACTATTAAACAAGACACAGATACTGGCTATAGATCGTTGACTTGGCAATCTAATATTTACTCGCCTGTAGAAAATACTTTATTTGCACGTGACCCAAATTTTGTACCGAGAACAAAAGAAACCAGATTATCAAGTGTTGCGCTTGCAGATAATTTATCTTACCTCGATGGCAAGTATCAATTAATGTTAGGTGCACGTTTTCAAAGTGTGAAAGTACATAGCTGGACGACTTCAGAAACAGCAATTACAGGTCAATCTTCTTATAATAAAAGTGCGGTTACGCCAGCAGTTGGATTTATTGTGAAACCGTGGGACAACTCGTTCTCTTTCTATGGTAACTATATTGAAGGCTTAAGTGAAGGTGGTCAAGTTACTGCAATTACTGCTGCAAACTATGGGCAAGTTTTCGCACCTTATAAATCAAAACAATTTGAATTAGGTGCAAAATGGGAAAATAACACTTTTAGAAATACTTTAAGTGTTTATCAAATTCAAAAACCAAGCTTAATTTATGATGCATCAAGTAATAGATATAACGATGATGGTGAACAACGTAACCGTGGTGTTGAATGGACAACAGCAGGTAATATCACTAAAGATGTACGGGTATTGGGTGGGGTGACTTACCTTGATGCTGTAACAACAAAGACTGCATCAGGTGCATTGAATGGCTATACAGCTTATGGTGCTCCACATTGGTTATCTAATCTTGCTTTGGAGTGGGATGTTCCTCAGCTACAAGGCCTAACACTCACAACCAATACTATTTACACAGCTAAGCAGTATGTTAATGCAGCAAATACAAAAGAGATTCCAAGTTGGTTTCGTTGGGATTTAGGTGGTCGTTATGCCACATCAATTGCAGGGCATAAAACAACGTTTATTGGCAGTGTTGAAAATGTAATGAATAAAGACTATTGGGCTGGCGTATATGCTGGTTATTATGTAGCTGCAGGTTCACCTCGTACAGTGAAGCTCTCTATGTCATTTGATTTTTGATTTAGGCTGCTTGCACATGAATCATAAATCAAAACCATGGCCACTGTTAGTGAGTGTTTATATCACACAGTATGTAGGTCTTGCTTTTATCATGTCAGCAGCATTTGCGATTTTAAGAGAAAGTGGTGTTGCATTAGATAAGTTGGCTTTAATTCATTGAGTTGCACTGCCACTGTTAGGAAAAGTTTTATACGCACCTTTTGTAGATACTTTTCGTCTTTTCTTCCAAGGCCAATATCGGTCTTGGTTGTTTGTTGCTCAATCATTGATGACAATTTTATTATTGATCTGCAGTTTTTTAAATATCCAACGTGATTTTTCAATTATTTTAGTCACCATCTTTCTTTATTCTTTTTTTAGAAGTGTACAAGATATTGCCATTGATGCATTAGCATGCAAAATACTTATCGTCTCTGAAAGGTAATTTGTAAACAGCATTCAATATTCAAGTAATTTAATAGGTAATATTATTGGCGGTGGCTTATTACTTAACCTGAGTTCGATGTGAAAAATAGGTAGAAAAAAGCCTTAGACTGTATAACGTATTGGTTGTAAAGACAAAAATAAATAAAGACAAGGCTTCTTATGGACTATATTACCGAACTATTTTGTCCTTTGGATGATTTTTGCAAAAATTTAACGCAGAATTAGAAAAATCCCTCATTTCAGATTCAAAGCGCGACAGTGGAAGTCAGCGTTAAGTCTATCTGAAGCCATGACCATCATTATTTTATTTCACAAATCAGGTTTTCGATTCTTTAAGTGTTTTTATTGCCATATGGTCTATTCTTTCTTGAAAACGGCATTTCACCAACTGGTCAGCTACAATCGTTTTATTGAAATTATACCAAGTGGTTCACAAACCATGACGACATTCTTTCATCAAGTGAAGGATCAAGATATAGGAATTAGCATCATTGATTCGACAAAAATCACGGTCTGCCACAATATAAGAATCCAAAGACATCGTGTTTTTAAAGGTTTAGCAGAAAAAAGGAAAAGTAGTACAGGTTGGTTTTATGGACTCAATTTACATATTATTAGCAAGCACTTAGGTGAGATTGTCGATCTAACACTGACTTCAGGAAAATACAATTGTCATCATTTGGAAAATATGAGCGACAGGAATGTGTATAGCTGCAATTGCGATGATAATACAAAGCTATAGAAAAAATCAGCAGATGCATATAGTTAATAGAATCTGATTTAAACTAAAAAGATACTTTGTATATCACGTATCTTTTTAAATCAACTTAAGGTTGATAGCCATAATATTGCTCATAAATACGTTTGAAATGTTGAGAGCTACAATAACCAATTTTACTCGTCACATTCTCAATAGAGAAACCTTCTTTGAGAAGAGTTTGAGCATATTTCATACGTATATTTAATAAATAATTACCAATGGTATAACCTGTTGTTTCTTTGAAAATTCGTTTTAAATAACACTCGTTCATGCCCACTTGTTTTGATAAATAACGAATAGTAATCTTTTCTTCAAATTCATTTTCTAATATATGAATTGCCTTTTTTATGGGCAAAGATATTTTACATTCTTGCTGATTCTTTTTTAATAATAGACTGATGAGTTCTAAAGTTGCTCCTTCAAGATATAATAAATCTAACATCGTTTCTGCTGTAGGAAGGTTCAGCAAATACTGAGCATGGTGAAATATTTCTCTTTGCGGAATATCTAGAGTTTTAATTTTGGAATTATCATGATCCATAAAAAAACAAATCAGCGGATTAGCTGATTGTGAAGGTTCTAACAAGGTAAGTAGACTTTTGTTAAAATATAAAGTAATGAAAGATATCTGTTTTTTTTCTTGTGCATATATAGTTTGTAAATCAAGTGTTCCTCTTTTTAGAATTAAAGTAGGGGAGTCAAAAGTATATGTTTGATTTGTTAGATGATCTATTATTTGCTGTGTTCCAGAGAGTAAAATGGTTAAACTCAAAGAAAACCTTTCTTTATTCTCTTTAATTTCTTTAGGATGATTTAACCAATATTTTCCTTTGCTAATACATAAGCGATCAAAATCATAAATTTCTGTATAACCTTGACCATCTGAGGGTTCAAAAATATTTAAATTGTAATTCGGGAGATTAAAACAAGTTTTTAAATACAAGCTTTGATAATTTATTAAACTTTCTTGTTGAATATCTATAATTTTAGACATTATTTTCTACTATTATCACTATAAATGATAATGATTTATATTTATATTTTTTATTTTGTCAATTGTGATATATGTCAAAAAAGAGTATTTCATATAGTTATTTTGCCCACAAAGAACCTTTAGGTGCAGCATGAGCACGATCTTGTGCTTTTTGATAAAAATTAAAAAATATAAAAGCAGTACATAACGTAATAATATTAAGCCAAATATTAGTGCTAGACATAAAAAATGAGGTCAATGGCATTAAAATTAAGCTAAGCGCAATTGCTGCGAATAAATGTGGTAATGCTTTGGCATAGCCAACAATGAATGTATACGCTATAGAAAAAAGAAAAATAATATAATAACTGTATAAGAAAAAATGGTTCATACTTTTAATATCAGCTATTAAATAAAACCAACAGCTCAAAAGTAATGTTCCTGTAATCGCAAAAATACAGCCTAAACACATACCAATAGTTAAACTAGCAAAAAACCTCACATCTTTACGTTGAACAGGAATTGGGTCATGTGCAAATTTTTGTTTTTTAGCACGGCTTTCAATCCAAAGAATATTTCCTGAATAGAATAAAAATGCACCACCTATCCCAAATATAAAATAAATCCAACGTACTGTATAACCACCATAGCTGCCAAAATGTAAACTAAATAATGCCGTGACTAATGTATTACCTGCATCAGTTTGGGTACTGATATTACTATAATTGATTTTTTTAGGCAGATAAGGGTTCATGCGTACAAAATCATTTGATGCACTACGCAACATTTGATGATCACTATATAAAGCAATATTTGCTGCGGCTTTTTGTGGCTGGTCTAAATTGCTAAACTCAATATAGTCTACTGTATATTCAGGTGCCACTTTTTTTGTTTGTAGCAATATATTTTGGATATCAAGTGTAGTTGATTGAATATGGATTTGTTCTTGTTTTGGTGGACCAAAGGCAGGCTTACCATTTAATGCAAGTTGAGTGATTGAGGCATAAAAAAGATCATGAAATGCAAAAACAATTACAGAAGTACAAATAATGATATGGAAAGGTAAGCTTGTAATTCCAACAATATTATGGGCATCTAACCAAAAACGTTTTTTATTCTTACCAGTGCGAACAGCAAAGTAATCTTTAACTAAGGTAGGCAAGAGTAAAATTAAACCTGTCATGAGTGCTAAAAAATATAATATGGCGACTATACCCATGACATATACCCCTAAACCATGATGGCCAACCATACCAGGGATTCCGGCAGTTTCATGTAATTGTTCTATGAGCCAGCCTGCTTTAGATAGGTTAACTTCTTGTGTGATGAGCTGACCATGTGAATCTAAGCTTGCAAGCCATGTATGTTGTGCAAGATTGAAGCCTTGTCTATGTTCTGACTCTGTCCAAATTAAAGGTGCATATTGATGTTCAGTTGATTGAATATTGAATAAAAAAGATTTTTGAGTAGCAGGAAATTTAGCTTGAACTTGTTGGATAAGTTCATTGTATTGTTCTGGTTTAATCGTTGGTAGAATTTGCTGTTGTGGTGTTGCCCATTGACTAATTTGATGTTGAAACATACTTAGACCACCTGCAAAAAAGCAGATGAATAGTAAAATTCCGGCACTTATACCAACCCAAGTATGCATGCTTTTTGCGAGCTTCATGAGATCAGAGCGAATTTTCATGGATTATCCTCGTAAAAAGAATAGACAGCTATAAGCAATGGTATTGGCAAGTGTCATATATAAAAATGCAGATCTACCACTATGAAATAAATAACTAATAAAAAATAAAGGCAGCCATAGCCATGCAACACTCCACATGCCAATTAGCACCATCAGGCTAAGCGCAAAAAAATGTTTGCCAATCACAACAATTAAATTGGCCAGAGCGATTGCTAAACTTAAACCTAAAATTGCTCCAACACATGATTTAGACCACCAATCAGGTTGAATGGTTTTTTTTAAATTTTTTTTCATGAGTTAAGTCTGCGCTTTAAGAGGGCAATAAAAGGAATGTATGACCACATTACAATCATAAGCGCAAGCCAAAGGAAACAAGCAACAATTTTTGGTAAGCTAATGAGTAGAATAATTAATGAAATCAGTAGTATAGATATCCCAAAGTATTTAAAAATGCGAGGCAAAGGAGATAGCAATAGATTTTGATTTTTATGGCTAAAATAAATGCTCAATGTCCCTATGAGCGTGAGTAATATTCCAAGCATTTTCATATGAATGGTAAACTGTAATCACTGTTGATTTATTAGAGAGTATATATAATTGATAATCATTATCAAGTAAATAGTTTGGATTTTAAAAGATTCAATCTAAAACTAAATGAAAAAATAGTTGGTTTCTCAAAAAGTATATGGCTAAATCATTTTCTTAAAATAATACTTAAAAGAGTAATATAAATGGCTGAGTTTTATGAAATTGAACCCACTCTTGAAAATTATTGGCGTTCAGTTATTTTATTTGGTCGTAACGTTGCATCTTATAAATTTGCGTTAGCAAAATCTTTATATGACTTAAAAGTAGAAGGAAAAACGCAAGTCACGCTTGATCAGCTTGCAGTACCTTTTAGTCAGTATATTTGTGAACATTTAAAACTAGTTGATAAACAAGCAACATCAAATTCAAGTAAATTTTTAGATTTTTGTCGGGCATATAATAATCATGACATAGGTCAGAACACACTCATCAATAAGACAGTTCAATATGGTTTTGTAAATGTGATCGATGCGTTTCATGTTGTACATGGACAAGAATTACCACAAAGATTTTTTATTGATGCAAGAAAAAAGCAAGGTGGTATTATTTTGACTGATGAGATTTTTAAATTATTTGATCATCAAAATGGAAGTGATTTGATAGATGAAACAGAAGCTAGATGGCGTCTAGTTGAGACTGCATGGAGTATGAATTTACCAAAGAATTTAGTGCAAATCGAACATGATGACACTGGTATTTTAGTTGCAAATAATAAAATTAAAAGGGTTAATGTAACCTCTGCTAAAGCAGCTTTAAATGGTTATCAAAAGAGCAAATGTTTTTATTGTTTCAGACCCATCACAATTACTGCCGCTTTAGATGAATCTGCTGATGTCGATCATTTTTTTCCGCATAAATTACGTCATTGTGATCCTCAAAAACCAATTAACGGTGTAGCAAATTTAGTTTTATCTTGTATTACATGTAATCGAGGTGAAAAAGGAAAATTTGATCGTCTACCATCTATTGATTTATTAAAAAAACTTCATAAACGTAATGAGTATTTAATTACAAGCCATCATCCGCTGAGAGAAACATTAATTGCCCAAACTGGATTTACTGAACAAAAGAGGCAAGCATTTTTGCAAGACGCATATCACTGTGCAACTTTAACTTTGGGATCAAGTCAAAAATGGCAACCTACAGTTAATGGATCAATTATTTTTTAAATGTAAACGAAATATAATATGATTGAAATAAAGCATTTCATCTTTGTATAAATAATAGGCATTTGAGTGGTATGAAGAAAATTGTTGTTGTTGCGGCTGTTATTCAACATGAAGAAAAAATTCTGTGTGTACAAAGATCATCATCTAAATATGATTATATTTCATTTAAATATGAATTCCCTGGTGGTAAAGTTGAAAATAATGAAACACCAGAGCAAGCAATTGTTCGAGAAATCCAAGAAGAATTAGCAATGCAAGTGATAGTGGATTCACACTTGATGACAGTTGATTATGATTATCCTGATTTTAGTATTTCTTTGAATACATTTTTATGCTTTAGTGGGGATAAAAATTTACAGCTATTAGAACATATAGATTATCAATGGTTGTTTGTTCATCAACTTAATAATCTTGATTGGGCAGCAGCTGATTTACCTATTGTTGAGAAGTTGCAAAAAAATGATTTTAAATGAATTACGCCAAGGATTAATTACAAGTTTTATTGATCAATCTTTTAATTCAGAAGATATTTATCAAACTAAATTAGTACATAATAATTATCCACTAAATAAAGTCATTCATACTTTTGAGAGTGAATTAGAATCTTGTACAGGTTTTTGGTTTACTACAGCATTTCTAAGTATGAGTGGTTTTAATACACTTTATTCTTTGCTTGAGAGTTTACAGCGTAGAAATATTCCTGGTCGAGTTTTAGTCTCTCAGTATTTAAATTTTACTCAGCCAGAAGCATTAAAACGATTAAAAAAATTTAAAAATATTGAAATTCGAATAGATACACAATCTGATTTGCATGCAAAAACTTATGTATTTGAACATAAAAATCACATGAGTATTCTTTTGGGAAGTAGTAACTTAACTGCAAATGCATTAAGTAAAAATGAAGAAATGAATATTTTCGTTCGAGCTTTGCCGAATAGTAAATTTATACAAGATCTTTTGTTTAAGAAAAAAAAATTATTTGATAATTCACAAGAGTTGTCAGAAGCATACTTGTTAGAATACAGTGAAATATACAATGCTCAGAAAAAAACGAAGAATTATCAACCTTTACAACGTTTAAATCATACTCACTCCATTAAACCAAATTTGATGCAACAAGAGGCCTTGATTAATTTAGCCAAACTAAGAAAGGAAAGCGCTTCAAAAGCTTTAATTATTTCAGCAACAGGCACTGGTAAAACTTATCTTTCTGCTTTTGACATCAAAAATTTTGATGCAAAAAGTATATTGTTTGTTGTACATCGAGAAAATATTTTGATTGATGCTCAAAAAACTTTTAAGCATGTATTTGGAGATCACTTTAAATCTGCTATTTTTTCAGGATCTAATCGAGACTTAGATGGATGTAAAAATATTTTTGCGACGATACAGTCTTTATCAAAAGATCATCATTTAAATCAGTTTTCACCCGAATTTTTTGATTATATTGTAATAGATGAAAGTCATCGTTCAGGTTCTGCTAGCTATTTAAAAATTTTAAACTATTTTAAACCTAAATTTCTTTTGGGTATGACGGCAACACCTGAACGAAGTGATGGTATTGATATATTTAAGGCATTTGATTACAACGTAGCTTATGAGATTAGATTGCAAAAAGCGATGGAATATAATTTGATTTGTCCTTTTCATTATTTTGGAATTTCAGATTTAGAAATAAATGGAATATCTGTTGATGAGCATGCTAATTTTAGTCATTTGGTTAGTGATGAGCGTGTGATAAGAATCAAAGAAGCGTCAGACAAATTTGGTACAGACAACAATGAATTAAGAGCTTTAGTTTTTTGTTCTAGTGTTCAAGAGGCTAAAGAACTTGCAGAAAAAATGAATCAACTTGGAATTAAAGGTGTAGCATTAAGTGGTGAAAATACCATAGAACACCGGTTAATTGCGATTAAGTCGATCAGTTCAACAGACCACGATCGTATTAAAATGATCTTTACAGTTGATATTTTTAATGAAGGGATAGATATTCCTCAAATCAATCAAGTAATTTTTTTAAGAGCAACAGAATCATCAATTGTCTATATTCAACAGTTAGGTCGTGGTTTAAGAAAAACAGAAACTAAAGAATATTTAACCGTTATTGATTTTATAGGCCATTATGAAAAAAACTTTTTAATTCCAATGGCTTTATTTGGTGATCATTCTTTTAACAAAGATAAATTACGAAAATTAGTAACCAGCGGTGGTTCATTATTACCTGGTACATCAACAATATATTTTGATGAAATTGCTAAAGAAAAAATATTTGCTGCCATTAATAACTCTAATTTTCAAATTAAAAAAGATTTAGTGAGCGACTACAAAGTATTAAGAAATCGTTTAGGTCGTATACCAATGATGATGGATTTTGTAAATACGGATCTGAGAGATCCATTGAGTTTTGTTCATTATGCAAAATCGTATTACTCCTTTGTTAAACCATTAGAAAAAAATGTACCAATTTTAAGTGAGTTCTTAGAGGAGTTATTACGATTCTATGCTGTAGAAATTAATAATAACAAACGTATATTGGAATCTTTACTTTTAGATAAAATTATTCAAGCTGATCAAAATTTTATTTCTATTGAGCAGTTTAAATATGAAATTAAAAATCGCTACCAAATTTGTATTTCTGAGCACGATATTTCATCGATGCTTAATAATTTAAATATGATTTTTAATCCTACTAAGTATTTTAAAGATCATGAAATAATGCGTTCTTTAGACATTACAGAAACTGATTTTATTGCCTCTGATATGCTTAAAAAAAATCTTAAAAATATGACTTTTAAAGATTTCTTGAATGACAATATACAATATGCAATTAATACATACTTCCAAGATTTTGACGTAAGCAAATTTAAATCTGGTTTTATATATTATGCAAAATATGGTCGAAAAGATGTATTTCGTATTTTGAATTGGGAAAAAAATCAAAACCCACAAAATGTTGGTGGTTATTTAGCCAGTAAAGATAAATCAAACTGTCCAATATTTGTTACGTATCACAAGGCAGACCATATTTCTGATACGACAAAGTATGAAGATCAATTCATTGATTCTCAACACTTCCAGTGGATGTCTAAATCTAAAAGAAAAATTTCTAGCCCTGATGTTCAAGTCATTTTAAATGCTCATGAGAAAGGTACATTATTGCCTTTATTTGTCAAAAAGGATGATGACGAAGGTGTTGATTTTTATTTTATTGGTTTTTTAAGCTACATTCAAAATAGTGCAAAAGAAACTGTCATGCAAAACAATACTAACCCTGTTTCTGTCGTCAAAATTGATTTTAAAATTGATAGGCCTGTTGAAACAGGGCTATATAAATATTTAACACAAAAATAATTTAAAAGATGGAATATAACGATAATTTAAATGTATTTGTAATATTGGGTATTAAAAAAAAACCTCATCTTTTGATGAGGTTTTTTAGAATTTGGAGCGGAAAAGGAGACTCGAACTCCCGACCCCAACCTTGGCAAGGTTATGCTCTACCAACTGAGCTATTTCCGCAAATTGAGCAGTTTTAATAAACTTTCACTAAAAATAAACTGGAGCGGAAAAGGAGACTCGAACTCCCGACCCCAACCTTGGCAAGGTTATGCTCTACCAACTGAGCTATTTCCGCATGACGTGTATAATACATTAAAGATTTTTAGACGCAATATTTTTTTTAAAAAATGATTTTAATTGAGTAAAATAACGACAAAAAAATAAATTTAGTCGATAAAATAGACAAAATACTGCATTATGAGTGAGATCAGATCTTCATACATCGTGATCTGCTTATGTTAAACTATTTTTTTAAATGATTTTTTGAGTCTTATGTCTTTACAACAGCAACTTGTTGAGCAATTGAGTGCGTTATCTCCACTTCATTTAGAAGTCATTAATGAGTCTGCTCATCATGGGGGGTATTTCCCGGGTAAAGAGTCACATTTTAAAGTGATTATTGTAAGTGATGCTTTTGAGCATTTGCGCTTAGTACAAAAGCATCAAAAAGTATATTCATGTACCCAAAATTTACTAGCAGCACACGGTGGCCCAATTCATGCTTTGGCAATACATGCCTATAGTCAAACGCAATGGAAAGGTGATGTACCGCTCAGCCCTGAGTGTGCGCACGCTAAAAAATGAATAGGAAAATTTACCGATGGATTTGTTTGCAATTTTAAAAATTATACACAGCATTGGGATTACAGTTTTATTGCTCAGTATTATTTGGCAAAGTATTATTTTATTTCGTCTGCCAACCCATGATACTGCATTTGCTGTCCCCAACCGCAAAAAGATTGTTATGCTTCAACATAGTATTTTTCTTGTATTGTTTGTGACAGGAGGAATCTTACTTTATTTAAAACATTTTCAAGTACAACATTGGTTCTATGCAAAAGCGTTACTGTTTATTGTAATTATCTCATCTTCTGTGAAAGCATTTAAAAAGCCGAATCCGAATATATTGTTAGTACAACGTAGAGGTGGCATTGTATTGGCATGGGTGGCATTTATTGCAATTATTGCTTTAGTAGTGATTAAACCCACTATTCTTAATGGCTAACATGTCTTTACAGACACAGACTCGTATTTTAAGTACGATGAATGCATATATATAAACAATACCTCTTGGGTTAGAGTGAGGATATGACATATGCGTACGATAAAAACTAAAATCGCGATTACTGCTATATTTCTAACGTTACTAACAGGATGTGCAACCACGTCTGTTAAACCGAATTATGTTTCGCCTGCTATGTATCAAAATTTAACTTGTATACAGTTACAAAGTGAATATGATCGCATTCAGCAATACATGGCTCAAGGGGTTAGTCCTGCAAAACGTAACTTATTTGGTGTGGGTTTAGGATTAGGTGGTGGTTGGGGTCGAGGAGGTTGGGGGTTTGGACCTTCACTTTCACTCAATTTGGGTCAGTCGCGTGAGAGTAAAAATACTCAATTGGCACAGTTGCTTGGGCAACAAGATGCGATTGTACAAGCGGCACGTTTTAAAGGGTGTTCAATAAAAGTAGTCCCCAAATAATCAAGCAAAATAGTCGCTTTATTATTTAAAAATGCATCAAAGCTGAAAGGTTAGTTCCTTATTCGCTCTGATGCATTTATTTTCTAATCAGTCGTATTTAAATTTTGGTTTTGGAGTAACTTTATACCGTACTGCTCTCCCCATAACTTAAGCATCGAAATGAGAGGTCTTAGTGTTTCACCATACTCAGTGAGCCCATATTCAACTTTAGGTGGTACTTGTGGGTAAACAATTCGATAGATTAAATTAGAGTGTTCTAACTCCCTGAGTTGCTTGGTTAAAATACGTGCAGTAACTGGGCCAAGCTTTCTTCTCACTTCATTAAATCTAAGTTTACCATCGAGTAAATGGTACAAGATTATTCCTTTTCCTTTACCACCAATCAGTTCCAATGTTGCTTCAACGGGGCAAGCTTCGTCTTGATAAGATTCGTATCGTGGTTGTTTTACAGTATCCAAAATGTTCCTATATATCAAAAATGGTAGTACTTGTTATAAATTGTATACAAGCTATACTTTTAATACCATAATATTTTGACTCAGGCTTTAAACATGAAAGGACTAGTTTTCGATGCATCTAATGGAACACCACAAATTCTTCTAAAAGAGCTTAATGATCCAGGCCAACCCAAAAGAGGCGAAATTCGAGTTCATATTCAAGCAAGCTCTTTAAATTTTCATGATCTTATGGTGGCACGTGGCATTATGCCTACAGAAAATGGCAGAATTCTACTCTCTGATGGTGCAGGTGTTGTTGAAGCAATCGGTGAAGGTGTTGATGATTTTAAAGTGGGGGATCATGTTGTTTCGACATTTTTCCCACTGTGGTTGGCTGGTAAAGCTATTCCTGCGGTCGGTAATTTTGCAAATACACCAGGAGATGGTATTGATGGAATGGCAACAGAGTATGTTGTGCGCTCTGAAAGTGCCTTTACGAAAATACCTAAAGCTTGGTCTTTACAAGAAGCGGCTACCATCACTACTTCAGGTTTGACAGCATGGCGAGCTTTAATTACAGATGGACAATTGAAATCAGGAGAAACTGTGCTGATTCAAGGAACTGGTGGTGTGTCTATTGCCGCATTGCAGATTGCTAAAGCGATGGGTGCTTTTGTGATTGCGACATCATCGTCAGATGAAAAATTAACGAAAGTTCGTGACATGGGTGCAGATGAGTTAATTAATTATAAAACAACCCCTGCTTGGGGCGATGAAGTGTTACGTTTAACTCAAGGCAAAGGTGTTGATCATGTGGTTGAAGTGGGTGGGCCTCTCACCATTAATGAGTCTTTAAAAGCAGTGAAAGTTGGTGGTCATATTGCACAAATTGGTGTGCTTTCTGGAAATGAGGCAAATATTCCTATTGCTGACCTTTTAGGTAAGCAAGTAAGACTGCAAGGCTTAATTGTTTCAAGTGTTGAAGATCAAAAAGCCTATATCTCTGCACTCGAAGTCATTCAAGCACGTCCTGTGATAGATAAAGTATTTAATTATACAGCGTTATCAGAGGCATTTGATTACATGCAAAGTGGTAATCATTTTGGGAAAATTTGCATGACTTGGTAAGTGGTATATGGTTTTTAAAGCAAGTGTTTTTGATTAAAGACACTTTGCTTCTGAAATCAAACGTGGGTCGTTGAATAACTATTGATTAATTTCATGTTCACAGGTTGTTTAGTGCTTTGAAAATAATGAAGATATGCCATTATTGATGCGTTGATCAATGATTATAAGTATATGTATGACCGATGTATTGATGAGCTCATGGTTTTCTGACAAAAAAGTGTTTGGCATTAAAATTAAACGATATACGTTGAGCTGGATGATTTGAAGCCTACAAAAGAAACTCTACATATACTCGACCTTAGAAAAATGTTAGCATAGTGTGCTTCCTTTGTTCTTTAGCTTTCTATAGTTGAATCACATGACGACCAATACCCAAATTACTGAAGATCGTATCCTTATTCTGGATTTCGGTTCACAATACAGCCAACTGATTGCACGTCGTGTACGTGAATCAGGTGTTTACTCTGAAATGTACGCGTTTGATATGTCTGAAGAAGACATTCGTGCATTTAATCCAAACGGTATTATCTTATCTGGTGGTCCAGAAAGCGTACATGAGGCAGGTAGTCCACGTGCGCCAGAGGTGGTATTTAACCTAGGTGTACCTGTACTAGGTATTTGCTATGGTTTACAAACCATGTCAGAACAATTAGGCGGTAAGGTTGAACCAGGTACTGTACATGAGTTTGGTTATGCAGAAGTAGATGTATTAATTCGTGATGCTCTTCTTGGTGATTTGCAAGATCAGGCAAACCAATTACATGTATGGATGAGTCATGGCGACAAAGTCAGCAAAATTCCAGAAGGTTTTAGGGTTACAGCAAGCACACCAAGTTGTCCATTTGCAGCAGTGAGTGATGAAGCAAGACGTTTTTATGGCGTGCAGTTTCACCCAGAAGTCACACATACAACACAAGGTCAGGCATTGCTATCTAACTTTGTACACAATATTTGTGGTTGCCGTAGTTTATGGACATCAGAACATATTATCGATTTGCGTGTAGAACAGTTGCGTGAACAGATTGGCCAAGAAAAAGTACTGCTTGGTTTGTCTGGTGGTGTAGACTCATCAGTGGTTGCAGCACTTTTACATAAAGCAATTGGAGATCAGTTGACATGTGTATTTGTAGATAATGGCTTACTTCGTTTAAATGAAGGTGAGCAAGTTATGCAAATGTTTGCGGAAAACATGGGCATTCGAGTAATTCGTGCCAATGCACAAGACCGTTTTCTCAATGCACTTGCAGGTGAAGTAGACCCTGAAGCCAAACGTAAAATTATTGGTCGTGAATTTATTGAAGTCTTCTCTGAAGAAGCACGTCAGCTCGATGGCGTGAAATTCTTAGCACAAGGTACAATTTACCCAGATGTTATTGAATCTGCTGCAAGTAAACAAGGTAAAGCACATGTAATTAAATCACACCACAATGTGGGTGGTTTACCTGATGATCTAGCATTTGATCTTGTTGAGCCTTTACGTGATTTATTCAAAGATGAAGTTCGAAAACTAGGTACAACACTTGGCTTACCGCACAGTATGATTTATCGTCATCCTTTTCCTGGCCCAGGCCTAGGTGTGCGTATTTTAGGTGAAGTTAAAAAAGAATATGCAGATATATTACGTTTAGCAGACGATATTTTTATGCAAGAGCTTCGTGAGAGTGGTTGGTATGATAAAACCGCCCAAGCTTTTGCAGTATTCCAACCGATTAAATCTGTTGGTGTAGTGGGTGATGGTCGTCGTTATGCATGGGTGATTGCACTGCGTGCGGTAGAAACAGTTGACTTTATGACAGCACGTTTTGCACACTTACCATATGATTTAGTCGATAAAATCTCAACACGTATTATGAACGAGATTAAAGATGTTTCTCGTGTGGTCTATGATGTATCATCTAAGCCACCTGCAACGATTGAGTGGGAATAGAATTCGTTGAGCTATAAAAAAGAGTGCTGATGCACTCTTTTTTTATGTTATGAAATTTTAAATACTGACATTTTTAGGTACGTCTAAATTATTGAGTACAGTATAAATTTCAAGAAGATTTGTACATATAATGATTTTTGCACGATGATGTAGTGGTAAAAAACCTTCAGCAACAGCATGATCTAACTGTGCAATTAGTGCGTCGTAATATCCATTAACGTTATAAATCATCATTGGTTTATGATGCTGTTCGAGTTGTCCCCAAGTCGCAATCTCTAAAATTTCTTCAAATGTGCCTAAACCACCAGGAAGGGCAATAAATGCATTGGCTCGTTCAGCCATCATGGCTTTACGTTCATGCATTGTATTTACAACGTGTAGTTCGGTTAATTCTGTATGTGCAACTTCATAATCCAACATAAATTGTGGAATGACACCTACAGTTTCAGCATTAAACTCAGAAAAAGTATCGGCGACCTGCCCCATAAGGCCAATACTTGCCCCACCGTATACAAGTCCAAAGCGATGCTCAGCTAAACCTTGTGCTAATTCAATGGCACTGTTTAGATAAATTGCTTTATTACCTGCGCGAGAACCGCAATACAATGCAATTAAAGGTTGGGTTGTTTTTACTTTGACTGTTTCATTCATTTGAAGTGATCCTTTTTGTTTAGAGTATCTTTATCATGTTTTGTTCATCAACGTGGTTTAAATGAGTTCATTTTTAACCAATTGCAACAATCTTTATTCATTTAGAAAATAACACTACTGTAAAATTAAGCTGCTAAAAAATATGTCTATAAAAAATGATGAAAGTTAGTGAATTTGCAATTAATCTTTTCTATACTGAAAGTCCGTTTAACAACATTTTTATTAATATGAGTAGTGGTTGTAGGCCCTCAACTAAAAAACCCCAAATTTCAAATGCAATCGCTTGCGTACAAGCGATTGCATATATTAAAACTAAAAACCAAAATCAGACTACTATCATGCAGGAGCATGGGCGATGATATTTGAATGGATGTCGGATCCATCTGCATGGGTAGGTTTAGCCACACTTGTGGTATTAGAAATTGTTTTAGGTATTGATAACCTTGTATTTATTGCAATTTTAGCAGAAAAACTACCACCAGAGCAGCGTAACAAGGCTCGAATGATCGGTCTGACTTTAGCACTTGCAATGCGAATGGTATTACTTGCGTCTATTGCGTGGGTTATCACGCTGACGCAACCACTCTTTCATATTTTTGACCAAGCATTCTCTGGCCGAGATCTCATTTTAATTTTTGGCGGTATATTTTTATTGTTTAAAGGAACCATGGAGTTACATGAGCGCCTTGAAGGTAAAATGCATGTCAAAGATGATAACCCTGTACATGCTGCCTTTTGGGTAGTAATTGCGCAAATTGTTGTGCTTGATGCAGTATTTTCACTCGATAGCGTGATTACTGCAGTGGGTATGGTGAAGCACCTTTCTGTCATGATGATTGCGGTGGTGATTGCAGTGGGTATTATGATGCTTGCCTCAAAAGCACTCATGAACTTTGTCAATCGTCATCCAACCGTAGTGATGCTGTGTCTTGGCTTTTTAATGATGATTGGTTTTTCATTGGTGGTGGAAGGCTTTGGCTTTCATATTCCAAAAGGCTACTTATACGCAGCGATTGGATTCTCTGTGATGATTGAATTTTTAAATCAAACAACACGTAGAAATCAAGAAAAATTGGTCACGACCAACGACCTACGTTTCAAAACAGCATCTGCTGTAATGCGTATGCTAGGTGGTAAACCGAAACATAGTCAAAATACAGAACATAATCATGGCGACAGCGATGTTTTAGCAACACGAGCATTGGCCGATGAGTTATTTGACGATGAAAATAGCACTTATCATAGTGTAATGGTACAAGGTGTATTGGGCTTGTCGGAACGTCCAGTTAAATCAATTATGACACCACGTCCAGATATTGATTGGATTGATTTAGCAACAAACCCTAAAGATATACAAACACGTCTAATGCAAATGACACACTCAAGAATCATTTTTGCGCATGGTGAATTAGATAATCTTGCAGGTATTGCATTGACACATAAGTTGCTCAATGAGTATGTAGAACATGAGCAATTTAATATTGAACAAAACATGCGTGAACCGATGATTGTGCATGAAAATGCACCTGTATTAATGGTTTTAGAACAATTGCGCCAAGCACCATTGCAGATGGCCATTGTACTGAATGAATACGGATCTATTGAAGGTTTAGTGACCCCAATTGATATTTTAGAAGCCATTGCAGGTGAGTTTCCTGACGAAGATGAAATGGAAGCGATTGCAGAAAGTCTTGAAGATGGTTCACTGATTTTAGAAGGCTCTACAGATATTCGTCATTTATCGTTGTTGTTAGATCAAGATCTTGTTGACGATAGTGAAGAATATTCGACATTATCGGGTTATTTACTAATGCATTTAGGGCATTTGCCTGAAAATGGCGATGTCGTGACAGCCGATGGGTATCATTTTGAAATTGTGACGATGGATGGTCATAAAATTGAAAAGGTACATATTACAGCCATTGAACAACCAAAAAATGATCAGTCAGAAGATCACTAGTCATGTTTGATTCAGATCTGAACTGATTTAAAATAGCCTTTTTAAAGGCTATTTTTATGTCTGAAGTTTATTGCCCATGTAGTGGTCATTCCAATTTATACGCAGCATGTTGTCAACCCTTACATGAGGGTCAAAGCAAGGCAACAACGGCAGTACAATTAATGCGTTCACGCTATAGCGCGTTTGTAAAACACAACATTGATTATATTGTTCAAACGACGGCAATTGGGCAACAGCAACAGCTCGATGTCAGTGCATTAAAAGAATGGAGTATTACAACACAGTGGCATCATTTAGATGTTTTACAGCATCATGTGCATTCAGATAAGCGCCATGCGTATGTTGAGTTTAAGGCTTATTTTATGCAAGCAACTCAATTACAGGCCCATCATGAAACATCTGCTTTTGTATTTGTAAATGGGCAGTGGTATTTTCTAGATCCTACTGTCGAACTAAATTACAGCATGAAAAAGCCATGTATTTGCGGGTCTGGCAAAAAGTTTAAGGCCTGCTGTGCGACATTTTTATAAGCTTGATGGTTATTGTAGCAATGCATTGAAATGATAAGACTAAATAATTTTATTTTTTAAGTTGAATCGCTTATAAGTTCTGTAAAATAGCGCCTATTTTAGCCCCTAAAAGGAAAGGGTATGCTACTGACCATTATTTACATTGTTGCCATTACTGCAGAGGCCATGACAGGTGCACTTTCTGCTGGGCGTCGTAGTATGGACTGGTTTGGGGTCATTTTAATTGCTTGTGTCACGGCATTGGGTGGGGGTTCAGTGCGAGATGTATTACTTGGTCATTACCCTTTGGGATGGGTAAAGCATCCAGAATATTTAGTACTGACCTGTTGTGCTGCCTTATTTACCATATTAATTGCCAATTGGATGAAGCATTTACGTTCTATATTTTTATTGCTTGACGCTTTGGGATTAATTGGTTTCACCATTATCGGTTGTCAAATTGCCATTCATTTAGGCCATGGATTTGTTGTATCTGCTGTTGCAGGGATGATGACAGGGGTTTCAGGTGGAATTTTACGTGATATTTTATGTAATGATATTCCTTTAGTATTCCGCCGTGAGTTGTATGCCAGTATTTCTTTTGTGGCTGTGATTTGTTATTGGCTATGTATGTCGTTAGGAATGTCGCTTGAATGGACAGTGGTGACGACATTGGTATTTGGATTTAGTCTACGAGTCATTGCAATCTACTTTGGTTTAGAAATGCCAAAATTTATCTATCAAGATGATGATGATCAATCGGCATCTTCTCGAGATCATTAATTCAATAATGAAACTGAATTCTAAAAATAAATCAGTGTTTAGGACAAATGCATGTCAGATTTGATTACACGGGTACAGCGATTACCTGTTGGTAAATTTCATTATACCTTGCTATGGGTGGTGGGTTTGGGATGGATGTTTGATGCCATGGATACAGGGATCATCGCATTTATCTTACCTACACTGATTAAAGATTGGCAATTGAGCCCCACACAAAGTGGTTTGATTGTCAGTATTAGCTTTGTTGGTATGGCATTTGGTGCGATTCTATCTGGAAAGATGGCTGATCGTTTTGGGCGTAAGGTCATGTTTATGTTGACTTTAGCCGTATATAGTATTGCAACAGCCTGTTGTGCTTTTGCACCCAATTTGAGTTGGCTTTTGCTATTTCGTTTTATTGTGGGTATTGGTTTAGGGGGGCAATTGCCCGTGGCTGTGTCATTGGTGAGCGAGTATATGCCAGCACAAGTGCGCGGAAGATTTATTGTATTGCTCGAAAGCTTTTGGGGGTTAGGCTGGTTGATTGCAGCGCTGGTGTCTTATTTTTTGATCCCGCAATTAAGTTGGCATATTGCATTTTTAATTGGTGGACTGCCTTTATTTTATATTTGGGTCATTTGGAAAAAAATCCCAGAATCTATTCCGTATTTGATTCAACGTGGTGACATTGAACGAGCACATCGTATTATACAGCGTTTAGAACACCAAGCAGGGGTACCTGTTGTAACCGAAGCAATCAAGCCTGCTGTTCAGCCACATCAAAAAACAAGTTTTAAACAGTTGTGGTCAAAAGATTTTTGTCGTGCAACAGCCATGTTATGGCTCATTTGGTTCGGTATCGTTTTTTCTTACTATGGTATTTTTACATGGTTGCCTAGTTTATTGGTGAAACAAGGTTTTGATATTGTAAAGTCTTTTGAATATGTTTTATTGATGATTTTAGCTCAACTTCCAGGTTATGCCGTTGCTGCATGGTTGGTTGAACGGTTAGGACGAAAAATGACCTTATCAGGTCTGATTGGTTTATGTGCTGTGTGTGCTTATTTTTTTGGTCAAGCACAAAGTAATCAAGAGATTATGTTTTGGGGCTGTTTGATGTCATTTTTTAATTTAGGTGCATGGGGCGTTTTATATACCTATACCCCAGAGCAATATCCTACACACATCCGTGCGTTTGGTGCAGGTTGGGCTGCGGCCATTGGGCGTATTGGTGGCATTTTAGCACCAATGGCAGTGACACAAATGATGGTCTTTGAGCATGCATTTCAATATGTATTTATGATGTTTACTGTAGTGATGCTTGCTGTGGCGCTTACCGTAGGTGTGTTGGGTAAAGAAACAAAGGGTCAACCTTTACAATAGCCTTGCTTATTGTTTTGTATCTGAAAGCTGAACTTTTTGTCAGATTGATTTATAATCAGTTACATCCTAAAAAACGAAGATTTCATATTATTGCATGGCTACCACCTCATCTGCCCACTTATCAACATTTCAACTAAATAAACGCATACTTTCTGTGGTTATGTTTACTTTTATGGTGTATTTGTCCATTGGTTTACCTTTGGCAGTACTCCCACAACTTGTACATAAAGAACTGGGTTTTAGCTCATTTATGGCAGGAATTGTGATTAGTGTGCAATATGTGGCAACGCTGTCATTTAGACCAAAAGCTGGGCAGTTGGCTGATTCTTTAGGCGCCCGTACAGTTGTACTGATGGGTTTAGCCTGTTGTGCAATGAGTGGTGTGTTGGGTATTTTTGCAATTTTATTTTTATCGAATCCCACGGTAAGTATTGTTCTGATTATTTTGAGTCGATTGTTTTTAGGTACGGGTGAAAGTTTTACAAGTACAGGTGCAACCTTATGGGGCATGAATTTAGTTGATCGTAGTGAAACATCTCGTGTCATTTCATGGAATGGTGTTGCAACGTATTCTGCCATGGCATTTGGTGCACCATTGGGTGTATATCTAGACAGTAAAATTCCTGCGTATGGATTTGCAGTATGTACTTTACTTATTGCTATTTTGGGTTTTATATTGGCATATCGTAAGCCAAAAATAAAAGTGAAAGTAGATACAAAAATTGCCTTTTTAAAAGTTGCTTCTAGAGTATGGATCTTTGGTGTGGCGTTGGCTTTAGGTACAGTCGGTTTTGGGGTGTTGTCTACCTTTATTACCATATATTTTGCAGAGCAACGTTGGCCCAACCCTGCATATGCACTGAGTGTTTTTGGTGCAGGTTTTGTGATTATTCGTCTTATATTTGGTCAAATGATTCCTAAGTTTGGTGGCATAAAAGTCAGTATGGTGTCGTTTGTTGTAGAAGCACTTGGGTTGTTTTTAATTTGGGGCGGAGAGCATATTGGTGTGGTGTATGCTGGTGCCTTTTTAGTTGGTGCAGGATTCTCTTTGGTCTTTCCATCATTAGGTGTTGAAGCAGTAAAACAAGTTGAAGCAAAAAATAGAGGGTCGGCCCTTGGGGTTTACAATGCCTTTTTAGATATTGCACTGATGTTTATTGGTCCAATGGCAGGACTTCTTATTCCTTTGATTGGTATACGAGATGTTTATGGCGTTGCAGGTGTGATTACGGTCTTTGCCGTATTACTCATGGCGTATCTACTCTATAAGACCAAGCCTACGGTAAAAAATGTATAATTGCAGATAAAAGCAATAAAAAGAAGCAACAACAGAACAAATGCTTGATCGCTTGCACAGCACGGTCTAGCATAGGCTGAGATTAAAAGTAATATACTGGCCTTGTTCTTATGTCTAACCTTCATCCGCATGCCACCGAAAATCGTTCTCTTGCCGAATTTACCGAGCAAGCATATTTAAAATATGCCATGTACGTGATTATGGATCGTGCATTGCCACATATCAGTGATGGACTCAAACCTGTACAACGCCGTATTGTATATGCAATGAGTGAGCTTGGATTAAAAAACAGCGGTAAACCCAAAAAGTCTGCTCGTACAGTGGGCGATGTACTTGGAAAATATCATCCGCATGGCGACTCAGCATGTTATGAAGCGATGGTGCTTATGGCACAGCCGTTTAGCTATCGTTATCCTTTTGTCGAAGGCCAAGGCAATTGGGGGTCGCCTGATGATCCAAAATCCTTTGCTGCGATGCGTTATACAGAGGCAAAGCTGTCGCAGTATAGTGAGCTATTATTGTCTGAATTGGGACAAGGCACATGTGAGTGGCAAGATAATTTTGATGGTTCAATGAAAGAACCCATTAATTTACCTGCACGTGTACCTAATATTTTACTCAATGGCACCACAGGTATTGCTGTAGGTATGGCGACCGATGTACCACCACATAATTTGCGTGAAGTGGTCAAAGGTACAATTGCACTGATTCGTCAGCCTCATTTAACAGATGCTAAAGTTGCAGAGTATATTCCTGCTCCAGATTTACCAACACACGCTGAAATTATTACTGCAAAAGAAGAATTACTCAAAATACAAATGACGGGGCGTGGTAGCTACCGCATGCGTGCAATCTATACTCTAGAAAAAAATGAGATCGTTATTGCACATTTGCCCTATCAGGTGTCGGGATCAAAAGTCATTACTCAAATTGCAGATCAAATGCAGGCAAAAAAATTGCCGTGGGTATTAGACATTAAAGATGAATCTGACCATAGAAACCCAACTCGTATTGTGATTGTTTTACGTTCTAATCGCGTTGATGCAGACAAGGTGATGAGTCACTTATTTGCCACTACAGATTTAGAAACAAGTTATCGTGTTAATCTAAATATGATTGGTGCAGATGGTCGGCCACAAGTAAAGTCGATTCGAACAATTTTACTTGAATGGATTGAAATACGAAAAAATACGGTCACACGGCGCTTGCAATATCATTTAAATAAAATCGAAAAACGCTTACATATTTTGGCGGGTTTGCTCATTGCTTATTTAGATATAGATGCAGTGATTCAAATTATTCGTGAAGAAGATAAGCCTAAGCCTGCGCTTATGCAACGCTTTCATTTAGATGATACACAAGCTGAAGCCATCTTAGAGCTTAAATTACGCCACCTTGCTAAATTACAAGAAATGGAAATTAAACAAGAGCAAGATGAGCTTTCAGCACGTGCAGCAATCATCAAAGAACAGCTTGAAAATCCTGAATCATTAAAAAACCTGATGATTGGTGAGTTAAAAGCAGATGCTAAACGCTTTGGTGATGATCGTCGTTCACCTTTAGTGACGCGTGCCGATGCAGTACAATTAAAAGAGCAAGATTTTATACCTGCTGAAGCGGTGACGGTCGTTTTGTCACAAGCAGGTTGGATTCGATCTGCAAAAGGTGCAGAAGTTGATGCAGAGAAACTGAACTACCGAGCAGGGGATCAGTATTTAAGTCATGCTTCAGGAAAAAGTAATCAAAGAGTGTATGTGATTGATGATGCGGGGCGAAGTTATGCTTTGGGTATATCAACACTTCCTTCAGCAAGAGGGTTAGGTGAGCCACTAACATCACGGTTAACACCTGCGCAAGGCGTACATTTTAATCAATTGTTGATTGCAGATGATGAACAAATGTTGATTGCATTAAGCACGGCAGGATTTGGGTTTAAAACCAAAGCACAGGCACTCGATACAAATGCAAAAGCGGGTAAAGCATTTTTAACTCTTTCGGACAATGCACAAGTATTACCACTTCAAACTGTACAGCAACAGACGCATTTGGCGCTGTTAAGTTCAGCTGGGCGTTTACTTCTTGTCGATTTAGCAGAATTGCCAATGCTAAATAAAGGTAAAGGCAATAAATTAATGGCTTTAGATGGACAAGACACAATTGTTGCCGTACAACTTTTAAATTTGTCAGCAACGTTAGAAGTAACAGCAGGTCAGCAAAAGTTGAAATTAAAAGCGGACGATTTACACAAGTATATTGCTAAGCGTGCCAGTAAAGGACATATTTTACCAAGAGGCTACCAAAAAGCACATCAGTTGTTCTGTTTAGCTTGATGTGATCATGGTAAAAATAAGTAGATGAAAATATAAACTGCTAAACAGCAATATATGTATTTGGACATGAAGTGAGTAAAATTATGGAAAAGAGATGGTTGGGTGAGTTTGATAAAACGGGGATTCAAGATGAGATTAAATTACCTCCAGAAAACACGTCTTTACTCGATCTCTTTGAAAGTAGTTTTCAAAAATATGGCTCACGAGATGCATTTATCTTTATGGATAAAGCCATTTCTTATGCAGAATTGGAAGAAGAAAGTCGTAAATTTGCATGTTACTTGCAAGGAATTGGTTTAAAACAAGGTGATCGTGTCGCCATTATGATGCCGAATGTATTGCAATACCCTGTAGTGAGTTTAGGTGTATTGCGTGCAGGGTGTGTATTGGTGAATGTAAATCCACTTTATACTGCACGAGAGTTAGAGCATCAGCTTAACGATGCAGATGTAGATACATTGGTTATTATTGAAAATTTTGCGGCTGTATACGAAAAAATTATCGGCAAAACTTCTGTTAAACATGTGGTGGTTGCAACTGTAGGTGACATGCTTGGTTTTATTAAAGGCAATGTAGTCAATTTTGTTTTACGCACCATTCGTAAGCAAATTCCTAAATGGAATATTCCTGGTGCAGTATCTTTTAGTGATGCACAAAGTCAGTTTAACCCAAGTCAGTACAAGCGCCCAGCCCTGAATTTAAACGATACAGCATTACTGCAATACACAGGTGGTACAACAGGACTGTCTAAGGGCGCAGAGCTTACACACCGTAATTTAGTGGCAAATATACTGCAAATTAGCAATCTTTTTGACAGTAAATTTAGAACCTTACCACATGTAGAATATCGCTTTTTAGCGGCTTTGCCTCTGTATCATATTTTTGCATTTACATTGTGTGAATTATACGCATTGCACCAAGGTGCAACCAATTTACTGATACCAAATCCAAGAGACCTGCCTGCATTAGTAAAAGAAATTGGTAAATTTAAACCGACTCTATTTCCTGCAGTAAATACATTGTTTAATGCACTGATTCATAATGAAACCTTCAAACAGCTTGATCATAGCCAAATGCAAATTGCTGTTGGTGGAGGTATGCCTGTCCTTCCTGCAACCGCAGAAGCATGGAAAAAGCATACAGGTATTATTATTCATGAGGGCTATGGACTATCAGAAACTTCTCCTGCGGTGGTATTTAATCCACCAATATCACAAGAATTTACAGGCACGATTGGCATACCATTACCAACCACAGATGTGGCTTTGCTAGATGATGCGGGTAAAGAAGTGGCTTTGGGTGAACAAGGTGAAATCTGTATTAAAGGCCCACAGGTAATGAAAGGATATTGGAAACGTGCCGATGAAACGGAACAAGTCATGACCAAAGATGGCTTTTTTCGAACAGGTGACATCGGAATTATGGATGAAAAAGGCTATATCAAAATTGTAGATCGTAAAAAAGACATGATTTTGGTGTCGGGTTTTAATGTATATCCGAATGAAATTGAAGAGGTAGTATCGCAACATCCGAAAGTATTAGAGGTGGCAGTGATTGGTGTACCTGATGATAAATCAGGTGAGGCACCCAAATTGTTTGTCGTCAAAAAAGATCCATCTTTGACAACGGAAGAAATTCTTGCATATGCCAAAGGCCATTTGACAGGTTACAAACGTCCTCGATATGTAGAATTTATGGATGAATTACCAAAATCAAATGTTGGAAAAATTTTGCGTAAAGAACTTCGTAAATAAAGCAATAGACCTAAAAAGGCCGATATATTCGGTCTTTTTTATGGCCGAGAGTTACGCATAAGTTGATCTAGGCGAGGACGTGCAAAGTAGATGATCACCATAAAGCTAATCATTGTACCTGCTTGCATTTTAAACGGGCTGAGTTTGAATGTACCGTAACTAAATATGTTGTCGATTACACAATATACAGCAACAATGATCATTCCGATGAGTAAAGGAAGGCGTTTAATACTCACAGCAATGAGAGCAACAGAGAGAATCAAAAATGTTGCGAGAGTCGATTGCCAATTTAAGTTAGCACAAATCATGCTGATTAAAAATGAAACAATGGGTAAGACAATATATAAAATACGATCTAATTTTTTCTGTGTATTATTGTGTTGTTTTAAAGCATGAAGCAGCTCATCTTGACTTTGCTTAGACATATTTTTTCCATATACAAATTGCTATATTTAACCGAAAAAATCATGAAAAAGCCATGATATGATAGTCAATCATAGATAAATTTCATTGAGATGACAATATAATGATCATGCAAAGCATCAGTGCAGTGGTTTATATTATTCTGATTGCTTGTTTGCTCCCGTATGTGTTTACAGTGGTTGCAAAAGTCATTGGTGGTTTTAAAGGACAAGACAACCTTAATCCGAGAGAATTTCTTTCACAAACCACAGGGCTTGCTGCAAGAGCAGATGCAGTACAGAAAAATAGTTTTGAGAGTTTGCCTTTGTTTATTGCTGCTATCTTAATGGCAGAATATATGGTGGTAAATCAGTATTTTATTTACAAATTAGGCTCAATGTATATTGTTTTACGTATCATTTATGGTATTTGCTATTTAGCCAATTGGGGTAAGCTTCGCTCAGTGGTTTGGCTTCTTTCAATGGCCTGTCCAATTTTATTACTTATTTTAGTGATTCGTTTAAATTAAAAGGTATGTTGTTTTGATGTTGATCTAAAATGACAGATTGTCAATAAAGTGTCATATCGTATTGTTAACCTGTGATTGGCTACAGAAAAAGATAGATTTATCGGCTATAGTATGGCGAGAGCTACGTCATACATTGTCCATGCTATATGAGTGCTTAAAAAAGCGGTTAAAAATCATTGTAGTAAGTGTATAATTTATGACGTAATCCGTTGACTGTCATATAGAGTATTGAAATGAGCTATAACAATATCCCCGCAGGTAAAGATGCACCAAACGACATTTATGTCATTATTGAAATTCCTGCAAATGCAGCACCTATTAAATATGAAATCGATAAAGATTCAGATGCTTTATTTGTTGATCGCTTTATGGGTACAGCGATGTTCTATCCTGCAAACTATGGTTACGTACCAAATACATTGTCTGAAGATGGCGACCCGTTAGATGTATTGGTTGTAACACCACACCCTGTTGCCCCAGGTTCAGTGATTCGTTGCCGCCCAGTCGGTAAACTTAAAATGGAAGATGATGGTGGTATTGATGCAAAATTAATTGCAGTACCACACGAAAAGCTTTCACCTTTATATAAAGATGTTCAAGAATATACTGACTTACCTCAATTATTGATTAGTCAAATTGAACATTTTTTTGCGCATTACAAAGATTTAGAGCCAGGTAAGTGGGTTAAAATCTCAGGTTGGGAAAGTGCAGACGTGGCAAAAGCAGAAGTGCTCAAAGCCATTGAAGCAGCAAAGTAATGTGAAGAACTAAAAAAACCTACACGAAGGTGTAGGTTTTTTTTATGCATGAAAGAATATATTACTTCATATTAGAAGTTTAAAGTATATTCAATAAAGCCACGCCAATCGCTAGTGTCACCTGCATAAGACTTATACGCATCGTTGGTACGATAAGTTGAGTTACGTAGTTTGAAGCTTAGGTTTTTAGCAAATCCACTTTGAACGGTATATTTAATTTGGTTAAATAATTCGTGTTCTTTCCCCTTGCTAGTTTGACCATCCACTTTAATATTCCAACCGTATAAAAATGCGGTTGTCCAAGAAAGACCTGGTACGCCAAACTCACCAAAATCAACCGAGTAAAGCGCTTGCATAGATTTTTCGCTATTACCATTGTAATCAGAGAAGAATGAATTTGGTACAGCAAGTGTTGCACCACCATCACCTACGATGCCATAGTCATATCCAACGTTACCTGTACTTTGCTCATAAGTTAGCATCGCAGTATGAGGGCCTTGGTTATATGTTGCAGAAGTTGCCCATAAATTATTTTTCTTTTCAGTACCAGCCGAACCTGTAGGATAGGTAAGTATGCGTTTTGAAGGATCAGGTGAGTTTAAAGAAGCATCATATTTGGTGTGATAGCCACTTGCATCAAGTGTTAAAGATGCATTGTTATCTAAAGCCATTTTATAATTGACATTTAAGTAATGACGTTCTAAAGCATCTTTAAGTTTTGAACCAAAATATGAACCACTCAATGCATCTGTAAATTTATAGCTTGCACCCCAGACATCAGCACGCTTTAAATGGTTACCATCGCTTGAAATTTGGTTTACATCTTGGTCTTTCGTGAAATGACCATAGGTTAATTCAAGGTTTTTAATTTCACGGCTGGTCACCAAAGTACCTGTAAAATATTCAGGTGTTAAGCGATAGTCACTACTTGCAAGTACAGGCAGCTGTAAATATTGTGTACCATATACAACAGTGGTATTTGAAATACGTGCTTTAACGTTTGCCCCACCACGAGTCCATTGATCTCGACCTGATTTGCCATCAATCATGTTGAGCATTTGGTTGCCCGCTTTGTTGTTTTGGCCAATTTTGAATGAAAAATCACCCAATACACCCACACCCACACCCACAAGCCCTTGGGTATAGCCAGAATCTAATTTAACAATCGCTGTTTGACCCCAAGAATTTGTATCTTGACGACCATCCGTTCTGTCACGGTAAATCCAACCATTACGGAATAATACAGAACCTTTCGCCTCTTCTACAAAGCCTTTTGCTTCACTTTGTTCGCTGGCATGTAGTGTTGTTGAGAGTAAAGCAGCATTTACAACGAGTGCAAGTGTCAGTTTTTTGTGTATTTTTGGCATTTATATCCCCGAGGGTGAACTGTAGTTCTGAGCTAATCGAAACACAGTAAGGTAACAGAAAGACTAAACAACTTATAACAAAGAAAACGTTATTTGCAAATTTATTTACCATATAAAGAATATAAATGGCCAATTTATCAGGTGTTTTTCAATGTTTTGAGTAAAATAGTCATCTTTTAATCATTCAAGAATTATACCAAGTTATTTAATCTTTATAAAAAAATGTAATTTTTGTTAAAAGATTGTATTGTTGGCGTAGTATTTGCTATTTTTGTCAGGTGGTTAAACTATAGACGGATGTCAACATGATTAAAAAATTGGTACTTTTATCATTGCTTACAACTGCTTCAGGGGTGGTAATGGCGCAAGACAATGCACTACAAGCGTATGGCTTGAGTTTTAGTGGTGCAGCAACCCTTGCTTCAGATTATCGTTTTCGTGGTCAATCTCAAACAGAAAACGATCCAGCATTGCAAGGTACCTTTACCTTAGCGCATTCATCGGGTCTATATTTTAATGTATTTGCATCAAGTGTAGATTTACCAGTTTCAGAGGGTAAGTCGGCACATTTGGAACTAGACCCAACTATTGGGTTTACAACACCGATTACATTGGGGCAGATTAAGCCAACTTTAGATGTTGGTGTGGCATATTACAATTACCCAAGTGCAAGTGATTTAAACTATCCAGAGTTTTATGCAAAACTTACTTTTGCAGACAGTATTATTAAAGGCGATCTCTTAACTCCAAGTGTTGCATATACATATAAATATGGGGGTAATACTACTTCAGAAATTGCAGGCGATGATGCAACAAACTGGACAGTAAATTTAGCTTATAGTGCACCATTTGCAGATACTGGCTTCGGTGGTGTTGCAAGCGTGGGGTATAGTAAATCTAATAAAGACATTTATGGTGTTAAAGATAATTTTGTAGATTGGAAAGCAGGTGTGACCTATAGCTTTAAAGCGGTTAGTGGTTTAACCGCTGAATTAGATGCAGTTGGTTCTACCATTGATGGGTATACAGGTGCTGCAAATCGTGCAGTTGATGCAGGTGCAATGTTTAGTTTGACCAAGAGTTTCTAAAAAACACGCTAAAAAATACCCGTTTTAACGGGTATTTTTTTATTCAAAAGGGGCTCTATATGATAATGCTTCAGATAAGTGTTTGGTTTGAATGGTTTTTTTAAGATCTAAATCTGCAATTGTACGAGCAACACGTAGTACACGATGGTAGCCTCGCATCGATAAGTTAAGTTTTTGTTGTGCAAGTTCTAAAATACGCTGACAATGTTGATCTAGAGGACAATACTTTTCTAAATCATTGTTATTTAATAATTGATTTTGTATACCTTGACGCTCAACCTGTTGTTTATAGGCTTGATAAACACGTTGTTGTACGGTGGTTGAGTCTTCAGGTTTTTGTTCTTGCATGTCTTTGTAACTGATTGGTGGTACATCAATATGTAAATCTATACGATCAAGCAGTGGCCCTGAAATACGGTTTTGGTATCGTTTAATTTGATCGATACTGCATTGACAACGTGTATCTTGATTAAAATGGTAGCCACATGGACAAGGGTTCATTGCAGCAATCAGTTGAAAATGTGCTGGAAATGTGACTTTTCTAGATGCTCTTGAAATGGTGATCTCTTTACTTTCCATCGGTTGTCTTAATACTTCTAGGACTTTGCGATCAAATTCAGGTAGTTCATCTAAGAACAGTACACCATGGTGTGCCAACGTAATTTCCCCAGGTTTTGGTTGTGTTCCACCACCCACTAAAGCCACAGCTGAACAGGTATGATGAGGAGCTCTAAAGGGCCGTGTTCCTAGCATATACGCCTGATCTGCAATGGAATAAATATTTGCAATATCTAGCATGTCATGTGAGTTTAATGGAGGTAAAATCCCCGCTAAACAAGAAGATAAAAGCGTTTTACCTGTGCCTGGTGGGCCTCTAAACAATAAAGAGTGTCCTCCTGCTGCTGCAATTTCAAGTGCTCTTTTGGCAGCAGCTTGTCCTTTGATTTCTGATAAATCTGATGTACGTACTGTGTGTGATTGAAGTGGTATAGATTGACCTTCGATGAGTTTTTTTGTATTTGAAAAGTGTTCACAGACTGTTTTTAACGTTGTGGCAGGAAACCAAGTAAGTGATGTAAGTTGCTGTATATGTTCTTGATTTTCTAACGGTAAAATCAATGCACGTTGATCTTTTTGACATGCCATGGCAATGGTCAACATACTACGAATAGGTCTTAGTCGGCCATCTAAAGCCAGTTCTCCAACAAACTCATAATCTTGTACCTGTTCAGATGAAATTTGCCCTGAGGCCATTAAAATTCCCATCGCAATAGGTAGATCTAAACGTGTTCCCTCTTTAGGAAGATCTGCAGGTGCTAAATTAATGGTGAGGCGTTGGCTTGGAAAAGTAAAACCACTGTTAATAATCGCAGAACGTACACGATCTTTACTTTCTCTGACTGCTGTTTCGGGTAAACCTACAATAGTGAGAGAAGGAAGTCCCTGACTGATATGTACTTCAACTTCAATCAGTGGTGCAGATAGTGCACAAATGCTACGAGTGTAAATTTTAGAAAAAGACATTTTTATCCCATTTTAGTGCTTTTTTACCATAATATAAAAAATCATGTTAACTTTTGGTGCAAAAAACATGCACTGTTGTTGTGCCACTTAGAGAGGTAGTATAAAAAATGTTTTTATATTTGTGTTGTACAGTTCACATTTTAAAAGATCACACGAGGCTAAAGTGCTACAAAACTGACAGTGATTGAATAAATCCAAAAAAATAAAGCGTGTAGTCAAAGAGATTGGAACACTCCTCTATAAGAGTATTCATATAAACTCAATTATTTCAATATTAAAGCGCTTTAATTTAAGCAAAATTAAAAACATGATGCTGTATTATTGGCACGAAACTTGAACATAAAATGATGTAATAACTAAGCACTCAGGCGAAGGAAAAACAATGAAGCTCGTAACTGCTATTGTAAAACCATTTAAATTAGATGATGTACGTGAAGCTCTTTCAGATATTGGGGTTCAAGGGATTACTGTTACTGAGGTGAAAGGCTTTGGTCGTCAAAAAGGGCATACCGAATTGTATCGTGGTGCAGAGTATGTGGTTGACTTCCTTCCTAAAGTGAAAATTGAAATTGCAATTAGTAGCGATATGCTCGATAGCGTGATTGAGTCTATTACGCGTGTTGCAAGTACAGGAAAAATTGGTGATGGTAAAATTTTTGTGACAAGCCTTGAGCAGGTCATTCGTATTCGTACCGGTGAAACAGGGCCAGACGCAGTATAGCTTGGCATAAACATTGCTAAGAGCTGAGTAACTTGCAAAACATACAGCTTGGGGGGAGTCATGAAAAGAATAATGATGGCGTTTGGTTTAGCCGGCGCATTGTTCGGTGGTAGTGCAACATGGGCAGAAGAAGCCAGCTCAGTTGCGCCAACATCTACATCGGTCACGGCAAGTACAACAACAGCACCTGTGGTCACTGTACAAACAGCAACACCTACAACTGCACCTGCCGCGCCTGTTGCCACTGCAAAATTAGATACAGGCGACACAGCATGGGTGCTGATTTCAACAGCACTTGTATTAATGATGACAATCCCTGGGCTTGCATTGTTTTACAGTGGCATGGTGCGTAAGAAAAACGTACTTGCAACAATGGCACACAGTTTAATCGCAACAGCAGTGGTCAGTATTGTATGGGTGGTGATTGGTTATACATTGGCCTTTGATTCGGGTAATGCATTTATTGGTGGTTTAAGTAAAACCATGCTTTCAGGCATTACTTTAGATGCATTACAAGGCACGATCCCTGAAATATTGTTTGTAATTTTTCAAATGACTTTTGCGATTATTACTGTTGCCATTATTAGTGGCTCTGTCGCAGAACGTATGAAATTTGGCTCTTTTGTGACATTTATTGCCATTTGGGTTGTGGTTGTTTATGCACCCATTACACACTGGGTTTGGGGTGGAGGCTGGTTAGGAGCAGATGGTGCTCTTGATTTTGCTGGTGGTACAGTTGTACACATTAACTCAGGTGTAGCAGGTTTGGTGGCAGCATATGTGCTGGGCAAACGTGTTGGGCTAGGTAAAGAATCTATGGCACCTCATAACCTTGTACTCACTGTAATTGGTGCAAGTTTACTTTGGGTTGGCTGGTTCGGTTTCAATGGTGGTTCTGCGTTAGGTGCAAATGGGGCTGCAGGTTATGCTCTAGTGGCAACGCAAGTAGCTGCTGCGGCTGCTGCAATTTCGTGGGGACTGGTTGAGAAATTTGTGAGAGGAAAGGCATCTATTTTAGGTGTTGCATCTGGTGCAGTTGCAGGTTTAGTTGTCATTACTCCTGCGGCAGGCTTTGTGACAGTAGGTGGCTCATTAGTCATGGGACTCATCGGTGGTGTGGTCTGTTTCTGGGGTACAACAGCACTTAAACGTATGTTAAAAGCAGATGACTCTTTAGATGCTTTTGGTCTACATGCGGTTGGTGGTATAGCAGGCGCTATCTTAACAGGGGTATTTGCAAGTCCATTCATTATGGGTGATAAAGCACCTACTGACTTAATGCATCAACTTTGGGTACAAGTGGAAGGTGTACTTGCAACGATCGTTTATAGTGCGGTATGTACTTTTGTGATCTTGAAAGTGATTGATGTCATGATGGGTCTACGTGTGAGCACAGATGATGAACGCATGGGTCTCGATTTAAGCCAACATGGCGAACGTGTTGAATAAGCATTTTTGAGATAAACCTCATAAAAAATAGCTCCGATCTCGGGGCTATTTTTATTTCAAACACCACATTTAGTATCTTTATGTTTTTTGCTACACTAGATGAAACATGGCTGATTGACTGAAAAATCATAATGTATTGTCCATTTTGTAATGTTCCAGATAGTAAGGTTATTGACTCACGGCTTGCTGCTGAAGGCAGTCAGATTAGGCGCCGTAGAGAATGCGCAGGATGTGGTGAGCGATTTACAACGTTTGAAACCTATGAGGTGGTGATGCCTCGAGTCATTAAATCAAATAAAAAAAATGAACCTTTTGATGAAATGAAGCTACGTAAATCTTTAATGCATGCCTTACAAAAACGCCCTGTGACACAAGAAAAAATTGAAGCCGTACTCAATGACATTCAACAAATGATCCGACGATTAGGTGAGCGAGATATTACATCGTTACGCATCGGTGAAATTGTTATGCAGGCTTTATTTGCTTTAGATCATGTCGCTTATGTACGTTTTGCATCGGTATATCAAGACTTTCAAGATGTTGAAGCTTTTCGTAAACACATTGCACAAATGCAACAGATGCAAAACAACACAGGCAATATATGAATCATATTTTCTCAGAAAAAGAACAACAATATATGTTGCAGGCGATTGCACTAGCGCATCAGGCACGTTATGCAACCAAGCCTAATCCAAATGTCGGTTGTGTCATTGTCAAAGATGATGAAATTGTGGGTCAAGGATTTCATCCTAAAGCAGGCCAGTCTCACGCAGAAGTATTTGCTTTAGCACAAGCAGGAACACAGGCAACAGGTGCGACAGCATATGTGACCTTAGAACCTTGTGCTCATTTTGGAAAAACACCCCCATGTGCACTGGCTTTAGTAAATGCAGGTGTCGCAGAAGTGATCATTGCAAACTTAGATCCTAATCCTTTAGTGGCAGGAAAAGGGGTAGAGATACTTAAACAAGCAGGTATAAAGGTACGATATGGCTTGTGTGATGAACAGGCAAAACAATTAAATTTAGGATTTTTAAAAGCAATGGCAACGGGATTGCCATACGTGCGCTTAAAGATTGCTTCAAGTTTAGATGGTCGAACTGCAATGGCTTCGGGTGAATCTAAGTGGATTACAGGAGCACAAGCTCGCCAAGATGTTCAACACTTGCGTGCCATTTCTGGAGCGGTCATTACAGGCATACAAACAGTGTTAGCAGATGATTGTCAGCTTAATGTACGTCATTTAACTGATGTAGAAGACCATCAAATGAGTCAAATTGTGCAACCTAAAAGAGTGGTACTCGATCGTCAAGGGCGATTGCCTCTCAATGCTCAGATTTTACAGCAACCTAAGCAAACGATCGTAATGACCCCTTTTCGTGAAGATTTAGCCGCGTTAGGTGTTGTACAACTTGAACCACAATCTTTGACATCTTTATTACAGACCTTAGTGAAACAATATCAAGTGTACGATGTTTTAGTTGAGGCAGGGGCAACACTCGCTACCGCATGTTTAGACCATGAAGTTGTTGACGAATTGATTCATTATATTGCACCAACATTGCTTGGACAAACTGCTCGCCCAATGTTTACCGCTGAGTTGGAGCAACTTTCAGCACAAAAGCGCTTTACGATTTGTGATGTCACTCAGCTAGGGCAAGATATACGCCTGACGATGACCCCTGTTATCGAGGTTGTATGAGCTTAGAACAGCAACAAACGATTTATCATAAACGCAAACATGCTGCTCGAACCACAGATGAATATTTATTTCATCAACTTGTACCTTATTTAGGAAATAAACGCCGTTTACTACACCTCATTTTAGAAGCATTAGAAATGACTGGCACACTCAATGGGCATGATCAACACAAGAGAGCCCCTATTTTTGCCGATTTTTTTGCAGGTAGTGGCGTGGTATCTCGATTGGCGCGACAAAATGGGTATCGAGTGATTGCGAATGATTGGGAGCCATACAGCCATGCTTTAAATCATGCTGTATTAGCCAGTACGTATGCGCCTGAATTTAAACAATTGGGTGGCTATCAACGGGCCATAGATTATTTAAACCGATTACCTTTAGTAAAAGGCTGGGTAACACATAATCTGTGTCCACGTAATGATGAAGCATATGATCCTGCAAAAGATCGTTTATTTTTCAAACGTAGAAATGGCATGCGTATTGATGCGATTCGTCAGCAAATTGCTATTTGGCAAGCAGAAGGTGCAATTGACGATGTGGAAATGAGCGCACTTTTAGCACCATTATTATATTCTGCCAGTTTTGTGAGTAATACCAGTGGTGTATTTAAAAGTTTTCACCATGGCTGGGGTGGAAAAACACAAACGGCACTAGAGCGTATAGAGTCTTTACTGTGGCTTACCCCGAGTCGTTTTTGTGATAAAGGTGATATTCAACATCCTATGGCGGAAGTATGGTGTGTTGATGCACAGCATTTGGCCAATCAAATGCGTAACTTTGAAGTTGATGTTGCCTATTTAGATCCACCTTACAATCAACATGCTTATGGAAGTAATTACCATGTATTGAACTCACTGACTTTGTGGGATCAAGTTGATCTACCATCGCCTGATACAAAAGGCTTTAAAAGTGGTATTGATCGTGCATGGCGTAAAGAGCGCCCAAGTTTGTATAATTCGTCTAAATATGCCAAAGAAGCCTACGAAAAGTTATTAGATACCGTCAATGCACGATATATTTTGACCAGTTATTCAACAGATGGAAATATTTCAGCCACAGATTTACTCAAAGCCAATTTGGCACGAGGCAAAGTCACATTGCTGACTCAAGATGTACCACGTTATCGTGTGAGTAAACAGCGCCAATCTGAGCGTGCACGTGTGTTAGAGTTTATTGTAATTACAGATACAAAAGCGAAATCAGGGCCTCCATTGCGCCAATTGTTGGCACAATTGTATCACTATGCTGAATTGGGTGGTGTAGATACATCAGGCGTTAGTTCACAACTTGCGCTTTGGTAGCGTAAAAGGAAAAACATATGTTTACAGGTATTATTGAGCGAGTTGGTCGTGTTAAAAGTATACAAAATATTGCAGGTGATGTCCGCATCACGATTCAGACAAATTTAGATTTATCAGATGTCCAACTTGGTGACTCGATTGCGACGAATGGTATTTGTCTAACAGTAGTGGCTTGGGGCGTGGATTGGTATGCTGCTGATGTATCTATAGAGAGTTTAAATCGTACAACGTTAGCACAATGGCAAATGGGTCAGGTTGTGAATGTTGAAAAAGCCATGCTTCCGACGACTCGATTTGGTGGCCATATTGTCAGTGGTCATGTTGACGTTGTGGGTGAAATTACAGCCATCCGCCATGATGCACGTTCATTATATTTTGAAGTGACAGCACCTAAAGAGATTGCTAAATATTTGGCAGAAAAAGGTTCGATTACTGTGGATGGGATTAGTTTAACAATTAACCATTTAAATGGTTGTGTACTGAGTTTAAATTTGATTCCACACACGGCTGAACGAACCAATATTGATGCATGGATCGTGGGTGCAAAAGTGAACCTAGAAGTCGATATTTTATCGCGATATATCGAACGATTATTATTAGGTGATCGTGCAGGTGACAGTCAACCAAGCTCAAACATTAGTATGGACTTTTTAGCCAATCACGGTTTTTTAAAATAACTGCTGATAGATGTTATTTTTTGGTATGAGTGGCTTGAGTCATTTGTACCAAAGAAAGTTTAATTTCTTCTTGTGTCGCTTGGTGTAAGTTTTGTGTGAATTCACTCACCACCTGCTTGAGTTTATTGGCTAAACCTTCGGCTTCAAGCTCTAGCAAGATATTCATGTTTTCAATGGCTTGTTGCTGTTTTTTGTTGCTGGATTTTTGCTTTACGAGTGCTCTATTTGTATCGTTTAAAGTGTGCGTAATCAGCTCATTTTTTAAATTATTTAATGTGATTCGCTGTTGTTCTTGACGCTGTTTTTCATGCGCAAGATGGCTTACATGCTGTTCTTGTTCGTATTGACGTTGTTGTGCAAGATTTTGCTCTCTGCGCTGTTGTTCTTGTTGTTTTGCTTTTTCTAAACGTTGCTTTTTGAGCTCAGTATATGTTTCATCAATACGTTGCTGTGACTCTTGCTGTGCTTGGTGATTGTGTGTTTGCCATTCGGATAGTACTGTATTTGGCTCTAATAATCGACAAATACGTTCTAGATCAGCAATATAGGTTGTACGTACTGTGTCTGGGGTACTGAGCCAACGTGCTGTAAAATGCTCTCCAACATTTAATGTCATGGGGGTTACTCCAGTAAGATGATCAGCCATTTATAATTTAAACGTTCTGGGGGTGATATTACACTGGCGATAATATTTAAATTTATCGCGCCCAATCACTTTGGTGCTTTCATTATTCTCGATGATTTCAATGCTGTGTGTAATGTAATCATTTTTCGGAATAGGCGTATCTGCAAAATTAAACACAATCCATTCATCGGCTTGGGGGAGTTGTGTAGAAATGCAGATTTGACCCATGTGGCAATCAATTCCATGTGTAATAAAACTACTAGAATCAAACGACCACAATAATTCATCAAGTAAATGTTGTTGCTTAGGATCAGGGCAATACCACCATAATTTTTTTGTACTTTTTAATATTTTTCGTGCCAAACGGCAAGCACTGTGTGCTTGCGGTTCGGTACTTGTTTCAAATAAATAAAAGCTAACTTGCATGGTTAGGCTTTAACACGATTAGCAATAAATTGAGTAAGCAACGGAACAGGGCGACCTGTTGCACCTTTGTGTGCACCAGATGTCCATGCAGTGCCTGCAACGTCCAAATGTACCCATGTGTAATCACGAGTAAAACGTTGCAAGAAGCATGCAGCTGTGGTTGCCCCTGCGCCAACAGGGCCTGTAATATTACCCATATCTGCAAATGGAGAATCTAGACCATCTTGATAATCATCAATCACAGGCATGCGCCATACACGGTCAAAAGTTTGCTCACCTGCATGATTAAGTTCAGTAATTAATGCGTCATTGGCAGAAAATACCCCACTTAGAATTTTACCTAGAGCCACAACACAGGCACCTGTAAGTGTAGCAATGTCTATGACCACTTCTGGATTAAAGCGTTTGACATAGGTCAGTGTATCGCATAGAACTAATCGTCCTTCTGCATCTGTATTTAAAATTTCAACGGTTTGACCACTCATGGTGGTTACGATATCACCTGGGCGTGTGGCATTACCTGATGGCATATTTTCAGCAGCTGCAATTGCACCAACCACATGAATTGGTAAACGTGCTTCGCATAATGCACGAATGGTTCCGAAAACTGAAGCTGCACCGCACATGTCAAATTTCATTTCGTCCATACCTGCGCCTGGCTTTAATGAAATACCACCTGTATCAAAGGTTACGCCTTTACCTACGAGCACAATCGGTGCTTCTTCACGTTGTGCGTTGTATTCAAGCGTGATCAGTTTCCCTTCACGTTCAGAACCTTGACTGACTGCTAAAAATGCACCCATACCAAGATCGGCCATCTGTTGTTCATCAAGCACAGTGACTTTGAGTAAGTCTGGAAACTCTGCTGCAAGTGATTGTGCAAGTGTTGCCAAATATGCAGGATAGCAAACATTACCCGGTTTATTGCCCAAGTCACGAGCAAGATTTTGGCCTGATTCTAAAGCATTGAGTAATTCAATTTGAGCTGTCGTGAGTTTTGCACCAATGAGTTGAATATCTGTTAAAACTTGTTCGTGTTTTTTGGATTTGAACTCATCAAAATGATAGTTGGCTTGTGTTAAATTTAAGGCAAAAATATAGTGAAACTGCTCAGGTAGGGCAGAAATATCAACGTCAATGACATCAAATTTTTTCTGTGCAAGTTGAATGACCTGTTGTGCAAGTGTACTGAGCTGGCGTGTGTTCAGTGTATTTGCATCACCTAAACCAATTAAAGTCGTGACTGCTGAATAGGTGCTTTGACCGAGTGTTGGTAACACTTCATTGAAATTGGCATTAAATTTTGCATGTTGTACAAGGGTATCTAATGCTTCGATACCTGTTTTATCTTTTGCTTGCGCAAGTTGATGAGTATCAATCAGAGAAAATCGTGCAGGGCTGTGGTTGAGCTGAGAAGATAAAGAAAGTTTCATATATACCAAATGACCTTTAATTTTAAGATATGATGATTTGATCAAAATAACATTAGATATGAAGTCAACAAAACCTGCAACAATAGGCGAGCGTGTTTTGTTGTAAAACTGCACATTATAGAGTAAAGAGCAGCAAAGACGATGCCATATGCTTTTTTATTCTGTGTATTCGGTTAAACTAAGCACATATTAGTTTTTCGATCATGGAAAATACTTTTGATTATTCGGCGTTATCTGGTGAAACAGGTTGTAGCGACCACGATAGTAGTGGTGGCATTGCTCACACTGATTATGATGGGTGCGCGACTCATTAAATATTTTGGTGTTGCTGCACAAGGTCGTTTAGACAGTGGTGTGCTGTTTAGCATTATTGGCTATCGTTTGCCTGAATTTCTAACCCTTATTCTTCCTTTGGGTTTTTTTATTGCACTTATGCTTGTATTTGGACGTTTGTATACCGATAACGAAATGGCGGTATTCAACGGCAGTGGTATGAGTCGAAATCGCTTGGCGGGATTGTTAATACCGCTCACTGTATGTGTGTTGGCTGTGCAAACTGCACTCATGGGGTGGATTTCACCGTGGGGGTTGCGTCAGTTTCAGCAATTAACCAGTGCTCAAGCCATTCGAACGGGATTTGATTTAGTTCGTCCAAAAGAGTTTGTATCTTCAGGGCCGTATACGATCTATGCCAGTGATTTATCTGAAGATCGAAAAAATTTAAAAGATGTTTTATTTTACCAACGTGCTCAAGCAGAAAATAAACCAGATATTGTGATCTTAGCACGAGAGGCGAAGCGGGTAGATATACCCAATGACCCTGCAAATGTTGTCGATTTAATTGATGGCCGTCGTTATGAACTTCGCCCAGGCCAAGCACAATATGCACAAGCGGAGTTCAAAAACTATCGTTTACGCATTGAAAATGACCGTGAAGCAGCCGTATCAGGCGACCAAGTTGAGTCCATGAGTATGGCAAAACTATGGAAAAAACGTGATGATATGGTGGTGCAAAGTGAGCTAGGTTGGCGTATCTTTGGCCCTTTTGTGATGGTCATTGCTCTGATGTTGGCCACCATTTTATCTGAAGTTAGCCCACGTCAAGGTCGTTATTATCGATTATTACCAGGAATTTTAATTTTTGCGAGCCTCATTGTAGCGCTGATGGCAGTGAAAACACGTATGACGCGTGGTGAACTTGCGATATGGACATATCCTGCTGTTATTTTATTTTATGGCGTAATTACTTTGGTTTTTATGAAGTCGCCAAATTTAGCCCCTAAAATTAAATCTAAATTGAGCAAGTGAGGTCTATAAATGTTTGCACGCCGTATTGTTGCGAAACATGTTACGCAAACGACAGCGCTTGCTATGCTAGGCGCAACTGCAGTTTTAACCATGTTACAAGTATTGTTTACTTATTTGGCTGAGCTGAGTCAATTAAAGCATGGCTATAACGCGATCCAAGCGTTGCAATTTGTATCTTGGAATACTCCACATTATTTGTATCAAATTTTACCGATTTCTGCCTTAATTGGTGCAGTGATTGGTTTGGGTACATTGGCATCTAATAGTGAACTTGTCGTGATGCGTTCGGTTGGTGTCAGCCTGTGGCGTATAGTTGGTTGGGTGATTCGTTCAGCGATGTTATTGGTGATTTTGTCTTTTGCTTTAAGTGAATGGGTGATTCCATATAGCAGTGAAAAAGCAGATCAGTTAAAAAAATACCAAACAGTTGCATCTTTAGGGGAAGTAAAAGGGTATTGGACACGAGAAGGTCAACGATTTATTTATATTGATTATGCCAATGCTCAAGGGGCACTTAAAGGTATACAAGTATTGAGTTTTGATGATGAATATCGTTTAAATACTTTAACCAATGCTACAACAGGGCAATTTAAAAGTGATGGTCATTGGTTGCTGAATGACAGTGATGAAACAACCATTCAGCAAACAGGAAATGCCGTATTACAGCATCTTAAACAACAAGATTTTGAGTTGGCCTTACAACCTAAATATGTACATATGGTCACGATTGATCCTGAGGATTTATCACCAAGCCAATTGGTTTCTTTTATTCGTTATTTATCAGAATATAGTCAAGTTCCAAAAACATATCAGTTGGCATTTTGGAAAAAGATCGCAATGCCATTTTCTTTAATTGCATTAGTTGTGGTGGCTTGTTCTTTTATTTTTGGCCCGTTACGTCAGCAGTCTATGGGTTTTAGGCTCGTGATTGCTTTATTTGTTGGTTTGGGCTTTTATTATTTACAAGACTTTTTAGGCTATGCCAGCCTTGTCTATACACCATCACCTGTTTGGTTTGTATTTGGCCCTATTGCATTGATTTTATTGATTGGTGGTTACTTATTGCACCGTGCAAAATAGCTATTTTTAAGGTTGTAAATCTTTGTAGCTTACCACCTTGGTAACATAGTCTATTGCTCAAAAATTAGGTAATATAGATATTTCAAGTAGACAACAAAGAGAATATACGATGACGGACGCTAAGGTTGGCAAGATTCCGCATATCTTGGTCATAATGGATGGTATAGGTCATAGAGAAATAGCCGCAGATAATGCTGTGCTTGCAGCAAGAACGCCACATCTCGCCCAAATGAAAAAAGATCACCCACATAGTTTAATCTCTGGTTCAGGTGAAGATGTTGGATTGCCTGATGGTCAAATGGGTAACTCAGAAGTTGGGCACATGAACCTTGGCGCTGGGCGGATTTTGTATCAAGACTTTACCCGTATTACCAAAGAAATTCGTACAGGTGAATTTGAAAAAAATACTGTATTGGTTGATGCTGTAGAAAAAGCCAAAGCAGCACACGGTGCAGTACATATTATTGGCCTGCTTTCTGCAGGGGGTGTACATGCGCATGAAGATCATATTGCGGCAATGTGTGAACTTGCACTCAAACGCAATGCTAATGTGTATTTACACGCGTTTACAGATGGTCGTGATACACCACCAAAAAGTGCACAGCCATCTTTAGAAAAGTTAGATGGCTTATTTGCAAAATATCCAAACCAAGGGCGTATAGCGACAATGGTCGGTCGCTATTTTGCCATGGATCGTGACAATCGTTGGGATCGAGTGGAACAAGCCTATCGTGTGATTACAGAAGGTGAAGGCTTGCGTACGGCAACGTCTGCACAAGATGCATTAGCACAAGCCTATGAAGCTGGTGAAACAGATGAGTTTGTGAAAGCCACTCGTATTGGTGAGAAAGTACCTGTACAAGATGGTGACGCGGTAATTTTTATGAACTTCCGAGCAGACCGTGCACGTGAATTAACACGTGCTTTTGTTGAAGAAGATTTCACCGCATTTGAACGTAAAGTACAGCCAAAACTGTCCGAATTTGTGATGTTGACACGTTACCAAGCATCGATTAAAGCACCTGTAGCATATATGCCAACAGAGCTACACAACAGCTTGGGTGAGTACGTGTCTAACTTAGGTAAAACACAGTTACGCATTGCAGAAACTGAAAAATATGCCCATGTAACCTTCTTCTTCAGTGGTGGACGTGAAGATGAATATCCGGGTGAACAACGTATTTTGGTCAAGTCACCCAATGTGGCGACATACGATTTGCAGCCTGAAATGAGTGCATATGAAGTGACAGATAAAGTCATTGAGGCACTAGAATCTGAAGCATTTGATTTGATCATTTTAAACTTTGCCAATGGCGATATGGTAGGTCATACAGGCGTATTTGATGCCGCAGTAAAAGCGGTAGAAACGGTAGATACCTGTGTGGGTCGAATTTATGATGTGGTGATGGCTAAAAAAGGTCACATGTTAGTTACAGCAGACCATGGTAATGTCGAGCAAATGCAAGACTATGAGAGTGGTCAGGTGCATACACAGCATACAACAGAACCTGTGCCATTTATTTATGTGGGTCCAACACAAGCAACAATTGCTGATGGTGGTATTTTGGCCGATGTTGCTCCAACACTTTTAGCCCTCATGAAGTTACCACAGCCTGAAGAAATGAAAGGTCGTAACCTCGTGACGCTGACCCCTTAAAAGGAATAAACATGACTTCACCACATAAAATACTGATCTTATGTTTGGGTTTAATGGGGTGTGTAAGTCATGTTGTTTATGCTGCCGATACTCAGTTTTCGGCAGCACATTCAGATTTTGATAAAAACACAGCAAGTAGCCAAGAAATTCCTATTGAGTCGATTCAAAGTTTTGTACAAATTTATGCCATGATTAAAGACAATTATGTCGATGAAAAGGCAGATGATCAGTTGTTTGATCAAGCCATTAAAGGGTTGGTGAGTGGTTTAGATCGTTATTCTCGTTACTTACCTGCAGAAGACTACAAAAAACTTTTGCAATATACAGATGGAGATTTGGCATCGATTGATTTTGAGCTAATTTTAGATAAATCAAAGCAACAATGGTTTATTCGTAATTTGAAAGAAAGCTCAGATTCTGCAAAACTTGGTTTATACAATGGTCAAACCATTTATAAAATAGATGGTGTTGAACTGAAAGATTTAACAGTTGAACAGGTCAAAAATTTGGTATATGGCGCAATTGGTACAGCAATTAATGTGCAAACGACAGCATCATCTGCACCGATTATTATTATTAGAAATCGAAAAATCGAAGCAGAAGTCAGTGAGATTTTATTAAAAAATCAAGTATTAATCATTAAAGTTCCTGTGTTTCAACAAGAAACAGCCAGTGAAATTAAAAATATTTTAGAGCGTTATTCTCATAAAAATATTAAATCTGTTGTGATTGATTTAAGAAACAACCCCGGAGGACTCTTGTCCTCTGCTGTTGAAACGGCAGATTTATTTTTAACCAATGGTGTTATTGTAAAAACAGTGAGTCGTTCAGAGGGCAGTCAAACATTTCAAGCATTGCCAAATAAAGAATTTAATGATTTACGCATCGGAATACTGATTAACCAGCGTTCTGCATCTGCAGCAGAAGTATTTACCGCAGCATTAAAAGACCATCATCGTGCATGGGTCATGGGTGAAAAAAGTTATGGTAAAGGTGTCGTACAAAAGTTATTTCCTTTACCGAATGGTGCTGCTGTACAAATGACGGTATCGCACTATATTACCCCAAGCGGAAATATGATTGATGGTAAAGGAATTGTGCCAAATCAAATCATATTGCCGATGATAGACGAAAAAGATCAGGTGTATTTAGATTCAGTATCTACTGCATTATTAGCACAACAGTAAAATTATTTATTCATTGTTTTGATGATCTAATCCAAATTTTTTCAATCTGTAACGTAAAGATCGAAAAGACATTTTTAATTTTTTAGCAGCCAATGTTTTATTCCAATACGTTTGATTGAGTGTATCTACTAAAATTTCTTTTTCAATAGACTCTAAATATGCTTCAAGGCCTTGTTGTGCCATCACATCTGGCTGTGGCGCAGTCTTTTGATGGGTTTGAGCATGGGGGAAGTGTTGTGTTTGAGGTGGTGTAGGTACTGAATTGATTGAGGGTACACAAGGTAGATGATTGTATTCAATCACTTGTTCATCACAAAGGGTAATGGCTTTTTCTAAAATATTTCTAAGTTCACGAATATTCCCCTGATAAGGATGTTGATATAGCCAATCTATGGCAGATGGAGCCAATGTTTTTTGAGTAATATTCCATTCTTCACAAATCTGTGTAATAAAATATTCTGCAAGTTGTAAAATATCTTCGCCACGATCTCGTAAAGGAGGTAAAAACACGTCCATCACATGAAGTCGAAAGTACAAATCTTGTCGAAATAAACCTTGTGCAATACGTTGTTCTAAGCGCTGATGAGTTGCACTAATCACTCTAAAATCGACTGCTATTTCTTGATCTGAACCAATGGGTCGAATTTTCTTTTCTTGTAAAGCACGTAATAATTTGACTTGCATGGGCATGGATAATTCAGCAATTTCATCGAGAAACAATGTTCCACCATCTGCTGCGACAATAAGGCCTGCTTTTTGTTGAGTCGCTCCTGTAAAACTGCCTTTGGTATGGCCAAAGAGTTCACTTTCCATCAATTCAGATGGAATAGCCCCACAGTTGATGACAACAAATGGCCCAGACTTACGATGACTTTTTTCATGAATAAAACGTGCAGCAATGTCTTTTCCTGTACCTGATTCCCCCGTAATAAACACCGGTGCTTGTGTACGAGCAATTTTTTCGAGTGTTTCTCGAAGGGTTTGCATGGTTTGAGATTGACCAATCATTTGAATGGTTGAACGGCCGATTTCTTTGTGTGATTTTACACTTTGTTTGATCAGTTGATATAAAGCTTGAGTATCAATAGGTTTATTTAAAAAATCAAAAGCACCTGCTTTGAGTGAGTGAATTGCAATATCCATTGAACCGTAGGCGGTAAGTACAGCAATCGGAATGTGATTAAAATGCTGAGAAACGTAACGTACAAGTTCAATGCCATGTCCATCTGGTAAATTTAAATCACTAATACATAGATCATATCGATATTTTTTGAGTTTTTCTTTCGCTTGAGCAATAGAGTGAGCTGTATCGCATTGAATATGCATTTTTTTTAAACTCATTTGTATGAGTAAACACAAATCAATTTCATCATCTATGAAGAGGATTTTTATGGTTGGTGTGTTTTGCATTGTCTTTCCCCATCAAGAATAATTTTTATAGTGCTGTACACTCAATACGAAAGTAAGTTGCATTGTGCTGTCTTAAATAGGATAACTGTGCTTGATTTGCTTCGCATAGACTTTGAGATAAGTATAATCCAAGCCCTGTTCCTTGTTTTTCTGTCGTAAAAAATGGGTTAAATAAGTTTTTTACATGCTCTTCAGGGACACCTTGACCAAAGTCAATAATATCAATCATAATTTTCTTGTGCTGTTGATATGCATGAAGCTGAACAGGTTTTTCAGTATGGATATTATACCGTAAGGCATTGCGAATGAGGTTAATTAAAATTTGCTTGAGATGAATTTCATCAAAAAGTAATTGAATAGGTTGATTTTGTACATAGCTGATCTGTGTGTTTACATCAAATAAATCTTCAGTAAATAATGTGTCAATGGTTGTTTTTAAATCAATCTGTGTGGGTTGCTGAGAAGGGGCATGTGCTAAATCAAGTGTAGATTGAATAATACGATTAATACGGTTACTTTGCTTTTTAATCATATTATGCATGACGTGTTGTTGTTCTGTGTTGGCATCAAGCATTAATTCGTTGGCTTGCACTATGGTTGCAAGAGGGTTTCGAATTTCATGTGCAATACTTGCAGAAAGTTTTCCAAGCGAGGCAAGTTTCAGTTGTTGGGCATGTTGTTGTAAACGTTGCCCATCTTGCATAATGAGTAGTGTCAATTGTTGTTCTTTTACATGAAGTTGTTGTATTTGAATGTGAATGTGTTTTTTAGGTGTGGTTAATTCAAAAATAAAACGATCACCATTTTTTAAGTGTTGTTGTTTCATTTTTTGATACAGCATAGGCTGAAGAATAGATAAATGCTGTGTAGCTGTGCCATGCGCTGTGTAATGAAGTAATTGATAAGCTGCAGGATTAATTAACACAACTTGATCATGGGCATTTAAGATGATGTAACCCATATCAATTTGTTCGAGTAAATATTGGTTTAATTCATGGAGTTGATTCAACTCTATTTTTTGGTTGAGGTTTACTTTTTCTAAAAAGTAAAAATACTTACCTAAGTATTGTGCAAGAATATAAATCGTGAAAAAAACAAAAGCCAGAATTAAGTTGTTACTGAGGGTCTCACCTTTATTACCGCCATTGATCCAATTTAAAATGAGTGGGCTATAAATGACGCTACTCATCGATAACAGCGTAATCAAAAAGGCCATTTTTCGCTGTAAAACAAAATTGCTAATAAAAAGTGTGATCGCAAAAAGCAGGCCAATATTAATATTTTGCCCACCTAATACCAAACTCATGAGGTTAAATGCAATCAGGTCAATACTTGCAAAAAAAACAGCGGTGTATTTGACGGTTTTATGGTAGCAAAGTACAACAATAAATTGACCAATGGTCATTAATAGATAGATAAGTAGGGTAAAAATATACAACACATCAATATTTCTAAATGTGTGTAATGCTTGGTAGATGGGTATGCTCAGTGAAAAAAATAGGCCACCTGCAATAATAATCCGATAAATGCCATACCAGAGCCTAAGGTGGTGAGGGTCTTTTACGGGAGCACGTGTGGCCATCAACAAACTTATAATTGAACGAGGTTATAACGTAGTGCTAAATGTGTCAGCTTGACATCACTATCGATATTGAGTTTTTCAAAAATACGATAACGATAGGTATTCACTGTTTTCACACTCACAAAAAGTTTATCTGCAATATCTTGTGCACTATGGCAGTTAACAACCATCATTGCCACTTGCATTTCTCGTTCTGATAACTGATCAAAAGGTGAAAGCTGTTGATCTGAAAGGTAGGAGCTGGCCAATTGTTCTGCGATATCTGCACTAAAGTATTTGCCACCTTGCATGACCTTTTTAATGGCACGAACCATTTCATCAATAGGAGCACCTTTGGTAATGTAACCTTTTGCACCTGCTTTAAGAATCAATGAAGGGTAAGGCTCTTCTGCAATACCACTCACTGCAATCACACGAGTTTCAGAAGCACTTTGCACAATACGACGTGTGGTTTCAATACCGCCTATACCGGGCATATTTACATCAAGTAAAACAATGTTTGGGTGATGTTGTTTTGCAAGTGCCAGTGCATCTTCACCAGACTCAGCTTCGGCAATCACATGAATACCAACTTGGTCTGCTAACATACGACAAATACCAGTACGCACTAACTCGTGGTCATCTACGACTAAAACTGAAATCACATTTTACCTCGTGGCTAACTTTTTTGTTACATAAAGCAAATTCGGCTTGCAATTTAACCTTAAAGTTAGCAATGTTATCTTAAAATGCAAATCTGTAGCTCTTTTGTATGAAGTGACAGGTTTGCAACGTTCTGTTATATGCCAATGTAAGCCAATTTGTTGGTATAAGCAAATGTCTCTTAGTGTCCTTTGAGTCGAGTATGATATTGTGAAAATTTTAAAAAAAATCTCGACATACTTTTTGGGTGTGTCACTTTGCATGGGGCTATCTAGCGCAAGTTTTGCAGATCTCCAAATCAATAATACGCCAACAAGTGTGCCTAAAGCACATGTGAGTTGGTCGGATGACGACGCAAAACAGCTTTTGTCTAACGATACCGATGAAGAAGGCACTCCTGAAGGCAGTACGGTTGTTTCGATTACTCAAAGACCTAATGCACCAACAACCAATAGTCCTCCTGTTTCTGACACACGATTTTTTAATAATGCAGGACCGATTGTACAAGCAGGTTCTGCGTTGGTGATGGATGCACAAACAGGGGAAGTACTGTTTAGCAAAAATAGTAGTATGGCTCGTCCTATGGCGTCTATTACCAAGCTAATGACTGCTGTTGTGATTGCAGATGCACACTTAGATATGTCAGAACAAATTTCTTTAGATCCAATTGATTTTGTGGGGCCTAAGCAAGCCAGTACGAAGCTTCGTATCGGTGATCAGATGAATCGTGCAGAAGTGTTGCTCATGGCGCTCATGAAGTCGGAAAACCCTGCGGCGGCGGCATTAGCAAGAACATATCCTGGTGGAAAAGTAGCATTTATTAGTGCAATGAATTTAAAAGCACAGAAATTAGGTATGCATTCGACACGTTATTTTGAGTCTACAGGTTTAGATTCGCGTAATGTTTCTTCTGCGCGTGATTTGGCCATTTTAGTGGCTGAAGCCTATAAATATGGTGTCATTCGCCAGTTTTCATCTACAGCGCATTACGATTTTGACTTAGGATATCGTATGTTAAATGCAAGTAATACCAATGCATTGGTGCGTAATGGGGGTTGGAATATTAACTTGTCCAAAACAGGTTTTATTAATGAGGCAGGGCGTTGTGTGGTCATGCATACTACTGTGAACTCTCGACCTGCAGTAGTGGTGTTGATGGGTGAACCATCTACAGAAGCACGTAATGCAGACGCTACAGACTTATTAAATTGGTTGAGTGCTTTACCAAAAGATGCTTAATTTTTAACTCACAACAATAAAAAAACCCCTGTGTACATACAGGGGTTTTTAAAAATACGAGTATTACATATTTGCTAGAATCGATGTTTTTACATCATTCATCGTAGCATCAATTGTGAGCATGACTGCATCTGCACATTGTTTAATGGCAGTATCAGGATCTTTCAGGCCATTACCTGTAACAGTACATACAATCACTGAACCTTCTGCAATTTTACCTGCTTTAATATCGCGGATTGCTCCACCAATTGACGCGGCTGATGCTGGTTCAACAAAGACACCTTCGTACATTGAAAGCATGCGCTGAGCATCTAAAATTTCACTGTCGTGTAGTTCATCAAACCAACCGTTTGAGTCACGTACCACAGCTTTAGCGTGGTTCCAACTTTGTGGGTTACCAATACGAATTGCCGTTGCTACAGTTTCAGGGGAATCGATGGGTGCGCCACGTAAAAATGGTGCAGCACCTGATGCTTGATAACCGACCATTTGTGGGAGGCCGTCAGGTTTTGGTCCTGTAAATTGATCTGTTTGCGCATCGTAAATTACTTGTTCAAACTGATCTACTGGTTGATCTGCAACAGCTTCAGTATAACCCATCCAGTGTGCTGTAATGTTTCCTGCATTTCCAACAGGCAGACAGTGATAATCAGGAGCACGCCCAAGTGCTTCAACGATTTCATATGCAATCGTTTTTTGTCCTTGCAAGCGATACGGGTTAATTGAGTTTACAATCGTAACAGGTGCTTCGCTTGCAATCTCTTTCACTAGGCGCATGCCATCATCAAAATTACCACGAATTTGCATTGTGATTGCACCATACATCATGGCTTGGGCAAGTTTACCCATTGCAATTTTGCCTTCAGGAATCAAGACAAATGCTTTAATTCCTGCACGTGCTGCATAAGCTGCTGCCGCTGCTGAAGTATTACCTGTAGATGCACAAATGATGGCTTTAGAACCTTCTTCAACTGCTTTGGTTACAGCCATTGTCATACCACGGTCTTTAAAAGAGCCTGTTGGGTTTAGCCCTTCATATTTGACATAAATTTCAACATTTTTGCCAATAATACGTGGAATGTTTTCTAGCTTAATCAGTGGCGTATTACCTTCGCCCAAAGAAATTGCACGTGTGGTTTTAGACACAGGTAAACGATCACGATAGCGATCTACAAGACCAGTATAACGATGGGCATTCGACATGATGATGTTCCAAAATTTGTTAAAGCTGGTGAGGGAATGATCCTCACCAATGAAAGTTGATTAGCTATCGAGCGATTCTAAACGAATTCTCACAATTTCGCCATGTGTTGCAGGCAATGCTTGAATTTTTGTAATGGCTTCATCCATTTTAGATTCAACAATAGGATCTGTCATAATCACAATTGGCACACGATTTTTCAGACGTGGTTGTTGTAAAATCGCATCAATACTAATACCACAATGGCTTAAAATAGTCGTAATATCAGCCAAAACACCTGTGTGGTCATCGACATTTACACGTAAATAGTAGCCAGTGGTGAACTCTTCACGGCTAAGTATGTTCATATCTTCAAGTGATTCAAATGCCAATTGAGGAATGGTTCCTGAACCATCTTCGGTGTAACAAATGTCACGTACAATATCAATAATGTCGGCAACCACTGCAGAAGCCGTTGGACCACCACCAGCACCTGGGCCTGAGTACATGGTTTGACCGACTGCACTGGCTTTCACAGAGACAGCATTTTGAACGCCATTTACATTTGCTAGTGGTTGTTCTTTAGGAATGAGTGTTGGGTGTACACGTAGCTCAATGCCTTTAGGTGCACGGCGTGCGATACCAAGGTGTTTAATACAAAAACCTAATTCTTCAGCATATTGCACATCTTGTGCAGTAATTTTACTAATGCCTTCGGTATATACCTTATCAAATTGCAATGGAATACCAAAAGCAATAGAAGCCAATAACGTCAGTTTGTGTGCAGCATCAATGCCTTCAACATCAAAGGTTGGATCTGCTTCAGCATAGCCAAGCGCTTGGGCTTCTTTAAGAACATCTTCAAATGGACGAGCATGGTCACGCATTTCGGTCAGAATAAAGTTTCCTGTACCGTTAATAATACCTGCTAACCATTCAATTCGGTTGGCTGCAAGACCTTCACGCATGACTTTAATAATTGGGATACCACCAGCTACAGCTGCTTCATAAGCAATTTGTACGGTGTGTTGATCAGCAGAAGCAAAAAGTTCATTGCCGTGTTCAGCTAAAAGTGCTTTATTTGCTGTAACGACTTGTTTGCCATGCTTAATCGCTTCAAGAAAAATTTCTTTTGCAGGTGACACGCCACCAAGGAGCTCAATGACAACATCGACGTCTGGTTGACGAACGATATCGAGTAGATCAGCACTTTGTTGAATGCCTTCAAGGTTTAAGTCTGGGCGGGGACGGCGGGTACCTACATGGGTAATCTGAATTTCTCGACCTGTACGGCGTTTAATTTCTTTGGCATTTTCTTGTAATAGTTGTAGTACACCAGTACCGACAGTGCCGAGGCCAAGAATGGCCAAGCGAACAGGTTTCACGTTACACTCCAAAAATAATCTAACGATTGACCTTAGATCATAGCTAAAAAAAGTGAGATTAAATAGGTAAAGATGTGTGAATCTTTACCTATTTTTAAGATTATTTGCTTAAACGTTTATTAAGTTCATCTGCAGTGAGGTAGCCACCCAAATAATGTCCATCTTGGCTATAAATTGCAGGTGTGCCGTTCACGCCAATTTTCATCCCTAACATATATTGTTCTTTCACGGGATTTTTACATTCTGCAGTCGAGATATTTTCACCTTTTACCGCAGCAGCAAATGCTGCTTTACGATCTTGACTACACCAAATGCTTTGCATGGTTGGATAAAACTGTTCGCCACGTGGCCATGCGATATAGCGAACTTCGATGCCTTTGGCCGTAATTTCTGGTAATGATTCGTGGAGTTTGTGACAGTATGGACAGCTAGCATCGGTAAATACATAAATAATGTGCTGAGTCTTTCCTTGTGCAGGGTAAACAATTAAATCTTTATTGTCTAAAGCTGCAAATAATTTTTTGTTTTCTGTGGCTTGAAGATCTTCACCTATATTGTGAATTTTGCCATCGCCTAAGCCTAAAATATCACCTTGAATGACATATTTCCCATCTGCTGTGGCATAAATTGAAGGTGCACCATCTAGATTAACCCAATATATATTAGGTACTTCAGTTTTTTTAATGTCTGTGACTTTAATATTAATATTTGATTTTTTAAGTTGCTCTTCAAATGTCGTAATGAGTCGTTGTTTTTCATTGCGCTCTAAAAGAGGAGAAGCTTCACCTGTTGCAGGCGTGGTGGCTGTGAATGCATCGCTTTTTTGTTCGTTTACTTTGTCTTTTGAACAGCCTGAAAGTAACGCACTAAGGGCAAGGGTACAGGCAACTGCCGTTTGAGAGTAACGAAAGAACATAAAAAACCTTTTTCATTAAAATTGCTTAATAATTTGCACATAGCATAGCAAAAAATCTTTCTTATATTTGTGAATTTTCATGGTGGAAATGTCACAACTCATTTTAAAAGATTAACCTCTTGGGTGAAATTGCTCATGCAGTTGTTGTAAACGAACTTGTGCCACATGCGTATATATTTGTGTGGTCGATAAATCTTGATGTCCAAGAAGCATTTGTACAACACGTAGGTCTGCGCCGTGATTGAGCAAATGGGTTGCAAAAGCATGGCGTAATGTATGAGGTGATAAAGGTGCTTGAATATTGGCAATCAGCGCATATCTTTTAATCATATACCAAAAATTTTGTCTGCTCATGACACCACCATTTTGGGTTAGAAAAACATAATCTATGGCACTTTTGTACAGTGTTGGGCGTGCATCGTTTAAATATTTTTCTAGCCACTCTATGGCATTTATACCTACAGGTACGAGCCGTTCTTTGTTACCTTTGCCTTTGATACGAATAAAGCCCTGCTTGAGGTTAAGTCGATCAGTTTCAAGGGTAATCAGTTCACTGACCCGTAACCCCGATGCATATAGAACTTCAAGCATCGCTCGATCACGCAAACCGAGTGTTGTTGTGGTGTCGGGGGCATGTATCAGTGCTTCTACATCATGCTCACTTAAGTCTTTGGGGAGTGATTGACCGACTTTAGGGCTTTTGTGCTGTGCTAATGGATTATCTGTACGGAGTTTTTGTTCACGTAAAAATTTAAAAAATGAGCGTAATGCAGAAAGAATGCGTGCAATGGAGCGAGGGCTTTTGTTTTGTGCTTTTAGTGCGTCTAAGATCTGAGAAATATGTTCATGGTTCCAATGTGGTATGGGTTCATGGTTCATTGAAGCACATTGAATGAGATCACTTAAGTATGCATTGCGTGTATGTGGGCTGACTGAGTTTGCGACCAAGTAGTTACGATACGTCTGTAAAAAAGGCATATGCGTTGGAATATTTATGCTACTAGGTGTACGTGGTTTTTTGTGACTTAGCATATTTTACACAATAAATAATCTTAATTTAATGCAAATTTTTAGAGAAGTCGATGCATTAGATCATGTTTGCTGACATTTACAACATATAAATTATTCTCATTTCGTTTTATAATCGTGAAAAAGATTATGGAATGATTACGGTGCGATTATCGGAGTTAAAAGTCAAGCAAGCGGCGACTATTGAAAGCGTGAGCTGCCATTCTTCTGAAACAGAGCAAAGTGATTTAATCGCAAGTCGACTAGAAACATTAGGTTTTGTACCCGGGGTAGAGGTAAAAGTGATTGCACGTGGTGTTTTTGGTGGAGACCCTATCTTAATTCAAGTTGGATTTACTCGCTTTGCATTACGTAAATCTGAAGCAGAAAAAATACAAGTATGTTTGAAACAAGGAGTTTCTGCATGAGTGAAGCACTGAGAATCGCCCTAGTTGGAAACCCAAATTGTGGTAAAACATCTGTATTTAATCAATTAACAGGAACACGGCAAAAAGTAGGTAATTACGCAGGGGTGACTGTTGAGCGTAAAGTTGGTTTTTTTAACTTACCTTCTGAGCGACAGGTTCGTGTATTGGATTTGCCAGGAACATATAGTCTAAATGCAACGAGTCCAGACGAAGCAGTCACGCGAGATGTTTGTTTAGGTAAAATTGACAGTGAAGCCCAGCAAGATGCATTTGTATGTGTGGTCGATGCTACAAATTTAAATTTGCATTTGGGGTTGGTACTTGAAGTACTTGAACTTGGAAAACCTGTCCTTGTTGTGCTAAACATGATGGATGAAGTACGTCGTCGTGGTATTCAAATTAATGTACAAAAACTCTCTGAGTATTTGGGTGTAGCTGTCGTGGAGACAGTGGCTAAAAATAGCTCAGGTGTGAGTAGTTTAGTTAAAGCATTGCAAGAAAAACGCTTTTCTTTTGCCTCTCATGACACGAAACAATTACATGGTACATCACATCAAAAAATACAACGTATTGTGAATGATGTCGTTGTTTATGTGAACCAAGAAGACAAGCGTACTGAATTTTTAGATCGTATTTTTCTACACCCAATTTTGGGTTTAATTACCTTAAGTTTACTCATGTTTGTTGTCTTTCAGGCCGTATTTACATGGGCTGCACCATTTATGGACAGCATTGAGGGTGGCTTTAAATGGCTCGGTGAGTTTATTGGTGGCATGATTTCACAGCCCTTATTACACAGTTTAGTGGTTGATGGAGTAATTGCGGGTGCAGGTAGTGTGGTGGTGTTTTTACCACAAATTATTATTTTATTTTTCTTTATTTTATTATTGGAAGAAACGGGTTATTTACCAAGGGCAGCATTTTTACTCGATAAACTCATGTATAAAGCAGGGTTAAGTGGTCGTTCGTTTATTCCCTTATTGTCAAGTTTTGCATGTGCGATTCCTGGCATTATGGCGACACGGAGTATTAATGACTCTCGTGACCGTTTAACAACGATTTTAGTTGCTCCTTTAATGACCTGTTCAGCCCGTTTGCCCGTTTATGCCTTACTCATTTCTGCATTTATTCCCAATCAAACCGTGCTTGGTTTTTTAAGTTTGCAAGGTTTGGTGTTATTTGCACTGTATATGGCAGGGATTGTGAGTGCATTAATTGTGGCATCGATTATCAAACTGTTTCAAAAAGACAAGTCTGAATATGCATTATTGATGGAATTACCAAGTTATCAGTTACCAAGTGTAAAAAGTATTGCTATTGGCTTATTAGACCGAGGTAGAATATTTTTAAAACGAGTGGGTGGCATTATTTTTGCCTTATCCATTTTATTATGGTTTTTGTGTACATTTCCTCAAGCACCAGAACATGCCACACTACCTGCTATTGACTATAGTTTTGCAGGACGTTTGGGTCAAATGATTCAACCTCTATTTGCACCTATTGGATTTAATTGGCAAATTTGTATTGCTTTAATTCCTGCAATGGCTGCGCGTGAAGTGGTGGTGGCAGCATTAGGTACAGTCTATGCTTTGTCTGGTGCAAGTGATGATGAAGTTGCACAAGGCTTGTCCCATTTAATTAGTTCTCCAACCTCTGGGTGGGGAATTGCAACAGGTCTGTCTTTATTGGTGTGGTTTATTTATGCACCACACTGTTTGGCGACATTGGCAACAGTACGCCGTGAAACTGGCTCTTGGCGGATGGTTGCATTTATGACAATTTATTTGTTTGGTTTGGCTTATTTTGCAGCCTTTCTAACCTATCAAATTGCCTTACATTATTTTGGCTAAAATTAAAGGAGGCTAAAATGGTTGAAGTGGTCATTATTGCAGCACTGGTGATTTGGAGTGTGGTATATACATTTAAAAAAGTATTTCCACAGTCTGCATTTAAAGTATTTAACAGTTTGGCAAACGTTTTAGAACAGCAAAAGTTACATAAGCTGGCGACATGGGTAAGACCTGCAATGGTCTCTGGGTGTGGCGGTGGCTGTGGTTGTGGTTCAGAAGAGCAGCCACAAAAATCCATTGAAACGGTAAAAGCAGTGAAATGGAAATAATCATACGGCGATATTGATTCTAAAAGTCACCCAAGAGGTGGCTTTTTTACTTGAATAACACAAAAAACATGGGCTAGATTTAATCTATAAAAGCAATCTGAAAAGCAAAGTGCTACCATTTCATGATTAAAAAATCACAATAGAATAGGATTGATATGTTAATTCAACGTGGTGGGTTAAAGGTCGTGGCTGGACTGGGTGTATCTGGGGTTTCAGTCGTCAATTTTTTAGTTGAAAAAGGATACCGAGTTGCTGTAACAGACTCTAGAGAAACACCGCCAGGTTATGAGCATATTCCAAAACATATCGATACACATTTTGGTAAACTCGATCAAGATCTATTGCTCAGTGCCGAAGAAATTATTTTAAGTCCGGGACTGTCACCACAAACGGCCGAAATTCAACACGCGCTTGCGCAAGGGATTGCCGTTGTTGGTGATATACAGTTATTACGTCGTGCAACAGATGTTCCGATTATTGCCATTACAGGTTCAAATGCAAAAAGCACAGTCACGACATTGATTGGGAAAATGGCACAAGATGCAGGGAAAAATGTTGCTGTTGGTGGTAATTTAGGACGTCCTGCACTCGACTTACTCAAAGATCAACCTGAATTGATTATTCTTGAACTTTCTAGTTTTCAATTAGAAATGACATCAAATCTGCATGCCGAAGTGGCTGTGGTTTTAAATATTAGTGAAGATCATCTTGATCGTCATGGAGATATGCTCGGTTATCATACTGCAAAACATCGCATTTTTCAGGGGGTAAAACATGTGGTTTACAACCGAGATGACAGTCTTACACGTCCATTTGTACCAGATGTAACACCGATGAAAAGTTTTGGTTTAACTGCACCAGATATGAACCAATACGGTATTTTAACCGATCTCGATGGTACGATTTGGTTGGCTCGTGGTCGTGAGCGTTTGATTACAAGTCGTGATTTGTATATTCAAGGCACACACAATGTCGCCAATGCTTTGGCTTGTTTAGCGATTGGTGAATATATTGGATTAAAACAAGACAGCATGTTGGCGACTTTAAAGACGTTTAAAGGCTTAGCACATCGTTGTGAGTACATTACGACCAAAGCAGGTGTTCGTTATTATAACGACTCTAAAGGTACGAATATTGGTGCCACAATTGCAGCTGTAGATGGCTTAGGTCAATCCATTGCCCCACAGCAAGGTCAGGTGGTTTTAATCTTGGGTGGTCAAGGCAAAGGTCAAGATTTTACTGTCCTTAAAACCGTCTTAGCACGTTATGTAAAGCATGTTGTTTTGATCGGTGAAGATGCAAAGAACATTGCTTCAGTGATTTTAAATACTGTACCTGTAACATTTGCAGATACATTGGCTGAGGCAGTTAAGCTTAGCCAACAACAAAGTACACCAGAAGATGTGGTGTTACTGTCACCTGCATGTGCAAGTTTTGATATGTTTACAGGTTATGTAGATCGAGGTCAGCAATTTGTTGCATCTGTAGAGGCTTTAAATGATGATCGGTAAAAAAAAATCGATAACAACAACACGTTTTTCAGAGTGGTCTGAGCGTTTAACACAAAGGCTTCCACAAGAATTATGTGCGCGAAATGTTTTATTATTTTGTGTATGTTCTTTATTTGTTATTGGTGCAGTGATGGTGGCATCTGCCTCTATGCCTTATGCCAATACCACGTATAAAGATCCATTTTATTTTCTAGAGCGTCACGTGATTTCAATTTGTGTGGCGTTTATGGTGGCCGTTGTTGTTTCTCGATTTACCCTTGAAACGTGGTTTAAAAATATCTTTTTAATTTGGTCTTTAACCATTATTTTGCTGTTGATTACATTAGTGATTGGTACTGAAGTTAATGGTGCCCGACGTTGGATTAGATTGGGTTTTTTTACATTACAACCTTCAGAAATTGCAAAACTCGTTATGGCAATTTTTACGGCAGACTATGTGGTACGCCGTGCCAATGAAGTACGTAGTGGTTGGAAAGGGCTACGCCGTTTGGGCTTGGTGATGATTGTGTCGCTGACATTCATTATTTGGGAGCCTGATTTTGGTTCAACGTTTGTGATCGTTGCCATGATGTTTGGTGTGTTCTTTTTGGCAGGTGCGCCGTTTAAACAATTTGGTATGTTGGGGCTAACCATTTTTGTCTCTCTTGGGGCACTCATTTTATTTGAGCCATATCGTTTGGCACGTTTGATGTCATTTTCTAATCCGTGGGAAAATCAACTCGGTTCGGGGTATCAATTATCAAATGCATTGATGGCTTTTGGTCGTGGAGAGTGGTTTGGGGTTGGCTTAGGTCATAGTATGCAAAAAATGTCTTACTTGCCTGAAGCACATACTGATTTTATGCTCGCCATTTTAGCCGAAGAGTTTGGTTTGGCAGGTATTGTGACTGTACTGTCTTTAGAATTTATTATGTTGGCCTGTTGCTTGAAAATTGGTTATAGAGCATTGCAAAATAATCATTTACGTGCAGGTTATTTGGCATATGCCATTGGTTTTATTTTTCTCATGCAAATTTTGGTCAATGCGGGAATGAATATGGGGTTACTCCCTACCAAAGGTTTGACGTTGCCATTTATTAGTTATGGCGGATCATCTTTAATGATGTGTACAGCAATGATTGTGCTGATTTTAAAGATTGATACATCTACAAAAAACACCAACCCACAAAAAGAAATTGCAGATTTTTAGTCGTTTAAACGCCTAAATAATAACGTCAATCTTGACTATTGGTATATACCACGAAGTGTCATATGGGGCGGTATCTGTTGAGCAGACCATTGTTGTATTGCTTGCTTGAGCATAACATTTGGACGATTCAACTCAACAGGTGCTTGCCCCAAACATTGGAGGGCTTGTTGGAGTAGCTGTGGTGCATTTTTGAGATCTAAAGCATGTGCTAAATTTTGCTTTGAGAGTTTTTGCCCATGTTTATTCATGGCGAGAGGTAAATGCATATAATTGATAGACGGTGTTTTGAGCAGTTGAGAAAGCCAAATTTGCCGAGCAGTATTATCGAGTAAATCAGAACCACGTACTACATGAGTAATGCCCTGTAAAGCATCATCAACCACGACAGCAAGTTGGTAATTAAAAATACCATCACGTCGAAGTAAGACAAAATCTCCTAAATCTTGTTGTAGATTTGAACAATGATGACCTTGTAATTGATCTTGGAAGCAAATCGGATGCGGATCTACTTTGACTCGAATGGCTTGGTGTTCAAAGTCAAGATGAAGATCGCGACAATGCCCTGAGTAAATCGCATTTGATCCCAACATTTTTCGGGTACATTGGCACGCATAAACCTGTTGTTGTTGTTTGAGTTGTTCTATGGCGTGTTGATAAAGATGTAAGCGGTCTTTTTGGTAAAGAATCGGTGCATCAAGTTCAAATTCAAAACATTCAATACAGGCTAAAATATGTGAAACGCTGTTTTGATGAATACGAGGGATATCAGTATCTTCAATACGTACAAACCATTGGCCGTGTTTTGATTTTGCATCACAGTAACTGGCCACTGCTGTGATAAGTGAGCCAAAATGCAAAGGGCCGGTTGGAGAGGGAGCAAACCGGCCACGATAGGGTCTTGTTTGAGTGTGATTAACACTCATAACTAGCCTTTGTTTTGTTTTTCTTTGATTTCTGCAAGCGTTTTACAGTCAATACATAACGTTGCTGTTGGTCGTGCCTCTAAACGGCGTAACCCGATTTCGATTCCACATGTTTCACAAAAACCGTAATCACAGTTTTTAATGGTTTCTAAAGATTTTTCGATTTTACGAATCAAACGACGTTCACGGTCTCGTGTACGTAGTTCAATGGCAAATTCTTCTTCTTGGGTGGCACGGTCGTTCACGTCAGGTAATGCAGAGGACTCATCTTGCATCGCACTGAGCGTACGATCAACTTCAGACATGAGATCGTTACGCCAAGCCAATAGAATTTTTCTGAAGTGTTCAAGCTGTGCATCAGACATGTACTCTTCATTTTTGTGTGGCTCATATGGTGCAATACCAAATAAGCTTGCAGTTGAAGCTGTTGTTGCTTTTACTTTGGTTTTGCGTCCACGTTTTGGCGCTTCAACCTCAATGCTATGGGTTGGTTCATCTAACACTTGGTTTAGAGCATCATTCGCCATAATCGGGCTTTCCTCATCATATACGTGATCACAACGTATTGGTTGTGGTGATCTGCAGGCTTTTTATTATTGACCTTTGCTATTGCAACACCACCTGCAAGGGCTCGCTATCATAAAGACTTTTTTTGTACTTGAATAGTCTTTTTTGCACTCTCTTTGGGTGGTCGGGCAATGGTTATGACGGATTAAGTTAATATAAATTCTAAATAATGAAAAGCTAATAACCAGAAAAATGAGGATTTATTTCTGTTTGTGCGTCATAAACACGATAAATTTCAGTCTCTAAGTGACCATTATCATGTAGTTTAAGTACACGATAACCTGGTGCCGCTTCATCTAAAGCAAAATCTTTGCTTTTAGGTTTAAATTGTACGCATGTCGATGGAACTGAAAGAACCATAATATTCCCAAAGTTGACTTGTGCTTCTTGATGAATATGCCCATGAATGATGGCTTTAATATTATGGTGTTTTTCGATAATTTTGCTAAAATCACGTGTGTTTTTTAAACAGTGTTGATCGATCCAATCAGAATCAATATGTAAAGGATGATGGTGACAACCTAAAATAATGTGTTTATCTTGCTGTTGTTGCAAAATACCCTCAAGTAAAGTCAGTTGTTCATCATCAATATGACCGTCTGTTTGTCCTGTGACAGCACTGCATAATAAAACAATACACCATTGCTCTAAATCGATCACGGTGACTTTTTGCTGTTGTGGGTATGGAAAGTGAGTGAGGTTGTCGTGGTTTCCTGGGGTTTGATAAAAAGGTATATCTAAGGTTTGCATGTACTTTAAATAACGATGATACGTTTCAGGACTTGCAATTTGTGCAACATCACCAGTATGAATAATACTATCAATCACATCATGGCGCTGACAAATGTCATGCATAATACGATGAAAGGTATATTCTGGATTCATTTCAATAAACACTTTTTCTGGTGTATCCATTAAATGAGTGTCACTAATTTGCACAAGTGTCTTGATCATGTTTTGTGCTCAACTGTGTTGTGTGAAAGTGATTTATTGGCAATGTGTTGCTGTAACCATTGCAGTGCCATAATGACAGGCGCGTTACGTAGTCGTTGTTGTTTAAAAAGTGTAGGAAGCTCACTATAATTAAAAATATGCGCTTGGATATTTTCAGCCTCTTCAACTAAGCCAAAAATACGCCCATGTTCGGGTAGTTCTGCTTGAGCGGTGTATAAATAAAATAATTCATTGCTTGCACCTGCAGAAGGGTAAAAGGTAAATAAATGTGCTAAGTTAAACAGTGAACATCCTGCTTCTTCTAAACTTTCTCGGTATAAACAGTCCTCTGCTGATTCATCACCATCAAGAAGCCCTGCAACAATTTCTAAATGCCATGGTGAAATGGGATCGGCAATCGCGCCGACTCGAAATTGTTCAATGAGTAAAAATTGTTCTTTATGGTCATTGTAAATGAGTACACCCGCGGCTTTTTTACGTTGAACACATTCTCTTTGAACAATGGCAGAATAATGATTTTGATGAAAAAGACGATAAGAGAGGCTGATTCGTTCGACTTGAACAAATCCTGTGTAGATTTTTTCTCGTTTGATGATTTTCAAATCATTTGAGGTGTATTGATTCGCCATTTCAATTACGTACATGCTTTAGAAAGATTTATGCTAACTGACTTCAGTGCATCAATAAATGATTAATTTTCATTCTTTTGTGATGCTATTTGCAGTATTTTTACTGAGTATTAAACAGCACAATAAATTATTTTGTTTGAAATATGGCTTCTATGTATAGATTTGCATTGTTTATGGATGGGTGGGTGATGCGGAGTAAAATGATGATTGAGAAAATCAACATAGTCGTTTTTCGCGGTATTCAACGGTTAAAAAATCGAGTTGAAAGAATGTGGTATGGACTGAAATTTATTTGAATGATTCTTGCCATTTAATAAAAATAATAACGTGCTGTCACGTTATCGTCAAAGCAATATGTTTTAATAAAAACCCCATTTAAAAAATACAGTTTTGGAGATCATCTTGAGCTTAAAGAATCCGATGTTATCTCATCATATCTCATCACAATATAATGAAGATTTACAAGAAGTAAATGCCAAGTTTATGTCGATGGGAGGCTTGTTAGAACAGCAAGTAACAGATGCTATTCATGCACTTTTAGATGCAGATATTAGTCTAGCTGTAGATGTGCAATATAAAGAACAAGCAGTTAATCGCTTAGAACAGGAAATTGATGAAAGTTTAACCATTATTTTGGCACGCCGTCACCCTGCTGCCATTGATTTACGTATGGTGATTGCCATGAGTAAAGCGAATACAGATTTAGAGCGTATTGGTGATGAATCTGCAAAAATTGCAGGAATTGCCAAGAGTTTGTGTGAAGAAGGGGGCAGTGCTCGTGGTTTTATGGAAGCACGGCATATTGGTAATCAAGTCCGTGTCATGATTCATGAAGCATTAGATGCATTTGCTCGCTTAGACACAGAGCAAGCACTGAAAGTTTTACGTGCAGACGCAGATACAGATCGAGAATATCAGTCAGCAACACGTACTTTAATGACATATATGATTGAAGATCCAAGACAGATTTCTCGTGTATTAAATGTGATGTGGGTACTACGTTCATTAGAACGGATTGGTGATCATGCACGTAATATTGCAGAGCAAGTGATTTATATTGTGAAAGGGTTAGATGTAAGACATACCAGTGTAGATGAAATTGAGCGACAGGTCACACAAGATGAGCGTAAAGATTAAATGAACGCAGGCATCTATCGCTTAAATTAGAGGCACGACCTGTGCCTCTTTTTTATCTGTTCCATCGATAAAAAAAACCCCAAACCTTGGGGGAGGCTTGGGGTCAATAAGGGGTATTACTTATTGTTATAATGTTTTCACATCACTAACTTGTTAAATCTATAATACAAATGCATGAATGATTTGTCATGCATCATCGTGTAAAGGCTTGTAGCGTTATGCATGTGCTTTGTTAAGTTAGGTAAATTGCGAGTTTCAAGGGTATTTCACCTTGAAACATCACATCATCATTTATACGGGTTTCCATCCTTCTGCTTTTTCTACACTGAGATCGTTTTCAAAAAACTTCTCTCGTTGTTCTTCTAAAAACTTTTTTGCTTCAGGTTCAAAAACATTGAGTCGTTTTTCATTAATCAGCGTAGTTTGGTGTTGTAACCATTCCTGCCATGCCTGTTTTGATACTGTTTTTAAAAACTCTTCGCCTTTTACGCCTGGAAAGGGTGCAAAATCTAGAGCATCCATATTTTTTTGGTATTTACGACAAAATACTTGATTGGACATGAGAAGTCTCCTATTCGGCTGTTTGAGAGTATAGGTGATCTATACGTACATATGCACGTTCAATGGCTGCTTTTACTTGGTTTGGAGCAGTACCACCAATATGATCACGAGCACTGACAGAAGCTTCTAGTGTTAATGCTTTGTCGAATACATCAGCAGTAATGAGGTCTGAAAATTGTTGTAATTGTGCTAGTGTTAGTTCAGATAAATCTTTGTCTTCGGCAACACCTAGTGCAACTGCTTTACCAACAATTTCATGGGCATCACGAAATGCAACTCCTTTTTTGACCAGATAATCTGCTAAATCTGTGGCGGTCGAAAAACCTCGAAGTGCAGCTTCGCGCATATTTTCAATGTGAGGTACCAGTGCAGGAATCATGTCGGCAAAGGCCATTAAACAACCACGAATTGTGTCAATAGCATCAAAAAGAGGCTCTTTATCTTCTTGGTTGTCTTTGTTGTATGCCAAAGGTTGACCTTTCATTAAAGTCAGTAAGCTCATCAAATCACCGAACACACGACCTGACTTACCACGTACAAGTTCAGGAACATCTGGGTTTTTCTTCTGAGGCATAATAGAAGAGCCTGTACAAAAGCGGTCGGGAATTTGTACAAATTTAAACTGCGCAGATGTCCATAAAATCAGCTCTTCAGACATACGAGACAAGTGCATCATAATCAGAGCGGCAGCGGCATTAAATTCTATGGCAAAATCACGATCAGATACAGCATCGAGTGAATTTTCACAGATGGCTTCAAATCCTAATAGTTCTGCGGTGTATGCACGGTCAATCGGATAGGTGGTGCCTGCAAGTGCTGCAGAACCTAACGGCATACGGTTGGTACGTTTACGGCAATCTTGCAAACGCTCGGTGTCGCGTAGTAGCATTTCAAACCATGCCAAAAGATGATGGCTAAATGTAACAGGCTGTGCTGTTTGTAGGTGTGTGAAACCCGGCATGATGGTGTGAGTATGTTGTTTTGCTAGCGCTAAAATGCCTGTTTGCAATTGTTTTAATGTTGCAAGTGTACTGTCAATTTCATCGCGTAAATATAATCGAATATCTGTTGCTACTTGGTCATTACGACTACGACCGGTATGTAGTTTTTTACCTGTAATACCAATGCGTTTGGTCAGTTCAGCTTCAATATTCATATGAACATCTTCAAGGTCAATACGCCAATTGAATTGCCCAGCTTCAATTTCTGTTTGAATGGTGTTTAAGCCATGAATAATGTCATCACGTTCTTGTGTGGTGAGTACACCTACGCTTGCAAGCATGGTGGCATGTGCAATAGAGCCTGCAATGTCTTGTTTGTAAAAGCGTTGGTCAAATTGTACTGAGGCCGTAAATTCTGCAACAAAAGCATCAGTTGCTTCTGTAAAACGGCCGCCCCACATGCCTGATGTGTGTTGAGAAGATGGTTTTTTTGAATCTTGTTGTGTGGTCATAGTCACTCAATATAGTTAATTGTTGCAGCGCAATATCATATCAAATATAAATATTTTAGCGTACAAGGTGATGTTTGGGTTATTTTAACAGATGATTGTATAAATCTGAGCGTAGGCCACACAAATGCTCAGATTTATACAATCATATGGTATTTGCAATATAGGTATAGATTTATTCGATGCTCTTGATGATAAAACTTTGAGAAAATAGGCTTGCAATTTTTAGTGATCAGGTTAGTTTAGAGCCTAAATTGATTATGCTTTAAGACCTTATGAAGACGTTAAAAATCGCAACACGTAAAAGTCCATTGGCACTGTGGCAAGCTGAACATATTAAATCTCGATTAGAACAATTGCATCAAGGGCTCAACGTAGAATTAGTCACCTTTGTGACACAAGGGGATAAGATTTTAGATACACCTTTGGCTAAAATTGGTGGTAAGGGATTGTTTGTTAAAGAACTAGAAAATGCTTTGCTAGATGGACGAGCAGATTTGGCTGTACATTCAATGAAAGATGTACCCATGCAATTGCCTGAGGGTTTAGAATTGGCAGTCATTTGTGAGCGTGAAGACCCATTAGATGCCTTTGTGTCTAATCAGTACCCAAGTTTTGCACAATTACCGCAAGGTGCTGTGGTAGGTACCTCAAGTTTGCGCCGTAAAAGTCAGCTATTACATCATCGCTCTGATTTGGTCATTAAAGACTTACGTGGCAATGTTGGTACCCGTTTATCGAAATTAGATGATGGCCAGTATGATGCAATTGTTCTTGCAAGTGCCGGACTCAAACGGTTGGGACTTCATGAACGTATTCGACACACCTTAGATTCAACATTGAGTTTACCTGCTGTGGGGCAAGGTGCACTTGGTTTGGAGTGTCGTTCAAATGACCAAGCAGTTTTAAGCTACATTCAACCACTGCGTGATGAAAAAACAGAGGTGTGTGTTCGTGCAGAACGTGCATTTAACGCATATCTAGAAGGTGGTTGCCAAATTCCGATTGCAGGGTATGCGGTTTTACAAGATGGTTGCATTTCTATGGAAGGTCGTGTTGGTAGTATTGATGGTCATCAATTACTTAAAGTGCAAAGACAGGCGTCTTCTGTAGATGCTGTGGCTTTGGGTGAGCATATTGCAAAAGACTTACTTGCACTTGGAGCAGGTGAGTTGCTAAATGCATTAAAATCCTAATGCGATTTATTAATACTCGTCCAGCCGATCGGGCAGAACCATTGACCCAACAGTTACAACAGTTGGGTCATGAAGTATTGCAATTGCCTTTGTTGGTTTTAAAGCCAATCGCCTTGCACGATCATTTGAGGTCTCAATTGATGCGTTTAAATCAAGCGCAAATCGTGGTGGTCGTGAGTCCAACCGCTGCATATTTAGGGCTACAGTATTTACAGGTTTTAAATATCCCTGTTGCTACATTAACACAGCTTAAATGGATTGCTGTGGGAGAAAAAACAGCCAAAGTCTTGGCTGTTGCGGGCATTGATGCATGTGTACCAACAGTAGAAACCTCAGAGGGAATGCTTCAGTTGCCTTTACTTCAACAGTCGGGTCTGAACATGGTCGCATTTTGGCGTGGTGAAGGTGGCCGTCAATTTATGATGGAGCAACTCAGGGCGCAAGGTGTTCAAATTTTCAATATGCTCTTATATCAAAGAGCATTACCTCAAGATGCTTTAATGCATGCACACAGTATATCTCAACAATTACATCAGGAGGTCAATCAACAAACATTTGTATGTATTAGTAGTGAGGCCAGTTGGAAAAATTGGCAATATTTGTGTGCGCAACAAAACTGGTCATTATCTCACTTTACATACTTGCCATTAGGACAACGGTTAGCAGATCTTCTTTCTACCGATTTAACGCATATAGCCACCACGATTTATCCAATTTTTGACCTAAAGCCTGCTACAATACATACAGCGATGGTACAAGGTCAAAGAACGTAATGAACATGAAATGGCTACTGGTGAGTACTATATTGTTGATGTGGGTGGCAAAACTAACTTATGACCAGCAACAATATGGTGAGCAAATTACAAGTTTACAAAGCCAAATTACCAAAGCAAATCAAGCGACAGACAATCTAAATGATCAATTTGTGGCCTTGCAAAGAAAAGATGCATCTAGCATCAATGACAATAAACCTCTGACAGAAACAGAAAGTAAACATGTTGCTAGCCCATTTAATCCTCTTGTCTTGGTCAAGCAACAACTTGACCTGATTCAATTTTCTTTACAGCAACAACAAAATAGCTATGCTTTAGAGCATCTACAAATACTCATTCAAAATTTAGTCCACTATGATATTGCACCAGCACTCAAACAAAACTTATTAGACACGCTATCTTTAGATCAACAACGTATTACGCAGTATTATCAACAGCAGGAATTACAAAATAAGCACACTGCTTTACAGCTACAACAGATCAATCAATATTTAAACTCACTGATGACGAAAGTGGCTATGCGTGATGAACAAACCATACACGATAAAACATGGTTTAGCTTACAACACACAGATCAAGCCAAAACAGCCCTTATGAGTCGAAGTATTATGATTAAGGAGCTGCAATTACGATTGCTTTTAGCGCAACAGCTTTTTTATCATGGGCAATATCAAGCTTATCAGGTCAACATGGATGATATGATGGCTTTAACGAAACAATCGCCACTTGTGAATCAAACAGATTTACAGCAGATGCTGATGCAAGCAAGAAGCATTAATGTACTCAATTTACCAAAATTGCAAGCAACCGCCTTGATCAAATAAGTGAAGTTATGTTGAGCCAACCAATATGAAAAAAACCATACAAGCCTATTTGATTGTGATGGTGTTGTACTTTTTATTACTGTATTTTACAACACTATTTTTTGGCTCAGGTTACGTATATATATACTTTTTAAACTGGGAATTACAAACAAACATTTGGATCCTTTCTTTACTGATGTTTGGGGTGAGTTTTTTTATACAAAGCATGTATATTGTCATCAAAAAAATATCTGCACAGCGTAAACTTCAGGCACAACAAGCAAGCTCATTTTCTGCTTTACATCCCTATGAAAAGCTTGCTGTATCGTGGTTGCTTCATGCAGAGGCTGAAACAGAACAGATAGTAAACCAAATTTTTGCACATTCAGGCATGCTCAAACATGTGATAACAGCCAGCTTTTTATACAAACAACAACGTTTTGAAGAGGGTCATGCAGAACTGACACAAGCGCCAAATGATGCATATGAATTAAAAGAAATACTCTACATTAATGCTTTGCTCGACCAGTCTGAGCAAGATCTTGCTTTTCAACACTTAGAGGCATTGTCTAAACATCAACCAAATGCTTGGTTGGTTGATGTTATGCAAGGCTATGAACAGGCAATTTCACGATTATGGGGGAAGTTTGCGTTTAAATTTCCGTGGGATTATTTAAAAACAACACATTATGGTCACTTAAGTGCAGTAGATAATACAGCGTGGCTCACAGCAATATTACAACGCTTTGAAATGAGCGACGCGCTACAGCAAGACGCATTGAAAGCGCGTTATATCTCTTTAGAAGATACATATATTGAAGACACTGTTCGTGAAAATAAAATCTTGTGGTTAAAAGTACTGGTTCGTTGTCATGATGTGATGGCACAATATGAACGTCTTGTGAATCATTTACTCAATGAGCAGTTTGACCAAGAAGTATGTTTGATGTGGTTTGAGCAACAAATGCATGTGACACAGCCCGATTATTTGGCGATTGAACAGCAAATTAATACGTGGCAACACAGATATACAGATGCACCGATATTTAGTTTTGTGAAGTGGTATATATATCAAGCCACAGGACGATATTTAGAAGCAGAGCAATTATTAAATACATTCCCAGATCATGTATTAATGAATTACTTACGTATCAAATCCAAAATTCAAAATGATCCTATTTTACTTCATCAATTGAATCAAATATTTGAAACAAATACACAGTTTTTAAAAATACAAATATAAAGAACAATATATCTCACCACTGATTTAAAAATATATTGAATATATAATGCTTGCGATGTATTTATTTTTGTGATGTATATGTGCTTATAATGAATACAAATACATCGGTAAGGAGGTCTATTAAATGCAAGATATTCATGAAATGAATGTGGAACAATTAGAAAGTCTGAAAAAAAAAGCAGATTTACTGATCGTCTCGAAAAAAGAGCAGTCGGTCGCAGATGCTTATGAAGAAGTTGTGGCGATTGCAGCATCTGTTGGGCTCAGTATTGAACAATTACTAGATTATGGTGTTCAGAAGCGTAAAACAGGTCTTCGTAAACCTGTTGCACCAAGGTATTGTAATCCAGAAAATGTTGTAGAAACGTGGACAGGCCGAGGCAAAAAACCGCGTTGGCTCGTGGCACAGTTAAATAAAGGTGCAGAATTAACAGATTTTCTGATTACAAAAGAATAAAGCATCTCAGTGTTTTAGGTTGAACGAGCAATGACACGATTGGTCGTTCAACCTAAATAATTTATCTTGACCATTGATGTTCTTTGAACTCAGGTAGTTTTAGCAAGACTAAAAATAAAAATATCGAAAAGAATACCTTGTAGGCCAATCGTATAATTATGGTAAGTAGATTCAACGGCAAAAGCCCCTCAAAGGCATAGACTTGTCGTTTTGCTAACGATTAAATATGCTATGCTAAGTTTAACAAAGCATGAATGAGATATTAGCAATGAAGTGGAATTTAACGCCAATTTCTGAAGAACTTTCTGATCAAAACACAATAATACAGCAAGATGTCTTAGTCGGACGTCATGCGGCTTGTGATCTGATACTGCAAGATGCAAAAATCTCTCGAAAACATGCAGTTTTTATCGTTAAAAAAGAAAACTTATGGCTTGAAGACTTACAATCATCCAATGGGACTTTTGTTAATGATGAAAAAATCGAAGTGGCTACCCAGTTAAAGGGTGATGAAAAAATTCAATTTGCAGACCTTGTATTTCAGTTAGAAAGTGTAGAAGAGCAAATTCCTGTTGTAGAAAAAACAGCGCCTATTACACCTGAAAAACCAACAATTGAACCTGACATTACACCAGCACCTACCGCTAAAAAAGAAGAACCAATCACGTCTAAAGCAGATGAAGGCGTCTCATCAACATCAGATACACAACCTGTAAAACAAAATAAACCACAGGCAATGATCTTTATTGTAATTGCATTGATTATTGCGTTTATTGCGTGGATGTTATTGAAGTAATATAAAGTTACCATCAATAGCATGTTAAAATCTAAGATGCATGGATCTATCATTTATATAGGAATTGTATGAAACCAAGTCAATTTTTTCGATGGCGTTACTCATAGAGCCCTTTTAATCTTAAAAAATCATGAGAGTACGCAATATGCAAAAATCCACATTTGAAAAATTAGTACAGCAAGGTTTTAATACCATTCCCGTATATCGTCAACGTTTAGCTGATACAGACACACCACTTTCAGTCTACGCAAGATTACAACAAGCACTAACACCATCTTATCTGTTTGAGTCAGTCGAAGGTGGAGAGCGTTGGGCACGTTACTCCATTATTGGTTTGGGAGAATCAACCATATTCTCATGTAACCAAGGGGTGCTTACCATACAACATCCAGATGGCACTCAAACTTGTCAAGATAATATTGATCCATTTCAATTTATTCGAAACTTTCAAGCACAATTTACTGTACCAACAGCTCAAGATATACCTGAACTACCAACATTTACAGGGGGATTGGTTGGTTATTTTGGTTACGATACTGTTCGCTATATAGAGCCTAAATTGACCAATATGCCGAGTGACGATCCAATGGATTTGCCTGATATTTGGCTCATGCTCTCAAAAACAGTCATTGTCTTTGATAATTTAAAAGATACTCTTTTTTTAATTACTCATGTAGATGTCGAAGCAGGTGAGGATTATGACAGTGCACAGCAAAAATTAGATGAGTTAGAAGAAAAATTAAATACAAGTATTACTCTTGTTGCTCAACCACATACATTTCCTATTTTTACCTCAATCACAGGGGAGCAAAACTATAAAAATAGTGTCGAAACGGTCAAAGAGTATATTCGGGCAGGTGATGTGATGCAGGTTGTTCCTGGGCATCGCATGGTTTCTGATTTTGATGGAGATGCGTTACAGGTATATCGAGCGCTCAGGCATCTCAATCCATCACCATATCTCTTTCTTATACATGGTCATAGTTTAAACGACCAAAAACCGTTTCAAATTGTGGGTTCATCACCCGAAATTTTATCACGTCTAGAAAATGGTGTTGCAACAGTAAGACCGTTGGCAGGAACACGTCCACGGGGTAAAAATAAAGCAGAAGATTTGGCACTTGAGCAAGACTTACTTTCAGATGAAAAAGAAATTGCAGAGCATTTGATGTTAATCGACTTAGGACGCAATGACGTTGGACGTGTTTCTAAAGTAGGTAAAGTGAAAGTCACTGATCGAATGGTGGTTGAGCGTTATTCTCATGTGATGCACATTGTCTCTAATGTCGAAGGCGAGGTAGAGCAGGGAGTTGATGCTTTAGATGTGTTTAAAGCCACTTTTCCTGCAGGTACACTCTCGGGTGCACCTAAAATTAGAGCCATGGAAATCATTGATGAGCTTGAGCCTGTGAAACGTGGTATTTTTGGCGGTGCAGTGGGGTACTTAGGCTGGCATGGTGAAATGGACATGTCGATTGCCATTCGAACATGTGTTATTCGTAATCATCAAGTGTTTGTACAAGCAGGTGCAGGGCTTGTGGCTGACTCAAACCCAGATGCGGAATGGAATGAAACACAAATAAAAGCACGTGCAGTGATCAAAGCGGTTGAATTATCATCAACTGGACTGATTTTATAAGTTTTTTTTAAAAAAATGATAAAAAGCACTTGCATCATTTTAAAGTTTTGCTAAACTGCACACCGTTCCGATACGAAATGTACGAAACAAAATAAAGCGCCGACATAGCTCAGTTGGTAGAGCAACTGACTTGTAATCAGTAGGTCCTCAGTTCGAATCCGAGTGTCGGCACCAGTTTTATTTGTTTTAGTTCGGAACGGCACTGCCAAGTTAAGTGCGATATGGTGAGATTCCCGAGCGGTCAAAGGGGGCGGACTGTAACTCCGCTACGAAAGTTTCGAAGGTTCGAATCCTTCTCTCACCACCAAATTTACTTCGAATGAAGTGGTACATATACCAAATGCGGGAGTAGCTCAGTTGGTAGAGCGGCAGCCTTCCAAGCTGCATGTCGCGAGTTCGACCCTCGTCTCCCGCTCCATCGAAGGCTATCGCTCTTATAGCTCAGTGGTAGAGCACTCCCTTGGTAAGGGAGAGGTCTCGAGTTCAAATCTCGATAAGAGCTCCAGATACATACAGTTTAGCGATTTAAATCGCAACTCATCAAAAAGCAGGCTTATTAGTCTGCTTTTAAAGTATTGGGCGTTTGTTTTTTTAAACAAGTATGTCGATGTGCTGACTGTGATCAGCGTTTTGTTCGATGTGAATGAGGAAAATCATCATGGCTAAGGCTAAGTTTGAACGTAATAAGCCACACGTAAACGTGGGAACAATTGGTCACGTTGACCATGGTAAAACAACGCTTACTGCTGCAATTGCAACAATTTGTGCAAAAACATATGGCGGCGAAGCAAAAGACTACGCAGCGATCGACTCTGCACCAGAAGAAAAAGCACGTGGTATTACAATTAATA
>NZ_VTDM01000002.1 GCF_015627105.1 Acinetobacter baretiae | reverse complement strand
AGCTAGATGGTGTGTATGCAAAAGTGACACCCATCACAGCAGATTCAACCTTACTTACGGCTGATAGTACGAGCAATGAAGCATCTTCATGGACGATTCAATCTGCTGTTGCAGATGGTGATAATGCACTTGGCCAACGCATTGATGTCACTCAAGCGAATGTTGCAAGTAATTCAGCTTTGATCAAGTCGGAACAAACCGCACGTGCAACTGCAGATTCAGCATTAGCGACTCGCATTGATACACTTTCAACCACTGTGAGCGGTAATACTGCATCAATCACTAATGAAGCAAAAGCACGATCTGATGCAGACAGTGCTTTAACTCAAGCGGTGAATGTTGCACAAAGTACGGCTGACAATGCACAAACATTGATTAAAAGTGAATCGAGTACACGTGCAAATGCAGATAGTGCACTGGGTCAACGCATTGACACAGTTTCAGCAGGTGTTGATAGCAATAAAACGTTGATTCAATCTGAACAAACAGCACGTGCAAATGCAGATAGTGCACTAGGTCAGCGTATTGATACCATTTCTGCGAATACTGCAAATAATGCATCTGCTATTCAACAGGAGGCAAAAGCGAGATCGGATGCAGATACGACACTGACACAGCAAATCAATACAGCGCAAAGCACAGCAGACAATGCCAAGGCTTTAATTACGAGTGAATCAACCACACGTGCAAGTGCTGATAATGTTTTAAGCCAACGTATTGATACGATTTCTGCTAAAACAGATGGTAATGCTGCAGCAATTGTGAATGAGCAAACAACACGTGCAACAGCAGATTCAGCGAATGCGAAAGCATTAACTGATTATAAGTCACAAAATGACAGTGCAGTGGCAGGGGCAACAGAATCGATCAAAACACTTTCGACACAGCAAAAAGCACAGTCTGAGAAGTTAGATGGTGTGTATGCAAAAGTGACACCCATTACTGCAGATTCAACTTTACTTACTGTTGATAGTACAAGCAATGAAGCATCAAGCTGGAGTATTCAGTCTGCTATTGTTGATGGTGATAATGCGTTAAGTCAGCGTATTGATGTGACTCAAGCGAATGTTGCAAGTAATTCAGCTTTAATTCAATCTGAACAAACAGCACGTGCCAATGCAGATAGTGCTTTAAGTCAGAAAATTACTACATTGCAAGCACAGGTCGGAAACGACTTGCAAAGCAATATAGCAACGATTCAAAGCTCACTTAATGCACTTGCAAATGCCGATTCAGCACAATCTAGTCGTATTGATACGGTGCAATCTTCTGTGACAAATGCGCAGAGCACAGCAAATCAAGCACTTTTAGACGCACAGCAAAAGTCAGACGCAGCGGTGTTAGCTGCAAAAACTTATGCAGATGCACAAGCTAAAGCACAAGCGGACGCAGCAAAAGCATCTGCCTCAAATGATGCATCTGATAAAGCCACTGCAGCACAATCAGCAGCGATTGCAGCAGCCGCTTTAGATGCAAAAAATAAAGCAGATGCTGCACAAGCTTCAGCTGAAAACAAAGCTGCACAAGCGCAAAGTACCGCTGATGATGCGCTGAATAAAGCCAATACGGCCAATACTACGATTGCGACTGTACAAACCAAAGTAGATACGCTGACAACTGCACAAGGTGCAACAGCGAATCAAGTGAGTACGATTCAAACGACTGTGGGCAATCACACAGCATCGATTCAGTCACAGCAAAGTTCTATTGATGGCTTAACTGCACGTGCAAGCTTGAAATTGGAATCGGGCAATGTGATCGGTGGTGTTGCGATTGAAAACAACAGCAAAACAGTAGATGCAATTTGGCGTGCAAATAGTTTTGCAATTGCACCACCAGTGACTGCAGATGATCAAACACCGGCTTATGCTTTTGTATATCGCTCAACAGCAACCACTTTGCCGAATGGTACTGTCATTCCAAAAGGTCTGTATTTAGATAGTGCTTATATTGGTCAAATTGATGCAAGTAAGATCAATGTAGATAGTTTAAGTGCACTTAGTGCAAATCTTGGAAAAATTACGACATTTAAAGATCCTAATAAACCAAATGGTGCACGAATGATTTTAGAAGGCAGTCTTATACAAGTCTATGATGACAATAATGTTTTACGTGTGAAGTTAGGAATGTGGTGACGATATGGCACAAGGGTTACAAGTATTCAATGAGGAAGGAAAAATAGTTCAAGATATTACGGACAGATGTTCACGTGTATTGGGTTTCTTTAAAATAACATCTAGAGGTGAAGGGTTTTATACAGAGACGATTACTGATGATCGTTTTAATGAAGGATTACCATTTGTTATTCCATTTCAAAATTCAACAACATTTGGGGTTTCTTGGTATACCTCTGATAATGGTTGGCAACCCATTACATCTTCAGCATGTTCATTTTATGACATATTTCTTAACGGTAATACTCTTACTCTTAAGTTTAGAGTTTGGAGAAATAATATACCTGAACAATCAATTATGTATGGAGTTTACTAATGGGTGCTGGGTTTCAATCTAGAAATGCAAATGACCGTACCATCATTCAAATAGATTCTGATGGTACAGGTTTGAACATGAGTTTCATGCGTAAAACTTATTTAAAAGTTGGATACAGAACGAAGTATGATTGTAATAGTAAATCTTCAATTATTGCCGTATTGCCCTCTGATAGAGGTGTTCGGATCAAATCAGAATTGGCACATAATATAGATGTAAATGTTAATAGATCATATTTTTTATCTGTTTTTAACGCAAATGGTATTGTCGCTTCTGGGGATTGTTGGGTTTATGAATTTGATATATATAAATTTATATCCTCAACATCTAAATTTGGATTACAAGTTTTTAATGATGATGGAAATCTCGTTTACGATGCGCTTACACCGCCATTGAGAGTAGTTGGTTTTATTGCTGGTGATATTGTGAATTTTAATAAGAGTAATCAAGGCCCTAAAAAATATGTTAGCTCTCTAAGTGTTTATGATATTGAAAAAAAGAATATTGCAATTTTAACGCTTGGTAGTTCTTGTGATGCTTTTACTCTGGGAAGTAGTGCTGATATGCGTATTGTAGAGGCAAGTTCATATGTGGATTACACAAACTCTACTCTGAATTTAATTTATGAAGGACGAAGAGTGGGTCGCACTTCAGAAGGTGGTACATCTAGTGAATTTTCAGGAGCATGCAATGCAACTGTGATGGCGATAGATGTTACAAATATTTGAAAAATAAAACCCTTATATACCATCTTTCGAGGTGGTTTTTTTATACCTAAATTTAATAAAAGAGAACGACATGACAGATCAGCAACAACTATTAGACACCGCCAGTACCGTATTTACAAACAAAACCACTCAAGTTGGTGCATATACAAGCACTGGGGCAGGGATTATTTCAGCGATTTCAAAACTAGATTTTGTTGCACAAGTTTTACTGTTTGTTGCTCTGGTAAGTCTTGCTTTTACCGTTTTTAGTTTCGTCATGAATTGGTATTACAAGCATCAACAACATAAGCGTGAAACTGAACTACAAAAACAAAAAATTAAATTAATGTTGGAGGGCAAATGGCATGGACAAGAATAAGTACCTTGTTATTGGATCTATTCTAGGGGCAGTCGGGCTTACTGGTATTCCAGTAGCCACAACATATATTAAAGATGTTAGCCAAGAGGGGTTGAAGAATACAGCAGGGCATGAAGGGTACAGATCAAAACCGTACCGAGATCCAGGTGGGGTGATTACTCAAGGCAACGGCTCAACCATCAAACCCGATGGCACAAAAATAAAGATGACAGATAAGCCAATCTCTCAAAAAGAAGCTTTACGTTATTTACAAGCCCACATCACAAAACACCGGGAGCCATTTAACAACTCACTTAAAAACGTCAAGATTTCGCAAGTTGAATATGATCTTTACGCTGACTTTGTCTATCAGTTTGGGCTTCCTGCTTGGCTGAGATCAGACATGTTAACCAATCTTAAAAAAGGGCAGTATGTGCAAGCATGTCAATCATTATCGAATTGGCGATTTAGTCGTGTGCCACCACATAGCACAAAAGTAGATTGTCGCATCAACTCAAAATGCAAAGGGGTATGGAATCGACAGAAATGGCGTATTGATCGATGCATGGGGGTGAATACATGATCTATTTAATGACAGCATTAAAGTTTTGGCGAGAGTGCTTAATCGCATTACTCGCTTTTTTATTAGTTTTTGCGTTGATTGTCGTAAATCATAAAGAAGTCAAACTGCAAGAACAGAAGCTTGAACATGCAAACTATGTGCAGAAACAGACACAAAACTATTTAGATACGGTTCAAAAACAGCAAATTGAAATGAACAAAGTGAGTGCAGATTATGAAAAGCTTAAAGCTGAACAGGCAACAAAAGTTGAATATGTTACCAGGACAATCAATAAATACATTGATCGCCCTGTGTATAGCAATGTTTGTATCGATGACGATGGTCGGCTGCAACTCAACGAGCTCATTAAATCAGGTCAATCCACCAAAGCAAGTACCAAGTAACTTACTGCAACCTTGCCCAGATCTTCAAACGCTAGATGAAAACATAGGCAAGGCGTGGTTGATATGGTCCATTGATACAGTGAAAAAATATAATGACTGCAAGTATAGACACGATGCGCTCATGAAGTCACAAGGTTTTAATACTGAATAATAAAAAGCCGACTGAGTAGCCGGCTTTTTAAAATAGTATTACTTCCACGTATCATTCAAATCCTGCATCACTTTCTATTTTATAGCTAGACCGTATTGAATCAGATATAATCAATGCAATCTAGTTTTTCACTTTTCATACAGCACTAAGTCATATTTTTATTAGTGTACAAATGTGTGTACAAATTAAAGAATTTATCAATGTTAAAAGATCAAATAGCTAATGAAGTAAAGGCTCGTAGAACCTTTGCTATTATTTCTCACCCCGATGCGGGTAAAACCACCATGACAGAAAAACTACTGTTATGGGGAAAAGCCATTCAAGTGGCAGGTATGGTAAAAAGCCGTAAATCTGACCGCTCAGCGACTTCTGATTGGATGGAAATGGAAAAAGAGCGTGGAATTTCCATTACCACCTCGGTCATGCAGTTTCCATATAAGCAACATGTGATTAATTTACTTGATACCCCAGGTCACGAAGACTTTTCTGAAGATACGTATCGTACACTCACCGCAGTAGACTCAGCATTGATGGTGATTGATGGTGCAAAAGGGGTGGAAGAACGTACCATTAAATTGATGGACGTCTGTCGCATGCGTGATACGCCAATTGTATCATTTGTTAATAAAATGGACCGAGAAATTCGAGAACCACTTGAATTACTCGACGAAATTGAAAATGTATTAAAAATCCGTTGTGTGCCAATCACATGGCCATTAGGCATGGGTCGTGATTTTGCAGGTGTGTACCATATTGCTGAAAATAAAACATACCTTTATAAAGCAGGATTTGGCTCAACCATTACAGATATAGAAATTCGTGATGGTTATGATTATCCTGACATTCGTGAAAAAATTGGTGACTTATCTTTTAAAGCATTTGAAGAGTCTTTAGAGCTTGTACAAATGGCAGCAGATACGTTTGACCATGATTTATTTTTACAAGGCAAACAAACTCCTGTATTGTTTGGTACAGCATTAGGAAATTTTGGTGTAGACCATATTTTAAATGCTTTTATTGATTGGGCTCCGCCACCTAAAGCGCATCCGACGCAAGAAAGATCAGTTGAAGCCACAGAAACAGGTTTTTCAGGTTTTGTTTTTAAAATTCAAGCCAACATGGATCCAAAACATCGCGACCGTATTGCCTTTATGCGTATTTGCTCAGGTAAATATGAAAAAGGCTTGAAAATGAACCATGTACGTTTAGGTAAAGATATTCGTATTTCTGATGCTTTAACTTTCCTTGCAGGTGAACGTGAGCACTTAGAAGAAGCATGGCCTGGCGATATTATTGGGTTACACAACCACGGGACTATTCAAATTGGTGATACCTTTACTGATGGTGAATCTTTACATTTTACAGGCATACCGCACTTTGCCCCTGAAATGTTCCGCCGTGTACGTTTAAAAGATCCGCTAAAATCAAAACAATTACAAAAAGGCTTAAAAGAGCTCTCAGAAGAGGGAGCAACACAAGTTTTTATGCCACAAATTAATAATGATTTGATTGTTGGTGCGGTAGGGGTCTTACAGTTTGATGTAGTGGCTTATCGTTTAAAAGAAGAGTATAAAGTGGACTGTGTCTATGAGCCTGTGAATGTGAATACAGTGCGTTGGATACACTGTGATGATGAAAAAACACTCAATGATTTTAAGAAAAAGGCACATGATCAGTTGTCTGTCGATGGTGGTGGCCATTTAACGTATTTGGCACCAAGCCGTGTAAATTTGCAGATTATGCAAGAACGTTGGCCTGACGTTGAGTTTAGAAATACTAGAGAACATTAAATCTTATAAAAAACAGCTTCTTTAGAGAAGCTGTTTTTTTATTGAAACAATATCTAAGCAGAATCCTGCTTAAATTTTTATTTTAAAATCAATTACTTATAGTATTTTGATTAAATACTGAAATTATGTAGCATATACGTTTAGTCACTCAGTGCTGTTTTTTAAGGGAAATCTGTTTATTCGTTTTACTAAACTGTAAAGGAAAGCATTTATTTTATAGAAAAAATATAAAACAGTGGCTTGCTTGAATTCCTTAAACAGGATTTAGGTTATTTAGAGTTTAGTTTTTAAAGATAAATGTTCAAGTTACATAGATTTTCTTGTATCTTAACGTCATTCTCTTTAATTTAATCAACTTATATACAGTCGTATATGTATGTGAGAAAAAAATAATGCTTTACACTACACAAAACAATAACAAGCGATATGCAATGCTCTTATGTTGTGTACTTACTGCGTGTCAAAAGCCACCGACTGTAGTGCAAGATACAAATCAAAAAGAGACAACTGCACAAGTGTTACCGAAACAACCTGAATTTAATCCACAGGTTACCCCGCTAGGGATTGAACACGCTCGTTGTGATTACCGTCGTTGTGCAGAGTTTTCAATTGCACATTTGAGTAGTCATCAAAATTTTATTAACCAAACGCTCGAGCAAGCCACACTTGATATTTTAAAACAAAAGCTAAATCCAAATTCTACAGATACAAGCACCATCAGTGATTTAAGCTTGCAAAATCAGATGAGTAATGCCAGTTTTCAAGCACAAGTACAGCATTATGCAGACTTATTTTTTCAGTTAGATCAAGATCTTAATCAAGTAAACAGCAATATACACACTTCTTTTATTATAAAAATAGATCAGCAATCACATGTGGGTAATTTGGTAACCGTTGTTTTACAGTCACAAGATTTTTTGGGAGGAGCGCATGCGCTTCATCGCCAACAGTATTTTGTATTTGATCTATTACAGCAACAGCAATTAAGTTTAGAGGATTTATTACAACCTAATCAAAAAGATGCCTTAAAAGAAAAGGTATATCGGCAATTTACAGATTGGGTGTTAAATGAAAAACTTGCAGACAATGTGAAAGATTATGAACAAGCTTGGCCATTTAAGATCAGTCATAATTTCTACTTGAATGATAAGGGGTTGGTGCTACAGTACAATGAATATGACATTGCTCCGTATTTAATGGGCACTCCAAGCTTTACCATACCGTATGCAGCGCTTAAAAATATTCTAAAGCCTCAATTTTTACCTACTAAACCATAACATATGAAACTATTTGATACTCACACTCATTTTGATGTGCCAGATTTTGACATAGATCGAGCCACTTTAGCGAGTGAGGCAAAACAACGCGGTGTTGAAGCATTAGTACTTATAGGAATTACGCGACAGCGATTTGATGTTTTATGGAATACTCATCAGTGGTTATCTGAGCAGTCAGATCGGTATCCACGCAGTTACTTTGCACCCGGACTACATCCATTTTATATAAAACAACATCAAAACCATGATTTATATGTATTAGAACAATATTTACAGCAAAAAAATTGTGTGGCGATTGGTGAAATAGGGTTAGATACTTTTTTAAAACAGCACCGAGAACCCAAGCTGTATGAACGTCAACAATATTTTTTTAAAACTCAGCTTGAATTGGCTAAACAATACAATAAACCTGTATTACTACATATTCGTAAAGCACATGCCGACGTATTGAAAATGCTCAAGGCACAGCATTTTACCCAAGGAGGCATCGCACATGCTTTTAGTGGTGGCGTACAAGAAGCAAAAGCTTTTATTCAACTTGGATTTAAGTTGGGTGTCACAGGTCAAATTACGAACGTAAATGCTAAAAAATTACATCGTGTTGTACAAGAGGTTGGCTTAGAGCATTTAGTCATAGAAACAGATTGTCCTGATATGACGCCCGTTTGTTGTCAACATGCCAATACATCGCACACTCGAAACGTACCTGCTAATTTAACTTATGCTTGTCAAAGTTTAGCCGATGCATTAAAGCTTGATGTACCTACTGTCGCAGAGCAACTTTGGAAAAATAGTGTATTGGCCTTAAAGCTTAAATCGTCCGAATTTTGTTTTAATAATTGATTTTAAAATCAATTACTTATGTTTTTTACCCATAAAAACAATGATATCGCATTTATTTTCTGTCATTTGTACTTATTTTTAGGTGAAATTGCTCTGTTTGTTATGCAAAATGATAGTAAAAACTGCGAATTTAAATAAAAGTATATAAAAAATGAGCTTAATTAAGTTTCTTATCCGTGCTTTGGGTTAAATAATATTTATGCTGTACTTTCAATGATTGGGTGTAATCATTTTTAATGATAAAACATCCATATTGAATTGAATAGATGAAAACAAATATAAGCATCTAAATGAAATTTGAATATTTAGGTATAGTCAAACTACATACAAGTAAAAATTACCAAATACGGCTGGCTACATAAGGCTTTAGCATGATGAACTGTATGAACAATTAGATGGTTTCACTATATATGGTTTAAAACTTGAATTTAGATATTTTAAATACTGTAAGTTTTTGTTGAATAGATAATATGAAGTTGCTGTTTTATATGTTGATTAAAAAATATTTTCTTTATAGTAAAATGTTCTAAATTTTTATACTACAGACGTATCTAGCAATACTGTATCATTTTTCTTTGTATGTGGTTTTTGGTCGTTTTATTATATTTAGTACTTTATACGATCAATAAGATAATTTTAACTGAAAATACAAGTGTAAGTGACTGAAAATAAAAATACGATAGACGCATGTTATGTGGTGATAAAATATAAATGTATAAAGAAAAATCTTAAAAACTGCATTGGAAATAGATCTATAGAGCCGGAATCCTGTTTAAGAAATTCAAGTAAGATGCTGTTTGATATTTTTATATAAAATACATGCTTGCCTTTACAGTCTAGTATAACAAATAGATCGATTTCCCTTAAAAAACAGCGCTGAGTGACTAAACGTATATGCTACATAATTTTAGTATTTGATCAAAATACCATAAGCAAATGATTTTAAAATAAAAGCTTAAACAGGATTCGGGTTATAGAGAAATCTTTTAGTTATTCATATCACTAATCAAGTTAAAGGCTTGCCTATATATTCCGTAGTCTTTACTTGTATGTGTTTTTTGATGGTTCTACTATATATGAGCGTTTTAACGATTATTGAAAAATGTAGAAATTTCTTTGTTCAAACCAAGCTAAATATATATTTTAGAGATACTATTGAATACTGATCAATAAAAAGCCTGATTAAAGCAAATGTTTTGATGAATGGCCTTGACTGTGTTGATATTCATTATTGCGTTGGCGCAGACTAAAAAAATAAAACACGCTACACTATGCCGTATTAACTACTGCATAATTGGATAGGTATATGATTGATATGCTTCAAGATGATGAATATGAACGCCGTTTTGCTGGTGTATCGAAGGTCTATACCGAACAATCTTTTACGAAATATCAGCAAAGCCATGTTGTTGTGATTGGCATTGGTGGTGTAGGTAGTTGGGCTATTGAGGCATTAGCACGTACAGGTGTTGGACATTTGACCTTAATTGATATGGATGTTTTGGCTGCTTCAAATATTAATCGGCAACTTCCAGCATTATCTTCAACCTTAGGGCTTGAAAAAATTGAAGTGATGGCACAGCGTTGTCGTGAAATTAACCCCCACGTTCAATTAACATTGATTGATGACTATTTGAATGCAGATAATCTTAAATCACTTTTGGCAAATCGTCCCGATGTCATTTTAGATTGTATTGATGACGTAAAAGCTAAATTGGCTTTAATGTTACACTGTCGGTTTAATAAGCTCCCTTTAGTCGTTTCTGGTGGTGCAGGGGGGAAAAAAGACCCGCTGAAAATACGTGTCGCTGACTTGTCAAAAACAGAGCAAGACCCTATGTTGGCTAAATTACGCAGTCAACTACGTGGTATGGGTATATGTAAAAAACCAAAAGAAAAATTTGGTATTACGTGTGTGTATTCTGCAGATTTACCTGTCACTTCAGCAGATACATGTACTACAGCAGGCTTGCGTTGTGGTGGATATGGTTCTGCTGTTGTGGTTACTTCTACATTTGCCATGATTGCTGTGGCTGAGGTGCTTAAAAAGCTAGATGCCAGAGTCATTTGACTTTAAAGCTCTTATTTGTGCTGCTAAATAAGCAAGGTTTTCATGATTGGCTTGCGCTGCGTCATGGGTTGAAATATAGCCCGGGTATTGTTCAAAATAATGATCAATCGGTGAGTTAATCGCTTGCCATTGTTGGTTGGTGTGCGCTGTACCATGCATTGGAAACAGTTTTGCATGAACATGGTCTACACCAAAGCCTTCAAATACCATCGCAGTTCGGCCAACATCATCAAAAAAATGATCTAGCTTTTTTGCCACAGTTCGCGTGAATTGAACAAGCTCATGTAATACTTGATCTTCAAGATCAAAAGCATAACTGCTGTAATGCTTTTTAGGAATAACCACAGTCGTGCCAAGCGTGTTTGGAAATAAAGACAAAAATGCAAGGAAATGTTCGTCTTCCGCTACAATATGATGTTGTAACTCTTTATTGACCATTTTACAAAATATACAGCCCATGTTTTATCTCATTTTTATATGCTGTTTTTGAATATAAATCGCATATATTTCAGGACGATGAAATATTTGTCTGTTGATTTTTTTTGGCCTGCTTATGCCAGTGATACCAGCCGTACAATGCATTAAATAATGATGCACAAGTCATCATCACCATGGCATAGTTGCCAGCATTGACCCAAATAATCATGCCCAAAATATTAGAGGTGACCCATAAAAACCACTGTTCTGAGTAACGCATGGTCATTAAAATTTGTGCAATGATGCAAATCACCACAGTAATTGAATCTAAATGGACCTGTTGTGCATTGAGGTAAGCTAAAAATTCTGCGTAGCTGAAAGAACAAATAGCAACCACAGCCAGCATGATGATCCAACCTTTGCCTGTTAAATTTTTGACTTCAACATCGGTATGGGCTGTTTGAGTTTGACTACGGTGTTTTAACCAAAAGTATAAGCCAATAAATTGCATGGGAAGATAAAAGAAACCACTGAGCATGGCTTCACCAAAAATTTGATTTTTGTAGGAAATATAGGCGTAGAGTGAAGTGGCAATCACACCAAAGAAGAAGTTTTCAATACGCCCTTTAGCGACAAGAACCACGCATAACATGTTAGATAAAGCACAAATCAGATCAATGGTACTTTGTTGCCACCAAAAAAATAAAATAAACTGTATTATTGTAAAGACAGCAAGCCATATTTTTTCGAACATGGTCCAACCGTGAAATAATTTCATGAGCGGAGAATTTTTTAAATAGAATTCGAGTATCATGAAATGAATTTTTACAGATTACAAGTACCAATTTGAGTGCAATCACTCATCATTTATAGATTGATGTTGTGCTAAATATGCCTCTGTACGCTGAATGGCATCTTGCATTTGCTGCACCGCGTGATGGATGTCATCTATGGTTTTAGCTTGTCCACCACTTAGTGCTTGTCGCCATTTTCTAGCTCCTGGCAAATTTTGAAATAAACCTAAAATATGTCGAGTAATAATGGATAATGGAGCACCTTGTGCTAAACGTTGTTCAATATAAGGCAGCATATTTTGAATGATATCAAAGCGATCAGGATGTTCATCATTCCATAAAGCGTGTCCAATTTCAGCAAGCAAGTAGGGATTATGATAGGCCTCACGTCCGATCATCACACCATCTACATGTTTTAAATGTTGTAGTGTTTCTTCAACCGTTTTGATGCCACCATTGATTTCAATAAATAAATGTGGGCGTTCGCGTTTTAGACGATAGACATCTTCATAACGTAATGGTGGTACATCACGGTTTTCTTTAGGCGATAAACCTTTAAGTAAAGCAATGCGTGCATGAACTACAAAGTGTTGGCATCCTGTGGCTGCTACAGTGTCGACAAAATGAAGCATTTCTTCATAAGATTGCATGTCATCAATGCCAATGCGGTGTTTAATATGCACAGGAATCTGAACAGCGTGTTGCATGCTCGTAATGCATTCTGCAACCAAGTCTGGTTCAGCCATTAAACATGCACCAATTTTATTATTTTGTACTCGGTCGCTTGGGCAACCGACATTCAAGTTAATTTCTTGATAACCATAGTCTTGACCTATTTTGCTACAATGTGCGAGATCTTTTGGGCTTGACCCACCAAGTTGTAATACAAGAGGCTGTTCTTGTGTATTAAAATCTAAATGTCTTTTTTCATCACCAAATATGATTGCGCCAGTTGTGACCATCTCTGTATATAAAACAATATTTGGATTAAATAAACGAGCAAAATAGCGATAATCTTTGGTGGTCCAATCCATCATCGGGGCAACACTAATGCGTGGTTTTTTAGATAAATTGAGGGTGTTTGAAGTACTCATGGAAGTATAACCTTTTGCATTTGTGTTGCTAAAGTGGGTATTTAACGCTATTTCAATTTTTTTTGCATCTTGTAAATATGATTATATGAAAATTAAGATCGTTAACAAAATGACATGTTAAAAATAGATTGCTAAAACACAAAAGACGTGGTGGTTTTAGCATATAACTTTTAGAAAATATTTGAGAACTTGAGCGACTGATGAATATTAAAATTATCACAGCAAGTGTACGTCAAGGACGTATCGGCCCACAGATATCAAAGTGGGTTTTGCAAAGTATTCAAGAAAAAATGAATAATGATGTTGAGATCATTGATTTAAAAGAATGGTATTTACCATTAGATGATGAGCCATATCTGCCTGCGACAGGAAAATATCTACAACATCACACTCAACAATGGAGTCAAAAAATAGCAAGTGGTGATTTATTTGTATTTGTTTTTCCTCAATATAATTGGGGTTATCCTGCATCCCTAAAAAATGCAGTCGATCACTTATATGCAGAGTGGAATGATAAAGTAGCACTCATCGTTTCTTATGCAAATAGGGGAGGAGGTAAGGCGGCAGATCAATTTCAACAGATCATAACAGGTCTACATATGCACAATTTAAGTGGTCGTATAGAAGTAAAATTGAAGGATTTACAGTTCAATAATGAAGAAAAGCTCATTCAGCCTAGTGTTGATTTACAGGGTTATCAGAACATGCTGTATGATTTGATATGTGAGGCTGAATTATTGTTAAATAACCCGAATCCTGTTTAAGACATTCAAGTAAGCGACGGTTTTATATTTTTTATATAAAATAAGTGCTTTCTTTTACAGTCTAGTATAAGGAATAAACCGATTTCCCTTAAAAAAAACAGCTCTGAATGACTAAAAGTATATACTACATCATTTTCACTATTTGATTAAAATCTCATAAGTTAATGATTCTAAAATAAAAAAAAGAAGGATTTGAGTTAAATGAGGCCTTACATGCAGATAATTGATATATGGTTTAGGTGGGTGATTTGAAAATTATAATATACGCCATAAACAGTAATTGAGTTTCGAGACAATGGGTTAAACATCGTGATGTCATCTAGGTTTTAAAAGGTTAATTTAACCTTAATCACGGATAAAATTTTATTTAAAATCAATCATATATATTCTTTTTCCATATATAGCATCAATTTTCTATCCCTTATGTTTTATTTTTTAAGGTGAAATTAGCTTATTTGTAATACAAGATGGTAAAGAAAAATAGTGTAATTGAAATAAGAATATATAAAACAGTCGCTTAATTGTATTTCTTGTTTGCGATTCGGGTTAATTTATATATTTTCTATAGAATTTTGTCGATGAATGTAGGCGATAGGAGCAGTATGGATGATTTGATAATAGAAAATGTTTACATTTAATGATGGCTTGAGATAAAACCATCATTAAATGTAGTAAAAAGCAGAATGGTTTATATAGGTGATTTTAAGGAAGTAGTATAGCTTGCAAATTCAAATTCAATACCAGATGAATGATCGGTGTGATGTTCACTGGTGATTTTTTCAAAGTGTGATGGGATTTTTGGGTAAAACGCTTCACCTTGTTCTACTGTGACATGAACATGGGTAAGTTCTAAACGATCTGCATATTCGATCGTTTGTTTGAATATTTCAGCCCCCCCAATAATAAAAAGCTTATGCGGTTGTTCGCTCTGCTTCACATCGGTTAAAGCCAAATGAAGGACTTCATCGATACTGTGTCCAACTTTAGCACCGTTATAAGACCAATTTTGATCTCGAGTAATCACCCAATTGACTCGTTTAGGTAAACAGCGCCCCATAGATTCTAGGGTCTTTCTGCCCATAACCACGACGCCACCTTGAGTGATTTTTTTAAAATGTTGTAAATCTGCTGAAATATGCCACGGCAAATCATTATTTTTACCAATACATTGTTGTTGATCCATGGCCACTACATGAATGATTTCAATATCTTCAATCATACAGCCACCGGTGCTTTAATTGCATCATGTGATTGATAATTCATAATTTCAATATCGTCAAAGCTAAAATCAAAAATGCACTTGATTTGAGGGTTTAGTTTGAGTTGACACAGGGGTAACGGGGTGCGAGACAATTGCAGTTTCGCTTGTTCGAAATGATTACTGTATAGGTGAGTATCTCCACCCGTCCATACAAAATCACCAACAGCCAAATCACAGACCTGAGCGATCATATGTGTGAGTAATGCATAGCTTGCAATATTAAATGGCACGCCTAAAAAGACATCTGCACTGCGTTGATAGAGTTGGCATGAGAGTTTGCCATCGTGCACAAAAAATTGAAATAAGGTATGGCATGGAGGTAAAGCCACTTGAGTGGCTTCATTGGGATTCCAACCTGAAACAATTAATCGACGTGAATCAGGATTGTTTTTTATTTCTTGAATTAACCAAGAAATTTGGTCAAAACCATTGTTTTGGTACGTACCATCTGTATTTTTGCTGGCGCCAAAATTACGCCACTGATGCCCATATACAGGCCCAAGTTCACCTTCTGGTCGGTTAAATTTTGCTGTTTGTTCCGCAGTTGCCCATTCATTCCAAATAGAGACTTTATTGTCTTTAAGATATTTGACATGGGTGTCACCATTTAAAAACCACAAAAGTTCTATCGCAATGGAGCGAAAATGCACTTTTTTTGTCGTTAGCAGTGGAAAACCTTCTGATAAATCAAAGCGCATCTGATGCCCAAAAACAGACCGTGTTCCCGTACCTGTACGGTCACTTTTGTCACCACCTTGGTCAAGAATACGCTGTAATAGGTCATGATATGCTTTCATGGCTGTCCTTTGTGTTGTGAGCTATTGTCTAAAGGCGACCATTTTATACGATTGAAGCAGTGGGTGCTATTCTCGATTGGCTTTTATCTGAGGTAAAAATCGATAACTTAAATTTAGTCCCAAAATGGCAAATAAGATGGCCTGTAGGTTAAGCGAAATATATGATGTAGAAATACTGAGATTGAGTAGTATTAAAAAGACCGTTGGAATGACCCAAATGCTATATTTACTCCAATTCAACCGAATACAGTATTGACCATACACTACGATAAAAATACCTGTAATCAGGCTCATGATGACCCATGTGGTGGTTAAAGAAGCATAATGCTGAAGTTTGACAATTAAGCCAGCACTGATCATAACAGTCACGAGTTGAAAGGTTCTAAACTGTTTTGGATGGTTAAGTATTTTGATCATGTATTGGCTTTTGAAATAAAACATGTGGTGACAATAAGCAAATACTAATGACCATGATGGCAATCCCTTGGATTCCCCACATTAGTAATTGATCAAATGCCTTTACAAAAATAATAGCACATAAAAAAGACAATGGAATCCATGTAAATACTCTGTAAAGTAATAAGCGCGGATCGTTTTTGACCACGTAAATTTTACATAAACGACAAACTAAAAACATGATTCCTGCTCCAACAAAGAGCAGTTGTAATGTTGTTGGCATTGGGAAGTATTGGTGTAAAGATACGGCAATGATTACTGCAAGTATTAAAATACACAATTTTCGAGCCAATGATGTATAAGGGTTAAACCAAAATTCAAGCATAGTTTTGTCTGATATAAAAAGTGAATGGGAGTCAAAGACTCCCTAAACAGTCAATGATTAGAGTTTTTGAGCGTAATTCCAGTCATAAATTTTTTGTTTATATGCCCACACAATCAGTAGTACACCAATAATAATCATAGGTAGCGAGAGAATTTGCCCTTTGGTCATCCAACCAAATAAAATGTACCCTTGATCTGCATCAGGTTCTCTAAAAAATTCCATTACAAAACGTGCAACACCGTAGCCTGCTAAAAAGAGCGCTGAAACTGCCATGCGTGGACGAGGTTTAGAGCTATACCACCACAGTATAATAAATAAGAGTAAGCCTTCACAGAGGGCTTGATAAATTTGTGAAGGGTGGCGTACCAAATGTAAAGGGTCTGTTGGAAAAATCATACCAAAAGGATAGTTTGGGTCTGTTACTGCACGACCATATAATTCCCCCCCAATAAAGTTACCAATACGGCCAAACATGAGCCCTGTCGGGACACATGGTGCAATAAAGTCCATGGTTTGAAACCATGTTTTTTGGTATTTTCGACACCATAGAATCATGGCAAGCATGACACCAATGAATCCACCATGAAAGCTCATCCCACCTGTCCATACTTGGAACAGCCATAAAGGATGTGCTAAAAACTGGTCAAACTCATAAAATAAAACGTAACCAATACGTCCGCCAATGACCACACCGAGCGCACCATAGAAAATGAGATCAGAAACCATTTCTGCTCCCCAACCTGTACGCTGTTTTGCTCTGTAGCTGGCCAAGCCCCATGCACATAAAAAAGCCAGTAAGTACATGACACCATACCAATGTACTTTAAGGGGGCCCAATTCAAGTGCGATGGGGTTAATGTCGGGGTAAATCAACATGCATATGTCTCTTTATATTCATTGTTATCGTGATTTTACCGAATCAGACTTAAAAATGTTAAATTTTAAGTAGTACATCTGCAAATGAATGACAGATGGTATGTATGTGTATGCTAAAAAAAGCAAGGGCAGTGAATGCCCTTGCTTTTTTAGAGGTTATTTCATTAAGTTGGCTTTAATCAGCAATACGTCCACCGTCTTTACGGGTAATAACAATGGTGGCTGAGCGTGGGCGAGCAGTTGTGTTCGAAATGTCATTTTGAGAAGCAGGCCAATGACTATTTGGTTTGTCGTAACTTTCAGACTCTTCGCCAGGATGCTGAATATTAACAAAAATGGCTTTATTATCAGGTGTCATGGTAATCCCTGTAATTTCAGCTTCTTTAGGGCCAACTAAGAAGCGACGCAAATTATCATCGTTGACTTTTGCACCTACACGCGTTTGTTGTCCATTTGATGTGGTCGCCACTGTACCATCACCAATGTAGCCAGGAAGTGCTGCAAGCATCATACAGTTGGTCACATCTGTATATGCACTGTCGTCTGTTTGTAGCCATAAAATGCCACGTGAATCAAACCACATCCCATCAGGGCTTGAAAAATCATTGTTATCGCTTAAGCCTGAAAGATTAATATTTGGATTCATGCTTGCTTCAGCACCAAACAAATAAATATCCCATTGGAATTGTAACGCCGTGGTTTTGTCATCTTGTTCTTTAAAGCGAATGACATGACCATTTACATTGCCTTTTTGGACTTTCTTTTCACCATATAGGTCTTCATATGCACGTGGGTTGGCAGCATCTGTTGCGTAGTCTTTACCACGATTAGAGTTGTTGGTGAGGGTAACGTAGATTTCACCATTTTCAGGGTTAATACTACACCATTCAGGGCGATCCATTTTGGTTGCGCCTACACTGTCAGCTGCCATACGTGCAAAAGTTACAATGTCTGCTTGGCTACTAAATGGATACGTCTTATTACTTTGATCTAAACCATTTTTTCCATAGCTTAGTTCAATCCATTGGCCTGAGCCATCTTGGTTAAATTTGGCAACATACAATGTACCCTTGTCCATATATTTATCACCTGCTTTATAACCAGCATTGGTGTCTTTTGCGTCCCATTTTGCTTGAGATACAAATTTATAAATATATTCGCCTCGAGAGTCATCGCCCATGTAAAATGCCAAAGGCATGCCTTCAACGGCTCGGCAAGCACTATCTTCGTGAGCAAAACGCCCAAGTGAAGTACGTTTTACTGGGTTGTGTTTAATGTCGAATGGATCGATTTCGACCATCCAACCAAAGGTATTTGGGCCATTACGATAATCTTTCGCTGCAGTTTCGGCTATCGCATTGGCTTTCCAACGATCATAGTGGTCTTGTGGTTCGATTTGCCCAATGGCTGTATCCCACTCATATTTTGAACTTGAACCTGCTTTTAAGCCATAACGTTTGAGTGCGGCAATTTCATGCGGTTGGCGTTTTGCATCATCTGTAGATGAACGCTGAAAATAACCGATGAAATTTTCTTCAGTCGTTAAATATGTTCCCCACGGTGTGTAACCATTACCACAATTATTGTGTGTACCACGTGCTTTGAGTGCTTTTGGTGAGTATAGGGTAGCAAGGAGTGGTGAACCTGCCGCTGCTCCTGAAAAATCCATTGGCGTGTATGTCGTAATACGGCGGTTAAAAACGGAATTTTTAATAATTTCTACATGTTGGGTAATTTCATTTTTTTTGACATGAATCACTGAAACACCATGAGCATTGTTTTCACGAATGACTTCATCTTCTGGGCGGTGTCCATTGACTTTAGTTGGCCCTTTAGCATGTAAGAAGGTTGGGTTGATATATTCATGGTTCATGACCAAAAGGCCTTCTTCAGAGAAGGTGTCATCTAGGCGTTTGGTTTTTTTATTTAAACCGAAGAAGTGAATGCCGTCATGGCAATCGCCTGAACGAAATTGAAAACTTGGACCTGATGGAATATTGTGATCATTCCAATCTGCATAGTTTGGGTTAATTGAGTCACCTAAAGCATATAACACATTGACTTGATAGCCATCTGGCACACTAATTAAGTCTAATTTATTTTTTGCAACAGGTTTGAACGAGAGTTTTTCAGGGCGTTTTGTGGTAGGTAAGTGCGATGATCTTTGTTGGCCTTGTGATGTACCTTGCGATGCACATCCTGTTACTGTTGCTGCTAAAGCCAATGCAATGGTACCGCTTGCTGTTTTCTTGATAAGATCACGGCGGGTAATATAGTGACCTAAAATATCATCAAAATGTGTATTGCTTGATGTATTGTTGTCGGTTTCTTGATCTTCATGATATGGCGTCTGCTGTGTCATGATATACCCCTAGTAAGTTCAGTTTTATCAAATATTTAATAGGAAAATATACTAGGGGCTTTACATGTCTGTAATCTGACAAAATCATGACAAAATGGTTAAATTTAAGTTTTATTTAAGCTTTAGATTGTTTTCTTTTTTCAATTATTTTTCCAAAAACGAGTCCAAGTTCAAATAAAAGCCACATCGGAACAGCCAACATAATCATTGAAATAGCATCGGGTGGGGTGGCAAACATCGCAATAAAAAAACAACCGACAATAATAAACCGTCTTTTTTTAATCAGGCTTTCGGTAGGTACAATACCCGTAATAATTAAAAGTAATGTCACAACAGGAATTTCAAAGGTTAAACCAAAAACTAAAAAAAGCTTTAAACAAAAGCTTAAGTAGCTGTTGATGTCTGTCATGGGTGCGACACTTTCAGGAGAAACACTAATAAAGAAGTGAAGAATTGAAGGTAAAACAATAAAGTAGGCAAAAGCAATTCCTGTGTAAAACAAGGTAATACTTCCTGCCATGAGTGGAAAAGTCAGGCTTTTTTCGTGTTGATGAAGAGCAGGTTTAATATATAGCCATGTTTGATACAGAATAAATGGCATACTTATCATGAGTGCGACAAAAAGATTTAACTTAAATGGTGCTAAAAATGTGGCCGTCACATCGGTTGCAATCATAGATGAATTAATGGGTAACTGTGCTCTTAGGGGCTCTGAGAGTAATTGATAGGTTTGATTGGCAAAGGGCAGCAAACATAAAAATAGACCCAAAAGAACACCAACCATACGAATTAAATATTTTCTTAGAATAATTAAATGCTTATGGATTGGCATCTCATCTAGTTCAACATGACTTGAGTGGTCTGGTTGGGTGTTTGGAAGCGAAGTCATACAGCGACCTTGAGGGTAATGGGATTGTACGATTGCTGTGTTATTGATTCAGGAATCACCACACAGGTCATACTTGGGCAGTGTGTGGTATAGCCATAACGTAACTGTTTTACATGCGTATAAGCGGTATGCACTTGAGGTTTAGCTTGTGATGTTTCGATGTGGCTAAGTGCATCCATTTGATCTTGCATTTTTCGTTCAAGCTCGGCAATGCGTAGCATTTCTTTTTGCATTTGGTCTTTGAGTTCAGATACACGCAGTTCATGATCGATATCATTTTGAATATTGCTCACAAAACGCTTGCCTTTACTGTACCACTTTCCAACAAAGCGTAACGCCTCAGGCAGTTTATCTGGACCGAGGACCACAAGTGCAACGACTGCAAAAACTAAAAATTCAGAAATGCCAATGTTTAGCATAATTTACCCAGTTTTACTGTTTTGTGTCACATTTGATTCGGCTTTGACTGTACGAGGTGTTGTTGCAGGAAGTTGTTCGGGTTGATCATCATCTTGCATTGTTTTTTTAAAGTCTTTGACCGCACCACCCATATCTTTACCCAAATTTTTAAGTTTAGATGTGCCAAATAAAAGTACAACGACAATTAAAAAAATGATGACGTGCCAAATTGATAAACCAGCCATAGTGATCTCCATAAAATTAGCTCTATGGAAACAAGATGTTATTACATTTGAATGACGGCCAAATTGCAATTTAAAGAATTTTTAAGCGTAATCTGTTATTTGATTGATTCATAAACAGTATATTCATTTTTATTGGGGCGTGTGATGTCAATTGGATTGCCGATTTTTGCATTTATTTTTGGTTGGCTTATTCAAAATTTTTCTATCGCTAAACGTGTTAAAACATTTTGTGCAGTTGGATTAGCACGATGTTTTATTCCATTTATTATTGTATATAACATGCTGTTTTATCAGTCAGGTAGTATGTTACTCATACTGTTTAGCTTCATTGCATCTATTGTGGTGTATATGGTGTGCGTTTTGCGATATAAAGATCGTTTGGTGGCATTATGTGCCAGCTACAGTAATATTGGGTGGTTGGGTTTTCCTTTAGCATTACTTATTTTTGGGCAGCCTGTGAGTGCAGCAATGATTGCATTATATGTAGGAAGTTCAATTTTTGGAAATATTTGGGCTATTTATGCAGTCAGTGATGTTCAGCCTCAGCGGTCAGATGTCATTAAAAAAATAATACATGCTCCACCAACAATTGCACTATGCATTGCGCTAGTACTGCGTTTATTTTCAATACACACTTTAATCAATGGTCAGTGGTGGTTACTTGAATTGTATGCATTTGCAAAATTTGCAATGGTCTTTGCGGGTATGGCAATTTTAGGGATGTGGTTAAGTCAAACTCGGGTTAATTTACAAGATTTAAAGCATAGTACTCAAGTGATGTTCGTAAAGTTGAGTGTAGGGGCTGTGCTGTGTGCAGTATTTTATGTTTTAAGCTCCAATCTTTTTGTTCAACAACATATTGCTTTACTTTTCTTTTTATTTTGTTTGCCTCCTGCGGCAAATATTGTGGCATTAGAGACACATTATAGTGCAACAGGGCGTTCTGCGACCTATATTGCGGCAGGAACGATTGTTAGTATCTGTACAATAGGAGTATTTGCATTGCTGTATTGGTTATTTTAGCTCTAATAAAGGATAAGACCTCCGATGAGGTAACGGTCTGATGTATTTTATCTCAATGATATTGTTTTTCTTTACCATCTTGTATTACAAATAAAGTGATAGAACATTGATGTTATATCAATATTCTATATGGTGAAAAATATATAAATACGTCATGTTGAAATAAAATTTTATCCGTGATTAAGGTGTTGAGCTTTACAAAATGTGTTAATGCACTTGTTGTATGAGTGCTTTAATTTTAACGGATTTTTCAAAGTGATTGAGTCGGTGGGTGATGATCCACTAATATGCTGCCTCCATAAGAAATTCGGGTTCGTCATTTTTATTTTTAAAAAAGGCATAAAATGATCGACCAACATTTTCACCTTTTTGATCAATTTTTTTCCTTACAACCACGAAGCAGTCTTTGTTTTAAATGCTGTTGCATGACGCTGATTTATGGTGGTGTTCTAAGTGAGGTGGTCTGAATCATCACCACCTCACTTAGAAAAGATTTAGTTTGTGATTAAACTTTGAATAAAAGCCTGCATTGCTTGGCCTCGATGGCTTATTTTATTTTTTTCAGCCTTTTCAAGTTCTGCACTTGTTTTTCCAAGTTCAGGTAACCAAAATAATGGGTCATAGCCAAAGCCATGTTCGCCACGTGCTTCTGTGAGAATTTCTCCTTGCCATACTCCTTGAAATATTTTGGGCAGAGGATCTTCTGCATGTTCTACAAAAGCCAATACGCAGACAAACATACCCGTAATGATGGTATGTTTTTGACGTAAAGGTTGTAAGGCTTGAATCAGTTTGTGGTTGTTTGCTGAATCATTGCCGTGTTCACCTGCGTAACGTGCTGAATAAATGCCAGGTGCACCCCCTAAAGCAGGCACACATAAACCTGAGTCATCAGCAATTGCAGGTTTTCCTGAATGTTTTGCAGCATGTCGAGCTTTCAAAATTGCATTTTCAATGAAGCTCAAGCCATCTTCAACAGCATCTTCAATCTGAAGGTGTCCTTGTGGAATCACTTGAATGGGTAAGTTGAGTGTTTCAAAAATATGGTTAAATTCAGAAATTTTACCTTTGTTGTTACTGGCAAGCACAAGATCCGTGTGCTTTTCTAGCCAAGTCGATTGAGTCATATGGGGATTTTTATGGGGAAATGGTAGAGATTATAATTATGCACAAAATAAAATTGAAAAACAAAAAAACAGCACAAAAGTGCTGTTTCGGAGTGAGCGATGAGCAGTTTATTGGGCTTGAATCCAACGATCCGCGCGGTCAACAGCTTGGCGAATTTGATCGGGCGTTAAGTTGGCCGCTAAAGCAGTTTTCTTGGTTTCAGACATGTTCATCACTTTGTTGTCTAACATGCCGTCACGGGTAGATAACTCATACCACTGATAAGCACCAATGTAATCTTTTTTATGTTCTTCCATAAGTGCAAGATTAAAGCTTGCACGGTTATCGCCGTGACTGGCGGCTTTTTCTAGATAGCTACGTGCCAAAACAATATTTTTATTGGTACCCATACCATCAGCAAGCATACGGCCAACATTTAATTGTGCAGCAGGAATGCCTTGATCTGCAGCTTTTTTATACCAAGAAAATGCTTGGTTAATGTCTTTTGCAGTATCTTTACCTGCTTGATAATGCATAGCAACATAAAACTGTGCTGCCGCTTGGCCTGCATTGGCTTCTTGTAAAAGTTGGGTAAACCCCATGGTTGAATAGCGTGCAGCTTGTGAAGATGCCGAAGGCTGTGGATTTGCGGGTAGTAGATCTGCATGAGATAGTACAGATAGACCAAGAAGCAATGTGCTCATAAACAGTTTTTTCATATAGCGCTCACTCGATAAATCGCTACTTCGCCAAAGAGGTTTGGAAGACGTTTACCTAAAAAGCTGTCTTCTTGATTCCCATTGACAGAGAGTCGGTTAATAATCCGAATATTATTGTCAGCACACAGTGCTTCAAAATCTCGGAAGGTACATAAATGAATGTTAGGGGTGTTGTACCACATGTATGGTAATGCTTTGGACACGGGCATTTTACCTTTTAAGGCTAAAAAAGCACGTGTTTTCCAATGGGCAAAGTTAGGAAAGGTAATAATGGCTTGTTTACCGACCCGAACCATGTCCTTTAACAATACATCTGGTGCATCAACAGACTGCAAAGCTTGTGCCATAACCACATAATCAAAAGATTGATCTGCAAAACGGTGTAAGCCAATGTTTAAGTCTTGTTGTATAATATTTAACCCTCGACCAATGGCAATTGCAATCTTTTCTTGATCAATTTCCATGCCATATGCACTGATGTTATATTTTTTGCTCAAATGAGCCAGTAATTCACCATCACCACAGCCTAAATCGAGCACTTTATCGCTTGGGCTAATCCATTTTTCGGAAAGTTGTTGATCTAATCGCATGACATTTATCCTTGTTGTGCCACTTTTTCATGAAGCAGTGCTTCACCACCTAAGAATGCACGCAATGTATTGACATACAGTGGTATTGGAAACAAAAATGAGTCGTGACCTTGTTTAGCGTTAATATCTAAATAGCTGACAGGTTTGTTATTACTAATGAGTGCATTGACAATTTCTTCTGAACGCTCAGGACTAAAGCGCCAATCTGTGGTAAATGAAATCACCAAAAATCGACACTGTGTATTTTTCATGGCTTCAGTCAAAGAAGCATTAAATTCACGCGATGGATCGAAGTAGTCTAGTGCTTTGGTCATAATCAGGTAAGTGTTCGCATCAAAGTTTTGACTAAAACGTTCACCTTGGTAGCGTAAGTAACTTTCAACCTGAAACTCGACATCAAAACCATACATAAATTTCCCTGATTTTAAATCACGGCCAAACTTTTGTTTCATGGCTTCTTCAGATAAGTAGGTAATATGCCCAACCATACGTGCCAAAATGAGGCCACGGCGAGGGTAGCTGTCATTGGCTAAATAGTAGCCATTGTGAAAGTCTGGATCAGATAAAATAGACTGTCTAGCAACCTCATTAAATGCAATATTTTGCGCAGATAGTTTTGGGGCACTTGCAATAATGACGCAACGTGCTAAGCGATCGGGATAATCAACAGACCATTGTAATGCTTGCATGCCACCGAGTGAGCCCCCCACAATGGCATACCATTTTTGAATATTCATTTGATCTGAAAGCATGGCTTGTGTACGCACCCAATCGCGTACCGTGACTAGCGGAAAGTCTGGGCCATATGGCATGTTATTGTTGTCTGGGTTTGGAGATATTGGCCCTGTAGAGCCATGACAACCCCCAATATTATTGAGTGCAACCACAAAAAAATGGTTGGTATCTATGGCTTTTCCTGGACCAATACATGCATCCCACCATCCTGGTTTTTTGTCATCTTCACTGTGGTAGCCTGCGGCATGATGGTGGCCTGACAGTGCATGACACAGTAAGATTGCATTGGAATGATCTGCATTGAGTGTGCCATAGGTTTCGACCATGAGTTCAAAACGTGGCAAAATACGACCACACTCAAGCTCAAGGGGTTCTTCAAAGCTATATTTTTTAGGGGTGACTAAACCCACTGAATCAGATGCAAAAGACACGAATGTAAGTCGCCTTATTTTGAAATCATGAGTGTGAAAAAGGATACCAACTTGGGTATCCTTTTGAAACGATTATTTTTAATTGCTTATTTGGTTTCAGGCACAATGTCTGTCACTTGAAGTATGCCTTGATCAATTAAGCGGTTAGTACAGGCAATAATTGCCTCGATCGGTGAGGTAATAGTATTGCTGTGAATCCCTGCAGCAAAAGTACTTTTTCCTGTATCTTTCACTTGAATTTCAAGGAGTGCTAAAGATTGTGCGCTTGCACCTGTACCAATACTACGTTCTTCATAATGTAAGACATCAATTGGAAGTTGCAATGCATCAATGACTGCTGAAATTGGCCCATTACCACGCCCGTGCAATCGTTGAGTTTTTTGATTAATTTCAATGTCTAGATCGATGACTTGGTCGTTGTTTTGAGTAGACAGTTGGTATTTTTTTACGCTGTAGTATTTGTCTTTAATATTGACATACGTGGCTTGAAACAGCTTCCAAATATCTGATGCGGAGATTTCAGCAGACGTTGTGTCTGTATGTGCTTGTACAATTTGGCTAAATTCAATTTGTACACGGCGCGGTAGTGTGACGTTGTAGTTTGATTCAAGTAAGTAAGCAATACCACCTTTACCTGACTGGCTATTTACACGAATCACTGCATCGTAGTCACGTCCCAAGTCTTTGGGGTCAATGGGTAAATACGGCATGTCCCAAATGGCTTCATTTTTTTGGAAATCAAAGCCTTTTTTGATCGCATCTTGGTGTGAGCCTGAAAATGCAGTAAAGACCAAATCACCTGCATAAGGGTGACGTGGGTGTACGGGTAGTCCAGTACATTCTTCAACCGTGGCAATAATTTCATTAATATTAGAAAAATCAAGCGCTGGTGCAACACCTTGGGTGTACATATTAAGTGCGATGGCAGCAATATCAACGTTCCCTGTGCGTTCACCATTACCAAATACACAGCCTTCTACACGATCTGCACCTGCCATAATGGCAAGTTCAGAGGCTGCAATGCCACAGCCACGGTCATTGTGACAGTGCACTGAAATAATAACCCCATCACGGCGAGCAAGATGACGGTGCATCCATTCGATTTGATCGGCATACACGTTGGGAGTCGATACTTCAACAGTGGCAGGCAGATTTAAAATGACTTTATTGTCGGGTGATGCATCCCAAATCGCTGTGACAGCATCACAGACTTCTTTTGCAACGTTCAATTCTGTTGCAGAAAAACACTCTGGACTATATTGGAATACCCATTCGGTGTCGGGTTGTTTTTTTGCATATTCTTTGACTTTTGTCGCTGCGTTGACTGCAAGTTGTTTTGCGCCATCTACGTCAGTATTGAGCACTTTTTGACGAAATGTTGGTGAGTTTGAGTTGTAAATATGCACAATAGCACGTTTTGCACCCACCAAAGATTCAAAGGTACGAGTAATTAAATGGTCTCTTGCTTGGACTAAAACTTCAATATATACGTCATCTGGAATGAGATTTTCTTCAATGAGTTGACGAGTAAAGTCAAAATCAGTTTGCGATGCAGATGGAAAACCAATTTCAATATGTTTAAATCCGATTTTCACCAACATTAAAAACATTTTTAGTTTTTGTTCTAGGGTCATTGGCTCAAAAATGGCTTGATTACCGTCTCGCAGGTCTGTACTCATCCACAGTGGGGCTTTGGTAATTTCATTATTCGGCCATTCACGGTTAGGTAAGTCAACACGTTCATACATGCGACGGTATTTTTTGCTTGGATCAGCCAACATGGATCACTCCTAGATCTAATCGTGCGTAATGGGTGGATCGCATCGATTATTTTATTTAAATTTTGTTTGCAGCATAAGTCTATTACATCGTCTAACGTGGTGTAGACGACTTATGCATGTTGGGAGTAAGTTTTTTAGGGTGGATACAGTTAAGTTAAGTGATCTATAGTGCTTTTGTCAATGGCTTTGTGTGTCAATGTAAGCCATTGAAATGTCGCTAAGACGTGCTGTACCTGCCAAAGCCATTGTAATTTCTAACTCTTCTTTTAATGTGCGAATAACATGAGCGACACCTAAAGCGCCTGCTGTTGCGAGCCCATAAATATAGGGTCTACCAATCAGTACGGCATGTGCTCCAAAAGCAATCGCTTTAAATACATCTGTGCCTCTGCGTATACCACCATCAATGAGTAGTGGATAGTCGTTGGGTACAACGGCTTTAATGCGTTGCAATGCAATGAGTGGGGAAATGGCTGTGTCTAATACTCGGCCACCGTGATTTGAAATAATTAAGCCTTTGACACCGTACTCAATTGCCATTTTTGCATCTTCAGGATGTGATACGCCTTTGAGTATAATCGGGAGGGTTGTATGTTTGACTAACCATTGTATATCTTGCCAAGTCGGTGCAAGTTGCATCAGCCCATCAAAAACAGGGTGTTGATTTGGTTTTAAATGCTCAGCCATTAAAAAGGTTTTGGTGTGTGGGTGGGGCATGTTGGGAGGGAGTTGAAAATTGGCTTTTCTTTCAGTGTCTCGTATACCTTTATGTGGTGAGTCTACAGTAATGACAATGGCTTTGTAGTTGTGTTGTTCCGCTTGTTTGACCAATTGTAATGACTTTTCACGTTCACCTTGCCAATATAGTTGAAACCATTTAAAGGGATTATCTTTATTTAACGCATGTAAATCTGTGGTGGTAAATGTGCTTAAAATAAGGTTACTTTGCATAACCTCTGCGGCCAAGGCGGTGGCACGTTCTGCTTCTGCGTGAAATAATGCTTGATGGCCAATCGGTGCTAAAAAAATAGGGTGTGGGTAAGTTTGACCTAAAATTTGGCATTGAGTATGACCACCAGATAAGTCTTTAAGTACACGAGGGAGAATGTGTATTTTTTCGAATTGTTTTTGATTGTCTTTTAAACTCACTTCATGCATTGCCCCACTTTGTAAGTATGCCCAATGGCTTTTGGGCAGATGGTGTTCTGCTTGTTGTTCATAGTCATTGAGCGTGAGTAAGTGCGGTGGAATATTGTTGTATGGTTTTTGAATCGTCATAGTTTTCACCGATGTAAGCTTGGCTTACATATCACTCCATTGTCTAAGTAGGTTGTGATAAATTCCTGTGAGTTGAACTACATCTGCATGATTGCTATCTAATTGTTGCGTGAGTGACTGTATAGACTGATCTAACTCAAAGAGCATACGTCTTTGAATGTCTGATGCAATAAAACTTTGAATCCAAAAAAAGGAGGAGACTCTCGCACCACGTGTGACAGGGGTTACTTCATGCAAACTGGTGGAAGGGTAAAAGATGGCATCTCCTGCATTGAGTTTGACGGACTGTGTACCATAGGTGTCTTCAATAATGAGTTCACCACCATCGTATTCGTCGGGATTGGTGAAAAAAAGTGTGCAAGATACATCTGTACGCATATACGTGTTAAGTACAGGGTGTGGGCGAATGGCATTGTCTATATGTGTACCAAAATGTCCTCCATTTTGGTAACAATTAAACATTGGTGGAAGGATGGTTTTAGGTAGTGTTGCACTAAATGCTGTCGGGTTAGTTTGCAGGGCATGGGTGATGATTTGGCCAAGATGTCGCGCTTCTTCACAGTCGATAGGAAGTTGTAAATTGTTTTTGATTTGAGCAGATTGGTGCCCAGCGGTTTGTTTGCCATCGCTCCATGGTGCGCTTTCTAAAAGTTGTCGGCATTCATTGACTTGGTCGAGTGTAAGTAGGTTAGGAATGTGTATGAGCATAATGATTTCCTAAAGATGAAAGCGTTTGCCACATTATAGTCGCAAACGCTTTTTTATACCGCTAATATCGAAGAGAGATTAGAAGTTGTAGTTAATGTTGAGTACGGTTTGACGTCCTGCACCCGGAAGTGCAAAGCCTGTGTTATTGTTTTGCGATGTGCCTGCACGTAAGTTTGTGTAGTAGGTTTTATCTGCAAGATTACGACCAATCAATTGTAGATTTAAGTTTTTGTTCACTTTATACGTAATTGATGCGTCGTGTGTGAAATAACCTTCCGACTCTGGTTGTGGAAGTTTATTGTTTTGTGCAGTTTGCGAACCTGTGTACATTTTACCTTGATAGGTTACACCATAGCCCACTTGCCATTGGTCTGTAATTGCATAGGTTGTCCAAATACGACCAGAGTATACCGGAACTAACATGAGGCGATTGCCTTTTTGATAGTCAGGTACATTGCCAACGGTTGTTTGTTTATATTTTCCTTCCATCCAAGCAAATGTTGCTGTAATTTCCCAATCTGGTGTGACTTGACCAAATAGACCTGCTTCTACACCGTTGATGTAATTTTTTCCATCAAGCACTGTATTGCTGTTGTCTGCACCTTGGATTCGGACTTTATTTGACTCGGTTCTAAAACCTGCCATGGTGAATAACAGGTTCGGATTGATTTCCCATTTCATGCCAAGTTCGTAATTAACAGCGCTTTCAGGTTTAGTATTACAGGTATTTCCTGCAACTGTTGCAATACATGGTGAGTTTGCTGCATCCATGGTTGGTTTTTGTGAATTTGCATAACTGGCATATATGCTGATTGGTTCACTTGGTTTAAAGGTCAGCCCTGCGCTATAACTTAATAGGTTTGCATTTTGTGAGCTTGGTGTGGTGGCTGTAATTTTTTGTGTGGTTGCTGAGTAATTATGGCTGGTGTATTTACTTTCAGTACGATCAAAACGTACACCAAGATCGAGTAACCAATGTTTACCAAATTCGGTGTTGTTAAAGATATAGCCATAATAACTATTCATGCTTCCACTTGAAGATTCAGTGGCTCTGAAATTGGTTGCACCATTCCAATAGTTGTTGGGGTTATATAGGTCTGTTGCAGGAAGGGTAATACGTGTGCCGTTGGTGTTGTAAAGTAGTCCACCAAGTAATCGTGTTGACTCTTCTTGGCTAAAACCAACACCAGTCACCAGTGTGTTTTTAATACGGTCGTTTTCAAAAGTAAATCTAATATTGGTGTCATTGGCAAATTGTTTGGCAGTAATGTTGTTTACAAAGCCAAAACGTTGAGCATCTGGTATGTAAAGCCCACGTTGGTTACATGAGGTATAGCCTGTTGGATTGGCATTGGTTTTAGCTACAGGCGTCAAACCTGAAGGCGAGCAAAAAACACCACGAGGTGATGATGTAACACCACTTTGTGAAATGTCGCTAAGACGGGTAACAGAGTGAAGTTGAATATTTTCAGCCAATTGGCTGTCTACTTTTAAGAGTCCTGTACTATTTTTTATTCGAATATTATCTAAGTTTTTAAAACCATAATAGGTCGAAGGTGATAGGCCATTAACGGCTCGACCATTGAAGTAAGGTACGCCGTATAATGGATCGTTATTATCTCTTTGATACACATAAGCAAGTGTTAATTTGGCGGTGTCACCGATACCAAAGGTGATTGCCGGTGCAATTCCCCAACGTTTAAGGTCTTCACTACGACCAGGGTAGGTATTTTTGTGTGCCATCACATTTAGGCGAAAAGCAATGTCATCTTGAAGAACTTTGTTAAAATCTCCTGTAAAACGTGTGTAGTCATCTGTACCTAGACCTACACTGACATGATTAAAATCTTTGTTTTTAGGCGTTTTTGTGACAAGGTTTACACCACCACTGACTTGTCCTGCACCATTTTCTACCGAGTTTGAGCCTTTATTGACTTCGACAGCATCATAATTAAATAAATCTGTGCGTGTAATAATGGCTGTATCACGTATGCCGTCACTTGAAATATTGTTTTTTGCATCATATCCACGCAGGTTGATACGGTCACCGAGTGTACCACCTGCTTCACCTGCACTAAAAGAAATCCCGGGTGTGGTAGAGAGAGCATCTTGTAATGACAGTAAATTTTGTTCTTTTAAGGTTTGCTCAGTGAGCACTTGAGTGGTTTTGGCGGTATTCAGAAGTGGTTGAATACGTTTGCTTGATGAACTTTCTTTGGCGTAAAAACCAGTTTCGGCAGTGGCATTGGTTTGAATAGATGGGAGATGTTGTACAGATGCGTCTGATGATGCAAATGCAAGGTTAGGCAATGCAATGGCAAGAGCCACAGTGGTTGCAGCATAGGTATTCGGTTTGGTTTTCTGACTTGGCATTATTGCGCCCTTAACTTAAAAGTAACTTGCGTTAACGTTTTGGTGAATAAACGATCTAAAGTAATCGGATTATAAATGATAATTATTTTTATTTAAAATATAGTGTTATTTCATATTTTGATTTTAAGTTGTTGATTTATATTTAATTATTATAAATCGATAAAAACAATCAATTGGTATAATTAATTGTTTTTATCGATTTTAATGTTATTTTTTATATTAAATTAAGTTTAATTTAATATATGTAGTGTTTTATTTTTGTTTCATTAAAAAAACAACCTTTAAAAAAGGTTGTTTTTTTGAGCATTAAATCGTGTTTTAGTACTTAAAGTTTAGGGTAAGTACACCATTACGTCCTTCTGCTTCAGTTGCATAATGTGATGCAAATGCTTTTGTGAAGTATCGAGTATTGCCTATATTATTCACATTGAGCTGAATATCAATGTTTTTGTTCACAGCGTAGCGAGCCATTATGTCATAACGGGTGTAGCCTGAAACCCATAGCGTGTTGGTGGTATTGCCGTATACTTTGTCGCTAGCAACGACACCGCCACCAAGGGTGAGTTTTGGTGTGATTTTATAGGTTGACCACAGCGTTGCGCTATTTTTAGGGACGTTTGGCAGTTGTTTTCCTTGGGTTTTAATGGCTGAGCCATCACGTGTACTGACCCCTGGGTTACCAGATTGTGTTGCATCTAAATAGCTATAGCCTAAGCTGATATCCCAATTGTTGGTGATATTACCATTGAGGCCAAATTCAAAACCATCTACACGGCTTGCACCGCCATTTGTGTATTGTGTTGGTGATACAGCAATACGGGTGTTTTGCTTCTCAGTTCTGAAAACAGCAGCTGTTACGTTGGCACGACGATCAAATAAATCCCACTTTGTACCGACTTCAAATGTACGAGATTTTTCAGGTTGTAATGCTTTGTAAATATCTGAAACATTTTCAGAGCCATCGCCTGCACTAATACCTACAGGGTTGGCTGATGTTGAAAAGCTGGCATAAAGACTGCCTTGCTCTACTGGTTTGTACGTTAACCCTGCAGTATAACTAAAGAAATCACTTTTACTGACAACAGTCGTTGGTTTTGCCATTGGGGTATATGCTGTGCTACTTACAGTGGCATAGTTATATTGTTTAGTATTGAAATTGTCCCAACGTACACCAAGATCAAGTAGCCACTGTGGTGTAAATTCAATGTTATCTAAAATATAAATACCTGTGTTTTTGGTGGTATTTTTTAGGGTATAACCAGAAATCAGTTTACTCGACCAAGCATCGTATGCATTTGGGCTATACAGTGAAGTACAGTAACCATTGCTTGTGCCAATTCCGTATGTTGGGTTGGTTTTATTGCTTCCTGTACCACATGCTTGTGCTGCTGTTAAACCACTTGTTACACCATAACTGCCTTTATCTGTAGACTGGTGGCTATAGTCAGCTCCTAAGTTTAAGCGATGTAAAATGGAGCCTGTATTGAATTTACCTTGCAAAGCCAATTGATTTGCAAATGTTTCTGTGTCGGTGATATTTGAATTTGCTCTACGCCATACTTTGCCGTAAGTGACGTTACCTTGTGAGTCATCTGGTTGTGTCCAAATATAATCATTTTTTGAGCGACTGTAGGTGGTGATATTTGCAAGGTTAAAACCATTGTCAAAAGTGTGTTCGAGTTTGATGCTACCAATATGATTTTCTTGTTTTTGGAAATCACGGTTTTGTAAACCGTAGTAGATTCCTTGTTTTACATCTACAGGTTTTCCAAGCACACCAGTGCCTTTAGGGTTGCTGTAAGGTACGCCTGAGTCTGGCGTATCATCGGTACGTAAGTAATAATAGCTTAATGTCGCTTTTGTTGCAGAATTTGTTCCAATAATTAAGCTCGGTGCAATACCAACACGGTTATATTCAGTGCCATTTTTTTGGCCAGCTTTGGTATTTTGATGCCCCATTACCACAACACGACCTGCAAGACCATTGTCGAAGTTTTTGTTGCCATCTAAAACAATACGTCGGTAGTCATTGGTACCACTTGAAATCGAACCTTCTACAGCATCGTTAAGCTTAGGAAGTTTACTAATAATATTGATATTACCGCCTGTTGATCCGCCACCACTGAGGGTTGAGGCAGAACCTTTGGTCACTTCAACTTGTTCTACGTCAAACATTTCACGTTGTTGTGAGGTTGCATTACGAACCCCATCTACATAAATTGAGCTCTCTGAGTTATAACCACGAATAAAGGGGCGGTCACCGTTCGGGTTGCCACCTTCACCTGCACCAAGAGTAACACCTGGAACAGTACGTAAAGCATCACTTAGCGTTGTTACTTGTGTATCACTAATCATTTTTGATGAAATAACATCAACGGATTTTGCTGTGTCTAATAGAGGTACTAAATATTTTGAATTTGCTGACTTATCCGTTTTTAAGCTTTCTTCTTGTCCATGTGTTTGAATGGTTGGGAGATTCACTGCATTTTGCTCAGCAAAAATAGTGCTTGAAGCAAGAGAAAGCGAAGAAAGCAGGGCTGAGGAAACGATAGTTTTTCGTGTTTTAATGAACGACATGTATTTTCTCGTAACAAACTGTAGTGATTTTATAAACAATAATGATTATCGTTAGTTTTCATATTTTTTAAAATAGAAAAATATATATTTTTAAGTTGTACTATTTTCTTAATGTTATATTTTTAGATATATTTTTGATTTATATACTTATTTTTATTAACAATGAGTTTTGAGTTTTGATTGTTATTATGTTTGATTTATTTTTTAATTTTAATATTCATTTAAGATTAAACCTAGACACATGTTTTTTATGTGACTAGGTTGATGTATCTAGTATTTAAAGTTGATCGCTAACACAGCATTGCGTCCGTCTGCTTGCATGGCATAATGATAGTGTGCATTTGTGAAATAAAGTTTATCGGTTAGGTTATTGATGTTGAGTTGTACATTAATATTGTTGGTGACTTTGTACTTTAACATGGCATTGTACACCGTATACGCAGGCACGTACTTTGGTGCATTATTGTTGGCAAGATAAGACACTACAGATTTATCATTGTACTGTGTGCCTGCACCAACAATAAACTTTGGTGTTATTTTATAGGTTGTCCAAAGGGTTGCACTGTTTTTAGAAACAAATGGCAATGCTTGACCTTGACCTGCAAGAGATCTTGCGTCAAATGGAGATGCTTTCGTTAATTTACTGTTTAAGTAACTATAACCAGTTGCAATGTTCCATCGATCTGTAAGGTCACCTGTTAAACCCAACTCAAACCCATTGACACGACTTTTACCAATATTGGCATATCCTGAAGTATCAATTTGAATACGTGTATTTTGTTTTTCGGTACGAAAGACTGCAGCAGTGACATTGGCGTGGTTATTTAAAATGTTCCACTTAGTTCCGATTTCGTAAGTGCGTGCTTCTTCTGGTTTTAGTGAATTTGCTTGACTGTTGTTGGTAATGGAATCTGAACCATCGCCTTGGTCAACACCAACAGGGTTAGCAGAGGTTGCAAAGCTGGTATAAATACTGCCATTTTCAGTGGGTTTGTAAATTAAACCTGCTTGATAAGAGAAAAAGTCGGTATCGCTACGATAACGTTGGCCTGCACTATATTGGGTGCCACGAAGTTTCAATGCATAATTATATTTTACATCGGTATTAAATTTATCCCAACGTAAACCCAAATTGAGTAACCATTGCGGTGAAAATTCAATACTGTCTAGAGCATATAAGCCTACAGTTCGACTGCGTGTTGTTGAGTAGTTTTTTACAGCCGTTGCAGTGTCGCTGTATGTATCATATGGGGTTGGACTATATAAGGTCGTGCAGTAACCATAGCTACGATTCTGACAAGATTCTCCGTTGCCATTGGCATTATGGCTTTGGTCTTGTATATCTAAGCCAGTGGTTGAATTGAAACCATTAAATGAATAAATGCCCATATCGGTAGATTGATAACTCCAATCTGCCCCTGTGCTAAAGTTATGTTTGATACTGCCTGTATTAAATTGACCCGACAATGCCATTTGATCGTTGTAAGCATCGGTATTGGAAATACGGCTGACTGCACGACGGAAAATTGTTCCATATTTTGCAATGTTTCCGCTAGAGTCATCTGGGTTGGTGGCAATATAATTGGTGGTTGAGCGATTATACGTTAAGGTGTTACTTATGTTTAATGTGTCGTTAAAATCGTGTTCTAATTTTAATGTACCGACTTGATTTTGACGACGATCAAAGTCTCGATTTCGCCAACCATAATATGTGCCTTTTGCAACAGAATATGGTGCACCTCCTGTGATAGGAAAGGGGATGCCTGCATCAGGTAAATCATCGCTTTGCAGGTAATAATAGCTTAACGTCCCTCGAGTAGGTGTTCCTAATCCAAAAGTCAGGCTTGGGGCAATACCGACACGGTTGTATTCTGCGCCATTTTTTTCACCTGCTTTATCATTTTGATGCCCCATAATAATGACACGCCCTGCCATGCCATCTCCAAAATCTTTATTGGCATCTAGGCTAATATGTTTGTAATTGGCTGTTCCACCTGCGATCGTGCCCTCATAACTGTCGCCTGCATGTGCTTGTTTAGTAATCAAGTTGATGCTACCACCGGCACCTCCACCGCCTGAAATGGCAGAACTAGATCCTTTTGTGATTTCGACTTGTTCTATATCAAACATATCTCGATTTTGAGACGTCGCATTTTTTACACCATCGACATAAATGGACGATTGAGCGCTATAGCCACGAATATATGGAATGTCTGTAAAAGGTGTACCACCTTCACCTGCAGCGAGAGTCACACCGGGCGTGTTTTGTAATGCTTGAGTCAGTGAATTGGCACTTGTGTCTTGCAGAAGTTTTTGTGAAATAACATCAATGCTTTTGGGGGTGTTTATGAGTGGTGCAACATATTTATGATTTGCAGATTGGGTGGTGGTGTAACTGGCGGTATCTACTTTTTCTAAAGCAGCATGGGCATCAATGGTACCGAGAGTTGTTGCTTCTTGTGCAAAAGTCACCCCAGCAACTAAAGATAATGAAGAGGCAATGGTGGAAGAAACGAGTTTTTTGTGTGCTTTGATAAACGACATAATTGGTATGTAACCCTGTATTGGTGTTGTTGTGGGATAAATAATAATCATTATTAATTCTGTTGCTAGCGTGCTGTATAGTGAACACGTAAACGCTATGTGTACTTGTGTAACTTTTTTTGTATTTTTTTATTTAAATCATGTATTTAATATGTTATTTTTTATAACAATGATCATGTGCAATTTAAGTATTATTTTAAATAAACAAGTTGTGTTTTGTTAAGTTTTTATTAAGAAGATTATGAAATAAAATAAAAAACTAACATAAAATTTTGGATAAAACATAAACTTACAGCAAATCTTTGTATATATTGCTGGTATAGAATATAATATTCCACTTTAAAAATTGTTTATTACTCACACATTAAGTAAATAGAGGAAGCCATGCAAGTAACGACTGAAGCGGTTTCGGGCGTTGCCCGTCGTTTAAACGTATCTGTACCGACGAGCCGTATTAATGAGCAGTTTGAAGCTCGTTTAAAGCGCACTGCCAAAACTGCCAAAATCAACGGCTTCCGTAAAGGTAAAATTCCTTTAAATGTGGTGCGCCGTGAATTTGGTGCAAGCGTTTATCAAGAAGTTGTTAACGACATTATTCGTGACACGGTATTTGAAGCAATTCAACAAGAAAAAATCAATGCTGTTGGCATGCCAAACATTGAAAAAGTTGAAAACAAAGAAGATGCTTTAGTGTATGAAGCAACGGTTGAAGTTTATCCTGAAGTTGAAGTGAATGCATTTGATGCATTGGAAGTTGAACGCCAAGTAGCTGAAATAAAAGATAAAGATGTCGATCAAATGATTGAGAACTTGCGTAAGCAACGTCAAACTTTTGTTACAACAAAAGGTATGGCGAAAAAAGACATGCAAGTGACTTTCGATTTTGAAGGTTCAATAGACGGCGAAAAATTTGAAGGTGGTTCAGCACAAGACTTTAAATTAGTGTTGGGCGCAGGTCAAATGATTCCTGGTTTTGAAGATGGCATTATTGGCATGAAAACTGGCGAAGAAAAAGTGATTGATGTCACTTTCCCAGCAGATTACCAAGCAGAAAATCTTGCAGGCAAAGCTGCACAATTTAAAATTAATGTAAAATTGGTTGAAAAGCCAAAATTACCAGAAATTGATGCAGAATTTCTTGAAATCTTCGGTTTGACGGAAGAGCAAGGCATTGAAAAACTTAAAGCAGATGTTCGTAAAAACATGGAACGTGAAGTGAAAAATGGCTTACGTAACCAAGTGAAATCTGCAACATTTGATGCACTTGTTGCAGCAAATGATATTGAAGTGCCAAATGCAATGCTTGCACAAGAAATTGACCGTCTACGTCAACAAATGATTCAACAATTTACTCAACAGTTTGGTGAGCAAGGTGCAAAAGCATTTGATGCAAGCTTACTGCCAGATGAATTGTTTAAAGAGCAAGCTGAACGTTCTGTAAAATTAGGCGTTTTGGTGAGCACTGTGTTGGCAAATGCAAAACTTGAAGCAGATGCTGCTCGTGTAGAAGCGTATATTGAAGAAATGTCATCTTCTTATGAAGATCCAACAGAAGTGATCGAGTACTTCAAAAATGATGCACAGCAACGTGCACAAATTGAAGCTGTTATTTTAGAAGATCAAGTGGTTGATCACATTTTAAGTACAGCTAAAGTCACTGAAAAAGCAGTATCTTATGAAGAATTGTTGAAAGAGCAACAAGCTCGTCAGCAACAAGGTTAAGACAATCAAATAAAAAAAGGCGCACAAATTGCGCCTTTTTTTATGAAAAAATTTGAAAACCACCAGCTTGTATAAAATCAGTACAACTATTTGCGCCAAGTCGATACGAATTTTAGGATACACTTTGCAATTTTAAGGATTATCCCTCATATTGTTGTCGTAAGTAACAAGAAAATTTTAGGAATAAATAAAGCTATGTATGTTTCAAATATAGAAAATGCTTTAGTCCCAATGGTTGTCGAACAATCTTCTCGTGGTGAGCGTTCTTTTGATATTTTTTCTCGCTTACTGCGTGAGCGTGTGATTTTTCTCACAGGTGAAGTTGAAGACAACATGGCAAATCTAATTGTAGCGCAAATGCTATTTTTAGAAGCAGAAAACCCAGACAAAGATATTCATTTATATATAAACTCACCGGGTGGGTCGGTGACTGCAGGCATGGCAATTTATGACACCATGCAGTTTATTAAACCAGATGTGTCGACCATTTGTATGGGGCAGGCAGCATCAATGGGTGCATTTTTGCTTAATGCAGGTGCAAAAGGTAAGCGTTATTGCCTAGACAATGCTCGTGTGATGATTCATCAACCTTTAGGTGGTTTTCGTGGTCAAGCATCTGATATAGAAATTCATGCGCGTGAAATTTTATTTATTAAAGAACGTTTGAATCGCTTGATGGCAGAGCATAGTGGGCAAGACTATGAAACTTTAGCGCGTGATACAGACCGTGATAATTTTATGACAGCACAAGCTGCAAAAGAATACGGTTTAGTTGATGATGTACTGAGCAAACGCCCATAATTTAATTAGTGATTGGAGAAACCATGTCCGATAATCCTCAAGGACAAAAACACTGTTCATTTTGCGGAAAAACTCAGGCAGAAGTCGGTAAGTTAATCGCTGGTGAAGATGCATATATTTGTAATGAATGTGTTGATGTATGCTTAGATTTAGTACAAACCAGTCAGCAAGTTGATGGTGGTGATTGGGCATCACGTCCGTTGCCAAAACCACATGAGATTCGAGAAGCACTTGACCAATATGTGATTGGACAAGATGTGGCGAAAAAAACCTTATCTGTGGCTGTATATAACCATTATAAGCGATTGAAAGTGACTGCTACAGCGCATCAGCATGCAGAAGTTGAACTGGCAAAAAGTAATATTTTGTTAATTGGGCCGACAGGCTCGGGTAAAACATTACTTGCACAAACGCTAGCACGTTTGCTCGATGTACCTTTTGCTATGGCAGATGCAACAACACTTACAGAAGCAGGATATGTTGGTGAAGATGTTGAAAACATTGTACAAAAGCTATTACAAAAATCTGATTATGATGTAGATAAAGCACAAAAAGGCATTATTTATATTGATGAGATTGACAAAATCACTCGTAAGGCTGAAAACCCATCTATTACCCGTGATGTGTCGGGTGAAGGGGTACAACAAGCTTTATTAAAAATGATTGAAGGAACTGTTGCTTCTATTCCACCACAAGGTGGCCGTAAGCATCCACAACAAGAGCTGATTCAAGTAGATACTTCAAATATTTTATTTATTTGTGGTGGTGCTTTTTCTGGTTTAGAAAAAATTGTACAACAGCGTCAAGAAAAAGGCGGTATTGGCTTTAATGCAGAAGTAAAAAACAAAGATGACAGTAAAAAAGCATCTGAGTTGTTTAGTCAAGTTGAAGCGACTGACTTAGTCAAATTTGGCTTGATTCCAGAATTTATTGGACGCTTACCTGTACTTGCTACACTAGAAGAGCTTAATGAAGATGCACTCATGCAAATTCTTACAGAGCCTAAAAATGCGTTAACACGCCAATATCAATATTTATTTGATATGGAAAATGTAGATTTAGTCTTTGAAGATGCAGCTTTACGTGCTGTTGCTAAAAAAGCATTAGAACGTAATACAGGCGCACGTGGACTACGAACAATCTTAGAAAATGCATTATTAGAAACAATGTATGATTTACCGAGTCGTAGTGATGTAGGGACAGTTGTCATTAATGCAGATGTTGTAAACAATAAAGTACAACCTGAGCTTCAATCTGAACGTCAGCCGAAGGTGGCATCAGAGCATAAGCACAGTGACCTCACGTTATTAAATAAATAATCAGACATTGGTTTGATGTGGAAAATCGCACTTTAGAGTGCGATTTTTTATTTTTGAAGAGGTAGTTGATTTAAAATACTTTGCGTATCTTGGGCAATTTTTTGCTGAAAGCTGACACTTTTTGCAAGATTTGCAATGGATACAGCAATTTGTTGTTCCACCGCAGCATTGAGCTGTGCATTTTTACTGGTAATTGAGCGGCCTTCTGGCGATTTTAGAAATTTCAAATATGCCTGAATTTCTTGGTCGGTATAGTAAGTGGCATAAACCCCTTCAATGCTTTGTAGCATGTTCATACGCTTCAAATAGTCTTGTGAAGTGTTAAACATACTTTGTGTGAGTTGGTCAACGACCTGTATATCTTTGGCATTGAGCGTAGTATGGCCTGTTCGTTGTTGAACCATTTGTGTTGCACGCTGTTTGTAAATCGGCAACATACTATTGACTGTATTGTTTAAATTACGATTTGCATCGGTAATGCTCATTAATTCTTGTGTTGGTGTGTTCGCATACAAATGAGTGCTTGATGTGACTGCTACAGTCCATAAAGCAATGTGTAATAGTTGTTTATACATGAACATCTCAAAATAAAAAGGTGTATTAAGGTAAATTTACAATCGTTGTGATGTCAGAAGTTTTGGCTCGTAAAAATGATGTCTTACCAATCAAAACAATAAACGATTATTTATGGGTTTCAGGTAAAGTTTTTAAAATCTCAGCAATCTGCTGATACGTTTTTTTCATCTCTGCTTTGTGTTCTTCAGTATTGAGAATATTGAATACATTTTGAATCGTTTCTTGAACAATTAATGGTTGTTTTTCATTAATTGATTGTCCTTCGGGGGTTTCTAAAAACTTAATCAAAACTTGTAATTCTTCTTCAGAATAATATTTTTTAAAGGATTGGCTGGCTAGTGCAGATAAATTTGTTTGTTGAATGAGATGATGGGTATTATTTTTAATCATTTGCCCAATGTCTTGTGCAACTTTTTGCTCTTGTGGTGAAAGAGTTTGATGTCCGGTTTTCTTTTGCACAATCTGTACAGCTTGTTGGTCTAAAATTGTACCTGCGCTTTGCATATTTTTTTCAAGAATTTGCTGAATATGACTTAATTCAATCGCTTTTTTTACCGATGCATCTGTTGCAGAAGCTGCAAATGTTGTGTTGAGTAAACTGCTACCAATGAGTGTGGTTGTCAATAATACTGTTTTTAACATAAAAAAATCTCATGATGTTTATGATGATTAAATCGATTATTTTCAGCTACTTTATATGAAAGAAGGATGAAGGAAAAGCTTAAATCTGCTTTCCTTCATGCCATGCATTTTAATCTTCGATAATAATACGACCATTTAAAGGCTGAATAGGGCGCTGATTATGTTGATGTAATAGTCGTGATTTAAATGTTGTTAATTGTTGGGGGGAAAGTGTTAATGGTTGTTTTAACACGATCCAAACAATACCTTCGGTGCATGGAGGTGTAGTGAGTGACCCAGAAAAACGATAATAACCATGATTTTTAGGAATGAGTTTTTCAATATTAATTCTTTGACTGAAGGTTTTTTCTTTATTTTCTTCAGGAGAGAGATCTTTCCATAATTTACTTAGTTCACTGTTCGGTTTGCCAAGGTTAAACATGACAGCCAATACTGCAAGTTCTCCTTTTGTGTTTGCGTGAACAAAGTGCAATTCGAGTGGATATTGTTTACCATAAATTTGATTTTCACTTGGCGTATGAAAATGAAATTGTTTTAGAAAAAATTGGTCGTGATCTATGACAATATAGTCATGATGGTCATTGGTTTTAGTGTTGATTTGTACAGTATGGCCATTAAATATAATGTCATTTGGTGAAGTTTTATATTGAATATTTAACTGGTGTATTGCTTGGCTTTTATATGTGTTTTGGATATTGATGGGCGTTTGATTCTTACCTGTATCACAACTTTTAAATTGATCACTTAAATGTCCCCAATGTTCTGGTGATATTTGCTCATCATACCCCCAATGTATAGATTCAGAGGCCATAACAGGTAAATTTAAAGCAAAAGCAAAGCAACCGAGTAAAAAATTTCTCATCGTCGTAAAGCCTAATTGATATAAATGGATCTTTTATTGTGATTTAAATCACATTTTTATCATAGTAACGCAAAATTAAGTGAATCTTAGTTTTTATGATCGATCCGCAATATCTGTGTTTAAGTGTAATGAGAGCATCTCATTATTTATATTGCCCAATAGCAAGGTCTTTTCTCATAAGATTCTTGCTTTACTGTTTTGTATTTTTAAGGGTTTTACCATAGCTCTCTAAAAAAATATGAAATAATTAAACACAGAAATGATTGTGATGATGAACATAGACGCAATTTAATCAAGTGAAAAATGTAGTCAAATAGCAGTAATTTAAGCTTTGAATGTGAAAAGATCTTGTTTTAAAGAGCACTTTTTAGAATTGAATGTGAAAGAAGCGAATGCTTCTTTCACATGATAAAGTCTGTGTCGGTTTTACAATGAAAGCCTCTTGTTATATATATCGCCCAATACTAAAATCTTTTCGAGCGCAGGTCTTTCATCTTTATTGGGTTCACTATATATACTCAATATCCGTTTAATCACTTTCCTTTTGGAAGTACAGAAAGAATTTGACCAATTTCTTGATTTGTTTTCTCTGTCATATTTTGTTGTGTGCTTACCATTTGAGTTTTTTGTGTAATGGCTTGATTGAAATTACTACTAAACGTAGGCATTTTTTTGATGATAGATAAACCTTCAGGTGACTCTAAAAATTTTTTATAGGCTTGTAATTCTTCTTCAGTGTAATTTTGGCGATATATTTCGCTTCCTACTTGTTTTACATCTACAGATTTTGCGATGGTTGCAGTATTTTTATTAAATAATTGAATGATTTTTTCAATAGCTTGGTTATCTGCGGCGGTGAGGGTTTGATGATTGGTGTAATCAGTCACTAATTTAGTGGCTTGGCTGATATACATCGACTGTAAGTTACTCACGTTTGTATTAAATTCATTTTCTAATTGTGTAAGCTGTACGATCTTTTGTGCAGTGTCTAGCTGCGCTGGCGTTGCAAAAGCAGTTGCGATTGACTGAGAAAGAATACATGTGAACAAAAATGATTTTGCATATTTAGTCATTATAAATGCCTTTTGATTATATAGATTTATGATAGAAATTGTGATTCAAAAATACTATGACTTGAATATGAAAGCAATTTTGTTGCTGAAAGTAAAGTAGATATCGTGTAACAGTGCGCAACATCATATCCACTTTACTTTCATCGTTTTATGGACTCATTGCATCTACAAGTGCAATGTTTGCTATTTTTTCTTGCCAAATTTTTGGTGCAATGGCATGGATTGAGGTTCCATTGACATCTACCGCAACCGACACAGGCATGTCTTCTACTACAAATTTATAAATCGCTTCCATACCTAAATCAGCAAATGCAACCACTTCTGCATGTCGAATGGCTTTAGACACTAAATACGCAGCACCACCTACAGCCATAAGGTAGGTGGCTTGATTGTCTTTAATCGCACTAATGGCAAGTGGGCCACGTTCTGCTTTGCCAATCATGCCAAAAAGCCCTGTATTTTCGAGAACTTGGCGAGTAAATTTATCCATACGAGTGGCTGTGGTTGGGCCTGCGGGGCCAACGACTTCATTGTTAATTGGGTCTACAGGGCCGACGTAATAAATAAACTTTCCTTGAAGATCGACAGGTAATGGCTGTTGCTTTTCAATCATTTCAACTAAACGTTTATGAGCCGCATCTCGACCTGTATACATAGTGCCACTTAAAAGTAACGTATCACCGGGTTGCCACGTGTTCATTTCAGCTTGGGTGATGGTGTCTAAATTGACATGTTTGGCTTTTGACGATGACCATGTAATTTCTGGATAATCATTTAAGCTTGGGGCTTGAATGTGTGCAGGACCTGTACCATCGAGGTGAAAATGTGCATGGCGTGTCGCTGCACAATTTGGAATCATACCCACAGGTTTACCTGCCGCATGACATGGATAATCTTTGATTTTAATGTCGAGTACTGTAGTTAAACCACCTAAGCCTTGTGCACCAATACCTAAAGCATTCACTTTTTGAAAAATTTCAATTCTAAGTTCTTCAATTTTGTTACGTGGTCCACGTTGAAGTAACTCATGCATGTTAATTTCTTCCATGAGTGACTCTTTGGCAAGCATCATGGCTTTTTCAGCAGTTCCTCCAATACCAATACCGAGCATACCCGGTGGACACCATCCTGCGCCCATTGTTGGTACAGTTTTAACAACCCAATCGACAATGGAGTCTGATGGATTGAGCATGGCCAATTTTGATTTATTTTCAGAGCCACCACCTTTTGCTGCAACGGTAATATTGACGGTATTTCCTTGTACTAGCGTATAGTGAATGACAGCTGGTGTATTGTCTTTGGTGTTTTTACGACCAAAAGCTGGATCTGCCAATACAGAGGCACGTAAAATATTACTATTTTCTAGATAGCCTTGGCGTACACCTTCGTTAATTGCATCGTCTAAACTGCCACTGAGTTCAAACTTAACATCGAGTCCAACTTCAACAAAAACGTTGACGATGCCTGTGTCTTGACAAATCGGGCGATGGCCTTCAGCACACATGCGAGAATTAATTAAAATTTGCGCAATGGCGTCTTTGGCAGCAGGGTTCGCTTCATAATCATAGGCACGGCTCATGGCTTGTATGAAGTCTTTAGGATGGTAGTAAGAAATAAACTGGAGCGCATCTTTGATAGATAGGATCAAGTCTTCTTGCTTGATAATTGTGGTCATCGTGTATTCTCTATGTGCGGGCGTTGGCTGGCAAATCGAATTATATGACAAAATATAACGACTGTGCGGGATTTGGTATTTTTTAGTGGTGGAAGCCATCACTGCGTGTTCTTGGACATCAACACGCAGTGATAGTCACACTATACTTGTGCTTGAATTGCCGTTAGTGCAATGGTAAAGACAATATCATCGACCAATGCACCACGAGATAAATCATTTACAGGCTTGTTAAGCCCCTGAAGCATTGGACCAACACTAATGACGTTTGCAGAACGCTGTACGGCTTTATACGTGGTATTGCCTGTATTTAAGTCAGGGAAAATATAAACATTGGCTTTTCCTGCAACTTGTGAGTCAGGGGCTTTTGATTTACCAACACTTTCAACAGACGCGGCATCATATTGTAATGGGCCATCAATCACCAAATCAGGACGTTTTGCTTTTACAAGTTGTGTGGCTTGTGTGACTTTTTCAACGTCTGCACCAGCACCAGATGAGCCTGTAGAGTAGCTGATCATGGCAATACGCGGTTCAATGCCAAAGGCTTTGGCAGAATCTGCTGATTGGATGGCAATTTCAGCCAATTGCTCAGCATTTGGATTGGGGTTAATCGCACAATCGCCATACACATAGACTTCATCGGGTAAAAGCATGAAAAATATAGAAGAAACAAGAGAGTATTCAGGTGCAGTTTTAATGAGCTGAAATGCAGGTCTTACTGTATTTGCTGTGGTGTGCACAGCCCCTGAAACGAGACCATCGACCTCATTGAGTGCAAGCATCATGGTGCCAAGCACTACAGTGTCTTTAAGTTGCTCTTGGGCTTGTGTAAGTACCAGTTTGCCTTTACGCCGTTCAACCATGGCGTCTGCATAACGATCTTTAATTTGCTCTGGGTCTATAATTTCTAAATCTGGTGGAAGTGTAAGCTGTCGTGCTTTGACAATGTCGTATACGGCTTCTGGTTTGGCGAGCAGTACGCACTGTGCAAGACCACGTGTTTGACAAATAATGGCTGCTTCAATGGTGCGAGGTTCATCGCCTTCAGGTAAGACGATACGTTTTTTGTGTGCGATAGATTTTTGTACCAACTCATAACGAAATGCAGCAGGTGAGAGTCGTGCTTGGTCTTGCGATGTGGTGTATGTAGATAACCATGTTTGATCAATATGGCTAGCAACAAAGCGAGATATTTGTTGTGCACGTTCAATATCTTGAATCGAAATTTCGTAATTTAAATGTTTTAAACGCTGTATAACATCAAGTGAGCTTAATGGTGTGTGTAATATTGGCAATCCTTGCTCAAGTGCAGATTGACAAAAGGCCAAAACATGCTCATGTGGGGGCTGTCTTTCAGTCAGTACAAGACCTGCTAATGGAATACCATTTTGAATGGCCATACTGCTGGCAAAAAGAACATCTGTACGTTCGCTTGCACTAATAATCAATTGGCCTGCACTAAAGTGTGCTAGCTCCACATCAATATATGAGTGAATTAAACGATGGCCTAATACACGCCGTTGTTTTGCTAGACCTTGGTTAAGCCATGTTGCATTGAGTGTATCTGCAATATCGAGTGTACGAGGGACGCTTAATATATTACTAAAAGGCACTAAACCGACAATAGGAAAAAGAGGCGTGGCAACAATTTGACTGTATTGTTTGAGTTGTTGACTAAATTGTTGAATTTCGCGAGTGAGTTTTAAACTTGGATCAAGTGTAACAGGAATGTGTGCTGAGGGTTCAGGCAGTCCTTTGGTTCGCATGAAAAGGACACCCATGACCCGATGGTTGTCTAATCCACCAAATGACTTGAGGTTGGCTTCAAGGTGAAGAGCTGTTTGTTTCGGTGCTGTTAAATCAGCTTCACTAACAAACAAAATTTTAGCATTGAGTGCTTTGGCCAATTGTAAATTAAATTGTTGACTGGCATATCTGTCATTCAGTGGTGGTAGCCCTTCAACCACGACTACATCTCTAGATTGGGCGACATGGCGGTGTAGGCGAACTGTTTCTTCGAGCAGTTCATCTATTTGATTAGAGGTGATGGCATCGAGTACTTGTTGCTGTTGTAACGAAGCGACAGGTAAATCTTGAAATAGTTGTTGATACAATTCCGATGTTTGGCTATGGGGCGCTTCAAATGATTTTAAAAAACTTGATTTAATACCATTACAGTCAAGTGCGTAGATTAGGCCTAAACTGGCAGATGTAAGACCAACACTTTCTTTTGTAGGTATAAGGAGCAAAGTATTCATAGTTTAAATTCCGACAAAATAAAGAGGCAAAGAAGTTATAAATGACGAATGACGTGCTGTGTTTCTTGAGCAATACGGCCTTCTTCATCCGTTGGAATGACCCAAATTTGTGGGCCTTTGCCTTGATCGATACGTCCTTCTGTACCACGAGGTAATGTCTTATTTTTTTCAAAATCGAGTGAAAAACCAAAATGAGGTAAATACTTTAAGGCTTTTTCTCGAATATATGCAGAATTTTCGCCAATACCGCCTGTAAACACTAAACCATGAATTTGTGGCAGGGCACAACTAATGGCTGCCAACGATTTTGCTAAATGATAAGCAAATACTTCAATGGCCAGTGTTGCATCTGCATGACCTTGTTCGGATGCTTCGACTAAGGTACGCATGTCATTAGAAAGATTAGATAACCCAAGTAGACCACTTTCATGATTGAGCATTTTATCAATTTTTTCTAAACTCCAACCTAAATTGTTGGCCAGAAATTGATGTAGGCTTGGGTCGACATCGCCACTGCGTGTGCCCATGACAATACCCTCAAGCGGTGTTAGTCCCATAGAAGTGTCTAAACTTTTACCATTCCAAACAGCACATGTTGAACTGCCATTGCCTAAATGGGCTGTTAACCATCCACCATGTTGAATGGCACCTGCAAGCTGTGATGCACGTTCTGAGACATAAGCATGGCTTGTGCCATGAAAACCATAGCGACGAACATGATGTTCATGAAATAAAAATTGAGGAAGTGCATATCGGTATGCATGCGCAGGCATGGTTTGGTGAAAGGCCGTATCAAATACAGCAACTTGAGGTAAATCTGGAAATAGACGCATAGTGGCTTCTATACCAATCAGATGTGCAGGATTGTGTAACGGAGCAAGTGGTGTTGCATCACGAATAGATTGAATAATTTCAGGGGTGAGTTTTTCGGCTTTGGTGAGTGTGCCACCATGAACAACACGATGACCAATCGCGGTAGGTTGATGCTGAGAAAGTCGCTGTAAAAGTATTTCAAGTGCTTGTTCGTGATCTGCGTAAGGAATACTAAGGTCAAGCGGTTGTTCGCCAAAGGTCATGCCTCGAATTCGTGCATGTTCTGAACCTAAATTTTCGGCAAGACCTGAAATGCGGGTGTCGAGCTGATCAGAAAGAAGGGCATACTTAATGGAGGACGAACCGCAATTAATAATTAATGTAGATGTTGACACGTCATATTTCCTTATTTGAGCAAATGTTACTTCACCGTAAGCAAATTTAAGCGCCGAAAATACCCTCTCAACGCATTGCTTATGTTATGACTTTAACAGCATGTTTATGAAATGGGAATGGATTTTTACGTATCAAAGATCAAGAGTTAAGTATGAGTTTTTTGCTTTTTTTATGAAGATTTAGATAGAAAAAAAGCACATGGTAAATGCACCATATGCTCGATGAAACAGGTATTTTTGATTTTATTGGCGAATTTCACCATGTCCGAACACAATCCATTTTTGTGAGGTTAAACCCTCTAAGCCTACGGGGCCTCGTGCATGAATTTTATCTGTAGAAATACCAATTTCAGCACCTAAGCCATATTCAAAGCCATCGGCAAAACGTGTAGATGCGTTAATAATCACTGAGCTTGAATCTACGCAAGCTAAGAACTGTTGTGCTTTAGAAAAATTTTCTGTCACTATGGCATCGGTATGGTGTGAACCATAATGATTAATATGTTGAATCGCATCATTCATATCTGTCACGACTTTAATGGCTAAAATAGGTGCAAGATACTCTGTGCCCCAATCTTCTTCTGTGGCTGCAATGACATGTTGTCCTAAAATGGCTTGTGTCTGTTCACAGCCTCGTAGCTCTACATGTTTTTCGAGATAATACGGTGCAACCTTGGGTAAGAATGTTGCTGCAACGGCTTGATCCACTAATAACGTTTCCATGGCATTACATACGCCGTAACGATGTGTTTTTGCATTGATTGCAATGGGTAATGCTTTGGCGAAGTCTGCTTGAGCATCGATATATACATGGCAATTGCCATCTAAATGTTTAATCACAGGGATGCGAGCATCTTGAGTAATACGTTGAATAAGTCCTTTGCCACCACGTGGAATAATAACATCTACGTAGTCTGTAAGCGTAATCAGTTCACCTACGGCTGCACGATCTGTTGTTGAAACCACTTGTACGGCTGCAGTTGGAACATTAACCTGTTGCAATGCAGTTTGAATCACTTGAGCCAAGGCCTGATTTGATGCGAGTGCTTCTGAACCACCGCGTAAAATAATTGCATTACCTGATTTAAGCGCTAAAGATGCAGCTTCTAAGGTCACATTTGGGCGTGATTCGTAAATCATACCCACAACGCCTAAAGGCACACGCATTTTACCAAGCTGAATACCGCTTGGGCGATAAGACATATCTGTAATTTCACCAATTGGATCTTTGAGTGAAATGACATCTTTTAAACCTTGCAACATGCCATCAAAACGTGCAGAAGTGAGTTCTAAGCGGTCTAGTAAAGCTTCATCGAGTTGGTTGGCTTGGCCATTTTTCATATCAATGGCATTGGCTGCTAAAATATGTTCTTTTTGTGCAATTAGTGCATCATGTATGGCGTGTAATGCGTCATTTTTCGTTTTCGTAGATGCAGCTGCTAAAAATTGTGCAGATGCTTTTGCATGCTTGCCAAGCGTGCGCATATAGTCTTGAATAGAGGATTGCATAGATAAAAATAGTCGTCACGAGGTTGCTTTAAATATTAACAGCCTCGTCGTTGAAAGAGAATCAAATGAGGCGATTGAATTCGACTAATTTACCAAATATATAGGATATTTATAACGTTCGTTTATTGAGATGTTGTGATAATTGATCGCCAAAATATTGAATGAGCATGACCAATACAACCAATACAACAATCACGGCTAACATGATTTGCACATCAAAACGTTGGTAGCCATAACGGTAAGCAACATCGCCTAAACCACCTGCGCCAATTGCCCCTGCAATGGCAGATGAATTAATCATGGTCACCACAGTCACTGTAAAACCAGCAACGATACCCGATAAGGCCTCGGGTAAAAGAACATGCCAAATGATTTGTCGTCGGTTACAGCCCATGGCTTGTGCAGCTTCAATTAAACCCAAGTCGACCTCTTTTAAACTCACTTCTGCAATTCGAGCAAAAAAAGGTGTAGCCGCTAAAGTCAGAGGAACAGTTGCAGCCCATAATCCATAGCTTGTGCCCACAATCCAACGGGTGATGGGAATCAGTGCTACCATTAAAATTAAAAAAGGAATAGATCGAGTAATATTTACTAAAGTACCAATGATGGTATTGGTCATTTTAGAGGGGTAAATTCCTTTTTGGTCGGTGCAGACCAGTGCAATTGCCAAAGGTAATCCAAAAATAAAGGCAAAAAATGCCGATACACCAACCATAACAAGGGTATCTAGAGTACCTGAAAAAAGAAGATCAAATAATGGATTCGACATAGCCATGCTCCTTAATGTGTAACGAACACAATGTCGATGTGTGTGTGATACGTGGCGTAGATGGCTGTATAGGATACGCAATCAAAAGATGCCCAACACTGTACTGTTGAATATGGTTGATCTGGCTGTAGAGCAAAAGCGCAGATGGGAAATCTTGCAACAGTATTTGTAGGTCTAAAGGATCTTTTATTGCATGTGCATACTGAACACTCACCAAATGAAAGCGGTGTTGTGACAATCGTTTTATTGAAATGTCAGTGGGTAAAGATGGCGTATCTCGTTGTAATAATTCTTGGGTGATTTGATGTTGTGGTGAGGAAAAAACCTGCCAAACTTGCCCTTGTTCAATAATTTCCCCTGCATCAATGACGACCACTTCATCGCAAATTTGTTGAATAACCTGCATTTCGTGAGTAATTAGAACAATAGTAATACCTAAGGTTTGATTAATTTGTTTGAGTAATTGCAAAATAGTGTGTGTACTTTCGGGATCTAAAGCAGAAGTTGCTTCATCACACAATAAAATTTTAGGTTGATGAATTAATGCTCTAGCAATACCTACGCGTTGCTTTTGACCTCCTGAGAGTTGTGAAGGGTAATGTTGTGCTTTAGTGTCTAGTCCAACGAGGGCAATGATTTTTTCAACTTGCTGTTTAATTTTGATACTAGAGAAACCTGCCACTTTAAGTGGTAGAGCAATATTTTCCCAAACCGTTTTACTAGAGAGTAAATTGAAGTGTTGGAAAACCATGCCAATGTCTTGTCTTAGATGAATAAGCTGTGCATGGTCTAGCTCGGAAATAACGTGGCCTAACACATGAACTTCACCACTACTGATCGATTCTAATCCATTAAGTGTACGTAAGAGTGACGATTTACCTGCGCCACTACGACCAATAATACCGCATATGTGACCATGTTGAATGTCTAAATTAATGTTCTTCAGAGCATGTGTGTTTTCATTGCTGCTTCTGCCAGCATAGTATTTATTCACATGTTGGAGAGAGATAAGAGGCTTAGGATGCAGGTCTGTCATTATGATTACCAGCCTGCATACCATAAAGAAGCACCAATTTCACGATCTAAAGCGGCTTTGACTTCAGGTGAGTTTTGATAAATTTCAACAAATTTTTTCAGTTGGTCATTTTTATCATCGTAATTATTTTTTACTGCAAATACAATCGCATAAATCTTATCGGCATTTTTATTGAGTAAAAGTGCTTGATCGGGGGCAATGGTTTTTGCAAGTTTTAAATATTGAGGATAACTAAATGCAAGGTCTACATCATCCACAGCTCGTGCTGTTTGAGGACCTTCCATTTCTATAAATTGTAAGTTTTTTGGATTTTGACGAATATCTTGTAGCGTTGAAAATGGATTGTTCGGATCTTTTAATGTAATGAGTTTTGCTTCTTGCAATAAAAGCAATGCACGCCCTTCATTGACAGGATCATTTGGAATAGCAACGCGTGCTTGGAGAGGTAAATCATCTAAATGTTGATATTTTTTAGAATATAGTCCGACACGAGATGCAGCGCCTACACCAAAGATTTTGAGTTGATAATTTCCTTCTTTAATTGCATTGTTTAAAAAAGGTTGATGCTGAAAAAAGTTAGCGTCAATGTCGCCATGATCTAATGCGATGTTAGGCATTTTCCAGTCGGAAAATTCAACCAATTTGACATGAACCCCTTGTTTTTTTGCTTCATTGACAGCAACGTTTAAAATTGAAGTGAAGGCAGGTGTAGTACCAATAACCAGTTCATGAGATTGAGCTTGACGCTGTTTATTCCATATAAATAATCCAGCAATCACAATGACGACTGTGATGATACTAAGAAGTGTTTTTTTATTTGACATAATAAGACTGCTCTATATTTATTCAGGTTTTTTTGCAGGGTGCGTGCTTGGAAGTTGTGCGCCTTTTTGAAAAAATTTATCTCGCAAAGTTCCCGTGTTGTATTGCGTTTTATAACGTCCGTGTTGCTGTAGTGCAGGAATGACGTAATCAATAAAATCTTGGTAAGATTCAGGCGTGACTGTACGTGTTAGATTAAAACCATCAATGCCTGTTTCATCTAAAAAATGAATGAGTTGTTGAGCAATGTGTTGTCCACTACCGACAAACAAGGGGTAGCGTCCACCCAATTGATGCTGTTTTTTAAGGCTGTGTGGTGTAATTTCTTGTGTTTTAAATTTTTGATTAATAGATTGAATACTATTGGTTTTTTGATAGGGAATCGCATCGTGTTCTGCATATTGAGACAGATCTATGCCGACAGAACTTGAATAGTGCGCTAAACCAGCTTCGGGGCTGGCATAAGATTGGTATTCTTTAAGTTTATCGTCTGCTTGTTGTTCGGTCTGTGCAGTAACAACGGTGATTCCAACAAAAATTTTCACCTCAGAACGATCTCTGCCATGCTCTAAAAGCTGTTGCTGAATATTGTTTACATGTTGTTTGATGTGTTCAATTTGATCGCCACCAATAAAAATACATTCGGCATGTTGAGTGGCAAAGGACATTCCCTTGTTTGAAGCCCCTGCTTGAAACAATACAGGTGTTCTTTGTGGTGATGGAGACACTTGAAAAACGCCTTGGCTTTGGTAAAAATTGCCGTGATATTGGACAGAATGAACTTTAGAAGGGTCTGTAAAAATACGTGCTTTTTTGTCGTGGAGTAGGGCATTGTCTTGCCATGAATGTTCCCAATATTGGTAACATACGTTTAAAAACTCGTCAGCTTGTTCATAACGTACATCATGATCACGTAAATGTTGACGGCCAAAGAGTCGTTCGGCACTGTCTAAATAGCCTGTCACGATATTCCAACCCATTCGGCCTTGTGTGAGGTGATCGAGGCTGGCAAAACGTCGTGCAAGTGTATAGGGCTGTTCGTAACTTAAATTAACGGTTACGCCAAAACTGATATGCTTTGTAACCGATGCCATGGCTGAAATGAGTGTCATTGGGTCATGACTAGGCAATTGCACAGATTCTTTTAACGTCACATCGAGGTTGTTTTGATACACGTCATACACGCCAAGAATATCTGCAATAAAAAGGCCATCAAATAAACCTTGTTCAAGTGTTTTGGCCAAATCCGTCCAATACTTCAATTGATTAAATTGAGCAGATTGATCACGAGGATGTGTCCATAATCCATGATTAATATGCCCAGCACAGTTCATGTCGAAGGCATTGATTAAAATGTGCTTGGGCATCACAAAGTTCCTCGTCTAGGGGGTGAAATCTGATTGAGTACATAATTACCTATGAAGTAATATTTCCACCGTGCGGCATCGTGCAATGTATGTACTCGGGTATTACGCCAATAACGATCTAATCCTTTGTTGCGTCTGCTTCCTCGACTGCCTGCAAGTTCAATTAATTTAGACGATGCTTTTAAGGCAGTGTCGGTGCTATGTGCACGAACACGAGCTACATCTATAGAGGCTTGGGCAATATTTTCAGCATTGGCTTGGCTGACTTTAATGTCATGAATAGACTGTGCTGCTTTTTTTAATAAGAGTTCAGACGCTTTTACATCTACAGCGATCTGCCCAAGTTCGTACAGGGTTAAAGGGTCTTGTGTGGCAGATGTAACATTGGCATCAATCCAAGGCCGTGCATCTTTAACATGATGTAAGGTTTCTTCAAAAGCTGCTCTAGCAATCCCCACTTCAATAGAGGCATGGAGTAGCTGTGCATAAGGACCAACCAATGTGGGTTTTAAAAACACATCACTAAACGCCACAACATCTTCAGCATCTACATAGACATTTTCAAGTTTGACGGTACCACTGCCTGTGAGGCGTTGTCCAAATGCAGTCCAGTCATCAATAATCGTTAAACCTTCTGCATCTTTAGGAATAAAAGCAAGAAACTCATGCCCTTGTTGATCTTTAACTAACGTTGAAATTCGATGGGCAAATAGACTTCCTGTACAATAGAATTTTTCACCTTGAATCGCATAGCCTTTGCCATGTGGTGTTAAATAACTATGTTTTTGCGCTGATGTTTTTGATTTAAACTCGGCCAATGCATTACCAAAACGAGCACCGTTTAACACTTCGGTATACAAGCGTTTTTTTTGTTCTTCTGTCCCTGTATTTCGTAAAACTTCTAAAGCATAAAAATGATTTTGTGGTATTTGTCCGATTGAGCCATCTGCACCACTTAAGAGTGCAATCACTTGTGCGATGGTATATGTAGAAACATCTGCACCACCATATTGTTTAGGTACACTAATTGCCCATAAGCCTGATTGACTGAGCGTATCTATTTCTTGAAAGGGTAAAATACGTTGCTGATCTCTTTGTACGGCATGCGTTTTAAATTGTTCGCTGAGTTTTTTTGCAACGTCTAATGCTTCTTGATCTGAGCGAATAATATGCGCAGGTATATGGTTTTTTTCTACTGAGCGATGATGCGTAAAATGAGATGAAGTCATGTGATGTTCTCTTAGATCCAAGCATGTTTATTTGGAAAAACTTGATTTAAGTAATAGTTGCCAAGGGCGTAGTATTTCCACCGAACAGGGTCGTGTAAGGTATGTACCCGAGCATTGCGCCAATGCTGATCTAAATGGTGTTCAGCAAGTGCCGAACGACTGCCACCGAGCTCTAATAATTTTTCTGATGTTTGAAGTGCAGCATGGTGTGCATATATTTTCGCCTCAGCCACTTCAATAGATGCTTTGGCAATGTCTGCATCTGTTAATGTATCTTTTTTATCGAGTTCATCTAGCGTTTCAGCCGCATGATTTAACAATAAAATACTGGCTTGAAGGGTGACATCTAATTTTCCTACTTCTTGCAATAAGTAGGGCTCTTGTGATGCTTGGTCGACATTTGCATCGGCAATTGGACGAGCTTTTTTAACAGTGCTTTGTAAGTCTTGGAATGCAGATTCTGCAATACCTACATCAATGGCCACTTGTAGCATTTGAGAATATGCACCTCGATAGTGGGGAGATTGTGTTAACTGTCGTTCGTCAAAAATAAGAAATGGGTCAACGTGAACATGATTGAATTTTACGCTACCACTTGCTGTGGTTCGCTGTCCAAAACTATCCCAATCATCAATCACTTCAACGCCTTGAGTTTCTTTAGCCACCAATACTAAAGCGACATAACCTGCTGGGTGTTGTGCTTTAACGGCCAACCAGTCGGCAAAAATACTGCCTGTAGAGTAAAATTTTTCACCATTTAAAATATAGTCTTGTCCAACTTTTTTTAATGAGGTTTGTATATCTTGAACATCTGTAGTGTTTTTTTCAGGTCCTGCATTGGCTAATAATTTACCTGCTAAAATTTCTTTAAAAACAAATTCTTTTTGCTGTTCGGTACCAATTAAATCAATGCTATAGAGTAAGCCAAATTGATTTTGTGGAATTTGACCAATATTTGCATCTGCTTTGGCCAAAGTACGAAAGATTTGACAGAGGGTTTGGTGTGAAACATGTGCACCACCATATTTTTTAGCAATACGACAGCCAGTTAAACCTTTACGAGCCAGTGTTTGAATGATCTCAGTTGGTAAAATTCGGTGTTGGTCACGTATATTTCGTTGTTCTAATGCAATGTCTGCAATGTGGTAGGCAGCATTGATTGCATCAATGTCATTGTGAATAATTTTTTGTTTAAATAGACTCATAACCAACACCTCGTTTTTTTATAAACTAGTGTGATGGTCAATAAATCACAAATAAAAAATATCGCAAAACTTATCATATAATATGCAGTGTTTATATTTTTCAGCATACATATGTAATAGCATATAAAGCTATTTACTTATCTAAAAATAATGGTGTTCTTTTAAAATAATTCTTTTAGTTTAATAAAAATACACATAACAAGAGTATTTAAAATATGACACATTTAAACCCTGAATTTAACTTCACAAATTTATATGTAAAAACAGATCAACATTCTTTAATTGGTCAATTGTGGGGAAATCCACCATCTGAACGTTATGAAGAATTAGCACGTCAATTTAGACCGACTTTTTTAAAAATAAAACAAGGCGCATTGCACAGAGAACAGCAACATATTTTACCGCATGAACAATTACAGTGGTTAAAACAGGTGGGTTTTACTCGTTTGAGATTGCCAAAAACATATGGTGGTGCCGATGCCACGATTCCTGAGCTTTTTGCATTGCTCGTAGAGCTTGCAGAGGCAGATGCAAATTTACCTCAAATTCTTCGGGTACATTTTGGTTTTAGTGAAGAATTATTGTTGTCAAAAGATGAGGTATTTAAGCATAAATGGCTGCAAAGATTGGCCAACAATGAAGTGGTCGGCAGTGGTTGGTCTGAAGGAGGCAACGAACCCCAACAACAATTTAAAACACATATTTATAAAGATGATCAAGGACGCCTTAAAGTCTCTGGCAAAAAATACTATACCACGGGAAGTTTATTTGCAGATTGGGTCGATGTTGGAATTACTGATTTACAAGGACAATCTGCCTCTGTATTGGTTAATCGTCATCATGAAGGGGTATCTATTGTTGATGATTGGAACGGGTTTGGTCAACAGCTCACAGCCAGTGGTAGTGCTATTTTTCACGCTGTTCATGTGGAAGAAACAGATGTGTTACCAGATGCTGTGCGTTTTAAATATTCAGCAGCATATTATCAGTTGGTTCAATTGGCCATTATTGTTGGATTAGGCCGTGGGTTAACGCAACAGCTTTCTCAGGCCGTACAAAAACGGACACGTAACTACAGCCATGCTAATGCAAATTATAGCCGAGATGATGCCCAAGTCTTACAGGTTGTGGGGAAAGTGCGTAGTGCTACCTATACTTCTGGGGTGATTGTCGAAAAAAGTGCTCAGGCGTTACAGCGAGCTTTTATTGCAGGATTGGCAACTGATTTACAAGCCGAAGCTGAACAAAATGCACTGGTAGAGTTGGAAACAGCACAGGCACAAACCATTGTCACTGATTTATTACTCAATGCATCAACCATTGCTTTTGACGCATTAGGTGCATCGGCGATAGATAAAAAAAATGGGTTAGATCGATATTGGCGTAATATCAGAACATTAGCATCACATAATCCACGAATATATAAAGATCGAATTGTTGGTGATTTTAGTGTGAATGGAACATTGCCACCCTATCAATGGCGTATTGGTCATATTGAGTCATTAAAAGCCAGTTAATTAATAATAATATACATTATTTATATCTCATTTTTTTATGAGTAATATAATGTGAAGTGGTGATTTAAAATGACAAAAAGAATAAGTTTTAATGCGTTTGAAATGAATTGTGTTGCTCATCAATCTCCCGGTTTATGGCGTCACGAACAAGATCGATCATTAGAATACAATCGCATTGAGTATTGGACTGATCTGGCAAAAATTTTAGAGCAAGGCAAGTTTGACGGTATTTTTATTGCGGATGTTTTAGGGATTTATGATGTTTATCAAAAAAGTACCCATGCCGCATTAAATGGTGCAGTGCAAGTACCTGTCAATGACCCTTTGCAGGTCATTCCAATTATGGCAGCCGTCACGAAGCATTTAGGTTTTGGTTTAACAACATCTGTTTCGTTTGAGCATCCTTATCCATTTGCTCGCCGTATGAGTACGTTAGATCATTTAACGCAAGGGCGAGTAGGGTGGAATATTGTTACCTCTTATTTGGAAAGTGGATCAAAAAATATAGGCTTAAAGCAACAGTTAAATCATGATGAACGTTATGACTTTGCTGATGAGTACTTAGAGGTCTTGTATAAGCTATGGGAAAATTCTTGGCAACAAGATGCTGTTCATAGAAACAAGGCCAGTGGGGTTTTTGCAGATTCAAACAAGGTGCATGCCATTGAACATGCTGGAAAATATTTTTCAGTCCCGGGCATTCATTTGTGTGAACCATCACCACAGCGTACTCCTGTACTTTATCAAGCAGGTGCATCACATCGAGGGCAAATTTTTGCAAGTCAGCATGCTGAATGTATTTTTATTGCAGCACCATCTAAAATTGCTACACAAAAATTGGTTAAAAGTATTGAACAACAATTGATTCATGCAGGCCGTAGGCGTGAAGATGTAAAAATTTATGCTTTAGTTTCAATTGTGACAGATGAAACAGATCAAAAAGCAACGCATAAATTTAAGCAGTATCAAGATTATGGCAGTCGTGAAGGTGCTTTGACTTTATTGTCGGGTTGGTCGGGTGTTGATTTTTCACAATACCAAGCGACAGATCATGTGCAATATGTGCATAGTAATGCCATTCAATCTCTGCTAGACGCTTATGTTAATGCCGATCCTCATCGTGTATGGACGGTCGATGAAATTGCACATTGGAATAGTGTGGGGGGAAATGGTCCTGTTTTTGTGGGATCCGCCACCACAGTGGCTGATACTTTGCAGTCTTGGGTTGAAGAAACAGGAGTAGATGGATTTAATCTTGCTTATATTTTAGCGCACCAAAGTTTTATAGATGTTGTGCGTTGGATTGTTCCAGAGTTACAACGAAGGGGTGTATATCAACTCGATTATACCGATGGAACACTACGACATAAATTGTTTAAGCAAGGTGATTTTGTTGCTCAATCACATCAAGCATATCAATATAAACGTTAGTTTGGATTTTATTTTAATATTTTAAGTATTATATATGAGTTTTACTTAGGGCTTTAATGCCCTATTTTTTATTTTATTAAAGATTTTTTGTTTATTAATAAAGCATTTATAATTGTTTTTAAATACTTAAAAATACACATATATTTAATGGAGGTTTTCATACAAGGTAAATAATAATGTCTAATAAAACATATGAAGCTAAACATGCAGAAGATATTACAAGATTGATTTCACAATATGCGGGAAAAGGTAAATCAAATAAAGTGATTTGGCTTGCGCTAGTAGGTGTGTTTATCGATGCTTATGACTTAACGACTTTATCTTTTGGCATAGAGCAAGTCATTTCTGAGTTTTCACTCACCCCTCTAATGACAGGAGTTGTGGCATCTTCGATTGTCTGTGGCACCATTGTGGGGAATTTGGTCGGTGGCTTTTTGACAGATAAAATTGGACGTTATCGTGTGTTTATGGCGGATATGGTTTTGTTTGTTGTTGCGGCCATAGTTGCCGGTTTGGCACCAAATGTATGGGTACTTATTGCTGCTCGCTTTGTGATGGGCATGAGTGTGGGTGTTGATTTGCCTGTTGCGATGTCATATTTATCTGAATTTTCTAAGTTTAGTGGTAAAAGTAATAAGGCTGCTCGTTTAGCTGCGTGGTGTCCAATGTGGTATGCGGCTTCTTCTGCATGTTTTGCCTTAGTTTTGGCACTTTACTTTTTATTGCCAGAGCATTATAGCCATTGGTTATGGAGAGTTTCTTTAATTTTTGGTGCTGTTCCTGCATTATTCATTATTTTTATTCGTGGTAAATATTTGACTGAATCGCCAATCTGGTTGGCAAACCAAGGGCGTTTAAAAGAAGCGACCGAGATTTTAAAGACATCGTATGATATTCATGCTGTTGTATCTTCAGATTTAACAAAGACTCAAAAATCTATTGAAAAAAAGGTTAAACTTAGTTTTAAGGTTTTGTTTAATAAGAAATATTTTTCTAGAACGATGGTTGCAGTCACAATTCATATTTCAGTTGCTTTTCAATATACAACGATTGCTTTTTTTCTACCGTCTATTTTAACTCGATTTTTTCACACAACAACATTGACCACACTTACAACCACTCTTGGGCTGAATTTATTGTTTGCGTTTACAGGTGGGCTACTTGGCGTTTATTTGGCCAGTAGATTGGCATCTAGGCATATTTTACTTTTGGGGTTTGTATTGCAATTCATTGCACTTATTGCGCTTGCTTGGATTGGTCATCCTTCAGATCCATTCTTGCTGTATTTGGCAATTGGTTTACTTGGATTATGGCTTTTTGCCGAAGGTTTTGGTCCTGGTGCACAAATGATGGTGTACCCAACCATGGCGTATCCTGCAGAAATTCGTGGTGTAGGTGTGGGCTTTAATCGGGCAGTAACAGGCATTGCACAAGCCATTGCATTATTTGTATTACCTGTATGGATGACCAAATACCAAACCGATGTATTTAATATTATTGCAATTTTTGCATTTATTCCTTTAGTAGTGATTGGATTTATTTTTAAATTTGAACCCACAAAAAATGATGTGGATTTAATCTCTGATGATGTTGTTCAAGAATCAGGAGTAAAACAATTGAATTAATATTATTTTGATGATTTAAATAATTATATATTAATAATTCATTAGTTTAAAAGTGTATAAATAATACCGTATTTCATATTTTACAAAAAATGAAATACGGTTATTAATAGATGAAATATTTTATTTAATGTGGTTTTTAATATGTCAAACAATAATGGTCATGTACTTCAGGTTGTTGCTGTATCTGGTGGATTAAATACACCTTCAAAAACAGAAAGCTTGATTCAAAATATTTTAGATGAATTATCAAGTGCAATTGCGATTCAAGTTCATTTTGTCAAATTGAGTGAAATAGGCCCATTACTTGGTGGTGCAATTTATCGTCATCAATTGCCAGAAAAAGTACAAGATGACTTGGCGAAAATAGAATCTGCAGATGCGTTAATTGTAGGAACGCCTGTCTATCGTGCTTCATTTACAGGATTGTTTAAGCATTTATTCGATTTTGTTGAGCAAACAGCTTTAGTCGATGTACCTGTACTGTTGGCGGCTTCAGGTGGTAGTGAACGTCATGCGTTGGTACTTGAACATCAGTTACGTCCGTTATTTAGTTTCTTTCAAGCTCAAACACTTCCGATTGGCGTTTATGCAACAGATAAAGATTTTACACCAGAATATACCTTGCATAGCGAACAGTTAAAACAGCGAATTACTTTGGCGGTTGCACGTGCTTTACCTATTTTAGAGTGGGCGCCTGCTAAAGGAATTCGTGCAACCGCATTAGAACAAAAATCTAAACAAGCCAACCAACACTTAGGAATTAATAAACAAATCGAGCAAGATGGTGTGTTGCCTTCCATTACTATTCCCGATCTAAATACAGCAGAGGCTCGCATTCATAAAAAACCATTTATTGTTTAATTTATGATTATAAAAGGAAAATAATATGACGACTGTATCTTCTGAAGAATTAAAGTTTGCCTACTGGGTGCCTAATGTAAGTGGTGGCTTAGTTGTGAGTCATATTGAACAACGTACAGATTGGAGTTATGACTACAACGTACGTTTAGCTCAAACGGCTGAAAAAAATGGTTTTGATTATGCGCTCACGCAAATTCGATTTACTGCAGGTTATGGTGCAGAAAATCAACATGAGTCTGTTAGTTTTAGTCATGCTTTATTGGCTAAAACCACACGCTTAAAAGTGATTGCTGCCATTTTACCGGGGCCTTGGAAACCTGTTTTAGCAGCCAAACAGCTAGCAACGATTAGCCATTTAACACAAGGCCGTATTGCCATTAATGTTGTTAGTGGTTGGTTTAAAGGTGAGTTTGATGCAATTGGTGAAAAATGGCCAGAGCATGATCAACGTTATGCACGTTCAGAAGAGTTTATTCGTAGTCTCAAAGGAATTTGGGCAACAGATCAATTCTCTTTTCAAGGTCAATACTATCAATTTAAAGACTACACCTTAAAGCCAAAACCAGAAACACCATCTACAATAGAGGTTTTTCAAGGTGGAAGTTCCAAGGCTGCTCGAGAAATGGCTGCTCGAGTATCAGATTGGTATTTTACCAACGGTAATACGGTTGAAGAGATCAAAAAACAAGTTGATGATATTCGGGAAAATGCTCGAATGAATGGGCACAATGTAAAAATTGGTGTGAATGCATTTATTATTGCTCGTGATACAGAAGAAGAGGCAAAAACAGTTCTTCAAGACATTATTTCACAGGCCAATAAAGAAGCTGTTCATGCATTTGCTGATGCAAGCAAAGAAGCGGGTGCATCAACCAAAGAAAAAGAGGGGAATTGGGCCAATTCAACCTTTGAAGATTTTGTACAGTATAATGATGGGTTTAAAACCAATCTGATTGGTACACCGCAACAAATTGCACAGCGAATTATTGCGTTAAAAAAAGTAGGTGTAGATTTAATTTTGTCTGGGTTTTTACATTTTATAGAAGAAGTTGAATATTTTGGTCAGCATGTTCTACCGCTTGTAAGGGCACTAGAAAAAGAAAAATAAAGCATGATTGTTAAAACATAAAAAACATTCAATAGGTCACGTATCACAGTGGCCTATTTTTATAATGATTTTGAAATTTAAATGATTTAATATATTGTTTTTTATAAAAAATAATTAATAAATGGCATTGACTATAAATGGGATAGATGAAAAATATAACCCATACTTTACATATTATTTTTGATAAAAATGGATTCTTATGGCGAATAGATGATCTATTTGCTATAGTTTTTGATAATAAGAATTATTTAAGATTACCTGTATATGATAAAAATCAAGCAAACATTGAACCTGATGATGGCGATAATGAGTTTCTTTTTAACCCCTCTTGTGGCACATGCCGCGGAGCGAGAAGTGATTCATTTGAAATTGACAGATCAAGGATTTCTACCTAATAAAATAGTGGTTCATCAAGGTCAGAAGATTTTAATTCAAATGACCAACGACACACAAAAAGTTGCAGAACTTGAAAGTTATGATATGAAATTTGAGAAAATTGCCACACCACATGCCACCATCACTGTGTTTGCAGGGCCTTTAAATGTTGGAACATATACATTTTTTGATGATTATAGCTCAACGGGCGTAAAAGGAAGTCTTCAAGCGACGCCATAAGGTAATAACCATGTTTGCAACTCTTCTCATTGTATTTAGAGAAGCTTTTGAGGCGGGCTTAGTCATTTCAGTTATTTTGTCTGCATGTAAAGGCATTAACATTCGATGGCAAGTGATTACAGGTATTACACTCGGTTTGATCTTTGCCTGTCTCTTAGCTGTATTCACAAATAGTATTGAAAATTTACTCTCAGGCCGTGGACTAGAAGTATTTAATGCATGTTTATTGTCACTCACCGCAGTGATGTTGGTGTGGCAAATTACATGGATGTCGACACACGGCAAAGCTTTAGCGCAAAAAAGTTCAAATCAAGCCATTGATGTTATTAAAAATAAAACCAATCGATTTTCTATTGCAGTGATTGTTATGGTCGCGGTGATGAGAGAAGGCTCTGAGGTGGTGATGTTTTTATACAGCATTATGGTGTCTACAGGTACAGGCATACACAGCATTATTGTGGGCGGCATACTTGGGATCTTATTGGGTGTGATGGTCTCTTGGATTACCTATAAAGGTTTAGTGCTCATCTCAATTCGTAAAATATTCTTGTACAGCAACATTTTATTGTCACTCATTGCCGCTGGCCTTGTTTCACAAGCCATAGGACTGTTGGCTTCCATCGATCTGTTGCCTGCGCTTGGCTATAACATTTGGGATACTTCACGTTTTCTTTCAGACAATGGCTGGTTAGGTAATGTCATGCGTGCAATTTTTGGCTATACCTCTACACCTATGGGGATTCAATTATTGTCATGGGTTGTCACTATATTGGTCATTATTACACTTACTCAAATATTTAAAAGGGTTGCACATGCAAATTAAACCGTTATTGATGAGCGTATCGCTCAGTACATTACTATTTTCAGGTGCTGTTTTTGCCAAAGAGTACCCTGTTGGCGGACCAGTGAAAAAAGAAGGCATGGAAATAGCTTCTTCTTATCTTTTAGGTATAGAAACCAATCCTATGCCTGTATCTATGGATATGGGGCAAGATGTCATTCACTTAGAAACAGATGTTCATGCAACTGCAGACAATAAATGGGGATTTCCAGCAGATGCATGGATTCCATATTTAACCATTAACTATGTGGTTCAAAAGATTGGGGACAGTAACTTTTTAGAGTTTGGTCAACTGATTCCAATGTCTGCGGCAGACGGTGCACATTATGCGCATAGTGTACATATGGCAGGTGCGGGCACCTATAAAGTCACCTTTAAATACACTGCACCAGATGAAATGGGGTATGAACGCCATGTCGATACAGCCACTGCTTTGCCACAGTGGTTTAAACCATTTAATGAAACGTTTACTTTTAAATATCCACAATCTTAGAAAAACAGCCAATAGATAGATGGCTGTAAAAAGTGTGCTGAGGTAGGGCATCGGTGTTTTTGATGACACAGATGCTTTAGACTCGAAGTTATTCGATTTGCATGATACGCTGTTTGGTGTTGAGCCACTCATCGCCAAGGTCAAGCTCATCTTTAATGCTAAGAGCAGGAATATTTCCTTTCATACGTGTTAAGCGTGTTTGATCAGGTAGAGGTAGGTCTTGAATGGCTTGCAGGGCTAATAAAGCATCACTGCGATTATTACACACCAGTCCCATATCACAGCCTGCTTCAAGTGCAGCTAAAATACGTGCATCTGCACCACCCACAACACAAGCAGCTTGCATGGTTAAATCATCAGAAAATAATACCCCTTCAAAACCCAATTGTTTACGTAAAATTTCTTGAATCCAATATCGAGAAAAACCCGCAGGGTTTCGGTCAACTTGAGGGTAAATGACGTGTGCAGGCATGAGGGCATTGAGTGTTGGCATGAGCCCAACAAAGGTTTGCATGTCTGTTGTTGCAATTTCTTCATAACTACGATGATCAAGTGCAGTGGCAATATGTGAGTCTGCTTTTACTGAGCCGTGACCGGGAAAGTGTTTTCCTGTAGTAGCCATACCTGCGCGTTGCATTCCTTGCATAAATGCGCCTGCAAGCAGTACAACATCTTCAAGATTATTTGAAAAACTACGATCACCAATCACATCGCTAATGTTATTTAAATCTAGTACAGGGGCAAAACTTAAATCAATGCCTACAGCCAACACTTCGCTAGCCATGAGCCAACCGCATTGTTCTGCAAGTATAAGTGCCTGCTCAGGTGCAGTTTGATAAAGGTTGCCGAATTTACCCATGGCAGGCAAAGCAGTAAAACCGTGTTTTAAACGTTGTACTCGGCCACCTTCTTGATCAACTGCAATTAAAATCTCTGGACGAATTTGCCGAATGTGGTCAGTTAATGCTCTGACTTGGCTTGGAGATTCGATATTACGAGAAAATAAGATGATGCCGCCCACCTGAGGGTTTGCTAAAATCTGTATATCTTCTGTAGACAAAGCAAGGCCTGCAATGTCTAACATGAGCGCACCAATCATAGTATGTGTTCCATTTACGCAGTATATTTTTTAGATAAGTATATTTTGCAATGATTTGCTACATTGTGTTGCTACAGAATATGATAAAACTAAAACATATAGAAGATATAGTTTGTATTGATCGATGCAATACACAACAGCTTCATCGACTAGATTTAGTATGGTCAAGCAAAACCCAAGGAAATATAATTCGTTTATGAAACTACAAATGATTGCGTGTGCTGTTGCTTTGGTAACAGGTAGCCTGTTTTTTAATCATACAATGTCGGATGCGATTGCGGCCACTAATACAGGCACAGATCGCCGTAGCATTGAACCCACACAAGAGCAAAAATTAGTGACTCGTCAATTAGCCACTTTAATTGATCGTCAACATTACTTGAACATGCGTCTAGATGCAGGTACATCACAACGTATTCTAGATATGTATTTAGACAGTTTAGACCCTGACCATACATTGTTCCTAGCCTCAGAAGTAGAAAGCTATAAAAAAAATTATGGTGATATGTTAGGCGCAGGATTAAAAACAGGTGATTTGTCTGCAGCTTATCAAATACATGCGCAGTACAGAGAGCGTTTAAACACATATTATAACTACATGCTTGCTGAGCTGAAAAAAACGCAAGATCTTGAACAAAAAGGTGTGTATTTAGACACAGATCGTGAAAAAGCAGCCTATTTTGCAACGACTGCGGAGCAAAAAGAATATTGGCATAAAGTGTTAGTATCACAACTGATTAATTTAACCATTACTAAACAAGAAGATCTTGCCAAACAAGCTGTGGTAAAAGCCGATCCAAGTTTGGCCAATGGTCAAGATTTAACAGAATCTGAAAATTTAACACCTGCACAAACCTTAACCAAGCGTTATAAACGTAAACTTGAACGTATTGGTCGTTTGAAAAGTGATGATGTTTTAGAAAAAATACTCAATGCCATGACATTGACTTACGATCCTCACAGTAACTACTTTCCACCTATAGATGCGATGGAGTTGAATCGTCAAACGACATTGGAGCTAGAAGGCATTGGGGTTTCTATTCGCCCTGAACGTCGTAATGAAGATTACACTCGTATAGAAACCATTGTTGAAGGTGGCCCTGCAAGTAAGTCTGGGCAAGTGCATTCAGGTGATCGTATTATTGGTGTGGCCCAAGACGGCAAAAAAATGGAAGATGTCGTGGGGTGGAGCAGTCAAGAAATTGTTGGCTTGATTCGTGGTAAACGAGGAACAAAAGTTACTGTACGTCTGTTAGGTGCAGGTATGTCTATGAACCAAGCACGTAACGTTACGTTGGTGCGTGGTGTAATTAAAGAAGAAGATGAAGGGGTGCGTACACGTACAATAGATATTGTGCGCGACGGTAAAACACATACTTTTGGTGTGCTTGAAATTCCATCTTTTTACTTAAATTATCGTGCACGTCGTGATGGGGCTGATTACCGCTCAGTGGCACAAGATACTGCAAAAGCGTTACAAACACTGCAAGCACAGCGTGTAGATGGCATTATTGTTGATTTACGTAATAATCCCGGTGGTTCGTTAGAAGAAGTTGCACGAATGATTGGTCAAGTGATTAAATCTGGGCCTGTGGTACAAATTCGTGACGGTAATGGTACTGTTAATATTTTCCAAGATAACGACAGTGGTGATCAGCTCTACGCTGGGCCTTTGGCGGTCTTGATTAATCTTGCATCTGCATCTGCAAGTGAAATTTACTCAGCAGCCATTCAAGATTATGGTAGAGGAATTATTATTGGGAGTACCACGTTAGGAAAGGGAACTGCACAAGTACAGCTCGATAGCTTGGCATATGGTCAAGCCACACTAACGCAACGTAAATTTTATCGTATTACGGGGGGGAGTACTCAAAATAAAGGGGTTGTCCCAGACATTAAATTGGTTGATATTTACAACGATGAATTTGGTGAACGCAAAGCTAAAAATGCATTGAAATGGGATACTATTCCGACAGCACCCTTTAAACGAGAGGGTGATTTGGCAGGATACATGCCACAGTTGGAAAACCTTTCTGCACAACGTGTAGCAAAAGATCCACAGTTTAATTATTTAGAAGCACGGACTAAACTTCTAAAGAAAGAAGATGATCAAAAGAAAGTGGTATTGAGTCTAACAGAACGCCGTGCTGAAATTGATACGATGGAACAACGTACGCTTGAGGCTGAAAATAAACGCCGTGAGCTTACGAATTTAAAGCCATATACCAATTGGGAAAGCTACCAAGCTGCACTTGATGCACAAGCGGAATCTCGAGCAAAAATGAAAGCCAGTAAGCGTCCTTTATTGCCAGAAGACAAAGCATTTGTAGATGAAGCTGCAAATGTATTATTAGACTATGCAGGTGCATCTGCCAAGAAATAGTCTGACGCATGTTGTAGGCAATGATATAAAAAACGATCTGCTCAATAGCAGGTCGTTTTTTATGTCGAACTGCTTACATAATTTTACGTATTGTTGAGTAATGTAAAAGAAAAATCAAAAAAATTTGTTATAGTAAAAATGGTTAAGACAACAACATCATTTTAATAACGGAGTAAATTTACATGGGTATTTTTGATTTTGTAAAAGGAATTGGTGATAAGCTACAAGGTAAAAAAGAGCAGTCTCAACCAACCACATCTGAGCCAACAGCGTCTACACCTACACCTGCACCAACAGAACCTACTGCTCAGGAAATTGCAAATCAATTACTATCGCATATTCAAGGTTTAGGTTTGGCAATCACCAGTTTATCTGTAAATTATAACAGTGATACAGATACTGCTGTGATTCATGGTCAGGCACAAAGCCAAGCAGATAAAGAAAAAGTCATTTTAGCGGCAGGAAATGTTGCACATGTTGCACAGGTCGATGATCAAATGACAGTTGTAGAAACGGCAGAACAAGAAAGTCCAAGCCAGTTTTATACAGTACAGTCTGGCGATACACTGTCAAAAATTTCTAAACAATTTTATGATGATGCAAACAAATACAATACGATTTTTGAAGCGAATAAACCGCTACTAAAAGATGTAAATTCAATTTACCCAGGCCAAGTTCTACGTATTCCTGAGTAATTTGACACTGTAAATTGTGCATAAAAAAAAGCCTGATTGAAGATCAGGCTTTTTTTTGCTTTTAAATGGATATACATGCGATATCTCCTGATGGGTTATTGATTCCAGTCCATACGTTTAAGTGATAATTTTGATTGCTTGCGATTCTTACGGTGGACTGTTTGAATGTCTTCGCTGTGGTGTAACCCACCTTTATGTAATAAAGGCGAACGCGCAACAGGGTTTCGTACTTTAGTGTGTGCTTTTAGCTTCATGCTAAATATCCTTTACTGAAAGAAAAAAGCCTAGCTTGAGCTAGACTTTTAGTCATATACAATACATTGATTTATTGTAAAGTATATATTTTATTGCTTATACATTGTACAGTAAAACAAATGTGGATCAAGCATTAGTCCATGGTGTCTTTTGTCATGGGTTTGACATCCATGTCTGTATAAGAGACCATTTTAGTCTTGTATTTGAATTTATAACCTAACCAAATGGCTAAAAATACAGGGATAGTAATGTATGTGGCAACAATCCCTTTCCAGTCAATTTGATGGCCAATAAAAGCTTGATAGTTTTGGCCAAGCGTAATCATTAAACACAAAGCAAAAGCAAATAAAGGGCCTAATGGAAATAATTTAGCGCGGTAAGATAAGTCTTGTAGTTTGTATCCTTGTGTGATGTAACCTTTACGAAAACGGTAGTGACACACAGCAATGCCTAACCAAACAATAAATCCACACATACCAGACATATTGAGTAACCAGAAATAGACTTCTTTTTCACTAAAAAAATAAGTGAGCAAGCATAAAGCAGCAACAACAGTTGTTGCATATAAGGCATTCATAGGAACACCACGTGCATCAAGTCGAGCAAAGGCTTTAGGTGCACTTCCTGATTTTGCCATATTCCATAACATACGTGTAGATGAATATAATCCTGAATTTCCAGCTGAAAGAACAGCTGTTAAAATCACGGCATTCATTAATCCTGCAGCAAATGCAAGCCCTGCTTTTTCATATAAGAGTGTAAATGGCGATAACGCAACGTTATTGTCATTTGCAGCTTGAAGCAGTAACGGGTCATCATAGTGAATTAAAGTCGCAATAATAAAAATACAAAAAATATAAAATAATAAAATACGCCAAAAAATTTGCTTAATGGCTAAAGGAATGGTTTTTTCAGGGGATTTCGATTCGCCTGCGGCAACTCCGACCATTTCAGTGCCTTGAAAGGAAAAACCTGCAATCATTGCAACACCAATCATGGCTTGTAAGCCACCAACAAATGGCGCATCTTTATACTGCCAATTTGCAAATACTGCACTAGGTTCACTAAACATGATTTTACCAATCATAAATAAACCTAAAATAATGAAAGCAATAATGGCAATGACTTTAATCAAAGAAAATACAAATTCACTTTCCCCAAATCCTTTCACAGTCATCGCATTAATGGAAAAAATAATACCAATAAATGCTAAACTCCACCAAAAACCTGCAATCTCTGGAAACCAAAACTTCATAATAAACTGTACAGCAACCAACTCAAATGCAACCGTAATGGCCCAGTTATACCAATAGTTCCAACCGAGTGCAAAACCAAAGCCTTTATCTACGTATTTGTTACCATAGGTGAAAAATGCACCCGATGTCGGGTTATGTGTTGCAAGCTCACCAAGGCTTGTCATGAGAAAGTAGATCATGACGCCAATCAGTGTGTAGGCAAGTAATGCACCCCCTGGTCCTGCATTGGCAATGGTCGAACCAGATGCAAGAAAGAGCCCCGTACCAATAGATCCACCGATCGCAATCATATTGAGATGTCTAGCACCCAATTGGCGTTTTAAATGGGTGGGTTGATTTTCGCTCATTTAAATTCCTTATGTCTTGCTTTTAAGCATGGGCATATAGCACTTTAAAACCATTTTCATCGGTTTTTACCGTACATTTCCCAAAAGATTGTTCAATAATTGGAGGGTAGTTTAAGAAGCGGTTAGCCACTAACCACAATTCACCTGTCGTTTTAAGATGTAGTTTGGCGTCACGACACAAAGTTTCACTAACAGCATAATGAGTATTCACCCCTTGATGAAATGGTGGATTACTCACAATGGCATCTAAGCGATCAGGCGCATCAGCAATTCCTTGAACAGCACAACACTCAAGTTGTGAGGTGAGTTGATTGGCTTCAAAGGTCATTTTGGTGGATTCAAGTGCAAATGCATCTACATCTAAGGCATAAATTTTATTTTTGGCATTTTGTTTTGCTAAGTAACACGCAATTACACCTGCACCACAGCCAAAATCTGCAATACGTCCTGTACGAATATGGTTGAGTTGAGGAAGTAATACGGCTGTTCCGATGTCTAAGCGGTTTTGACTAAAAACACCCGGTAAAGCACAAATGTGTAAAGTGGTCTTTGCGGTGGGGATTTGATAAGTCTTTACCCAATCTTGAAGGGGTTTTTTTTCTACAATGGTGTCGAGTTGTGTAAGCCATAGTTGGCAGTGTCGAGCACTATCTAATTTTAATGTTTGACCATAGTATTTTAGTTGTTTTGCAGCGCGTTCAATACCAATTTTTTTTTCACCCACTAAAAAAATTTGACTACCTTGTGGGAGGTGGCTTGCAACTTGATGGAATACGTAACTTAACAACTCTTTAGATTTTGGGACAAAAATCACCACTTGATCGTAATGTTGTGTGGGAATAGTGGTACCAAAATGCGTATTGTATTCAGGATGATATTGTTGATGGTCTGTAAAATTCCATGTCCAAATACTGGCGTCAATGTGGTCATCTAAATGTGAGAGTAAGGGGTCACTAGGTGCATTAATAAAAAGAATTTTTCCTTTTAAGTACGCTTTTTGGCGTAAGATGACCTCACTGCGTGGATCCATAATTTACTCTCATATCTATACAACAATAGGTTGTCCAATGCATTGGCAATTGGGCAAAGCAGGGTACTTTATTCGTTATTTTCAGGCAAGACAATATTTAAAATAAGTGCAGCTATACCACCTGTGGCTACCCCAGAGCTAAAAATATTGCGCATGAGCTCAGGCATATGTTTTAAAAAGTCAGGTACTTGAGAAATGCCTAAACCTAAAGCTAAAGCAACGGCAATAATTAGCAGTGCTCTGCGGTCAAGTTTAATACTGGCTAAAATATTAATTCCTGAAGCTGCCACTGCACCAAACATTACAATGACTGCACCACCCAATACAGCCTGTGGTACGGCTTGAATAATGCCTGCAATTTTAGGAAATAAGCCTAAAATCACTAACATTGCAGCAATAAAAAGACCAACATAACGACTAGCCACACCTGTAATTTGAATCACACCATTATTTTGCGCAAATACAGAGCTTGGAAAAGTATTAAAAATACCTGCAATAAATGAGTTAACCCCATTAACTAATACACCACCTTTAATGCGCTGCATCCAAACAGGACCGCTTACAGGTTGCTGAGAGACTTTACTTGTTGCGGTAATATCACCAATTGCCTCTAAAGAGGTGACTAAATAAATAAAAGCTAAAGGAATAAACAAAGACCAATCGAAAGATATGCCAAAATGCAAAGGGGATGGCACTTGAAACGTGGGTGCGTTATAAAAACTATCAAAGTTTAAATGGCCAAGTAGACCTGCTAAAATGTAACCTGCGATAAGAGCAATAAATAATGATGCACTCTTGAGCCAAATAATACGTGTACGGTTAAGTAAAATAATTAGTGTTAATACAAAGCATGACATGAGTAGATTATCACCATTGGCAAAAGATCCATCTGCCATTGCACCATAACCACCACCCATACTAATCAAACCTTCCTTCACTAAAGTCAGACCAATTAATAAAACGACAACCCCCGTCACAAGTGGTGTAATCAGTTTTTTAATCCATGGTAGAATTTGTGACACGCCCATTTCAATAAAGGCACCTGCAATGACCACACCAAAAATGGCTGCCATAACGTGTTGGTAAGGTGTTCCATTGGCAATTATTAAGCTACCAATGGCCATAATTGGACCAATAAAGTTAAAACTTGTACCCTGAACAATCAGTAATCCTGCACCCAAAGGGCCGACTTTTTTGCATTGTAAAAAAGTGGCAATTCCTGAAATCACCAAAGACATCGATAAAATCATGGTGGTTTCATGTGCAGGCACTTTTAGTGCGCCACAAATTAAAAGACCTGGGGTTAAGATCGGTACAAGAATCGCAAATAAGTGCTGTAACGCTGCAAGTAATGTCACAGATGCTTTTGGGCGCTCATCAAGATGAATAATTAACTCCGACGAATGCTCTTTATGAGATGATAGTGGGTCAGACATAGAAAAGTGTGGTATAGTTTGGGAGTCGTTATTCTAATCGACTTACATGTCTTTACAAAATAAAACATGTGATTGAACCGAAAAAAGTGTGATTGTCAATTAAATGTCACTACTCAATGGTAGTGTTTTTTTGTATAATTTGCCCTCAAATTTTAGGCGTATCGAAATTCATGTCATCAGATATTAAAAATCTCCGTAATATTGCAATTATTGCGCACGTCGACCATGGTAAAACAACTTTGGTTGATAAACTTCTTCAACAATCAGGTGCTTTAGGTGATCGTGCAGGCGAGATTGAGCGTGTCATGGACTCGAATGCGCTTGAGAGTGAGCGTGGTATTACCATTCTTGCTAAAAACACGTCTATTACTTGGTTAGACAAGCGTACAGACACTACGTATCGCATTAACATTGTAGATACCCCAGGACACGCAGACTTCGGTGGTGAAGTTGAACGTGTAATGTCTATGGTTGACTGTGTACTACTTCTTGTCGATTCACAAGATGGCCCAATGCCACAAACACGTTTTGTAACGTCTAAGGCGTTTGCTCGTGGTTTAAAACCAATTGTTGTATTAAACAAAGTTGACCGTCCGGGCGCACGTCCTGATTGGGTAATGGATCAAGTATTTGATCTATTTGATAACCTTGGTGCAAACGATGAACAGCTTGACTTTCCAATCGTATACGCATCTGGTTTAAACGGTATTGCTGGTCGTGAAGTGGATAACCTTGCTCCAGACATGACTCCGTTGTTTGAAACGATTGTTGATATTGTTGAACCACCAAAAGTAGATGCTGATGGTCCATTCCAAATGCAAATTTCATCACTTGACTATAACAGTTTTGTTGGTGTAATTGGTGTTGGCCGTATTCAGCGTGGTTCAGTGAAATTAAATACTCAAGTGACTGTGATTGATAAAGAAGGTAAAACCCGTAACGGTCGTATCTTAAAAATCATGGGTTATCACGGCCTAGAGCGTGTAGATGTGGAATCTGCAGGCGCAGGTGATATCGTATGTATTACAGGTATTGATGCATTAAACATCTCTGATACGATTTGTGATCCGAAAAATGTGGAAGCATTACCGCCATTGTCTGTTGATGAACCAACAGTATCGATGACATTCCAAGTAAACAACTCACCATTTGCTGGTCGTGAAGGTAAATTTGTTACTTCGCGTAACATTCGTGAGCGTTTAGATCGTGAATTGATTCATAACGTGGCTTTACGTGTTGAAGATACAGACAGTCCAGACCGTTTCAAAGTATCAGGTCGTGGTGAGCTTCATTTATCTGTATTAATCGAAAACATGCGCCGTGAAGGCTTTGAGATGGGTGTATCTCGTCCTGAAGTGATCATGAAAGAAGTTGATGGTAAAATTGAAGAGCCATATGAAAATGTAACGTTTGATGTTGAAGAACAACATCAAGGCGCAATCATGGAGCAAATGGGCAACCGTAAAGGCGAAATGACCAACATGGAGCTTGACGGTAAAGGTCGTATGCGTATTGAAGCGACTGTTCCTTCTCGTGGCTTAATAGGTTTCCGCTCTGAATTCCTAACCATTACTTCTGGTTCAGGCATCATGACATCAAGCTTCTCGCATTATGGCCCTGCAAAGCAAGGTGCAGTTGCGAAGCGTCAAAATGGTGTACTTGTATCGATGGTTAACGGTACATGTTTAGCGTTTGCTTTGTTTACTCTACAAGACCGTGGTCGTTTATTTGCAGAACCACAGCTTGAAGTGTACGAAGGGATGATTGTGGGTATTAACTCTCGTTCAGACGACATGACAGTCAACCCAACTAAAGCGAAGCAATTAACGAACATGCGTGCATCTGGTACAGATGAAGCATTAACGTTAACGCCTGCAATTCGTATGACCCTTGAGCAAGCGCTTGAGTTCATCGAAGATGACGAGCTTGTTGAAGTAACACCAAAATCGATTCGTGTTCGTAAAAGATATTTAACTGAAAATGATCGTAAGCGTAATCGTGGTAAATAAGTAAGTACCATATTCTCGCATTTGAAAAAGCCATCTTTAAGATGGCTTTTTTATCTTCATATTTGTATATTTCATGTATTGATTTTTTTTGTTTGTCAGATAAACATGGTTTAATTAGTGTCAGTAAATAATTTTTAATAAATGGACTGATCCTGTCTAACTGATAATAATAGCGGAGATTAATATGAGTATCGTGAAGGAATTTCGTGAGTTTGCAATCAAGGGTAATATGATTGATCTTGCAATTGGTGTGATCATTGGTGGTGCTTTCGGAAAAATTGTCGATTCTTTAGTAAAAGATATTTTTATGCCAATTATTAGCTTGATTACAGGCGGTGGCGTTGACTTTACTCAGAAATTTTTTGTGTTAGGGCGTAATCCAAATAATTTGCAATCTTTAGCAGATTTACAAAAAGCGGGTATTAATGTTTTAACGTATGGTAATTTTATTACTATCTTCCTGAATTTTATTATTTTGGCATTTGTAGTATTTATGATGGTGCGCTTAATTAATAAAATGCGTCGTAAAGAAGAAGAAGCACCTGCAAAACCTGCACCAACCCCAGAAGATATTCAGTTACTTCGTGAAATTCGTGATGAATTAAAACGTAAAGATGCATAATTAACTTCTTGAAAAGCCACCCGAATGGGTGGCTTTTTTTGTTTGATATAAAGTGGAATAGTTAGTTATAACTGTGCTAATTTTAAGGTAAATACTTAAAAGTGATTTAATGATGTATGCTCCCCATCCAAATAAACAGCTTCATCAAGTGTTTAGTGAAAAACCATATCAGGGCTGTTGTCCAATTGCAGCAGAGTTTTTATTTATTGGTCTCGATGCAAATTATGCCAGTGATATAGAGAACCAGTTAATTTTCCCTAAGCTCATTGAATATCATCAAGATGCCGTTTTATTTTGGAAAAGATATGGTTTACATCATCCATTTTTATTGGACAGTTACAAAGGGAGTGGTCGGAAGTATCACAAAGAATTTGCTAAAATTGGAATATCTGCAAAGTATGCAGATAAAATTTCTTTTATTGAGGTATTGCATGTGCCAACAACAGGAAGAAATGTTTTAACATTGGCTGATTTAAATGATCATCATCTCGATTACATTAAACAAGCAATCTTTTCTCAGCAGAAGAAAGCTGTTTTTATATCAGATACTGTGTTTAGGTTATTGAAAAAAACAACTATGTTTGCATGGTTAAATGATGCAGTTGTTGTCACAAGTTCTGTACTGAAAGTATTTCATCAACCATTTCCAATGATCTATAAGCATTTGCACTTTTCGACATATGGTAAGTTTCAAGTGCAAAAAGAGGCCGAAATGAAAGCAATATTTGACATCATTTGCCAAGAAAATAAATGTTAATAGCTAGGGGCGTGTCCTCATTTGGAAAATAGCTCAAAAAATGGTTTTTTACCATTGAAATATAGCTGCTCAGCAAGAGTAGTGACCATAAATTAAACGATTTATCTGCTATTTAGACATGAATTTTCATCATAAAGTGATGAACTGGTTTGATTAAATGAAATGAGGACACGCTCTAATGTAATTAAAAGGGTTAAAAGTGAGACATACGAAATTTCACTTCAACTAAATGATAGCCAAATTTACTTTTAACAGGCCCTTGAATGGTTTTTTCAGGGGCAGAAAAAACCAATTTATCAATGACGGCAACGAGTTGTCCTTTTTTTATTTCACCCAATTCACCACCGCGCTTTGCTGAATTACAGGTCGAGTGTTGTTTGGCCAATTTTGCAAAATCTGCACCATCTGCAAGTTTTTTTTTCAGTTGTTGAGCAAGAGTAATATCCTTGACTAAAATATGACGAACAATGGCAGTACTCATAAGTAGTTTAGACCTTTAAGGGTTGGCATTGTGGACAAAATACGCTTGCACGTTGTCCAAGTTTAATATTTTCTAGTGTGGTTTCACAATTCACACACATTTCACCTGCACGTCCGTAAGCCAATAAGGTTTGTTGAAAATATCCATTTTCACCCACGGCATTGGTATAGTCTCGTAAGGTTGAGCCCCCAAGTTGTATTGCTTGAGCCAAAATACGTTTAATTTCTAAAGTGAGTTGTTCAATATGTTTTTCTTGGAGTGTATTTGCAGGTTGGGCAGGATGAATGCCGATATTAAATAAACTTTCTGTGGCATAAATATTGCCAACACCCACCACAACATGATTGTCCATGATCGCCACTTTAATTGGTGTTTTTTTACGTTGTAAAGCTTCTTTAAGGTACTTGGCATTAAATGCTGTACTGAGTGGTTCAGGCCCTAACGGTTGAATGAGTTTTTGTTGGGTATCTTCATTGAGCCATAAAATACAGCCAAATCGTCTTGGGTCATGGTAGCGTAGTTCGATGGTTTCAAATTGAATGACTAAATGATCATGTTTGCGTAGCGGTTCATCTAGTGCACATAATCTAAAGCTACCAGACATTCCTAAATGCCATAGCATACTGTGTGTTTCAAATTCGGCAAAAATATATTTAGAACGTCGAGATAACGAAGAGAGTCGTTGACCAATCAGTTGCTCTATGTCTGATGGCATAGGCCAGCGTAGTTTAGGCTGATAGACAGTGACGGCCATAACTTTTTGGTTCAATAGTGGTAATAAACTATTTTTTGTGGTCTCAACTTCAGGAAGCTCTGGCATATTGTAGAAATGGTCATTTAAATATGATGCGTTATTTTAGCATGCTTCGTTTTCTTGAGGGAATCGGTACTGATTTATCTGTGCAATGCCTGCTATACTTTGTCGTGATTGAAATCATAATAAAGCATAGTTAGGAATAAATAATGTCATTGTTACACAACAAAAGATACAACTTTACTTTGGCGTTATTGACCTATTGTATTGGACAACATCTATATGCAGATCCACTCGCGCCACGCGTTGAACATTTAGCCACAATTGTGGTCGATGCTACCCGTACAGATACGAATTATTTAACGACACCTGCCTCGGTATACCGCATTGATTCAGCGCCTTATAACAATAGTCTAGGGGTGAATTTAACCGAAGCTGTGCAAGGTGTTCCGAGTTTACAATTAAATAATCGACAAAATTATGCACAGGATTTACAGCTCTCTATGCGGGGGTTTGGTGCGCGTTCTACTTTTGGTGTGAGAGGAATTCGTATTTATGTGGATGGTATTCCTGCCACAATGCCTGATGGGCAAGGTCAAACATCTAATATTGATTTAAACAGTTTAGATCATGTTGAAGTATTGACAGGGGCATTTTCATCGCTGTATGGCAATTCTTCAGGAGGTACATTGTTGACCACAACAAAGGAAGGAAAAGGCCCAGACAGTGTCACAGTGAACTATAGTGGTGGAAGTCATGCAAGTCATCAATCGAATGTGGTTTTACAAGGTGGTTCAAATACAGCATCACAGCCTGCGTATGTAATCAGCTCTTCTTATTTTGATACCCAAGGTTTTAGAGATCATAGTGCAGCAAATAAAGTACAAAATAATGCAAAATTGACGTGGCGTTTAGATGATGGCAGTAAAATTAATTGGATCACCAACTATACTAAAATTAATGCCGATGACCCTATGGGTTTAACACGCCAAGATTGGTTGAAAAATGCGAAGCAAGCTGTGAGTTCCGCGTATACTTTTAATACTCGTAAAGCTGTTGAACAATTACAAACTGGCGCAACGTGGAATAAACCACTGACAGATCATCAATCTATTTCAGTGATGGGGTATGTTGGACAGCGACAAGTTACACAGTATCAATCTATTCCTAAAGCCAGCCAAACCAATCCTAAACAAGCAGGTGGCGTGATTGATTTTGATCGTCATTACTACGGTACAGATATGCGTTGGGTTGGGCGAAATTTATTGCCTAATACAACCTTGAATGTGGGGGTTGCTCTTGATGCAATGAATGAAAGCCGTAAGGGATATGAAAACTTTATTGGTAATCAGCTTGGAATTACAGGAAATTTACGCCGTGATGAAAATAATACGTTATGGAATATTGATCCATATATGCAAGCCTCTTGGCAATTTTTGCCAACATGGCGACTAGATACAGGATTACGTTATAGCAATGTACATTACAAGTCTAAAGATCATTACGTGACTTTAACCAATCCTAATGATAGTGGTCAAACAAAATACAATAAAGCATTGCCATCGGCTGCCATAAGTTGGCAAATTTTGCCGAATTTGATGGCTTATACAAGTTATGCAAAAGGGTTTGAAACACCGACATTTACAGAAATGGCTTATCGTACAGATCGTTTGTCTGGTTTTAATTTTGATCTATTGGCATCAAGCAGTGATAACTATGAGATTGGTTTGAAAACAGACAATATGCTGGGCTTTTTTACTCTAGCAGCTTTTCAGAGTCGTACAAAAAATGACATTGTTTCCGCAGGTAGCTTAGAGGGTCGTGCTACATTTCGTAATGCAGATCAAACGTTACGTGAAGGCATTGAGCTGAGCTGGAATAAGAAGTTATGGAAAGAATTAACAGCACGTGCAAGTTATAGTTATTTAGATGCCACATTCAATGCAGATATTCCTGCAAAAGGCAGTTTAACTCAAATTAATCGGGGAACGTATATTCCAGGTGTTGCAAAAAATCAGGCATTTACTCGCCTTGAGTGGCAACCTGAAACAGGGTTTCATGCAGGCATAGATCTTCGTTATACAGATCGGATGTATGTGGATGATCGAAACTCAGATTCAGCTCCAAGTTATGTCGTGACTGCATTAAATATAGGGTACAACTATAAGGTGAAAGATTGGTCATTTAATACCTATGCCCGTGTAGATAACCTATTTGATCGTCATTATATAGGTTCTGTGATTGTAAACGATGGCAATGCTCGATATTTTGAACCTGCAGATGGGCGAAATTGGAGTGCAGGACTGAGTATTAGTAAACCATTTTAAGTCAAACTTAGTGTGAAGAGAGGTTGTATATGAGTGAGTTATTTCAATCTATTGCGTTCGATTCATTGACTTTAGACAATAAAATAATTATTGCCCCAATGTGTCAGTACTCGGCTGTAGATGAAGGATGTTTGAGTTATTGGCATGAGCAACAATGGGCAAGTTATGCACTTTCTGGTGCAGGTTTGTGTATTGTAGAAGCGACAGCCGTTCACCCTGCAGGGCGGATTAGTTATGCAGATTTAGGCTTATGGAATGATGATCAAGCTGAACGCATGAAAGCATTACTGCATAAAATACGTGCAATTTCACCAATGCCATTTGCCATTCAACTAGCACATGCAGGAAGAAAAGCATCGACTGAACTTCCTTGGCGTGGCCGTGGGCAAATTGCAAAAAATGATGTTTTAGGTTGGCAAACGGTTGCACCTAGCCCGATTCCATTTTCTGCCGATGATGCTGTACCACATGAGTTGAGTATTAAAGAAATTAAAAGTATTCAACAAGATTTTGTCGCTGCTGCACAACGTGCTGTAGAAGCAGGTTTTTCATTAATTGAATTACACGCAGCACATGGGTATTTATTGCATCAATTTTTATCACCTTTGTCTAATCACCGTACAGATGAATATGGTGGCTCACTAGAAAATCGTGTGCGTATGCTGTTAGAAACATTTCAAGCCATTAAAGAGGTCGTGCCAACGCATTTCCCGATAGGTGTACGTGTTTCTGCAACAGATTGGATGCAAGTAGAGAGTTGGGATACTGCCTCGACAATATATGTATCACAAGTATTACAGCAATTAGGTGCAGCATACATTCATGTCTCTAGCGGTGGCTTACATGAACACCAAGTCATCGATGTGAAAGAAAATTATCAAGTACCTTTTGCTCAAAGTGTTAAAGAAGCGGTGCATATTCCTGTAATTGCAGTAGGGTTAATTACAGCACCTCAACAAGCTGAAGATATTTTGAAGCAACAACAAGCGGATGCTATTGCATTAGGACGAGTTATGCAATATAACCCACGTTGGCCATGGCATGCAGCTGCAACCTTGGGTGCGGAAATGAGAATTTCTCCACAATATATGCGATGCCAACCCCACGGTTTAAAAGATTTTTTTAAACCATTTAGAACGAGCTAAACTGATTTAGAGAGTGCCACGTGTTGCTGAGCATGATGTTACCCATTTTTATACTGATCCTAATGGGGTATGCCAGTGTTGGCATGAGGCTGATTCACTTAGATCAAATCAAAGTTTTAGGCACTTTTGTGATGAAGGTGTCTTTACCTGTATTTATGTTGTGTGCTTTATCTCAAGATCGAACATTTAATCATTTGTGGATATCTTCTTATTTTTCTGTATATGGCATATCCTCTTTAATTGTTTTTTTTATGGCATATTATTGCTTTAAACATTGGTTTATACAGCGTTCTGCATCTGCTTTAATTCTATCTTTAGGCGCAGCCACTTCAAATACAGGATTGGTCGGTACAGCAATTTTACCGCTATTGATTGGTCAAGAAGTCATGCATTATTTGGCGCTGACCATTTTGTTTGAAAGTTTTATTTTGACCAGCTTAATGCTGTTTTTAGCAGATTCAGGTCAATCATCTTCTACTCCATTTTCTATTTTATCTAAAAAAACACTACAGCATATCTTTAGAAACCCATTGGTTTTAGCGATTTTAATCGGTTTGCTATGCTCGATTTTTGAGTATGAGCCACCTTCATTTTTGATGGAGCCATTGGAATGGTTAGGAAAAGTATCTGCACCACTTGCTTTATTTGTTATTGGAGGCACACTCAGCAAGTTACGTTTAAGGCAAATAGATCGACAAGCAATTTGTTTAATGTCATTTAAAACCCTCATTTTGCCTGCATTGGTTTTTACGTTATTTACAATGCTTCCTAAGGTTGATGATGCCATGATTCATACTGCTGTGATTATTGCGATGCTTCCAATGCCTACCTTATTTATGACCTTAGGGCAAATTTATGGTATTGAAAAAAGAACTAATAATGCCTTTGTTTTAAGTAATATAACAGCACTGTGCGTACTGAGCGGTTGTATTTATTTTTGGTATTAGCCACTAAAATGGTCGAAAACAGTGATATTTAGTTCATGATGAGGGCAGTTTATTTCGCTGGGTAAATATAATAAATAGAAAATTAAATATTAAACTTAGATAATAGATATGAGTAAAAATCATAAATAGAAATTTTCTTTCAGCTGGTTTTTTAATTAAATATTATATATCAATAAGATAGATGTTTTTTGTTTTTTGGTATTTAGTCTTTAATCAGATAAGCATAGCAAGATTTATTTTATATTTTTATGGCATAAACAATTCTAAAAAATATACTTTTATAAAAAATGCACAAAAGATACGGTATATAAATCAATCAATAACTCTTTTGGTTTCACGAGTAAACACATGGAATATCAGCAAAAAAATTTAGCATGGGTCTTGGGCTTTACATCATTTTCGTATATGTACATGTGACTAAAAATAAATCTAACAGCACTTTTTTTTGATATTACTTTTTGAGGTCACATATGGCGTATTTAAAATCTTGGGCGACACTTACTTTAGCAACGATGAGTGTCGGTTTAACTGCATGTGCTGAAAAAAAAGCAGAACCAAATGCCACAACAGATATTCAAACATTGACGATTGGTTTTCAAAAAGCATCTTTGAGTTCGATTGTTTTAAAGTCTGAACAAGAATTACTTAAAAAACAATTTCCAAACACCCAAGTACAATGGCGTGAATTTCCTGCAGGCCCACAAATGCTTGAGGCACTTTCTGTAGGTGCGATTGATTTTGGTTCAGTTGGGAACACGCCACCTGTATTTGCTCAAGCTGCCAATAAAAATATTACCTATGTGGGGTATGAAAATATTCATCCTAAATGGCAATCGGTTTTAGTGCCTCAAGACAGTGATATTCAAACCATTGAGCAATTAAAAGGTAAACGTATTGCGGTACAAAAGGGATCTAGTGCTCATGATTTACTTGGGCGAGTATTGCAAAAAGCCAACTTGAAATGGTCTGATATTCAACCAATTTGGTTAGCACCTGCCGATGCACGTGCAGCATTTGATAAAAAATCGGTAGATGCATGGGTCATTTGGGAACCGTTTTTGAGTGCTGCTGAAGTCGAAGGTAAAGCACGTTCAATTGTAGATGGTTCAAGCTTTGAAACCACTTATAATTTTTTAATTAGTCGTCCAGATTTTGTAAAAGCACATCCAGAAGAAGTGAAAAAATTTATTAGTGTGTCTAATGATGCTGCACGTTGGATTGTTGACCATCCACAAGAAACACTTAAACTTTATTCACAAGCCATTGGTTTAAATGAAAATATTGCACAACGTGTATTAGATAAGCGTGACAAACCATCACTCATTCACAACATGACTGATAGTGTGACACAAGCGCAACAACAGATTGCAGACCGCTTTTATACAGAGCAATTAATTCCACAAAAGATCGATGTTCAGCACGCTGTTTTCAATGGTGCATCACAGTAAATTTACGAGGGTGGTATGAAAATTTTTTGGTTTATTCCAACACATGGCGACAGTCGTTATTTGGGTACAAGCAAAGGTGCTCGTCAAGTTGATCATGCATATATGAAGCAAATCGCTGTTGCAGCAGATCATTTAGGATATGAAGGGGTACTCATTCCGACAGGTCGTTCATGTGAAGATCCATGGATTGTTGCTGCAAGTTTAATTGATGCAACAACACGACTTAAATTTCTTGTAGCGCTACGCCCTGGTGTAACTACACCTGCATTAGCAGCACGTATGTCTGCAACGTTTGATCGTTTATCGGGTGGTCGTATATTACTTAATTTAGTGACAGGTGGTGATGAACAAGAGCTGAAAGGCGATGGAGTGTATGAAGATCATGCAACTCGCTATGAAACAGCACAAGAATATGTTCACATTTGGCGTGAAGTTTTAACGCGTTCACACACAGGTGAATCACTCACTTTTCATGGTCGACGTTTAAGTGTGGATGATGCCAAACTTTTATATCCGCCTATTCAAAAACCATATCCACCATTGTGGTTTGGTGGATCATCGGATGTCGCTACCGATTTAGCTGCTGAACAAGTAGATACTTATTTAACATGGGGTGAACCACCTGCGGCAGTCAAAGAAAAGTTGGCTGTGGTGCGTGAAAAAGCTCAAGCACGTGGTCGTACGCTAAATTATGGTATTCGATTACATGTGATTGTTCGTGAAACCAATGAACAAGCATGGGCAGCTGCCAATGAATTGATTGGGTATTTAGATGATGCCACCATAGAAGCTGCACAAAAAAAGTTTGCTCAAATGGATTCAGTGGGTCAACAACGTATGGCTGCACTGCATGGTGGTCGTAAAGATCGTTTAGAAGTGTCGCCAAATCTATGGGCGGGTATTGGTTTAGTGCGGGGCGGTGCGGGTACTGCTTTAGTGGGTGATGCGCAAACTGTTGCCGCACGTATTCAAGAGTATGCCGATTTAGGAATAGATACTTTCATTTTTTCAGGGTATCCGCATTTAGAAGAGTCGATTCGTTTTGCAGAATTGGTGTTTCCATTATTGCCATTAAAGTTACAGCAAAAACTCACCCAACCACATTTGACAGGGCCATTTGGTGAAATTGTTGCCAATAATTATACACCAGAGGAAAACACTAAAGCGAAGCAGGTGGCAACATGAGTCAAATCAAAAGGGCGTTACGGCAACCCGTAAAATACCTTTTGCCGTGGCTTGTACCCATAATATTGATTGTGCTGTGGCAAGTTGCATCGTCTTATGGTGTGTTGAGCGCACAAATACTACCTGCTCCAAGTGCGGTCGTGTTGGCATTTTGGCATTTATTGCTCAGTGGAGAGCTTTGGCAAAATGTTAAAGTCAGCGCAGGGCGAGCTTTGCTTGGGTTACTTGTAGGAGGTGGGTTAGGTTTTGTTCTTGGGCTGTTAAATGGCTCTTCAAAAATTGCCTCTACACTTTTCGATACCAGTATACAAATGGTACGTAATATTCCTGCATTGGCGCTAATTCCATTGGTCATTTTATGGTTTGGTATAGACGAATCTGCCAAATTATTTTTAGTTGCTGTAGGTGTATTTTTTCCAATTTATTTAAATACGTATCATGGCATTCGTTCTGTTGATCCAGAACTCATTGAAATGGGAAAAAGCTACGGTTTGAGCCGTTGGCAATTGTATAAAGATATTATTTTACCCGGTGCGATGCCGTCTATTTTAGTTGGACTACGTTTTTCACTCGGTTTAGTTTGGGTTCTTCTGATTGTTGCAGAAACTATTTCGGCACAAGCGGGTATTGGTTATATGACCATGAATGCCAGAGAATTTTTGCAAACAGATATTGTTTTGGTCGGTATTTTATTATACGCCTTATTGGGTAAATTGGCTGATGTGTTTGCGCAATATCTCGAACGTTATTTATTGCGCTGGCATGCTGGGTATCAGCGTAAATAGGAGTGAGAAAGAATGTCAAATTTAAATGTAACACATTTGGAACAACAAGCTTTCACACGTTCAACACCTGTGTTACCGACGTCAGAATCAAAAGGTGTTGAAATTCAGATTAAAAATCTGCACAAGTATTATGGTCAAGTGACTGTTTTAGAAAATTTGGATTTAAACATTCAAGCAGGAGAGTTTCTCGCGATTGTTGGGCGAAGTGGCTGTGGTAAAAGTACCTTACTTCGTTTGATTGCAGATCTAGAGCAAAGTAGTTCAGGTCAAATTCAATTAGATGGTAAACAGGCCAGTCATCAGCCAGATGTAAGAGTCATGTTTCAAGATCCAAGGCTATTACCTTGGCGTAGTGTGGTTGATAATGTGAATCTGGGGCGTTCTAAAGCACAAAAAGTACAGGCTTTTACGTTGTTAGAAAAAGTAGGTTTGAAAGATAAAAGCCAATTATGGCCAGCACAGCTGTCTGGTGGTCAACGCCAACGTGCTGCATTAGCACGTGCCTTACTACATCGCCCTAAGGTATTGCTGTTGGATGAACCACTTGGTGCATTAGATGCACTCACACGCTTAGATATGCAACAATTGATTGAAAATTTATGGCTAGATCAAGGATTTACCGCAATTTTAGTCACACATGATGTTAGTGAAGCTGTTCAACTTGCAGATCGCATCATTTTACTTAATCGGGGTGAGATTGAAGCGCAATTTACAGTTGACTTGCCACGACCAAGACAAAAAAGCCCAGCATTTACCCAACTTGAACAAGAGGTGTTAAATGCGGTCTTGGCGACTTAATGTTAAAGCACCACTCGATGTTTTTAATCATCGAGTGGTGTTGTTTTAACGATGGTTTTGAAATGCACGAGCACGAGCAGCATGCAGTTTTTTATAACTGTCAATGAGTCGTAAGTGACGGTCTAATCCTTCTAGTTGCATATTGGTTGGAGTGAGGCCAAAAAACTTAATCGTACCATTGATTGATCCAATGACTGCCTCTATACGCTCATGACCAAACATACGACGGAAGTTAAATAAGTAATCCTCAAGCTCTAACTCATCATCGAGCATCACTTCTAACACCACATTCATGGCTTGGTAAAATAAACCACGTTCAACCGTATTTGTGTTGTATTGTAAGAATGCCTCGACCAAGTCTTTGGCTTCTTCAAACTGCTTGAGTGCGATATAAATCAATAACTTTAGCTCTAAAAGTGTCAGTTGCCCCCAGACTGTATTGTCATCAAACTCAATACCAATTAAAGTTTTAATTTCGGTGTAATCATCAAGCTCAGATTCTTCTAAACGCTCAACTAAAGCTGTTAATGCATCATCATCGAGTATATGTAAATTTAAAATATCTTCACGGAACAGGAGTGCTTTATTGGTATTGTCCCAAATGAGATCTTCCACTAAATACACTTCAGAGTAGTTTGGTACTAAAATACGGCAAGCAGTAGCTCCAAGCTGATCGTAGACCGCCATATACACTTCTTTGCCCATATCTTCTAAAATTGAAAATAAAGTTTTGGCTTCTTGAGCAGTGGCATGTTCACCTTGTTCAGAAAAGTTCCATTCTACAAAGTCAAAATCAGATTTGGCACTGAAAAAATGCCAAGATACAACCCCTGTTGAATCAATAAAATGCTCGACAAAGTTATTAGGCTCAGTGACTGCATGGCTGCTAAACGTGGGTTGAGGCAAATCATTAAGGCCTTCAAAACTGCGTCCTTGTAACAGCTCTGTTAAACTCCGTTCAAGCGCCACTTCAAGTTTAGGGTGTGCACCAAATGATGCAAAAACACCGCCTGTTCGTGGATTCATTAAAGTGACACACATGACAGGGAATTTCCCACCCATTGAGGCATCTTTAACGAGTACAGGAAAACCTTGTTCTTCAAGTGCTTGAATACCTGAAAGAATGCTTGGGTATTTGGCTAAAACATCTGTTGGAACATCGGGTAAAGTGATCTCTTGTTCTAAAATTTCACGTTTTACTGCACGTTCAAAAATTTCAGATAAGCATTGTACTTGCGCTTCCGCTAAGGTATTTCCTGCACTCATACCATTACTTAAAAATAAGTTTTCAATCAGGTTTGATGGAAAATAAATGGTTTCACCATCTGATTGACGTGTATAAGGTAAGGCACAAATACCACGTTCTGTATTGCCTGAATTAGTATCGAATAAATGTGAACCACATAATTCTTGATCAGGATTGTAAATCCTTAAGCAATACTCATCGAGTAATTCGTTAGGTAGTTCATCATTTGGCCCAGGTTTAAACCAGCGTTCATTGGGGTAGTGAACGAAGTCTGCATGGGCGATGTCTTGTCCCCAAAATTGATCGTTATAAAAGAAATTACAGTTGAGGCGTTCAATAAATTCTCCGAGTGCAGATGCTAAAGCACTTTCTTTGGTTGCGCCTTTACCATTGGTAAAACACATTGGAGATTGTGCATCTCGAATATGCAATGACCACACATGAGGTACAATATTTCTCCAAGATGCAATTTCAATTTTCATACCGAGATCAGCTAAAAGCGCTGACATATTGGCAATGGTTTCTTCAAGTGGTAAATCTTTACCTGCAATGTAGGTATGAGCGATTTGATCTGTATTTTTGATGAGTAAAGCTTGAGCATCTGCATCTAAATTATCGACTTCTTCAATAATAAACTCAGGGCCTGTTTGTACGACACGCTTTACTGTGCAGCGTTCAATTGAACGCAAAATGCCTTGACGGTCTTTGGCTGAAATATCATGTGGTAATTCCACTTGAATTTTAAAAATTTGTTGATAACGATTCTCTGGGTCAACAATATTATTTTGTGATAATCGAATGTTTTCGGTAGGAATATCACGTGTTGAACAATACAGTTTGACAAAATACGCAGCACAGAGCGCAGATGATGCCAAAAAATAATCAAATGGGCCAGGTGCAGAACCATCGCCCTTGTAGCGAATGGGTTGATCTGCGATGACAGTAAAGTCGTCAAACTTTGCCTCAAGTCGAAGGTTGTCAAGAAAGTTAACTTTAATTTCCATGCAGGCACCTAATTTCTACGTACACGATGTGCATCGTATTTTGAATCAATGTATGTGAGTGTGAGTGCGAAAAAACGAACTGACAGTGAATTGAGCGCTATTATACGGTGATTTGTTTTAATTAATGAAGTCGCTGTGGTGGGTTCGGGTAAATTTTAAAAACTTTAAGGCTATTGTTTAATTTAGATTTCATTTGAGGAGTTGAAATAAGTTAATGTTTTATACTTGTTGGGTATATAGCCTATTTATTAATTTATTTTAAAATCAAATATTTATATTGCATTTATTTTATGTCACTTGTACTTAGCTTTTTAAGCGAAATCCCCTTGTTTGTCATGCAAGATGGTCAAGAAGAGTTTATGATTTATATAATAGTATATAAATCATAAACTTAATTGTATTTTTTATTCGTAATTAGGGTTAAAATATTGGTGTTAAAGTAAAATAATTGGGGGGCGTACGTAGTTGATTGATTTTTCAAAATTTATAGAATCTTTAAAAAAGCATGATTTTTTTGTAGAACACTCTACAAATATTCTAGAACATTATCTCGATGAGTTATATCTACGTATTTATAAGCCCATTTTGGATATTGAAGAAATCATCATTGTTTATCATGGTGGAGGTGTTAATTCAGATGCAGGGTACGATATATTAGCAAAACAATTAATCCAATACGAACAAACGTGTGTTTGTCTTGTAGACATTCGAGGACATGGACGCTCATGTAGAAACGAAAAAAATTTAAGTTCCAAGCAGATTTGGCAAGATGTTGATATTGTTGTTCAGTACTTTAATCATTCTTTTCCTCAGGCACGGATTCATTTGCTTGGGCATTCTAGTGGTGGAGGAATGCTTTTGAATTATCTTACAAGATATATACCTACAGTTAAAATTGATAGTCTAATTCTACTTGCTCCTGAATTTGGTCCATTTACGCCAACCAATTTACATATAAGCTCTTCAACTCCATTTGCTTCAGTAAACAAATGGATATTTATTATCAATGCCTTCAGCTTCGGTTTTGTATTTGGTAATCATGTTGGTGTTAAATTGAATTTTCCTCAAGAAGTTATTCAGTTAAAACCTGATTTTGTTCAATATTATAGTGTAAATGTGGCAAATGCATTGACTCCACATCAGCCATTGCAACAGCTAAAAAAAATAGTATTACCTGTAGCTATTCTTATTGCTGAAAATGATGAATTATTTGATGCAGATCAAATGCTAGCTTTTGCTAAATTAGCAAAAAACACAAATTTAACCAGTAAAATTATTAAATCAAGTACTCATCTAGATTGTATTTTTAACGCAAGTGAGGCCATTCAAACATTTATAAAAAACAAATAAGCTAAATCATAGTTATAGAGTATGGTGGATTAGATTCATTTAGGACATGACATTATAGATAAACCTAAGTTCTAACGACCATGTGTGAGATTACACTTTATTTATATAGCATAGCCAAAATTTTTTCTAAAATTAGATGAATACCCATCACAGTTGACTACACTAGGCCAAGGTTATCTTGCTCTACTGCATGATAGATGTCTTCATAAATATGTGGAAAGGCTGAAACCACACGATTCCAACTAGGTACAAATGGTTGTTCATTGGGCTTTGCGATAAACTCTTGGCCTGCATCTAATATGGTTTGAGCGAATAACTCTACAGCCACCTCTTCCATATGTTGATCAAAATCAAATCCATTCATCTTGGCATCATGACTATAAATTTCAATCATATCTAACGCATTACGATAATAGGTCGCTTTGAGTACTCGAAAGGAGTCATTGGTAATATTCACGCCAAGCGTGGCTAATTTTCTAAGTACAGATTCAATAATATCGGTACTCATGCGAGCAAGCCCACCTGTACCATCTTCATCACTTAAAGGTTGATGTTTGTGTTCATAATTATCTGAAATGTCGACTTGGCAACTTCGACGTGTACTATAATTTCGATAAATTTCAGACAACATACCCATTTCAAGTCCCCAATCACTTGGAATTTTCAAATCATTGAGTACACGAGTACGCATAGCAAACTCTCCTGAAAGAGCGTAACGGAAACTGGTTAAATATTCTAAATATTCAGAATGGCCATATACCATTTGCATTGAACGTAACAGTGGCCCAACCAATAAACGACAGACGCGACCATTGAGTTTGTTGTTAGCAACACGTGCATAAAAACCTTTACAGAAGGTGTATTGAAACTGTGGGTTTGCTACAGGGTAGAGTAGACGTGCTAACATGCCACGCTCATAAGTCACGATATCGCAATCGTGTAATGCAACGCAGTCGGTACGATCTGAGGCTAAGGTATATCCCATACAAAACCAAACATTACGTCCTTTACCTGCTTCATTTGGAGATAAACCTAAGCCTCGTAATTTTTGATCAATGGCTTGTAGTCTAGGGCCATCATTCCATAAGATTCGATGTCGTTGAGGGAGCCTTGAAAAAAATGCTTTGGCATACAAAAACTGTTCTCTATTGGCACGATCAAGTCCAATAACAATCTCATCTAAATATGGAATATGTGCAATTTCATCAATAATATGGTTAAGTGCAGGTCCTTCAAGTTCTGAAAATAAAGATGGTAAAATTAAGCCCATTTTTCGTTTTTCAGAAAATGTACATAACTCTGCTTCTAAAGAGTCGGTAGATCGATGACTTAAATTATGAAAATTTGTAACAATTCCATTTTGATAAAAATCTGACATAAATATACCTCTATTATTTAAACGTTTTTGTGCTGAATAAAGAAAGTTAACCCTTCAGCCCAACCTGTTGGACCACACGCATTTGTATATTTAACTTGTTGTTGTTTTTTTAATTGAACATGTTGACCCTGATGATTTTTAATGGCTACAGCGTAATTTGTATATTCTAGAAGTGGAATGTCATTTGGACCATCTCCTAGTCCAATGGTGCACCATGTTTTTTGATCACGATGCGGGTAATGTTTCAGTAAGTAATCTAAAGCAAATGCTTTATTGGCACCTTGATTAATTACGTGCCAAAAACGCCCACCCTGAATCAGCTCTAATCCCAAAGTATTTAATCTCTTGATAAAATGTATGCGCTGTTGTTCGTTATCTTGCCATAATAAAGGCTCTGATCCTGTTCGATCTTTGGCGTGTTCTGCTTGTGATAAAGATAAGCCTGTATAATGGTGAACATCTTGTGCTGACATTTCAGAAAAACCGATAAAACTATAGGTATATTGTTGCTTAAGCTCTGCTACTTTTTGACATATTTGAGCATAATTTAAGGCATGTTGAGGGTGGGTTGCCATGATATGAAATGATTGATTGATGCAAACGGTTGCACCATTTTCACAAATGAAAGGCCAATGCTCCAATTGCATGGATCGCTGCAACGTTTGTACTTCTAGGGCTGTTTTACTTGTACAGAAAACCACAGGAATTTGATGTGCGTGTAATTGATTTAACCATGCTTGAGCAGGTTGCCAATCATAACTATGGTGGTCTAATAATGAACCATCTAGGTCGGTAATGACCATCAATGGGCTAGACAAATCTAACATAAAAAACCTCATATAGTTTTTTAAATGAGCTAAAGGAAAGGTGCTCCTGACTGAAATAAGAGTACTGAATGATTGACGTCATAGTTTGTTTTACAGTGTTTAAGAATTAAACACCATATTTTTTATAAAATAAGTGGTTAAAGAGAATAATTAAAGATATGGGCATGTGATGCTTTTGAGTCAAATCATATGCTGTATAAACAGTGTGTTTTTCTTTGACTTTATGTCATTTTACTATAAAATGTGCGCTTCCTTACCTGCAGGGTGATTGCAATGGTGCAAACATTCCGAACAGGTGCTCAAAAGAGATTACTATGGCTAAGCTAAAAACACGCCGTGGTGCAGCTAAACGTTTCAAAGCGACTGCAAACGGTTTCAAGCGTAAACAAGCGTTTAAACGCCACATTTTGACCAAAAAATCTGCTAAGCGTATCCGTCAATTACGCGGCTGTGTAATGGTTCACGTGAGTGACGTTGCTTCAGTTCGTCGTATGTGCCCGTACATCTAAGGAGATTATAAATGGCTCGTGTAAAACGTGGTGTAGTGGCGCATCGTCGTCATAAAAAAATTCTTGCTCGTGCAAAAGGTTACTATGGTGCTCGTTCACGTGTTTATCGTGTTGCGTTCCAAGCAGTAATTAAAGCGGGTCAATATGCATACCGTGACCGTCGTCAAAAGAAACGTCAATTCCGCGCATTGTGGATTGCACGTATCAACGCAGGTGCTCGTCTAAACGGTCTGTCTTACAGCCGTATGATTGCTGGCTTGAAAAAAGCGCAAGTGATTGTAGACCGCCGTGTACTTGCTGACATCGCTATGCATGATGCAGTTGCATTTGCTGCTTTGGCTGAAAAAGCTAAAACTGCGCTTGCTGCATAAGTGTAGAGATTCAAAAAAAGACCGTCATTGAACGGTCTTTTTTTATGGCTGTTCTTTGTAGAAGAACAAGATGCAAAATGCCACGACTTATGCATAAAAATGCAAAAAATACTCAAAAAACAATACTCGTTTGTACGTAAGCGAGGTTTAAAAATACATTAAATGAAATAAAAGCTGTTAGAATAAAAAGAATTTATGTTTATTGAAAAGATGCTTTGAGATTAACTATGTCATTGGAAAACTTGACCACGGAAGCACTGACAGCAATTGCTGCAACACTCGACTTAAACGCACTTGACCAAGCACGTGTACAATTTACAGGTAAAAAAAGTCAACTTGCAGAACAGTCAAAAGCCTTAGGGAAAATGGATCCTGAACAACGTAAAGTTGAAGGGGCAAAAATTCATGCAGTCCGTGAAGCGATTCAACATGCATTAACTGAACGTCAGCAAATTTTAGTACAACAAGCGCTTGAGCAAAAACTGGCCAGTGAAACCATTGATATTACTTTACCCGGACGTGGACAGCAGGTCGGAAGCATTCACCCTGTGACACAAGTACAAGAGCGAATTTGTCAATTTTTTACCAAAGCAGGTTTTACGGTTGCAACGGGGCCAGAAGTTGAAGATGACTATCACAACTTTGAAGCATTAAATATTCCGGGTCATCATCCTGCACGTGCTATGCATGATACATTTTATTTCGATGCAACACATTTGCTACGTACGCATACTTCAGGTGTACAAATTCGCACCATGGAAACATCTGCGCCTCCTATTCGAATTGTTTGTCCAGGTCGTGTGTATCGCTGTGACTCCGACCAGACACACTCTCCAATGTTTCATCAAATTGAAGGCCTTTACGTGGCTGAAAATACAAACTTTGCAGAGCTAAAAGGTTTATTAATTAATTTACTTCATGAGTTTTTTGAGAAAGATTTGAAAGTACGTTTTCGTCCGTCTTATTTCCCATTTACAGAACCAAGTGCTGAAGTGGATATTATGGATGAACGTGGTAAATGGCTTGAAGTTTTAGGCTGTGGTATGGTGCATCCAAGTGTTTTACAATCGGCAGGTATTGATCCTGAAAAATATAAGGGCTTTGCTTTTGGTTTAGGGGTAGAGCGTTTTGCAATGCTTCGTTACGGCATTAATGATTTACGTATGTTTTACCAAAATGACGTACGTTTCTTACGTCAGTTTGCTTAATTTATTTTAAATAAAACAATGCATTGATGCAGATGTGTTTATTGATCAAGTCAATAAAATTTTTAAGGTTATATTCGATGAAAATTAGCGAAAATTGGTTGCGTACGTGGGTTAACCCTTCTGTAAATAGTGAAGATTTAGCCAATCAATTAACCATGCTAGGATTAGAAATAGATGATATTTCCCCTGTGGCAAAACCTTTTTCAGGTGTGGTTGTCGGTGAGGTGTTAACGGTAGAGCAACATCCAGATGCAGATCGTTTACGTGTAACGACTGTCAATGTTGGGCAAGATGAACCGTTACAAATAGTATGTGGCGCACCTAATGTCCGTATCGGATTACGTGTACCTGTTGCTTTAATTGGTGCGGTATTGCCGGGCGATTTCAAAATTAAAAAAGGGAAACTCCGTGGTGTGGCATCGCATGGTATGTTATGTGGTGCATCGGAGATTGATTTAGAAGATAAAATTGATGGCTTACTTGAGTTGCCAGTAGATGCTCCAATTGGTGTGGATATCCGTGATTATTTAAGTTTAGATGATCAAGTATTAGATATCTCAATTACACCTAACCGTGGTGATTGTTTTAGTTTACGAGGTATTGCTCGTGAAGTGGCTGTGATCAATCAACTTGCTGTGACTACCCCAGAGATCAAAGACGTTTCTTCTACACTTAATGAAGAAAAGTCAATTGAATTGGCGACTGATGGTGTTGCACGTTATTTAGGTCGAGTTGTTCGTCATCTTGATTTTAATGCAGTTACGCCAGATTGGATGGTACAAAGGTTACAACGTTCAGGTATTCGTACTCATAGTTTGTTGGTGGATATTACTAACTACGTGTTAATTGAGTTAGGCCAACCCATGCATGCATTTGATCTTGATAAAATCTCAGGTCAAATAACGGTTCGTCAAGCGTACCCAGATGAAGAATTGGTTTTACTCAATGAGCAAAATGTTAAATTGTCATCAGATATCATGGTAATTGCCGATGAAGAAAAAGCACTGGCGTTAGCAGGTATTATGGGTGGTTTGCATTCACGTGTGACTGAAAATACTCAAGCAATCTTTTTAGAAAGTGCTTTTTTTAACCCATTGGCAATTGCGGGTCAGGCACGTCGTTTTGGTTTACACACAGACTCATCACAGCGCTATGAGCGAGGGGTTGATTTTGAACTCCCACTACAAGCAATGCAGAGAGCTTCTCAACTGATACAAGAAATCGCAGGGGGAGAGTTTGGCCCAATTACTGTGGTGGAAAAAACGGATCATTTACCAAAGCGTGAACCGATTGATTTGCACTATACTCAAGTCAATGGATTGTTAGGTTATGATGTAGAAAAAGATTTTATTCGTCAGGCGTTAACGAATCTAGGCTGTAAAGTCATTGTATCTGACCAAAGCTGGCGAGTTACCCCACCATCTTACCGTTATGACTTAGTGATTTATCAAGATCTCATTGAGGAAGTTGCACGTATTTATGGGTATGATCATATTGAAGTGGCATTACCTAAAATAGATGTTAATTTGTCTAAATACCAAGATCAATTTGAATTGACACAGTTGCGTCAAACGATTGTGACGTTAGGGTATCAAGAAGCCATTAGCTTTAGCTTTGCCGATGCAAAATTGGAAAAACAACTAAATCCAAATGCACAACCATTGATGCTCGCAAATCCAATTTCTAGCGATTTGGCTGCCATGAGAAGCACACTATTATCTAGTTTGATTCCTTGTGTGCAATATAATTTAAATCGTCAACAAAACCGAGTGCGATTTTTCGAGCTAGGCTTACGTTTTGATTATCAAGGTGCAAGTCATTTAGATGAATTAAAACAAATTCCAACACTTGGTCTAATTGCTGTGGGTGCACGTACACCAGAACAATGGCATGAAAAACCACACAATATGGATTTTTTTGATTTTAAAGGTGAAATTGAGGAAATTTTAGCTGCTGGGCGTGTGAGTGTTACATATGAACGTTCAGAGCGTTCATGGTTGCATCCTGGTCAATCAGCAGAAATTTTACTTAATGGTCAATCGATTGGTTATTTGGGTCGTTTACATCCGTCGTTAGAGTCAAATTTAGATTTAGGCGTAACGTGGGTTGCAGAGATGGATCAAAGTGCTGTTTTACAACCTTATGTATCTAATTTTACAGAATTATCACGTTTTCCTTCGATTAGACGTGACATTGCACTTTTAATTGATGATAAGATAAGTGTAAAAGAAATTCAGCAGTTAATTAAAAACACGGGTGGTGAGTTACTCGATTCAACATGGCTGTTTGATGTATATACTGGTCAAGGTGTTGAAGAAGGTAAGCGTTCATTAGCATTTGCATTGTTATGGCAACATCCATCACGTACTTTAGAAGATGCTGAAATTAAATTAGGTATGGATCAAATAATTAACGTGCTCGCAAGCACATATCAGGCAATATTGAGGGCGTCATGACAGCATTAACGAAAGCAGAAATGGCAGATCATTTGAGTGAGCTTACCGCGTTAAATCGTCGAGAAGCAAAGCAAATGGTCGAATTATTTTTTGATGAAATCAGTCAAGTGCTTATTGAAGGCGAGCACGTCAAACTTTCTGGTTTTGGAAATTTTGAGTTGCGTGATAAGCGTCAGCGCCCAGGCCGCAACCCTAAAACAGGTGAAGAAATTCCAATCTCTGCCCGCCGCGTGGTCACATTTAGAGCAGGTCAAAAATTCAGACAGCGTGTAGGCACAGAACAAGAAGATGAATAGTACTTGAGCGTGTAAATACATGCTCAAGTAAAAAGCCCTAAGTACATTTACATTGTGCTTAGGGCTTTATTGTTTTTGCCAACGATAAAATTTGTGATCTGCAAGTGCAAGCATTGCTAAATCATTTTTAGAATCACCATACGCAAAAATATTGAGATAATCAGATAAATGATACGACTGTTTGACTCTACGTGCTTTTTCTGTATAGCCACAATCACCATGAAGTAGTGCACCTGTGTAATGTGTACCGTTGTCAACTAAACGATTACAAATCACATCAATCCCTTGTTTTTGACACCAAGGTTCAAGATATACGTCTAAAGATGAAGAAACGACAACAATATGATCACCTTGTGATTTGTGCCATTCAAGACGTTGTTTGGCATGAGAAGAAATGATGCTATCAATATAATGATGAGCAAATGATTGACCGATATGAATTAATTGCTCTTTATTATATTGAGTGTAAGCCACTTTACAGATTTTTTGTCGTAATATTTGATCATTAATAAGCTTGCATTTATACGCAATAATATAATGCATGATTTGAATGAAGCTGATGTAGTAGTGCTTTTTAGAAAGGCTGTATGAAAGAAAAGATGTAAAGCTATCACGATGTGTTAGCGTATGGTCAAAGTCGAATAAAACAAGATTCATATAGATTTTAGCCATAAAAAAAGAGCCGTTAGGCTCTTTTTTCTACTAAATCGAAAATAACTTCGGATTAGTGAGCAGCTTGAGAAGCAGCAGGCGCAGCGTCAGATGCTACAGCTACAGCAGAAGCAGCAGAAGCAGTTGCTTGAGAAGCTACAGCAGTTGCTTCAGATGCAGCAGCTACAGCTTGAGAAGCGGCAGCAGTTGCTTCAGATGCAGTAGCAGGCGCGCTTTCTTTTTTAGCACAACCAACGAAAGCTAAAGTTGTAGCAACAGCAGCTACGATAGCGAATTTTTTGAATAACATGGCATCACTCTCATAATATAATTGAGAAAAAAAAACCAACGCTAACCTGTTTAAGCTTTTATTATCACTATACGTTTTCGATAGGTAACAACGCATGGAGCAGGTTAACTGGTATGCGTGTATGCTATCACTGAGCATATTGAATTACTACTAGGCAGATGAAAAAAAAACAAAAAAAACGATTCTTTTTAGCTCGTTTTTAACAGAAAATAACAATCAACTTTGTAGAGTATATTGGTTTAATTATTCACTAAGTGACTTAGATTACGGTAGTTTTTTACAGAAAAATAAAATCTGTGAATCGATTGAATTTCTCAAAAAAAATGCTTTGTTATTTTATGTAAAACAAGTCAACCGAAGCCTTTGATATATAAAGACTTCGGCAAAATCATTACTGCTTTCGTTTCATTTGTTCAAAGAAATCATCATTAGTTTTGGTTTCTTTCATGCGATCGAGTAAGAACTCCATTGCTGCAAGTTCATCCATAGGATGGAGGAGTTTGCGTAGAATCCATACTTTACGTAAATTATCTTCACTCATTAAGCGTTCTTCACGGCGTGTACCAGATTTTTTCAAGTGCATCGCAGGGAAAACACGTTTTTCTGAAATACGGCGATCTAAGGTAATTTCTTGGTTACCTGTACCTTTGAATTCTTCGTAAATGACTTCATCCATTTTACTGCCTGTTTCAATGAGCGCAGTAGAGATAATGGTTAAAGAACCGCCTTCTTCAATATTTCGAGCTGCACCAAAGAAGCGTTTAGGTCTTTCTAGGGCGTGTGCATCTACACCACCTGTAAGTACCTTTCCTGATGAAGGTACAACGGTATTATATGCACGTGCTAACCGAGTGATTGAATCGAGTAGAACCACGACATCTTTTTTGTGTTCAACCAAACGCTTTGCTTTTTCAATGACCATTTCTGCAACTTGCACATGGCGAGCAGGAGATTCATCAAAAGTAGATGCGATGACTTCACCACGCACACTACGTTGCATTTCAGTCACTTCTTCTGGTCGTTCATCAATAAGAAGAACGATTAAAAATACTTCGGGGTTGTTGCGAACGATAGATTGAGCAATATTTTGTAGCAACATTGTTTTACCCGCTTTAGGCGGAGCAACAATGATTGAGCGTTGCCCTTTACCAATAGGAGCAATCAGGTCGACTACACGTGAGGTTAAATCTTCACGGCTTCCGTTACCTAGTTCCATGACCAACTGTTCTGTTGGAAATAAAGGTGTCAGGTTTTCAAATAGAATTTTATTACGAGAGTTTTCAGGCGTATCGTAGTTAATTTGATTGACTTTGAGTAAGGCAAAATAGCGCTCTCCTTCTTTTGGAGGACGAATCGTTCCTTCAATATTATCGCCTGTACGTAAGTTAAAACGGCGGATTTGAGATGGGCTCACATAAATATCATCTGGGCCTGCAAGGTATGAGCCTGCAGCTGAGCGTAAAAAACCAAAGCCGTCAGAAAGAATTTCTAGTACGCCATCTCCAAATATTTCTTCGCCATTCATGGCATGGCGCTTTAAGATCGCGAAGATAATATCTTGTTTACGGTTACGTGCCATGCCCTCGAGGCCCATAAACTCAGCAATTTTAATGAGTTCGCCAATCGGTTTTTTCTTGAGTTCAGTTAGATTCATAGGTGGTTCAGTATAGATGAGAACATTGAAGGTCAAAAAGAAGAAAAGTATAAAATCGGTCGAATACAGCAAGCATTGATAAGCTTCTGTCTGTTATACAATATAAACTCAGATGTATGTTTATTTGAAAGTGGAAATAAACAGTTCAATTGCTGTGCCGAACGGCGATTTTGTATGTTGTATCTTGTTAAAAAAAAGCAGGCTGTGGTGCTTGGCTTTTCTTAGACTTGAAATATAAGTGACGTGTGAGAAATTGTCAATTTTATTGTAGGTAAAATACGCTAATTTATAGCGTATTTTACGATTAGATCGGAAATATTAAAAATTAAATGTTTTCGTCAATAAATGAAACAAGTTTCGAGCGAGGAGATGCTCCAACTTGTTGTGCAACGACTTCACCATTTTTAAACAGTAAAAGAGCAGGAATATTACGAATATTGTAGTTAACAGCTGTTTCTTCGCACGAGGTAACATTTACTTTAACGATTTTTACTTTACCGTCGTACTCGCGAGAAAGATCTTCTAAAACAGGTGCAATTGCTTTACATGGACCACACCAACCCGCCCAGAAGTCTACAAGCACAGGGGTTTGCGACTCAAGTACATCTGATTGAAATTGAGAATCAGTTGTATTAACAATGTTTGACATGCGTTTGCTCCAAATGAGAATGGTATCTTTTGCGCTAGTCTAGCTAAACTCTACACGGTAGGGCAAATGATTTAAGAATTATAGTAAAGTGAATTTAATTTAATTGTCTGTGAAGGATTTGTCTAATAGAGGTTTACGATATGTATCATTGTATTCAACAATCGGTTGAAAATTGAAAAAACTTCGGTTCATTGTAACTAAAGCACTTTTCAATTCAAGGTATGTGAATTACTCTAAGGAAAATTTAATTTTGAGCGCTTTGCACAATGTCTGACTTTTTAATCGATGAAGAATTACTTGCCGCAATTGACATGGGCTCTAATAGCTTTCATTTAGCGATTGCCCGCTTAGATCATGGTGAAGTAAAAAAAGTAGTATCCATGTCAGAAAAAGTTCAACTTGCCGCAGGTTTAGATGATAATAATAATTTAACAGAAGTTGCACAGCAACGAGGGCTTGCATGTTTATCTCGTTTTGTTGGTCGTTTAAGTTCTGTACAGGCCAGTCGTCTACGTATTGTTGCAACCAATGCATTACGTCAAGCAAAAAATGGTCAAGAATTTATTGATAAAGCCGCAGAAATTTTACCAAAACCGATTGAAATTATTGCTGGTCGAGAAGAGGCACGTCTTATTTATTTAGGTGTTTCTCACACCATGGCCAATGGTGGTCGCCGTTTGGTGGTTGATATTGGTGGGGGGTCGACAGAGTTTATTATTGGTGAACAATTTGAGCCTATTTATACCGAATCACTGCAAATGGGCTGTGTTGCATTTACCAATAAATTCTTCACAGATGGCGAAATTAGTGCCAAAAACTTTAATAAAGCAGTATCTGCGGCAACCAAAGAATTATTAGTCATTGCAAATGCATATAAAGAAGAGGGTTGGGAAACAGTTGTTGGCTCAAGCGGTACGATTAAAGCATGTCGCCAAATAATTATTAATATGGGGTGGAGCGATGAGCAACAAACCATTACCCGAGCAGGGGTCGAAAAGCTTAAAGAAAAGTTGCTGAAATATAAACATATTTCTGAGCTAGATTTTGACGGTTTAAAAGACGATAGACGAGCAGTTTTGCCAGCAGGATTTGCCATTCTTTATGCCATTTTTAATGTAATGGATATTGATCGGATGATGTATTCAGACGGGGCATTAAGAGAAGGTGTAATGTATGATTTGCTCGGGCGATTTAAACATGAAGATATTCGTGACCGTAGTGTTCAAGCACTCGTTGGGCGTTATGGAATAGATGTTAAACAAGCAGAGCGTGTCGTTAAAACAGCACAAAAATTATTCGATGACGTGGCTGAATCTTTAAAATTAACCAATGAAGACAGTGATTTACTACGTCGAGCAGCTTATTTACATGAAATTGGTTTAGCCATTAGTCATGGTGGTTATCATCGTCATGGTGCGTATGTGTTAGAACATTCAGATATTCCTGGATTTTCTCAGATTGATCAAAATTGTTTATCGCATTTGGTGGCACATCATCGTAGAAAAATTAAAGCAGATTTAAAAAATGAGATCTTAAAAGTTGCAACACCTGCTTTGGTGTATTTATGTTTACTTCTTCGCTTAGCTGTTTTATTAAACCATAGCAGAAGTGATCAGATGCTTCCTGCCATTGAATTAACAGTTGCGAATGAGCAACAATGGCACTTAACTGTTTCTGGTGATGCGAAACAATGGCCATTATTGATTGCTGATTTGCATGATGAGCAAGCGCAATTTAAGCATTGGAACATTGATTTGATCATTCAGTCGGAAAAATTTATTGATTAACGCAATAAGTTAATTTAAGGATAATATTCGACCTATGAAAAATAAATCAGCACAAATGAAAGCATGGAAAACGGTACAAATTGCCCGCCATGTTGAACGTCCACAGTTTTTGGACTATGCCAATGTGCTCTTTGATGACTTTGATGTCTTACACGGCGATCGGTTGTTTGGTGATGATGGCGCAATGGTGGGTGGACTTGCACGTTTTGAAGGGCAACCTGTAATGGTGGTCGGCCAACATCGTGGACGTTCAACTCGCGAACGTTTAAAGTATAACTTTGGAATGTGTAATCCTGAAGGGTATCGTAAATCTCAACGCTTACTTGATTTGGCCGAACGCTTTAACTTACCTGTACTTACATTTATCGATACGATGGGCGCTTACCCTGGGGTAGGTGCAGAAGAACGTGGTCAAGCCGAAGCAATTGCAACCAGTTTGGCACAACTTTCACGCTTAAAAGTTCCTGTTATTGCAACAGTGTTAGGTGAAGGTGGCTCTGGAGGTGCATTAGGAATTGGTGTGGCTGACCGTGTGATCATGTTATCACATAGTATTTATTCTGTGATTTCACCTGAGGGTTGTGCGTCTATCCTATGGAAAACAGCAGATAAAGCAGAGCAGGCCAGTGAAGCTTTAGCACTAACAGCAGAAAAACTGAAAAAAATGGGTATTGTTGAGCATATCGTTGATGAAGGCGAAGGTGCACATTTACATGCTGACGTGGTGATGGAGCGACTACGCAGTGTGATTCAACAGAGTTTGGCCGAATTACAAACGATGGATGCAGATGAACGATGCGAAGCACGTTATCAACGTTTAATGAAGTTTGGCAGCGAGAATCCAGGGCTGGTATCTTAGCTGTTGAAGAAAGTGTCTTTACGCAAAAGCATTTTTTAATTGGGTGTAGTGGCGGCATGGATTCTATGCTGTTACTTCACCTATTTTATTGTCTTTTCCCTCATCGTATTCGTGTGATTTATGTAGATCATCAATTACAAAGCCAAAGTGCTTTGTGGGGAGAGCAAGTCAATGAATATTGTACGCAACGAGATATTGAGTGTGTGTGTGTGCGTGTCACAGTACAGCAAGGAAACCTTGAAGCTGAAGCACGTCATGCACGTTATGAGGCATTTCAGCAATGTATTCAAGCCAATGAAATATTGGTACTTGCACATCATGAACAAGATCAAGCAGAAACGCTCTTACTGAATTTATTTTCTGGTGCAGGCGTTTCTGGTTTGGCTGCCATGAAGCCTATTGACTGGCGTCAAAATTTAACAATATGGCGCCCACTTTTAGATTTATCTCGTGAGAAAATCAGTCAATGGGTTAAGACTCTCAATCTTCCTTACATAAATGACCCAACAAATCTAAACGTATATTATGATCGTGCATGGGCAAGATCTGTACTGTGGCCTGTGTTAGTGTCGCGTTTTCCACAAATGCAATCCGCTGTGTCTAGAACGACAGTGTTGATGCAAGATGCAGAAGATATATTAAGTGATATTCTTGCGATTGATTTACAAGCATGTGTCATTGCCAATAGATTAGATTTAAAAAAATATCAGTTACTGTCTGCTGCACGACAACGTCAAATGCTTTCATCTTGGTTGAAAGCCGATCAATTGTATCGCCCAAGTTATGCACTTGTACAGCGATTACAACAAGAGGTCATTCAAGCGAGAATAGATGCAAAAGCGGCCTTATTTTGTAAGCCTTTTTGGTATGTACGGTTTGGTCAGTATGTGTATCAATTGTCTTCGTCAGAATATTTGGCTAAAAAATATGATCGCATTGAAATGAAAACAACCATGCAATGTGCTAAAAATGTACCATTTCAACTCATCAGTGGGATGTTTGAAGTACAAAGTAGCTCAAAAATGGGGTTGTCATGGCACTTATTGTCTCAAGAACTGGTACTTCATCAAAGAGTGGGTGGGGAAAAAATACACTTATATGGTCGAGTAGGGCACTGGCCACTCAAAAAAGCTATTCAACAGGCTGAAATTTTTCCTTGGTTGCGTCACAGAGTACAAATTTTGCAATCAGATGATGTTATTCTAGGCGTCTTTACCCCACATGGGTTTTGGCTTGCGAACTCTAAATTTTGCGAGCCCAATGGTTGGTTACCCGTATTGGTGCAACAATAAATTGAGTGTCAGGCGAAAAGATATGAGTATGACTTTAGGTTGCAAAGTAGGTTTTTTGGGAGGTGGTGGTCTAGCACAAGCACTGATTGGTGGGCTATTATCACGAGGTTTCAATCCAGAACAAATTAAAGTTGCTGATACAGAATTGCATGTACATGAGCGATTACAAGAAAAGCATGTTGTTGTCAGTATGGATTATACCGATGCTGTGCAAGATGTTGATATTATCGTTCTTGGATTAGAGTGGGACGTGCTTTGCCAAGTTTTACCAACTTTAGCTGATCAATTGAACAATAAGTTAATTTTGTCGTTACAACGTTGTACAAATCTTGATACGTTAGCAAAATTGCTAAAAAATGATCGAATTATTCGTGTGATAAGTAATTTACCAGCACAGATTCAAACAGGTGCACACGGCATGTATGCACATACATTTATTTCGGAGGCCGATCGTACTTTGGCCACGCAAGTCGTATCGAGCACAGGTTTGGTGGTATGGGTTGCTCAAGAGTCTGATTTAAATGCAGTCTCTGCAGTGTCTGGTTCTGGGTCAGCATACTTTTTTTATTTGATGGAAAGTATGATTCGTGCAGGAAGAAATTTAGGGCTAGATGAAAAATCAGCAACTGCATTAACATTGCAAACAGCTTTAGGTGCGGCACAAATGGCCATTAGTAGTGGCTTATCACCTACAGATTTACGTAAAAATTTAATTTCTGCTCAAGATGAAACTCGAGCAGCTTTAGAGGTCTTTGACCGATTGTCGGTATCACAAGGTATTCAAACGGCGTTAGCTGCAGCACAAAAAAGTAGCCAAATGCAAGTACAAGAACTCAGTGATCGTACCAAATCATCGAATTAGAGGTAGTTATATGGGTGCAGGTAGTGCGCTAATTTTTAGTGTGATTGTCAATGCTGCAATTTTGTTGGTGTTTTTTAGGTTTCTAACGCAACTGGCTATGGTGAGTCCATATAATCCTGTTGTTTTAGCCACGTTAAAATCAACCCGCTTTGTAGATATATTTAGTCGAATTTTTCCTACGTTAGCAAAAGGTCGCATTAATGTCGCTGCTATAGTATTACTGCTTATACTCTTTTTGTTTAAAGTATGGGGATATAGTACTTTTGGCAAAGGGATAGAAATTTTTGACCAAAAATACGTCGATTTAGCCAGCAGTGCGATTGGGCTGTTGCTTGGTACGTTTATGGCTGTAACAGAAAGTGTAATTTTGTTTTGTCGCTACTTAATTTTTGCAACAATTATTTTAAGTTGGGTCGTGATGTTTACACAATCTCGTTCTCCATATATTGAAGTGATTCAAGAGTTGGCAGAACCTTTATTGGCACCATTTCGCAAAATTCTACCCAATATGGGAATGATTGATTTATCTCCAATCGTTGCTTTTTTAGCATTACATTTAATTGAAATAATCATGCGGCAAATTTCTCTTTCATTATTAGCAACATTTTAAAAAAATAAGGGCATATCATATGCCCTTATTTTTTAGCTTATGTAATGCCATATTGAGCAATGGCTAAAAAGTGGGCTCCTGCACCAATCAGTACAAAAACGTGCCAAATCGCATGTGTGAATCTTACACGTTTGAGCGCATAAAATATGGCACCTACAGTGTAGGCAATGCCACCAATTACTAAGAGTTGAAGACATTCAGGTTTCAAGTAAGTTTGCATATCGTTAAACATTAAAATCGCAAACCATCCCATGCTCACATATGCAATTAAAGATACTTTTCCAAAACGATGTGCGAAAAAAATTTTAAAAATAGTCCCAATCGCTGTAATCACCCACAGACTAATCAAGATATAATGTGCTTTAGTGGTGGGAATGTTGATATAAAGGAGCGGTGTATATGTTCCTGCAATCAAGTAATAAATGGCGGTATGATCAAGTTTCTTGTATACACGTCGTTGTTTTGGAGTTTTTGACCAATGGTACAACGTCGAGCTACTCAGTACGAAGATTAAACCAAAGCAATACACCCATAAACTGAGCCACGACCCTGTTGCAAGTTCACGTTGCTGATACAGTAAAATTGCGCTTGCAATACACGCGATTACAGCACCTATACCATGAGTGAGTACATTTAGTCTTTCTTCTGTTGAATCATAATCTACGGTTGCGATATGGTTCATTATCCACGCTTTATTAAAAAATACATTTGTATATTAATTCAAATTTCGTTGAAAAGTAAACCACTTTACAGTGAAATTGTCATTATTTTAAGGATCACATGATGTCTACAGGTACATTACTTTCTGAACAGGCCATTTTATTTATGGCATTATGGCGTGAGTGTTTAGAAAATGGACAGTTTGATCGTTTAGTATTGAGTCAATATACAGGTGCAGATACTGATTTAGAGAAAATTACTTTTCGAGTAGTACAGTTGCAACAACAAAAAATCTCGGTGTTATATCACTACAAAACTCAAGATATCACCAAAAATTATACGATAGAACAAGCTATACGTGTTTTCGAAGATTTATTTTTACATGTTAAGCAAGCCAATTTATGGGAGATCAAACAGCAGGTACAATTTAAACGAGGTAAGAAAAGAGATTTAATAACCACTCAACAGCTCACACAACAAAAAATACCAACAGTACAGCATAATCGTGAAAAACAACGTCCTATAGAGCAAACATCACCTTATTTACATCATTTAGGTATTACGGACCATGCAGGTGTATTGGTACCTACAATGGCAAAAAAATGGAAACAAATTAACAAGTTTATAGAAATATTTTCTCAAGCACTGACTGAGCAAAAGTCACTGAAAGACGAGGTGCATATTGTTGATTTTGGTTCGGGGAAGGGATATCTCACTTTTGCAATGCATGATTATTTACAGAAAAATGGTTGGACGCCCGATGTGACAGGGGTCGAGCTTAGAGAAAATTTAGTACAGTTTTGTGAGAGTGTGGCCAAAAAAAATAATTTTCAGCGGTTAGATTTTTTTGAAGGGGATGTGCGAACCTATCAGCCTAAACGTCTTGATGTGATGGTGGCATTGCATGCATGTGATATAGCTACAGACTTTGCAATACACTGTGGTATACGTTTAAATGCATCCTTAATTTTATGTGCACCTTGTTGCCATAAAGAGCTGAGACCGCAATTATCAAGCCCAGATGTATTACAGCCGATGTTACAGTATGGCGTACATGCAGGACAGCAAGCAGAAATGTTGACAGATACCATGAGAGCATTGTTATTAAATGCATATGGATATGAAACGAAAGTGTTTGAATTTGTGGCATTAAGTCATACCAATAAAAACAAAATGATTTTAGCTGTTAAGAAAAAACAGGGTGAACAACCTGATGAGAAGATCATGAAACAGATTCAAAGCCTAAAAGAAATGTATGGCATACAAACACACAGTTTAGAACAGTTATTAGCAGATGAAATGGTCGATCAAAGTCAACAGGGTTGTCGTTGTTAGTAAAAAATTGCCCAGTATATGAACTGGGCAATTGTTAAATAGAACCGTGTAATTGGCGGTAGAGTCCCGGAGTAACGCCCGTCCATTTTTTAAAAGCACGGTGAAATGTACTGGTTTCACTAAAGCCAACTTGTTGTGCAACATCTTCTAAAGTGAGTTTAGGTTGTAAGAGTAAATGAATGGCAGCATCACGCCGTAAAGCATCTTTTACACCTTGATAACTGCGTCCTTCTGCTGCCAAACGACGACGTAATGTTTGTGGTGATAAATACAGCATAGATGCCACATCATTAAGTGTTGGCATTTCTTCACCAATATGACTTTTGAGCACATCTCGAATACGAGAGGTCAGTGAGTTGGTGTTTTTAAATTTAACCAAAAGTTGAGTTGGGCCAACTTTTAAAAATTCTTCTAGTGTGTCAATATTTTGGCGAATGGGTAAATCTAAATAATCTCTAGCAAACGTAATTTCTGTTCTTGGCATATCAAATTGAATGACAGGGGCAAAAAAGAGAGCATCATATTCATCTGCTTGTTCAGGGCGTGAATAGTTAAAATGAACACGTTCGAGTGGAATACGGCGGTCGATAAGCCAACAAGCTAAACCATGCCAAATCATGAGCATGCTTTCTGTCATATAATGATCAGGATCATCGCTTTGAGGAATAGTAGGTACAAAACGTGCTTCGTGCTTATCTTTTTCGACAGAGATAAACCAATCATCACCAAATAAACGATAAAATTGGCTTGATAATTCTAGTGCCTCACCTAAGGTTTTAGAGTGAATAATCAGTTGGCACATAATGGCAAATGTACCGAGTTTACGGGGCTGTGGTGAGAACCCTGCATGTTCGTCTTGGGTGACCATCCATAACATTTTAACAAATCGAGTATACTGCTCGGGAGAAATACGGGCTTTAGGCTGTTTAAGGAGCTCAGCTTCAATCCCGACATGTGATAGCAGTGCTTCTGCATCCATTCCGAGTTTTTTTACACCTTTGAGTGCAGCATTTACAAAATAAATGCTGATGGTGTCACGGCTTACGTTCAGTTCTTCAAGTGCTCTCATTATCACAGCAGGTTAACCTAAATATTTGTCATATAATCATATTGTGGTCGCATATTTCATGGGCTCTAACATAAGTCTACTTCGAGTTGGTTTGAAGCATTAATTATGTATTAGTTGATCACAAAAAATTTTTGCTAGACCTATAAATTGAGCATGATATTAGCATATCTCAGTGAAATAGAGTAAATACTTTATTTGTTTTTATCGTTGTTATTATATATTTGATAAGTAAAAACAATGAGTTATAATGTTTCATTGGGTTGTTGATTGAAAAAATATAGATTTGAGTTTTAATGAAAATTTAAATTGTTTGAAATCAATTGCTTAACAAAATAGTTTACAAGTGTAACAAAATAAATAGTATGCTATACAAATCAACAAATAACATAGGATGTGTAACGTTGAAAACAAAAAAATTAACACTAGCGTGTGGCGTATGTGTGGCTGTATTTGCAGGATTATCACAAGCTCAAGCAACTACTGCATTTGATCGCAATAGTCCTTACATGCTAGGCGATTGGAACGGACAAAGAACAGCGCTTAAAGCACAAGGTTATGACTTCTCACTGGGTTATACAGGTGAATTAGCAACAGTTTTAGATTCAAAAAATACCTCTAGTCATCCTACAAAGTATTCAGACCAATTTAGTTTAGGTGCAGATTTAGACTTAAACAAAATATTAGGTTGGCAAGATACTCAAGCAGGAATAACACTCACATATCGTAACGGCCAAAACTTAACTGGCTCAGCGGATGCGCTACAACATCAGATCAGCCAAGTGCAAGAGGTGTATGGGCGTGGGCAAACATGGCGTCTGACAAACTTATGGATTAAAAAGCAATTTTTTGATCAAAAGTTAGATGTTAAGGTTGGACGTTTTGGTGAAGCCAGTGAGTTTAATAGTGCAAGCTGTGATTTTCAAAACCTTGCATTATGCGGTGGCCAAGTGGGTAACTGGGCTGGTGATCAGTGGTATAACTGGCCGGTGAGCCAATGGGCGATTCGAGCTAAATATCAGTTACAACAAGACTTATTTTTCCAAGTGGGTGCATTTGAGCACAATGCTGAAAATTTAAAGCGTGGTAAAGGCTTCAATTTAAGTACAGATGGCTCAAATGGTGCATTAATTCCTGTAGAAATGGTATGGCAGCCAAAACTCACTGTACATGCTTTGCCCGGTGAGTATCGTGTAGGTTATTATTATAGTACAGTAGATCAAAATACGAGCGGTCAAAGGATTGACCATAAACAAGGTGCTTGGATCTCAGCGAAACAACAATTCACTGCGCAAGCAGGGGATTCAAGCCGTGGTTTAACTGCTTTTGCAAGTGCATCATTCTTTGATCAAGATCAAGGAAACAGTGATGACGGTCAAGTTTCAAATATGCAAAATATTGGCTTAAGTTACGTGGGTCTATTTGATGCAAGAGCAAAAGACGAAATTGCATTAGGCGTTGCTCGTATACATAAGAATTTATCAGGGTATAATAACGAATATAATGCTGAACTTTATTATGGCATGAATGTGACAAATTGGCTTACAATTCGTCCAAATGTTCAATATGTATACCATGTTGGTGCCTTGAAAGATGGTAATAATGCTTGGGTTGGTGGTGTGAAGCTAACCACAGCATTTTAATACACATACTGCCTGCAACCTTTGTGTAGACAGTGAATTTTTCATCATAGATCAATGCTTGTACGTTTTAAGCATGAATAAAAACATCATATAAGCGTAATACAAGCATGGGTCTGTCCCTATTGATATAAAAGATTGGCAAAGCAAAAGTCAGATGTGTTTTCGCTTGGCTGTCGTCATAAACTAGAGGTGATTATGGATCAACCCTCAAAGAGCTCAGGAATGAGGAGCTTTACTGCTTTTATCTTAGTGATAATAGGTCTTATTTTACTTGTTGCTGGTGTTATTCTTGCAGTAAGTGATGGCTCGATGTACTACGTTATTGCAGGCTTGATGCTTATTGTGTCGGGTGTTTTGCTGTTTCGTGGTTCAATCGTATCTTATCTTATTTATGCAGCATTAATGCTCGGTACGATTATCTGGGGGCTTTGGGAAGTCGGTTCAGATTTTTGGGCATTGGTACCACGCTTAGATATTTTAGGTGTTCTTGGTGTTTGGATGTTAATTCCTGCGGTTACACGTGGTATTAAACAACCTGTTGCACCAAGTCGTCTTGTGCTTGCAAGTTCATTAATCATTGCGATTTTAGTAATGATTTATTCTATTTTTAATGATCCACAAGAAATTAATGGTGAAATTAAAACACCACAGCCTGAAAAAGCAACGACAACGCCAGGTGTTGCCGATGCCGATTGGCCTGCGTATGGTCGTACTCAAGATGGTCAACGTTATTCACCGTTGAAGCAAATTGATGACAAAAATGTCAAAGATTTGAAAGAAGCATGGGTGTTCCGTACAGGTGATTTTAAAACAGCCAATGATCCGGGTGAAATTACAAACCAAGTAACACCGATTAAGATTGGCAACAATATGTTTATGTGTACTGCACATCAACAGTTAATTGCGCTTGATCCGAAGACAGGTAAAGAAAAATGGCGCTTTGATCCTAAAGTGAAGTCAGACATTACGTATCAGCATTTAACATGCCGTGGTGTGTCTTACTATGATGCAAATAATACACAAGAATTTGCAACAAGCCTTAAATTCAAACAATCTGAATCGAATCAATGTCCTCGTAAAGTCATTTTACCAGTCAATGATGGCCGCTTAGTGGCAATTAATGCAGACACAGGTCAGCCATGTACTGATTTTGGTAAAAATGGTGAGGTTGATTTACAAAAAGATATGCCGTATGCGTATCCAGGTGGTTATAACCCAACATCACCGCCAGTAGTAACAGGTACAACTATTGTCATTGGTGGTGCAACAACAGATAACTTCTCAACCAAAGAGCCATCAGGTGTACTTCGTGGTTACGATGTGAATACTGGTAAGTTGCTTTGGGTATTTGATACAGGCGCACAAGATCCAAACTTGATCCCTGGTCCAAATCAAACATTTGTGAATAACTCACCAAATGCTTGGGCACCTCTTGCATACGATGAAAAATTAGACATCGTGTACATTCCAACAGGTGTAGGTACGCCTGATATTTGGGGTGGTGACCGTACTGAGCTGAAAGAGCGTTATGCAAACTCTGTACTTGCATTAAATGCAACCACAGGTAAGTTGGTTTGGCATTTCCAAACAACACATCATGATCTGTGGGATATGGATGTACCATCACAACCAACATTGGCTGATGTTAAAGATAAGTCTGGTCAAATGGTTCCTGCGGTTTATGTAACCACAAAAACAGGTAATGTATTTGTATTTGACCGTCGTGATGGTAAAGCAATTGTTCCTATCACAGAACGTCCAGTGCCACAAAAAACATTGATTGGCCCTGAAACCAAAGGTGAGCGTTATGCGCCAACACAACCTTTCTCTGAACTAAATCTTGCACCAAAAGATAAGTTGACAGATAAGGATATGTGGGGTGCAACGATGTTTGACCAGTTGTATTGCCGTATTTACTTCAAAAAGTTAAATTATCAAGGTATTTATACACCACCATCTGAAAATGGTACGTTAGTATTCCCGGGTAATTTGGGTGTGTTTGAGTGGGGTGGTATTTCAATTAACCCTGACCGTCAAGTTGCTGTAACGAACCCATTGGCGCTACCATTTGTATCTCGTTTAATTCCACAAGATCCAAATCGTGAAATTGCAGCGAAGGGTGCGGGTACAGAACATGGTATTCAGCCAATGTATGGCGTACCTTATGGCGTAGAAATTTCAGCGTTCTTGTCTCCACTAGGTTTACCATGTAAACAACCAGGTTGGGGTTATGTGGCTGCTGTTGATTTAAACACACATGAAGTTGCATGGAAAAAACGTATTGGTACAATTCGTGATAGTTTACCTAAACTATTCCAATTGCCACCATTGAAAATCGGTGTTCCTGGTCTTGGTGGTGCAATTTCAACTGCGGGTAACGTGATGTTCGTTGCAGGCACACAAGATAATTATATCCGTGCATACAACATTACCAACGGTGATAAATTGTGGGAAGCTCGTCTACCTGCAGGTGGTCAAGCAACGCCAATGACGTATGAAATTGATGGTAAGCAGTATCTTGTGATTATGGCAGGTGGCCATGGTTCATTTGGTACTAAGATGGGCGACTATGTTGTAGCCTACGCTTTACCTGACAGTAAGTAATTCCTCATAATGTAAAAAAGCCCAGTCTAGACTGGGCTTTTTTATGTTTATATTTTCTTTATAAGAAAAATCGCTATTAAATATGCAAAAAAAGCATTTCGCTGATAGATGAAATGCTCGTATGCTATGAGCATAAAATTCATTTTACTAGCTAGACGCCATGTATTTATATACTGATGATGACCAACAACTTGTGAATGAGCGAGTTGCACAATTTAAAGACCAAACTCAACGTTACTTAGCGGGTACTTTATCGGAAGATGAATACCGCCCATTGCGGTTACAAAATGGTCTATATGTCCAGCGTTATGCACCCATGTTGCGTATAGCTGTACCGTATGGCTTGATGAGTTCAACGCAATTGAGAAAGATTGCAGATATTTCGACACAATATGATCGTGGATATGGGCACATATCAACACGCCAAAATATTCAATTGAATTGGCCTGCTTTAGAAGATGTACCAGATATTTTGGCAGAATTAGCCACAGTACAAATGCATGCCATTCAAACCAGTGGTAACTGTATTCGTAATACAACTACAGATCAATATGCAGGTGTAGTGGCAGGAGAGGTTGCTGATCCTCGTCCAACTTGTGAATTGATTCGTCAGTGGAGTACATTCCACCCAGAATTTGCATTCTTACCTCGTAAATTTAAAATAGCTGTGTCAGCGGTTGCAGAAAAAGACCGTGCTGCTGCTTCTTTTCATGATATTGGGGTTTATATTGTTAAAAATGATGCAGGTGAGGTCGGTTATAAAATTAAAGTTGGTGGCGGCTTAGGCCGTACCCCTGTGATTGGTAGTGTCATTCGTGAATTTCTACCTCGTCAGGATTTAATAGGCTATCTTGATGCGATTTTACGTGTGTATAACTTACATGGCCGTAGAGATAATAAATATAAAGCGCGTATTAAAATTTTAGTGAAAGCCATGACACCTGAGGTGTTTGCTGAAAAAGTAGAAGCTGAGTTTCTACATACACGTGATCATTTAACAGTCGATCCAAGTTTATTACAAAAAATGGATCAGGTGTTCAAGCCATTTGCCTATCAAAATAAAGTCGATGAAAATTTTGAACCGCTGTTTCAAGAACATCCTAAGTTTAAGCAATGGTTTAATGTGAATACACATGCACATAAAATCTCAGGATATCGAATCGTTAATATTAATTTAAAACGTGCAGGTGTCGCACCGGGTGATATGACCACTGAAGAAATGAACTTCATTGCAGATTTGGCGGATCAATATACATTTGGTGAGTTAAGAACCACTCACGAGCAAAATATTTCTTTGGTTGATGTCGAACAAACACGTTTGTTTGAATTGTGGCAAAAGCTAGATGCCGCGAACATGGCTAGAGCACATATTGGCTTTTTGACGGATATTATTTGTTGCCCAGGCGGTGATTATTGCTCACTGGCAAACGCAAAATCTATTCCAATTTCTGAAGCGATTACACGTCGTTTTGATGATTTAGATATGTTGTACAATCTAAGGGAAATAGATCTAAATATATCAGGCTGTATGAATGCATGTGGACATCATCATGTGGGTAACATTGGTATTTTGGGTGTAGATAAAAAAGGTGCAGAGTTTTACCAAATTACTTTAGGTGGACATTCAGATCATGATGCATCTATTGGTAATATTTTAGGCCCATCATTTGCAGCAGATGCGGTACCTGATGTGATTGAAGAAATTTTAAATACTTACCTAGATATTCGTGAAAATGACGAAAAGTTTATTGATACTTATCGTCGTGTGGGTATTAAACCATTTAAGGAGAGAGCATATGCTTAACCTTGATTTTCCTGTACTAAACAAAGATGGTTTAGTCACCCAAAACAGTTATCAAGCCATCACGGAAACTGGTGAATTGCCATCTACAGATGTTTTGTTAGACACAACACAGCTTGATTTGCTTTCTCAGATTAATGGCAAAGTTGCACTATTGATCACTGCCAATGATTCACCTGAAGAGCATGTTTTTCCATTGGCAGATTTGGACTGCATTTTTATTGAATTTGCAGGTTTTAATGATGGTCGAGGGTATTCTTTTGCAACGCTATTGCGCCGTCAAGGTTTTACAGGTGAACTTAGAGCTGTAGGTGATATTTTTAAAGATGTTTTAAATTATTTAAAGCGTTCAGGCTTTGATAGTTTTGTTTTAAAAGAAGGTAAAAGTTTAGAAGAAGCAAAATCAGGGTTGAATGATTTTACGCAGCCCTATCAAATGTCAACAGCAGTACCGAATGCACATTATCAAACTGGGCAGGTATAAACGAAAAAAATTAAAAAAAATAGAGCCTCAGCGCTCTATTTTTTTTTAATTGAAGCATGAGCCGTGAGGATTTTTATACTATATTATTTAAATCAAGAGAGATGATCAGATAAACATGGATTTGTGAATCAATGAAAATATGTAGAAAACCTTCGGTTATTGTTTTTGATGTTTTTGGAACATTGGTGAAAATTAAAAAAAAATGCTCTCCATACAAAAAACTCTTACGTGTTTTAAATCAACAAGGCCGTGTACCGCAAGCGAACGATGTTTCTGTAATAATGTCTACGTGTGCTGATTTTTCTCAATTGGCACATATATTTGGATATGATTTACCTACAAAAGTCCTTCATGAACTCCAAGCCGATCTTGAAGAAGAATTAGCTTCGATATGTTTATATGAAGATACTTTAGACACCTTAGCTGATTTGAAAGCCAAAGGTTTTAAATTGGCTGTATGTTCAAATCTTGCTCTGCCTTATGGCGATACGGTATTAAAAAAATTACCCATGTTAGATGCATACATATGGAGTTATGAGGTGGGTGTAACTAAGCCTAATCCTCAAATTTATCAGCATGTTGTTAAAATGTTAAATTGCCAAGCAGAAGATGTTTTATTTATTGGTGATACACCTAAAGCTGATGTGGTTGGCCCAACTTCATTTGGTATGTCTGCTCGCTTAATTCAGCGTCGTCAAGGCCAAACATTATTACATGTGATCGATGATTTTTATTCTAAGCCATAATGTTTAAAGGTCATTCATGCTTGAGTACCCTTGCTTTTAATTTAAAGAAAATTAAACTTGCACCGCAAGTCATGAGCCCTAAACATAAAAAAGTGTACTGAAATGACTGTAAAATATGTGTTTTTCCATACATTTGTGAAAATGCATTGAGTGCAACACTGGCTAAAGCAATGCCCATACTCATAGACAACTGTTGTACGACAGAAAGAATACTATTGCCTTGACCTGCTTGTTGTTGGCTTAAGTCTTTAATACTCACGGTATTCATTGTTGTAAATTGTATAGAGTTGACCATTCCAAATAGAAAAAAGTGAATGACTTGCCACCAAATGGGTGTGTTTACTGAAAGAAATGCAAAACTCATCATGCCTAAACCAACCAGTATTGTGTTGACGGTAAGTACATAACGATAACCAAAGCGTTCGACCAATCGGGTGATGTATTTTTTAATTAACATCGATCCAAGTGCTAAAGGAATCATCATCAAACCTGCAATGGTTGGATTTAAATGAAGTACAACTTGTAGCATGAGTGGCAATAAAAAAGGAATTGCACCATTACCTAATCGAGCAAAGAAATTGCCCAAAATACCAATTTTAAAATTGCGTATGGTGAAGATTTCAGTTGAAAAAATCGCGTTTGGTTTTTTGCGAGCATGAAATCGATACATGAAGATGGCAATGAGTGTAATGCTCAGTAAAATAAAAATGCTACTTTTTTGTTGTTGTGGTTGGGTGAAATGTTCGAGTAGGAAAGAAAGACTTAACATGCTGGTTGCAATTAAAATAAATCCTTTATAGTCAAATGCTTGAATGTTTTTTTCTTTTAAATCAGGCAGTATTTTTAGTGTAAATAGAGCACCGATAAGTCCAATAGGAATATTAATTAAAAAAATCCAATGCCAACTCGCCCATTCAACCAATACACCACCTAAACTTGGGCCAATTAAAGGGCCAATTAAGCCAGGAATACTGACAAAGCTTAGCGCAGCTAAAAGCTGTGTTTTGGGCATCACTTTTAAGAGTGTTAAACGCCCGACAGGTTGTAATAATGCCCCCCCAATGCCTTGAAAAACGCGAGCGATAATCAATTGGGTAAGATTTTGAGATAAAGCACAGGCAATTGAGGATACACTAAATAAGATAATTGCTGTGAAATAGGTTTTTTTTAAACCATATTTATCGGTGATCCATCCACTAATAGGAATAGTGACAGCCATTGCAAGGACATAGGCCACGACAATACCATGCATGCTTAGAGGGTCTTCATTTAAGTTTGAAGCAATTTGTGGAAGTGCAGTATTAATAATGGTACTGTCGAGCTGCTGCATAAAAAAACCCATGGCAACAAGCCATAAAATTGCACGGTATTGCTTTTCTATAGGTTGTTGCTGGCGTGTTTTCATTATTGTTCTCTATTTTATTATGGTGTTTTACTCGTAGATAAAACACCATCTCAAGATGTATCTGTTTATTTGGGTCTTGCAACATCACCTTGTAAATGTGATGGGAGTGGGAGTACCGAAATATGTGGGTGATCTTCTAAGCTTTGTGGTCGTGCAATGACTAAGGCTTGATATTTATCAGGGCTTAAGTTAATGCTATTGACCACTTGAATGCCTGTTTCTAGTTTACAGAGTACTTCTGGCGCTACGCCTTTTGCTTCAATTAAGTGTAACCATTGTTTAGGTTGTGCTTTAAACCATAATCGAGCAATGACTTCTTGACCTAAATAGCAGCCTTTATCATATGCTACGCCATTTCGTTGGTGTAAGCGTAGCTCTTGTGGTTGAAAGGCATGCGCTGTTGCATGTGTGATCCATGCTTGACCATCTATAATAGCAGCATGTTGCCATGCGACCAGATCTGTTGGCTCTGTTGTAAATACCGTGCAGTGATTTTCTAAAACAGGAAATACATGACCAAGTGAACTAAGTGTGATTTTTGCAAATGCACCATATTTACGAATATGTTGCTCAAAGTCATCTGCTTGGTCTGAAACTACGGTTATTTTAAAGTGTTCTGTATTGATTTTTTGCAACCATATACCGAAGTGAATACGTCCTTTAAGATCACAAATCACAGTATATTGTGTGATCTGATCTTCTAAACGTTCGGTATGAATACTGACTTGTCCTTGTAGAAATTTAGTGGCATCTGCTCCAATTAAATGATATTGAGTGAATGCAAGTGTGCGACTCATGAGAAGCCTCTCGTAATGAATTATTTAGCTTATTTTGTCGGATTCTGCAAAAAAAATCAGCCGTTTATTGTGATTGTTTCCATTTTACTCAAGATAAAATCAGTGATGAAAACATAATGGTTACAATATCATCACTTTTAAAAACCAAGATCAAGCTTTATATTAGATGAAACACTGACGATTGTGTTGGTTTAAACATAAAGAATTGAATTAAATTAAATAATGAGGTGAGAATATGTCGGGTTATTATGAAATATCAAAAGCAAAAGATGGGCAGTTTCATTTTGTACTTAAAGCAGGAAATGGGGAAGTTATTTTAACCAGTGAATTATATAAAGCCAAAGCATCTGCACATACGGGTATTAATTCTGTGCAAAAAAATGCGGCTGATGATACAAAATATGATCGTTTAGAAGCAAAAAATGGTAAAGCATATTTCAATTTAAAAGCAGTCAATCATCAAATTATCGGGACGAGTCAGATGTATGCCTCAGAAGCATCACGCGACCACGGTATTGATTCGGTGAAAAAAAATGGTGCAACAGACAATATTAAAGATTTAACACATGTTGAGTAAGGCATACCATTAATGTAAACAAAAAACCTCGCCTAATCTTGCGAGGTTTTTTGTTAATGCTGATCTGGTGGATGAACGTATGACATATGCCATCTCACCCAAATCTAGTTTTCCAACATAATTAATCTTGTGATGGGCTTAAGTTGGTTGCTGGTGAAGAAATTTTATCTTTGCATAAAAAACTATAGATGGTGAGACCCAAAAAGGCACCAATAAACCAGTTAAAAGGGGCAAACGGATGAAATGAAGGGATAAAGGTAATAGAGAGCCCGACAAGAACTGAGGGGAGTAAAGTTAAAATTGCTTTAGGATTAAAACCATTTTTATACCAATAAAGACCTGCTGGACTTTCGCTAAACAATTCTTGCGTTGAAATCTTTTGTTTATTTACAAAGTAAAAATCTGCAATCAAAATACCAAAAAGTGGGCCAATAAATGCAGCAAGCGTATCTAGTGTATAGTGAATTAACTCTGGTGAATGAAATAAGTTCCAAGGGGTAATTAACACAGAGCCGATGGCAGCGATCATTCCACCGATTCTAAAACTAATTTTCTTTGGAAAAACATTAGAAAAATCAAACCCTGCCGAAACAAAATTGGCAACAATATTAATACCGATGGTAGCGGTCAAAACCGTAACAAGCCCAAGTACGACAGCAAATGTGCTATCTACTAGTGCAACACTTTCTAGTGGGTCGGTAATCATTTTTCCAGTAATACTGTACGTTGCAGACACTGTCACAATGGTAATTAAAGAGAAAAAGATAAAGTTAAAAGGTAGACCCCAAAAATTTCCTTTTTTTACATTTTTCATATCTTTACTGTAACGAGAAAAATCACCAAAATTGAGTAAAGGGCCAGAAAAATAAGACACCACTAAGGCCACTGCTACTGCAAATTGCATCCATTGTTCGGATGAAGAAAGAACTTTTTCACTCAAATTTAAGGAAATATTTGACCAACCCACTTGGCTCAGTAGCCATGCGACAAGTGCTAGCATCACCACATACACCATTGGGCCTGCCCAATCAATAAAGATTTTAATGGTGTTCATGCCTTTCCAAAACACGAGGGCTTGCAAAACCCACATGATTCCAAAGCAGATCCAACCAAGTGCGCTTAAACCAACAAAGCTTGCAGTTGTAAATGTAGCAAGACTAGGAAAAAATTTGAGTAACATGAGCATCAGTGCATTCGATGCAAGCCATGTTTGTATGCCATACCAAGACACTGCAATCAAACCACGAATAAGTGCAGGAATATTTGCACCATACACCCCAAAAGCTTGGCGACTGATCACTGCATAAGGCACACCACTGACTTGACTGGGCTTAGCAATTAAATTTGCACACAGTTGCACAATGACAATACCAACAAGTAATGCAAGAAAAACTTGCCAACTGGCTAGACCAAGTGTAAATAAACTGGCTGCGACAACGTATCCACCAATGCTATGTACGTCCGACATCCAAAAAGAAAAAATGTTGTACCAAGACCAATTCTGTTTTGCAGGCTTCAAATCTTCATTGGTCAGATTAGCACTATATGATTGATCGGTCATATTATAAATTCCTGAAACTTATTTTATACTTTGCTTATAAGCAGTAATCAGGCCAACAATCTACGCTATACTGAACGCAATCTAAGACTTAAGTCTATAACGGATGAAAAAATTATAAATAAATAATTTTTTACGATATTTCTGGCAAAATTAGGTATATAAATAAAGAAATTTATGCATTGAAATAATAGCTCCTATGAAAATACAAGTGATTAATCCAAATACTTCACAAGATATGACGCACTCAATTGATGCAAGTGCAAAAAATATTGCATCAGTTTTAACTGAAATTGTGACAGTATGTCCAAAAAAAGGCGTGGAATCTATTGAAGGACACTACGATGAAGCCATTTCTGCAATAGGTGTGCTTGATTTAGTGCAACAAGGACGCTCTGATGCTGTAGATGCACATATTATTGCTTGCTTTGGAGATCCTGCTTTACATGCAGCTCGTGAAGTGGCGGATGCACCTGTTATTGGTATTGCTGAGGCAGCATTTCATGTGGCTTCATTGATTGCGACAAAATTTACAATAGTAACAACACTCAGCCGAACAAAAATTATTGCTGAACATTTATTACATGAATATGGTTTTGCGCATAAATGTGCCAAAATTCGTTGTATTGATTTACCTGTTTTAGCATTAGAACAAGATGCAAATGCAACCTATGAACGCTTAAAGGAGAGTTGTTTGCAAGCCAAAACACAAGATGGTATTGGTGCAATTGTCTTGGGCTGTGGTGGTATGTCAAAAATGGTCAATCAATTGAGCGAGGAAATTGGTATTCCTATCATTGATGGTGTGGGTGCTGCAATTAAATTAGCAGAAGCATTGATTGGATTGGGTGTAAAAACCAGTAAATGGGGAGACTATGCTTACCCAACTATAAAATAAATTCGGTATTATTTTGACAATATCGTGAATGAATTTAGATGCTTTTAACCACAGCATGCTTATGTTTATACAGTGTAAGTGTGTTTGTTTAATCAGACATTTGGTGTAAAGCACGATTGATACATATACAAAGCCTTATGCTGTCATATTTTTAAATATATATGAATCATACATAAAGCTTTGTATTATGGTTTGTGATCAATTAATTGGTCACAGATGCTTCTGTTGTAATATTCACTGTAATTTTGTCGCCTACATTAGGAACATAGCTTGCGATGCCAAATGCTGAACGGTTGAAGGTGGTTGTTGCATTAAAGCCAATCGCTTGCGCTTTTGTCATTGGGTGAGTGCCTTGCTTATTTAACACAGCATTTAATACAACAGGTTTAGTCACACCTTTTACAGTAAGATCGCCTGTAATTTTAAAATGCTTTTTATCTTTGGTCTCTACTTTGGTACTTTTAAAAGTAATGTTTGGGTATGTTTGCGCGTCAAACCACTCTTTGTCTTGGAAGTGTTTATTAAGATCAGCCACATTTGTATTCACGCTTGATACAGGAATCGTAACATCAACCGATGAGTTAGATGGTTTTTGATTGTCTACGTGAATAGTACCTTGAATATCTGTAAAGTTTGCGCTTGGCGTAGAGAATCCGAAATGATTCCAGCTAAACACGGTTGCAGTATGCGATGGGTCAATTTTATAGCTAACGGGTGCAGCGACAGCGCACACGCTTGTGATTGCCATAGACAGGCCGAGAGCGATTTTTAATGTTAATTGGTTCAATGCGTTTACTCATCTCTTTTATCGTATAAATTTATATTACACGGTCAAAAGGTCTTTATATACTGCAATATTTATAACGTTTTGTTCTATAAATAGAACGAAAAATCGTCTGATTAAATATCGTGTTCAAAATAAACAATATGTTATTGTCATTTTTTAGCCATATGATCGATTAAAATTTTGTCTGTTGAGCCACGCTTTGGTATTTAAGTTGTTGAATCATTTCATCAACTGATTTGATTCGTTTAACCACTTGCCATAGGTCTTGTGCTTCAGGATAGGCTTTACTCATCATACCTAACCACTGTTTGTAACGGCCAACCATAGCAAGTTCTGTTTTACTTGGGCCACTTAAAAATTGAATTTGTAGTTCAATCAGCGCTGCCCAACTCAGTAAATGGTGATTGGCCTGTTGGCGAATACATTGGGTTAAATCGGGTGTGGTCACTGCACCTCGTCCAAGCATAAGATCATGGCAACCTGACTGTTGACGGCAGGCATGAGCATGCTCGTAATTCCAAATTTCGCCATTGGCAATGACGTTAATTGTTAAAGCATCTTGAATTGGATAAATTTTTTCCCAATATGCAGGCGGGGTATAACCATCTGCTTTAGTGCGAGCATGAACGGTAAGCCATTGAGCACCTGCATCTTCAATGGCATGGGCATTGTCTAAGGTGTGATTTTCATCTAAATAACCTAAACGCATTTTTGCAGATACGGGAATATGTGAAGGTACAGCATTTCGGACGGCTTTAACCAATTGATGAATCACCTCTGGTTCATCAAGCAAAATTGCACCCCCTTTGTGCTTGTTTACTGTTTTTGCAGGGCAACCAAAGTTTAAATCTATGGCTGGAGCACCTAAAGACACCGCCCGTTCTGCATTGACCGCAAGCATATCTGCATCATTGCCCAATAGTTGGACATGTACGGGTGTTCCTGCCGCTGTTTTCCCATCATTTTTGAGTTCAGGGCAGTAATTATAGTAAACATGGTCGGGTAAAATGCTATTTGTGATTCGGATAAATTCTGTGACGCACCAATCAAAATGTCCTACCCGTGTGAGTACATCTCTCATGACAGGGTCAGTGAGTCCTTCCATTGGGGCTAAAATAAGTTTCAAAACCACTCCGAACAATTAAATAATAAATAACGACAATAAATTATATCGTAGGTGGGTAAAAAACACAGATTTTATGAACGACCTAAGACCACTTCTAAAATAAATTTGCTTCCAATAAAACCTAAAGCCAATAAAAAGAAGCCAATGATCGTAAAACGAATGGCTTTTTGACCTCGCCAACCAAATTTAAAGTGCCCTATGAGTAATGTACCGTATACAAACCATGAAATAATGCTAAAAACCGTTTTATGTGCAAGATGTTGCTGCATGAAATTATCGACCATGAAAAAGCCAAACAATAAAGCTGCAGTAAGGCTAATAAAACCTGTAATGAGCATATCAAACAATAACGATTCCATCACTTGTAAAGGCGGAAGTAGATTAACCCACAGTCGTTTTTGTTTCTTTTTTAACTCTTGATTTTGTAGCCACATCATGACGGCTTGAATGGTTGCCATGAGCAATACAGCATAAGACGATAAGGACAAAATAATATGGAGGTCTAAACCAATGGTATGTTGGCTTGCATATTGATTAGGTTGACTAAACGCAAAGCCCAAAATAAGACCGCTTGCTGCTACAGGAATGCCCAAGAGGTTTAATGCTGATACAGGGCGATAACTGCTATATAACATGCTGAGAATCAGCATAAGACCTGAAGTAAATGACAGTAAATTAAATACATCATAGTTAATGCCAGATGCCGTCACCATATCATTGCGCAGTACGTTGGCATGTAGAACAATACCAATGAGTAAAGTGATGGCCACAAATAATGTATTGGATTTACGTTTTGCGACAAGGTGCGTAAACGTGTACCAAAACCCTGTGGTATAAGCAACTAAAGAGAGTATTGTGTACACCAATGGAAGACTGATCATGTCAAACCTTTGTTACAATGATGAATATTCATGCTATACGATATAAATTTTGAGAGAACTCAAGTATCCTATAGCAATTAATGCATAAATTTTCTATTTTGAAAAAGATTTTTTTGCAACAGACCATTTAAAGCGGAATTTGCAATGTTTGATACCTTAACAGAACGACTCACGCAGAGTCTAAAAAATGTCACTGGTTCAGGTCAATTGACTGAAGACAACATTAAAGACACTCTACGTGAAGTACGTATGGCACTCTTAGAAGCAGATGTTGCCTTACCTGTGACTCGTGAGTTTATTGCTAAAGTCAAGGAACAAGCGTTAGGCCAAGAGGTCATGACCCAACTTTCTCCGGGTCAAGCGTTTGTCAAGATTGTACATGATGAATTGACCCAAATGATGGGTGAAGAAAATCAGACGCTTGATCTTGCGGCAAAACCTCCTGTTGTTGTATTACTTGCAGGTTTACAAGGTGCAGGTAAAACCACCACAGCAGCTAAGTTATCACGCTATTTAAAAGAGCGCCAAAAGAAAAAAGTGATGACAGTGTCTGCCGATGTATATCGCCCGGCTGCAATTAAACAGCTTGAAACGGTATCGAATGAAGTGGGTGCAATTTTTATTCCATCTGATCCGTCAGAACAGCCGATTGATATTGTTAATCGTGCAATTGAACAAGCAAAAATTCAGTTTGCAGATGTACTGATTGTCGATACAGCAGGTCGTTTACATGTAGATGATCATATGATGGAGGAAATTAAAGCGCTACATCAAGCCGTTAATCCAACTGAAACACTGTTTGTTGTAGATGCAATGACAGGGCAAGATGCGGCAAATACGGCAAAAGCATTTAATGATGCATTGCCACTCACAGGTGTGATTTTAACCAAAACAGATGGTGATGCACGAGGTGGTGCAGCGTTATCTGTGCGTGCCATTACAGGCAAGCCCATTAAATTTTTAGGTATGGGCGAAAAGCTTGATGCATTAGAGCCATTCCATCCTGAACGTATTGCTCAACGTATTTTGGGTATGGGTGACGTTCTTTCTTTAGTAGAAGAAGTCGAACGTAAAATTGACAAAGAAAAAGCCGAAAAGATGGCGAAAAAACTGCAAAAAGGCGGGAGCTTCAATTTTGAAGATATGCTGATGCAGTTTGAGCAAATGAATAAAATGGGCGGCATGATGGGCTTTTTAGATAAATTGCCCGGCATGAGTAATGCAGGATTACAGCAGGCCATCGAGCAAGCCAATCCTGAAAAACAAGTAAAGAAAATGCAAGCGATTATTCAGTCGATGACGGTTAAAGAGCGCCGTAATCCAGATTTAATGAATCCGAGTCGTAAAAAACGAATTGCAGCGGGATGTGGTACTGATGTGGCTGAGGTAAATAAACTCATTAAGCAACATACGCAAATGGCCAAAATGATGAAGAAATTTGCAAATCCAAGTGGCATGAGTAAGATGATGCGCTCGCTTAGTGGAATGCAAAAGCAATTTAGCGGTGGTGCAGGTCCACTATTTGGTGATAAAAGTAAAAAATAAAATCTAGAAATTTTATTTTAAAAAAGGCCTTCATGAATAAGATCGTGAAGGCCTTTTTTGTTGCACGACTCAGTTAGATTGCCGATAGAGATCATTTTTTATACTTATAAATAAGGCACATGCATGGTGTGGAATCTTGGAAAGATTGGTATATAAATATCCTAGTCAATCAAGCATATATGTACGGACTATACAAGTAGTTGGATGGTTTATTATTACTCATCGTAAGGCTTTATATCGTTAATTGTTCATTTTTTGTTATATTATGTTAAAATACAATCATGTTTTGGTTGTTTAGATGTGTTTTTTTCTAAAAAAATAGCAAAATCAATTGCTAAAGTTTAATACTAAATATAAAAATATAAAAAAGGGAATTTTATATGATTGATTTTTTGCAGGCGCTGGTGTTGGCGTATCCGCTCACCTTTTTCCTAATGTCAGTACTATTACTCCTAACATATCTTTTGGTGGGTCAAGCCAAATATTTAATTCAGTTGGGAGTTTCTTTTTGTTCCATCAGTGTTGGTGTGACACTGCAAATCATTCATGTTCCGAGTCAAGATGCCTTAAATGGTACGCTCAGTGGTTTATTCTTTTTAGTGTTTAGTTATTCTTTGGCGCAAGGAATTGTGTTATTAGAGGGCAAAACCTTAGATCCTATTTTGTCTTGTTCAATTTTTATTATTGCATTTATTGCTCGTTGTATCAGCTCACTGATGCCACATATTGACGAATATTATTTTATCTCTGTTTTTAGTGTATATACCGCATTGGTCATTTTTTTGAGTAATGCATTGTGGAAAGTCAAGCATTTGATTTTAGGTGATGCTTTAGAAAAGATGTGGTATATCGTTATTTCAATTTGGTTAGGGTCTTTAATTATTCGTTTGGGTTATGTTTCGTATTCGCCCGATATGTTACGAATGTTGCTATGGAAAACAGGAAAAATAAGTTATTCCTTTGAAGAGTTTTCGGTGCTACAACATTTATTTTATACCATGGCGTTATTATTTAGTATTTTAACTATTCTTGTGGCAATTAAACGATTAATTTTTGATATTAGTCGTAAGACTCGATTAGATGGTTTAACGGGGGCTTATAATCGTATAGGTTTACAATATTTGATTGAATTTGAACTACCAAAAACGAAAACAATGGGTTTAATTATGTTGGATATTGATTTCTTTAAATCGGTAAATACCCGATATGGCCATCCTGTAGGCGATGCAGTGATTAAAGAGGTTGTTTTATTAATTAACAGAAATTTAGCCAGTGTTAACCCACATACGGTTCGCTTAGGTGGAGAGGAATTTTTAATCATCTTACCGCACTTAACCATGCAAAGATTACCAGAGCTTGCCGAAAATTTAAGATGTTTTATTGAAAAACATGATTTTATACATATTGCAGATGGTTTGAGTATTACGGTGAGTATGGGAATTGGAGAATATGAGTCCACACTTGCATTTAAAGATATTTACAAAGAAATTGATCAAAAACTTGCAAGTGCTAAAAAAAGTGGCCGTAATCAAGTGGTTGAATCGATATAAGATTTTAAGCCTTTTAATAATAAGTCAGGCACAATGGTAGGATTAAAATTAAATAAGTGTTGTGCAAACAATGTGGCATCACCTCCTGTTAAAATAAGTTGTTGATGCGGTTTATGTTGCATCACTTTTTCAACACTGCTCACCAAACCTAATAAAATACCATGGTGTACGCAATCAATTGTATTTTCACCTGGTGTAAGAATTTGAAAAGCTGAATCTGGAATTTTAATTCCTTTGGTATTTTGAATCAGTGCATCGCGCTGTAAATACAGGTTTGGTAAAATATACCCTCCCAAATGTTGCATATTTTCAACTAAATCAATGGTTAGTGCAGTCCCACAACCAACGATACAATAATTTTTTTGTGGCTCTGCAATCGCAAGCATTTGTAACCAACGATCAATACCGAGCTGAGAAGGTACATCATAACCACAGCGCAAACCTGCACACTCTTGTTCTACTTGTGCAAATACAATAGGGCAATTGAGTTGTTGTAATGTTTTGGCAATTTGCGTGTTGTTTTGAGCGTCAAGTACTGATGAAATACCAATGTGTTCGATGTGTTGTTTTTTTAAATATTTTAATAAACCCAAGAGTAAATCCGCAGGTGATTGTAAATGTAACTCTGCTAAATAATCTATTGTTTGATCATGCTCTGTAATCCAATACTTTAAACGTGTATTACCAATATCTAGCCAAAGATTTTTCATAAAGGGTACCTATTAGAGGGGCATGTTGCTTAGACTATTGGACGTAAACGCCCTTGATAAAAGTAATGTGTTTGATCTTTTGCTTGAATGATCACCGCACCATCGTGTTGTATACCTAAAAAAATACCGCGTTGAACACCATGCTGGTGTTCGAAACTAACATCTTGATCTTTAAACAATGCTGACTGATTAAAGCGATGAGCTAAATTTTGACTATGATGATTAAACCATTGACCTGCATTTTGTATTGCAAGATAAATTTCTGCAATCAGCTCTAATCTACTACAAGCCAAATGTCCGATTTGGGTGAGCGCTGTGGCTTCTTGATCGAGGTTTTGCAGTGTTTGATGTGAAAATAGGTTAATTCCTATGCCAACAATCGCTTGGGTTTTGGACAGTGGCTCGACTAAAATTCCACCCCACTTTCCTTTTGAGCTATATAAATCATTGGGCCATTTGATGGTAATATCAAAATTTTCTAGACAAGGCATATGACGCACATTTAAAGCAACTTCAAGTGCCAAGCGCCCATCTAGAGGCCGTGTAGTATTGACCAATGTACTTAAGTAAATATTACCTGCAGGCGAAACCCACGTTCGATGGTGTTGCCCCCGTCCTTGTGTTTGAGATTCACTACAGACTAAAATACGTTGAAATCCTTGTTTAGCAAACATTTTTACATCATCGTTGGTCGATGTTGTGGTTTGCTTTAATAAAACAACATCAGGTGCGTAGGCACTCGACTCAAGATGAGCTGTTAAGGTGGCGGTGTCTGAGATCATTTAAACAATAAATTGCTGGGGAATAACTGTGGAGTTAATCATATATTTGGCTATTGGTGCAATCGCAGGATTTACCGCAGGGCTGTTTGGTGTAGGTGGTGGCTTAATTATTGTGCCTATTTTGTATATTGTATTTCGTCAACAAGGTTATCCAAGTGAAGTGTTAATGCATTTGGCTTTGGGTACGTCTTTGGCAACAATTATGGTGACCTCAATTAGCTCCATTATGGCCCATCATAAAAAAAGAGCAGTGCTTTGGCGTGTTGTTAAAAATTTAGCGATTGGTTTATGTGTAGGTTCATTTTTAGGTGCAGGAATTGCAGATCTATTACCAAACTATATTTTACAAGGTGTGATTGGTTTATTTGCAATAAGTGTGGCATATAAAATGTTTTTTAATCAAAAATCAGATGTAGATCAAACACGTCAACTACCATCTGCTTTAAAACAAGGGGGTGCAGGGGTTGGCATTGGTGTCGCTTCAGCCATTTTTGGGATTGGTGGTGGATCATTAACAGTACCGTATTTAAATCGACATGGTGTGGTCATGCAAAAGGCTGTTGCAACGTCAGCAGCTTGTGGGTTCCCAATTGCAGTTGCAGGTGCGATTGGCTTCATGTGGTTTGGTCACCACGGTAATGTCAGTTTACCAAATAGCATCGGTTATGTGCATGTGTATGCATTTTTAGGAATTAGTTGCATGAGTTTTATGACTGCAAAGCTTGGAGCGAAGTTGGCACACCATTTATCACCTCGTGGTCTACAGCAATGCTTTGCAGCGATGCTTTGTGTTGTGGGTTGTTACTTTATTATTCAGTCTTTACAACAGATGATGTAATGAACGATTCAATGACAGAGGCGACCTCTAAAGCATGGGTTGCTGCAAAGTGATGGTCTGATGCATGGATCGTATATTGTTGAGCATGTGGTAAGTAATTGTTTAAACGAGTTGCAATACTCAAGGGACTAATGGGATCTTGATCTGCCCAAATAAGTAATACGGGTTGTTTAATTTGATGCAGTTTTGTTTGGTAATTCGGTGTTTTTTCCGTAAACCAATGCGGAATGGTTGGATGGTCTGCTTTGTAGTGCTCACGCCAATTTGCAACAGTTAAGTCATCGAGGTGAATACCACCTGATGTTGCTACTAAAACCAATGCTTGAACTTGGTCAGGGTTTTCGATGGCATGTCGGATTGCAAATAACCCACCCATGGATTGTGCAATAAGAATTCCTTTTCGAGGCATCTGTTGAATGACATGATCACTTAACTGATTGAAATTTGTAATATGTGGCAAGCTAGGTGTGTTATGAAATGCAGGATAAGACACGGTTTGGCTCTGATATTGTGGTAAATGTCTAATCACAGGTTGCCAAAATTCTGTGTTACCCAACGCACCGGGCAAAAAATAAAGGGATTGGTTCATCAGTGACTCAGTTTATTTTTGGTGTAATTTTAGCCAAAATGTATGCTAATGCATACATTTTAAGGATTTTGATGATTACTCTAATGCTAGATTACTGACAAATCTACACCAATATGACTTAAAATATCGCAAAATTTATTCAAAACAGAGACCCCATGCGTTTAAGTCGTTTAAAAATTTCAGGCTTTAAATCATTTGCTGATCGAACTGTATTGCACTTTAAGGGTAATCGAAGTGCAATTGTTGGGCCAAACGGCTGTGGTAAGTCCAATGTGATTGATGCAGTACGTTGGGTGATGGGAGAATCAAATGCACGCCAGTTGCGTGGTGGTCATATGCAAGATGTCATTTTTACAGGGACGGCCAAGAGAAAATCTGTGGGTATGGCCAGTGTCGAGTTAAAATTTGACAATACCGAGGGCAAACTCGGTGGGCAATATGGTGCTTATACTGAACTTGCAATACGCCGACAAGTGACACGAGAGGGAAAATCTGAATATTTTTTAAATGGTACACGCTGTAGACGCCGTGATATTACAGATATTTTTTTAGGAACAGGTCTAGGGCCTAGATCGTACGCCATTATTGAACAAGGCATGATTAATCGTTTAGTCGATGCCAAACCCGATGAAATGCGAGTGTTTATTGAAGAGGCCGCAGGTATTTCTAAATACCAAGCAAGACGTAAAGAAACATTGCAACATTTAGAACATGCCTCAAACAATTTATCACGATTAGAAGATATTGCTTCAGAATTAAATCAGCAATTAAAAGCGCTTAAAAAACAGTCAGCATCTGCGCTCAAATATAATGAGTTGGCCAAAGCTATACAACAACATAAAGTAGAGATATTGTCTTTTCAGTGTCAAAACAGCCAACAGCAGCAACAAGATCATATCGCCCAAATGGATGTCTTGAGTACTGCATTTAAAGATGCCTCTATTGCAATGACAGCATTAGAAGATCAGCAAAAAAATCATGCTGACAAATTTCAACAGTTACTTGAACAGTCATCGCCCTTACAACAACAGTGGCAAATTGCAGATCAAACACGTTTAGAAATGTCGTTGCAACTTGCGCAACAGCAAAAAGAACGGGAAAAATATACTGCGCAGTTAAATATATTAAAGCAACAATATACGGACATAAAACAACGTATTAAGCATATCGATATTCAACTTGATGATGGCTATACAGCACAAGACCCTTTACAACAACAGTGTCAAACTATAAGCCAACAGCAGCAGCATCAACAACAAAACATTCAAGTCATAGCACATACGTATAAAGAAATTACAAAAGACTATCAAGATTTAAAACAGCAATATGTGCAGTATCAACAACAGCATCAACAGTTAAACAATCAGCTTGATCATATCAATAAACACCTATTGAAATTACAGCATCAGCACGAAACATTATCGATGCAACATCAAGGCATGGTATTGCAAGATCAAGAGACGTACCAATTTTTACAGCAACAACATCAAGATGCACTGTCGCATGTGGCTCTTACAGAAAAAATATTACAAGATGATTTTCATCAATTGGCACAGATGGAAAAAACAAGAGATGATATGAAACATCAACACGATGAAATTCATATACAGCTCAAAGCATTAATGAGAGAAAAAGTGACTTTGACGCAGCGAATGCAAAAGCGAGAAGGCACATCGTCTAAACATAGATTACTCGACATTTTAGAATTACAACCACAAGCTAAACCATATGCACATGTCATTGAGCAGTACTTAGCGCACTGGTTGAGTGCGGATATTCTCAGTCATGAGCAAGAATATCGATTAAACATAGCTCGGCAAGTAAAGTTAGATGATCATATTCAAACAGTATCAAATCATCATATTACTTTGGCAACTTGGATTAAAACACCTAAGTGGCCTAGATGGAATAATGTGTGGCTCGTAGATGATTTAAAAGTAGCACTTGAGAAACAAGCACAACTTAAAGTGGGTCAAACTATACTGACGTTAGATGGTTATTGTTTGGGATGTGATTGGCTCATTGCTTTAAATTATGAACAGCATACAGAACATGCAACGGTTTTAAGTGATCGTGTACAACTTGAAAATCTTAATGAAAGCATTCAATCGCTCAACCAACAGTTACAGTGCAGTACAGCTCAGCTCAAAGATCAACAAGATGTACTACAACAGCATAAGCAAGTAATTCAAACACAACAGTTACAACTTAAACAACAGCAAAAGCAAGCACAAGAAGATGGAATTTTAGTGGCCAAAGCCGAAATGGCACAGCAGGCTCAAATACAACAACAACAGCTTTTTACAGAGCAATTAATGCACATTCATGTGCAAATTGAAGAAGAGCAGATGCAAAAAGAAGACTTAGAAGTAGATTCTCATGCATTGGCATTAAAACTAGAACGTATGCAACCTGAATATGAATCCCTACAACAGCAATATTATGATTTAGAGCAACAACAGTACACAGCCCGTGATCAACAACAAAAAACACAACAACAGTATGTACAATTTCAGCAACAACTGACTGAAAATCAAAGAAATATAGAATTGTTAGAAAAAGATCAAGCATTTGCAAAAATACAGTTGAAACAACTTCAAAGTCAAATTGAAACAATACAACAACCTCTTGAGCAGTATGAGAGATCTTTACCACAACAAGAAAAAGATTACATGATCCAACAAGATCATGTTGGTACTTTGAAGAAAAAATGGGATACATGGCAAGCTGAGTTGAGCACCATGCAATCGGAGCAACAAACTTTGGTTGAAACCCGCCGTTTACAAGAACAAAAAGTACAACAATTACGAGAACAATTAGAACAACAGCGCTTAGCTTGGCATCAGGCAAAATCGAATTATGAGCATTTTGCTGCACAATTAGATGCACTCGATACAGAGATCTTAATAGATGTAAAGATTGATTTAAGCCAACATCAAGCCAATTTAAAGCAATTACAGCAACAGTTTGATAAACTTGGGCCTGTGAATTTGGCAGCATCGCAAGAATATTTAGATGTTCAACTGCGTTATGATACATTAAAACACCAAATTGATGATGTTGAGCAAAGTAGTGAGCAATTAAAACAGGCCATGAAAAGCATCGACCAAGAAACGAAAAAACGTTTTATGATGACCTTTGATCAGGTGAACCATGAGTTACAGCAGTTATTTCCAAAAGTATTTCATGGTGGAGAGGCCAGTTTAAGTCTTGAAGATGGTTGGCAATCTGGCGTGAGATTAATGGCAAGACCGCCGGGTAAACGGAATAGCTCGTTGGCATTATTGTCTGGTGGTGAAAAAGCATTAACCGCATTGGCTTTGGTCTTTGCAATTTTTAGACTCAACCCTGCACCATTTTGTGTGTTAGATGAGGTTGATGCACCATTAGATGATGCAAATGTACAACGTTTTTGTAATCTGGTAAAAGAGCTTTCCGAACAGGTGCAATTCGTTTACATTACACATAATAAACTAGCCATGACCATGGCAACAGATCTACTGGGCGTCACCATGCCTGAACCAGGAACATCAACACTTGTTACGGTCAACTTAGAGCAAGCAAAAGAGCACAGTTTGGTTGCGGAGTCCTAAAAATATGGAACAAAATACAGTGATTGGCATTGTGATTGCCATTTTAATAATTATCTTCGCCTTGTATTTGCTTTTAAGAAAACCGAAGGCCACTGAACCATCATTTGATGGCGAGCTACACATTAATGCTGAAAGCAATCAGCCTGTGCTTCCGCGATTTGTTCGCCAAAAAATGGAACATGGAAAGTCTGAATCTGAAGCACAAAACATCGAAGAAGATAAAGCACAGGCGCAAAATTCTTCTACTGTAGAATCTGAAAAAGAACCATCAGTGGTACAAGAGCATACTGAAAAATTAAACACAGATTCAAATCATTCTTCTGAGATTGCAAATGAAAAGCAATCTAAAGAACATGAAGATGAAAAAGACAACTCACCTGAAAAAAAACAAGATGTTGAATATAAGCTAAACCCACACATGGAAAAGGCACAAATCCAAGCTTTTGACGATAACAGTGCTATCTTGGATCAGCATTTAGATGAACAACAACGTTTTGATGATGAAAGTGCACTTGCAAGAGCAAAAGAAATTATTGCATTAAATATCTATCCGACTCATCAACATGTTTTGTCTGGAGAAAGAGCATTAAAAGCACTTTTAAAATATGGACTACGTTTTGGCGAGTTGTCATGTTTTCACCGACATGAACAAACAGATACACCATCTTCATTGATGTTTTCGGTATTACGTATTACTGAAGAAGGGCCTGTTGGCTTTGATCTAGAAAGCTTATCTACTGAACAAATACAAGGATTAGCCTTCTTTTTAGCACTACCACACCCCCATGCACAGCAAGGTTTTGATATGATGGTGAGTATTGCAGGTCTGATTGCTCGTGATTTAGGTGGTAAAGTGTTTGATGAAAACAATGTTGAACTCTCACCACAAATGAAAGAGTATTTAAGACATCAAGTTATTGATTTTAAATAAATCGTTTTGTAACTTAAGGTGGAAAATATTCCACCTTTTTATATGGTGAAAGAGTATGTTGGATCATGAAGAAAATAAGTTAATTGAGCGTATGCGTCAGCTAATACGACTACTTTCGCAGCATAATCATGCTTATTATGTCATGGATCAACCGACTATTTCTGACCATGAATATGACCAACTCTTTCATCAATTGACTGCCTTAGAAGAAAAATACCCACAATATGTGCAAGCAGATACCCCCACCCAAAAAGTGGGAGGAAAAGCTCTAAACAAATTTTTAACGGTACAACATGTAGTCCCTATGCTGTCTTTGGGCAATGTATTTAAACAAGATGATTTATTCGCCTTTGCTCGCCGTGTAGAAGAACGTCTGCCTCAACAGAACATTCAGTATGATGTAGAGCTTAAACTCGATGGTTTGGCAATTTCTTTGTGGTATGAACAAGGTGTGTTGATCAAAGGTGTAACGCGTGGTGATGGTGAAACGGGTGAAGACATCACTCAAAATGTGAAAACCATTCGAAATTTACCTAAAGTTTTAACGGCCAAAACCCCTGTGCCTGCACTACTTGAGGTACGAGGTGAAGTTTTAATGCCCAAATCGGGTTTTGAAAAACTCAACGCTTACCATGAAGGCTTAGGTGAAAAAACTTTTGCTAATCCAAGAAATGCAGCTGCAGGAAGTTTAAGGCAATTAGATCCTAAAGTTGCGGCTTCACGGCCATTAGCATTTTATGCATATGGCATAGCACAGTGTGAACCAATGCATGATTTAGACAGTATGCATGAAAGTTTACATTGGTTGACCACGTTGGGGTTTGACATCGCAGAACGACAATTTTTGTGTGAATCGATTGTTGAAGTACAAGAAAAATATGAGCAAATTCAACAAGAGCGTGAAAATTTGTCGGTTGAAATTGATGGCATGGTGGTTAAGGTTGACAGTTTAAAACAACAAAAACAATTGGGATTTTTAAGTAGAGAGCCACGTTGGGCGACAGCATATAAATTTCCTGCGGTGGCAGCTTTGACCAAAGTTGAACATATCGATTGGCAAGTTGGTCGTACAGGTGCATTGACACCTGTGGCACGTTTACAACCTGTGGCTGTAGGTGGTGTTGTTGTTTCTAATGTGACTTTGCATAATATTGGTGAAATTCAGCGTTTAGATGTTAGAGTTGGCGACACAGTGAGCGTATACCGTACAGGTGATGTGATTCCTAAGGTAGAGCGAGTATGGCATGATTTACGTATTGATGATTTAGAGGTCATTACTTTACCTACACAATGCCCTGTGTGTGACTCACCTGTAGCGATGCCTGAAGGTGAAGCGTTAGCACGTTGTTCTGGTGGGTTATTTTGTGCCGCACAGCGTATTGAAGCGATCCGACATTTTGTTTCTCGTAAGGCGATGGATATTGAAGGTTTAGGTGATCGATGGGTTGAGTCATTGCTTCATTTAGAATTATTAAAAGATGTATCAGATATTTATCAATTACATTTACATCGTGAACAATTACTGAAGCTTGAAAAAATGGGTGAAAAATCAGTTCAGAACTTAATTGATGCCATTGAACGAAGTAAAAAAACAAAGCTTGCACGATTTATTTATGCTTTGGGAATTCGAGGTGTCGGGGAAACCACTGCACGAATGTTGGCGCATCATTTTGAACATCTAGATGCATTACGCACGGCTCAATTAGAAGAGTTACAAAAAGTTCCCGATGTTGGCACCATTACAGCCGAATGGATTCTAGATTTTTTTCAAGCGCAACATAATATAGATGTGATTGATAAGTTGATGACGTTAGGTCTAGTGTGGGATGTACCAGTGGCATCTACAACACAACCTTTCAATGGCCAAAGTTGGGTATTAACAGGCACTTTGTCAGAATTAACTCGAGAACAAGCCACGCAAATGTTACAAGCCTTGGGTGCACGTGTAAGTGGCAGTGTATCGGGTAAAACTAAGTGTGTGGTGGCGGGGGAAAAAGCAGGTTCCAAATTAGAGAAAGCTCAAAAACTTGGTATAGAAACTTTATCTGAGCAAGCGTTTATACAACTCATGCAAAGCCATGGCCAATTGTAAAATAGATTGCGAAATAATAGCTATTCGTTTTAGTTACAAAAAAATATATGATGTGTTTTGAGAGGAAGTGTACTAAAGCCGATCATATATTTTTTTTAAGCAGTTATTTTTTAATAATAAATTGCCTAAAATAGATGTAAATGCGTATGCTTCTCATTTTAATTTTATATAAATCAGTGGTTTAGTTGATTTTTGTTTTTGCAATCATTGTAAAATATCCGCATAATGCTCCTTATTAAATAAGGAGTATTCGCATGCGTGGCAACCCAGAAGTTATAGACTACCTCAATATGCTCATTGGTGGCGAGTTAGCAGCACGTGACCAATATCTTATACATTCACGTATGTATGAAGATTGGGGCTTAAATAAAATCTATGAACGTATTAATCACGAAATGGAAGAAGAGGCGATGCATGCAGATGCAATTATTCGTCGTGTCTTATTTTTAGATGGTACACCAAATATGGCTCGTGATGCCTTAGATATTGGGCATGATGTTGTATCTTGTTTGAAAGCAGATTTAGCACTTGAGTATCATGTACGTGAAAAATTAGCACAAGGCATTAAATTATGCGAAGAAAAAGGTGACTATATTTCGCGTGATATGTTGAAACAGCAGCTTGCAGATACAGAAGAAGATCATACGTATTGGTTAGAAAAGCAAATTCGTTTAATCGAATTGATAGGTTTACAAAATTATATTCAGTCTTTAATGTAGTTTAACCATGATTGCCACTCATGCCAAAGTGTGACGGTATTGAAGCGATATCTACATATGACGTCGACACCACGTACACAAGATATTTTTCCGGTGTGCGTGTTATAAACATGGCAATATCGACACTATAGTGTTTGTAAAAGACGAAAAGCAGTGTTTTGACCACTGATATAAGCACCGTGTACAGTCCCTGAATATTTTAAACTACAATGCTCACCTGCAAAAAAAACACGATCTTTTATGGGGGTGTTTAGAGTATCGGTGTATTTAGGGCTATGCTGTGGTGTGGGAAAACTAAATGAACCGTGACTGTAGGGGTCGATTCCCCAACGGGTAATCAGTAATTGTTTAGGCTGTACATCTGTGCCATATTCCAAGCTCTTTAAAACAAAACTCCATACCTCACGATCTGTAGCATGATCTACAAAATTAGATTGTTGACCACCGAGTAGCATTAAATAAGTGGGTTTCTTGTAGAGCGTTGATAAATCGAAAAGATTAAACAAATTTTGCTCTGTCCAATAAAAAGTATTGGTTATTGTGTCTGTTGTTGGAATAAACCCGATGGGTTGATCTAGTTCAAAAAAAACTTTATTGAATGATCCAAAGCCCACATGTTGAATCGCATCTACACAATCTTTGGGTAGTGATGGATGAAAGCAGATTTTATTTTTCTTTAAAACACCTAATGGTACTGTGATGATGACATGAGAACCTCGGTAAATATTTTTTTCTTGATCGATCACTTCTACACTAAATTCATTGTAGTTGATGTTTGTAATTTCACATGCAGTTTTAATATTTAATGTGTCCGCCATAATATTGATAATTTGATCATATCCTTTGGGAAATATGACCTCATCTCCCTCAAAATAGCCCTCATACTCGCTGTAATTAGAAGCTAAGAATTCTAAATCTGTTGCAAATGGATCACGAGCAAGATGTTGAAAAATATTCAGTAATATATTTTTCAGCTCAGATTCTGTGAAAATATTTCCTTGATAATTGAAAGTTGAGAGATAGGTATTGATGGCATCTAAGGCAGAGCAAGTTGGTATGGTTTTAAGGTACTGTTGTATTTTTTCAACGTATTGTAGCAACACTTTTTTTTCGAGCTCAGAAAAAGGCTGTTTGTTGTTATGGATATAATTTGAGTGATCGTCATTCAGAATTTGAGTTGTAATATGATGTTTTTGCACAATATCCCAAATAGGATTATGTTTAATACCATGAATCCATGATGCACCTAAATCAAAATAATTATTTTTTATACATTGAGAATGTATGCGTCCACCAAGTCGAGTTTGTGCCTCAAGTAAAACCACATTTTTCCCAGCATTTTTTAATGTTTGTGCGCAAGAAAGGCCTGCAATACCAGCACCAACCACTAAAATAGGTAAATCAATCGGTTTTTGATGGAGCATAATTACCGCCGTGTATGAGTGTGTCATTCAATGCTGTATAAGATGGGGGTTACACATTTCCTATTAAGGTTTCGTAGTGTTGAATTTCATCTTCTAAATATTGTAATAACATTTGCATTTTTGGAACAGTATTGCGACAAGCAACTAATCCTACTTCAAGCTGATCAAGATAGCTTGTTAATGTAATGTTAAGTGCCTGACCATCAAAAATGACAGATGCAGGATACATTTCTTCAAGTTTTGCCCCATTCCAATATAATGCTTCTCGTGGCCCTGCCAAATTAGAAATGACAATATTAAATGGTTGTTTTTTAGGTCTTAATCCTGAAATGACATTGATACCTGCTGCTGCATATACAAAAGCACTATAACCCAAAATCTGGTTTTGAGTCATGCGTTTAAATCGAGTTTTTGCCGTGTTTACGCTATTTGAAATAAGGTTTGTACGTTCTTTACGATCACTACAGTGTGTTGCCAAGTTCGCTAAAATCATGGTAATTCGATTACTGGTATCGGTTTGATCATTTCGAACAGATGCAGGTACCATTGCAATCAATGGTTTGGTGGGTAGTTGATTAAAATGAATAAGATAGCTTCGTAATGCACCTGAACAAATGGATAAAATCACATCATTGACCGTAACATGAAGCCCTTGAGCAATATTTCGAATACGAGATAGGGCAAACGACTGGGCTGCAAAACGTCTTGATGCCGAAATTTTTTGATTCAGCATCGACTTTGGAGCTTGAAAGCTTGTGACATAGTGCGGATCGGCTTTTCGATCATGTACAGTCTGTTTTAATTCTTGATAAATGATCTGTGGCGAAGTTTCAATTTGTTGTTTTAAATGAGTGGCTGTTTGCCACAATTGTTTAACTTTAGATGTTTTGATCTGTTCTTTTTTATGTTCGAGACACCAAGGTGGGATCATACTATGTATGTACTGATCTTTTGCAAATGCTTTTTCCATGAGGCGCATACCTGCGATGCCATCAGCAATAGCGTGATGCATTTTAAAATAAAGCGCAAAACGGTTATCTTCTATGCCTTCAATTAATGTACAGGTCCACAGCGGTTTTGCTCGATCAAGTAACGTGCTGTGCTCTTGTGAGATATAAATGAGTAATTCTTTAATACGTGCAGGGTGGGGCAAAGAGATGTGTCGAAAGTGATGATCGAGGTCAAAGTTTTCATCTGTTCGCCATGTCATGCCACTGAGCACTTGGTTAAATGGAGCCACAGGTGAGCATTGAGATTGTTTGATGTCTGTGACTAAAGATTGAATAAAGTCGCTAGGTGCGTGTTCTGGAATTTTAAAGAGAAGTAATCCACCCACATGCATAGGTTGTTGTCTTCTTTCTAAAGATAAAAAGACGAGATCAATGGGGTGGAGTAAACGCATATGGGTAAATCTCTATATCATTTTAGTGATGATAGTAAAGCCAAATCGGAAATTGTCCAAGTGTTAAGGCAGGATTGATGTATCAAGACATGCTCACAGCATTATTTTTCGACATTGCCTATATGTAAGCCACATTCTTTTTGCGTTGCTTCTTCCCACCACCAACGCCCTTCGCGTTCATGTTGGTTAGGCAATACGGGACGAGTACATGGCTGGCACCCAATAGAAATGAAGCCTTTTTCGTGTAAAGGGTTGTAAGGAATTTCCATCATGCGGATATAGCTCCACACGTCTTGACTTGTCCAATTGGCCAGTGGGTTATATTTAATTAATGATTTATTTTCACCTGAAAAGCCGTCGTCCGATTGTATAACAGGAATATCTGTACGAGTACCAGGACTTTGATCTTTACGTTGACCTGTAATCCATCCATCAAGGGTTGATAATTTTTTTCTTAAGGGCGCAACTTTACGCACGCCACAACATTCTTTGTGTCCATCTTCAAAAAAGCTAAAGAACCCTTTTTTTGTTACAAGAGCATGTACATCCATTGCATCGGGAAAACAAATTTCAATGTCTATGTTGTAGAATTTGCGTACAGTCTCTAAAAACTGATAGGTTTCAGGATGCAGACGGCCTGTATCTAAACTAAACACCCGAAAAGGTTTACGCAGGCGATAAGCCATATCAATTAAAACAACATCTTCAGCGCCTGAAAATGAGATAGCAATGTCACCGGTTTGATTTAAAGCCAGCTCAATAATATCACTTGGGTATTTGTGAGCATATTCTTTTGATAGTGCATCGATCAGATCAATAGAGGGAATGGTTGTGGTCATTTGCTGTTCCTGGCTGTCGGCTTGGAGCGAAATAAAAGACAGTAATTACAAGCACCAATATACTAAAGTAATTTAGTGATTCAAATTAGCATTTTTAAATAGATACTTATGCCTAAAGCTGATTTAGTTACCTTTATGTTGTGATTATAGCGTGATCGTGTTGCAAAATGTGTGAGTAAATCTTGCCAATATCAATGATCTCTGTAAAATTGTAAATTATTAGTCAATTGAAAAATAACAACTGTGAAGTGGCTTAAGTTTTGCCCTTTTACTTGACTTGTTTCTATACTGATGGAGTTTTTTAAATCACAGTATACGCCGTAGAAAATACGCTATTTAAAGTTATCCACTCTCTACATTTTTTAATAAAAGCCAATGCCTTATGAATATTTCCCCTCAAACAATTGCTCCTAGAACTGACTCCGATGGAAGCTGGGTGAGTGTGATTGCCTTAGCACTTGCTGCCTTTATTTTTAATACCACTGAATTTGTGCCTGTGGCTTTACTTACTGATATTGCAAAAACTTTTGATATGCAAGCTGCTCATGTCGGTATTATGATCACAATTTATGCGTGGGTCGTCGCTTTGGCCTCTTTACCTATGATGTTAATTACACGTCATATGGAACGTAAGCGACTGCTATTATCGCTATTTGTGTTGTTCGTGTTTAGTCATTTGATATCGAGTATTGCATCTAATTTTATTATTTTACTGATTAGTCGTGTCGGAATTGCTTTGGCACATGCCATTTTTTGGTCAATTACAGCATCTTTAGCGATACGTGTTGCACCTGTAGGCAAGGAAATACAAGCATTAGGCATGTTATCTACAGGTACAGTATTGGCTTTAGTACTCGGGATTCCATTTGGTCGTATTGTCGGTGAGTTGTTCGGTTGGCGTATCACGTTTGGTTTGGTGGGTGGGATAGCTGTTGCTACAGCGATTGTACTGTGGAGAACATTGCCTGAATTACCAAGCCAAAATACAGGTTCAATAGAAAGTTTACCTGTATTGTTTAAACGACCTGCATTGCTTTTATTGTTTGTGACCACGATTGTGATTGTGATCGCACAATTTACGGCATATAGCTATATCGAACCATTTACAACTGAAGTGGCGCATTTTACCTCAGATCAAATTACCACCTTGTTATTGGTATATGGTGGCTCAGGTATTTTAGGTTCTATCTTATTTAGTCGTTTAAGTCGTAAATTACCAAGAGCATTTCCAATCATTGCAATTTCAGGAATTACGATCAGCATGTTTTTACTGCTTCCATTGGCTGTCAGCACTTGGGGTATTATGGGCATATCTGTATTTTGGGGAATTGCAATTATGATTTTTGGTTTGGTGATGCAGTCCAAAGTATTGCATCTTGCCTCAGACGCTACAGATGTTGCCATGTCTGTTTACTCTGGATTATATAATCTAGGCATTGGTGGTGGTGCGCTCTTAGGGAGTATTGTTGGTTTAAATATGGGCATCCAATATGTTGGTATTGTGGGGGGCGCATTGGGTGTATTTGGCTTGATTTTAGCGATTTTGATGGTACGCCGTAAAGATTTTATGGTAGTACATCACTAAAAATAAAATGTCATTTAAAAAAAAGGCGACCATATGGTCGCCTTTTGAATATGAATTCAATGAAACGATTTAATCGTTTATACCGTGGTCAACACAAAGGTCTTTTCCAACAAATTTCTTTAGTTTTACGGTCGGTTTGTGCAAAACAATCATTTTAACCATAAGTCACTTTACTATTTTTTTTAAACAAAATAATACTGTAGAAATGAATAGTGAAATTATGATGCTAAATAACCCGATCGATTTCCATGGAATTGGGAATCCTTTGACGAAATAAACAATACTGGTAAAAGCGATAGAGACACTATAAATAATAGAAAAAGCAATCATGTATACTAAACCAATAGGCATGTTAATTTTTCTATCATTTTTTGCTAGATAATGTTCTAACGTACCACCGAAGAGTTCAACAAGAACAGAGAGAATTAAATTATCCATCATGTATGTCCTTTAATTTTTGAATAAACGCGATATGACTAACCCTCTCACGATTCATACCGCTAAAAATACTCAAGGCTGATCTATACATCGATGCTATATTTTGAATAGTCTCACTAAATATTAGTTTTGACGACGTAATGTTTTATAAATAATGAACATTAACATGACCCAAAGAGGTAGAATGATCACAGATTCTTTAAAACCTTTACACCACATAATATACAAAATCATTGCAATAAAAATAAGCACAATGTAGTTACTTATTGGATAAAAACAAGCAGGGTATGTTGTTTTTATACCTTCTTTTTTAAGATGTTGTCTAAATTTTAAATGCGTTAAGCTAATCATGGCCCAATTTAATACTAAAGCACCCACCACAATGTAAATAAGATGGCTTAATGCGCCTTCAGGCATAATATAATTTAAAATAACACAACCAAAAATAAGTAATGCTGAAAATAAAGTTGCATGAATAGGGACACCTTGCTTATTTACTTTTGTAAAAGCCTTAGGGGCATTTCCTTGTTTTGCTAAACTAAATAACATTCGACTGTTTGCATACATGCCACTGTTATATACAGACAGTGCTGCAGTTAAAATAATAAAATTAAGCAAATGAGCAGCCCAACCAATACCCAGTTGACTAAAGATCATGACAAAAGGGCTTTGCTCTAAGCTACCAAATTGTAATTGGTTCCATGGCACCAATGACAATAAAACAGCCAACGCACCCACGTAAAAGATTAAAATTCGAAAAACAACTTGATTAATGGCTTGTGGAATGGTTTTTTCGGGATGATCTGTTTCTGCAGCGGCCATACCAACAAGCTCAATACCGCCAAAAGCAAACATAATAATAGCGAGCATGTAAAATAGACCATCAAACCCATGGGGGAAAAATCCACCTTGTGTCCATAAATTTGAAAAGTGAGAAATTGAATCAGAGGGTGCTGTAATAATTAAATACGTACCAAATCCAATCATTGAAATGACAGCAATCACTTTAATTAGTGACAACCAAAACTCTGCTTCGCCATAAAATTTTACGTTAAAGGTATTAATAACCGTCACAAGAATAAAGAAAAATAATGCAGAACCCCATGCTGGCATATGAGGCCACCAATAGTTCACGTATTTAGCGATGGCAGTTAGTTCACTCATGGCCACGAGAATATATAAAATCCAGTAATTCCATCCTGTGAGAAATCCTGCAAATTTCCCCCAGTATTGATAAGCAAAGTGACTAAAAGACCCTGCAACAGGTTCATGGGTGATCATTTCACCTAAATGACGTAAAATGAGAAAAGCAATAAAGCCACCAATGGCATAGCCTAAAATGATTGATGGGCCTGCAGATTGAATAACTGAAGCAGAGCCAAGAAAGAGCCCTGTACCAATTGCACCCCCCATAGCCATGAGTTGGATATGTCTATTTTTTAAACCACGTTGTAGTTTATGACTATTATGATTCACGAGAATACAGCTTGTTGTGATAAAAAACTGATTATAGTCGATACAAAAGCAGAGACCAAATATAAGAACTTGAGACCGATGAAGCGATCTCATTGAGTATGTAAAATGTGCACTTTGCAACAAATTTTCTTCATTTGATGAAACAATAAAGAATTTTTTTTGAAAAAAATCATAATACGCGTGATAATACAGTTTTTAAGATTGAGCCATCATTTCATGACGTTACCTGCATGTATCCAATGTAAATCTGAATATACCTACCATGACGGTGATTTAATTGTATGCCCTGAATGTGCTTTTGAGTGGAAAGAAGGGGAACAACACGGATCTGCGGATGAAATACCAACAATTGTAGATAGCAATGGACAACCCCTTGAAGACGGTGATTTTGTCACTGTGATTAAAGATTTAAAAATTAAAGGATCTTCTTCTGTGGTTAAAGTGGGTACAAAAGTTAAGATTCGCTTGGTACCTGACGCATCTGATGGGCATAATATTGACTGTAAAATCCCAACGATTGGAGCAATGAAGCTCAAATCAGAGTTTGTTAAAAAAGCTTAATCTCAACTATTCGAGGCGACCGTGTCAATATCTATGCCAAGCGTTGAAGATGTCTTAAAGACTGCGCAAACACATATTCAAAACGATTTAATACAGGTACTGCAAACATTTAAGCTACCTGATTCATTACAGCGTGCTGTACATCATAGTGTTATGTTAGGTGGTAAACGGATTCGACCTGCCTTATGTTATGCCGTGGCGCAAATGACGACACCAAACTTAGCTTGGGCTGCGGTACGCCGTGCGGCTGTTGCTGTCGAGTTAATTCACTGTTATTCCTTAGTGCATGATGACTTACCTTGTATGGACAACGACGCATTGAGACGCGGTCAACCAACATGTCATGTGGCGTTTGGTGAAGATACTGCATTACTTGCAGGGGATATATTGCAATCTATAGCTTATGAAGTTTTAACCAGTCAAATGTTTGATGAATCATTTGATCACTCATCAAGTGCAATGATTGCTTTAAAACAAGTACGTATTTTGGCACAGGCAAGTTCTACTATGGTTGCAGGTCAGGTGCTAGATTTACAATCTGAAGGTATGCCTATAGACAAACAGATGCTAGAAACCATCCATAAAAATAAAACAGGGGCATTAATACAAGCGGCCATTGAAATGAGTGCAGTGACTCAATTTGAGCAATCGAGTCAAGAGATGTTGTCTTTAATACGTTTTGCTCAAGCCATTGGCTTGGCATTTCAAGTACAAGACGATATTTTAGACGTCACTGCTGAAACGGCTGTGTTAGGAAAAACAGCAGGCAAAGATCTCAAAGTTGAAAAATCAACGTATCCTGCTTTAATGGGAATTGATCAAGCAAAAGACTATGCATATCAGTTACATGAACAAGCACTTGGCGCACTAGAATCATTGGGTGATCGTACACAAGAGTTACGCGCGATTACCCAATTTTTGTTACAACGCCAAAGTTAGCTTAGGACTTAGCACGTCCCATAATACCGCGAATTGTACTTAGTACATCTGCAGGAAGCACCACTGTTTTGGCATTGTTTGATTTTGCCATGTCTTGCATGGCTTTAATGTATTGTTCACCTAGAAGGTAGGTGACAGGAATTTCTTGATCACCAACCGCACTTGTGACTAAACTAATGGCCTTTTGCGATGATTCAGCAAGTACAATTTGGGCTTCAGCATCTCGTCTTGAAGCTTCTAAACGCCCATCGGCCTCTAAAATCGCTGCTTGTTTTTCGCCATCTGCTTTTGTGACGGTTGCACGTCTTTGACGTTCAGCGGCAGCTTGTGCTTCCATCGCAGCTTGCATGGTTGATGACGGTTGAATATCTTGAATCTCTACGGTTTTTAAAGTAATGCCCCAATCTGCAATATCATCTGCAATTGATGCTTTCAGTTTTGCTTTAATGTGGTCTCTTGATGATAAGGCATCGTCTAAATCCATTTCTCCGACAATAGAGCGCAAAGAAGTTTGCACTAAATTTTGAATTGCCCAATTGAAATTCTCAATCCCATATACCGCTTTTTCGGGTGTGGTCAAATTAATATAAGCAACAGCATTCATTAAAAGAACAGCATTGTCTTTAGTGATGACCTCTTGTGATGGAATATCCAAAACAATATCTTTGGTGGTGATTTTATATGTAACGTCATCAATGTAAGGAATAATAATGCTTAAACCCGGAGTTAAGGTGGTGTGATATTTTCCAAGACGTTGAACGATCCATTGATAACCTTGAGGCACTATACGCACCCCCTTGACAATCGTAACGGCAACAAAAAACAAAAAAGCAATACTAATCATTGTTGTAATAGACATGACATGGCCCTATAAAGTAAAAGATTGATTAATGTTTTTGGACGATTAATTCATGATTTTTAATATGGATAACGTGTATTTTATCTCCAATCACCACGTGATCTTCGCATACAGCAGACCACTCATCTGAACCTAAAAGTGGCATGGGAAAACGGATGCGTATGTGGTGGTTGACTTGATTTTGAATCACCATTCCCACTTGTCCAATCATGGTGTGTTGTGCATGAGGATGTGTTAATTTAAGTTGTGATTTGGGCTTAATATATTTGAACCAAAAAATCGTGCATGCAATCGCTAAAATTGCCCATACAAAAATTTGCATGGCAGTCGTGAGCGCAGGATAAAGCCAATAGATAACGCTCACAATTAAGGCGGCTACGCCAAACCAAAGTAGGGCAAATGTGCTCACCAATAGCTCAGATAAAATGAGCAAAATACCAAAAACAAACCAATACCAAGGTTCAAGTACACTCACGTTCGCAGCGCCTATTTTTCATTAGATAATCGTATCATAACTGATCATCTTGTTAGGTTGTATGACAAAGTGATGTCGAGTTAAAATTTTGCTTGCGGTGCAGGGTTAAAAGCGGCTGGCGATTTTTTAAATTGCTGAATTGCATTTTCTATGGCAGTAATTTGCTGTTGAGTGGCTTTTTCACCTGCGTTGATTGCGCTGCGTGCTGAGCTTAAGTCCATGACACCCAATTGATTGACTTTAGGTGTGATAACAATATTGGCATATTTGAGTTCTTCTTGAATGCTTTGCTGTCCCATAATATTGATTGTCTGATCGAGTAGTCCCCATAAACTACTGGTACTTTTTTGATTTGTATCTGGACGTGCTGAAATATCAACAGCAATGATGAGATCTGCTCCCATATTTTTGGCTGTTTTCACAGGAATTGGGCTGACTAAACCACCATCGACATATTGAATTTTGTTAATGACAGTTGGAATAAATACATTGGGAATACTACAAGATGCACGAACAGCTTGTCCTGCATTACCACGAATAAACTCAGTCTTTTTCCCATTGTTGAGTTGGGTTGCAACAGCCGAGAAGCGAATCGGAAACTGTTCAATCGGTTTGTTTGCTACATTAGTGTTAATGTAATCTTGTAGTTTTTGACCTACGATAAAACCTTGCCGACTTAACGTTAAATCTCGAATATCTGATTCTTTAAGTTGATACGCCAAAGTTTCCATTTGTGAGGCTGTTTTTCCACTGGCATAAATACTCCCCACAAAACTTCCTGCACTTGTTCCTGTCACAATTTGTGGTTTGATGCCATGGGCTTCAAGAACTTTAATGACACCAATATGAGCAAACCCTTTTGCACCACCGCCACCAAGTGCTAATGCAATCACGGGCTCTCTGGCTTTAAGTGTGGGTATTGGTTGATGTATGTTGTGCTGAGTAGTGTTACAACCCAATAAAATAATGCTGAATAAAACAAATATAAGGAAGTGGCGTGACGTACGCATAGGTTGCAATAGATGACATATAAAAGGAGACATATCTGAGCAGATTTTCTTTTAATTTACTATATCAATTACAAAAAAATATGCATGATTTGAAAAAAATGATGTCATTTTATGTTGTGGGTCGACTATGGTCTAATAATATATTTATTTATACTTTAAATATATTATTAAAACCCGAATCCTGTTTAAGGATTTATTTGAAAAAGCCAAGGATTAGAGCCATAAGTTGAGTTACTAGACACGACTTACCACTCTAATCCTCATGACTGATATTACTGCTTTATTCTGTACCATTGATGATTTTTTTATAAAATTTGAATCCACTTATTTGAAATTTCTAAAACAGAATCAATACTTCAAACGAATAC
>NZ_VTDM01000001.1 GCF_015627105.1 Acinetobacter baretiae | reverse complement strand
AAAGAATTTTAAGATGTAAATACTATATTACATAGTATTTAATAATAAGTATTTTTGCACAAATTTAGTGCTTTTTTATTCTTTTTTGGTGCAATAAATGGTTGTTGCATCTGCTTATTATGTAGAAATCAATGTTTCTGTAGTCTTTTTATTGATTTTAGTAATATTTATTTTATTTTAATTGTGGTTTTAATCTTTGGTATATTTATTGCTTGAATTAGACCGCATAGTCATCTGACTATGCTATAGTGTTTTAGCTTTATATTTTAAGTTATGACTAAAATATAATGAATTTCAATATTTTATTTTTATTTTGTTGTAATTTTTTAGAAATATTAAAGTTTTTTATCGTCTTTTTTTGTGTGATTTTTTATTTTAATTGTTTTTTTGAATCACACCGAAAGTTGATTTTGATAAATGTTTAATTTATATATTAAATGTATGACTGAATTGGGCGCTTAATGAAGTCATGTGTTGGAGTAAATAAGCATTTATAAAAATATGCATATCTATTGTCATAATTTTGTTACTTTTCTTTGTAATAGTATAAACAGTTAAGACAGTAACTAACTTTTTTTGTTTAAGGGTGGAAAAATCTGTGGTTAAAGTGAATAAATTAGCACTTTCAATTGGTGCGGCTTTGGTGATGGGGGCTGTGGGTTCAACTCAAGCTGCAACGACAACAACACACACACAGAAAAAAGTGGTTGAACTAGAGTCTCAAGTTGCTCAATTACAACAGCTTGTACAACAACTTTCTGCACAACAGCAGCAGCAAGTGGCTCAGCAGCAACAAATTGCTCAACAACAACAAGAGCAATCTGTACAGCTGCAACAAAATGCAATCTTAGCTTTAGAAAAACCAAATCTTGCGCCAAAAGAATCAAGCAGTAAGCCAGGTTGGATGACGCTTGCAGATGGTAAAACCCAGCTAAAATTGTACGGTCGTGTACGTGCAGAAGTTACGTATGATTTAGATAATACAAATTCATCGACAAACGACATTTATAACAGAACCAATAAAGTTCCATTAAATAGCGACAATACAACAAAGCAAGTCATGAATGCGACTGCAGCGAACTCTCGCTTAGGTCTTGATTTACTACGCTCAACAGATTATGGCGATTTAAAAGCCAAATTTGAGGGTGATTTCATGAGTAGCTCATATACCAATGGTGCAGGTGGTTTTCGTATACGCCATGCTTATGTTGAGCTAGGTAAGTGGACAGTGGGTCAAACAAACTCGCCATTTGTAACAGATACGCCAAGTATTGTTGATGCAAACGGTATTATGGGCTCAGCGTCATTGCGTCCTGTACAAGTACGTTATACGCAACCAATCACAAAGAACCAAAAACTCTTAGTGGCGATTGAAGGAACAACGGGTAAAGATGTTGAAAATGGTATTACTACTACAAAAACTCTAGAGTTAGATAAAAATGGTAATCCTGTTTATGTTACGAAAGAAACTACTCCAACAAGTGGTGGTAGTCGCTTACCAACGTTGAGCTTCCAATATGCTGTGAATACCCCAGATAAAAAAGGGTCTTTAAAGGCAGTTGGTTTCCTTCATGAAAACCGTGTTTCTACCAACAATAACAACGATATCGAAAAACTTGCGTGGGGTGTTGGTGTTGGTGGTAAATATGACCTCACCAAAAACGATACATTATTCGCTAACTACTACCACATTGTGGGTGATAACAGATACATGATCTACCCAAATGATGCTGCGTATAGCGTGACATCAAGCGGTGGTAATCCACAAAGAATTAACCAAACAGAAATGGATGCCGTTTTTGCAGGTTATACACACAAGTGGAATGCTCAATTTAGATCATCTGTGTTAGGTGGTGCAATTTGGAACAGCAAAGATTCAGATTACAGCAAAGTGGCATCTAACTTTAACTCAAACGCATACAATAAATCGATGTATAACGTTCTTGTAAATACATTCTTTACTCCTGTGAAAGACTTTGAGCTAGGTGCAGAATATACATACGGTCAGCGTAAAACCTTTACTAATAAAGAAGGTGATTACTCTCGTATAAACTTTGTTGCACAATATAACTTCTAAGTCTTTATTGTTCAAACATTGAAAAAATGCCTTGTAGTTTTACAAGGCATTTTTTTTATAAGAATAAAAAATTTAAGTCTTTTTTAAGTTGTCAAAATTACATTGTACAAACATTATTGGCAATAAAGCATAGTGTCATTACACTGATAAGCATATTATTATTCTTAATAAGATGCATGACATCATCTTCATGGAATTACACCATCATTGAAGCGATTTTAAATCTTATTTCAAGTGTATATTGATATATTAATCTGATGGATTTTGTATAGAAATAGATATTTTTGACGATGAAGTCTATTGAATGCTTGATGCGACCTATTCTATGATTATGATTAGGTTATTCGGAGAATTAATCTTATTTTAAATATCTTATCGTATCGTAAATTTAACATTTTCGTGAGCACATAGACCCCATGACAAAAATATTAATCATTGAAGATGACTTCATGATTGCTGAGTCGACAATTACATTATTAAAATATCATGGTTTTGATGTCGATTGGTTCAATAATGGCTTAGATGGTCTAGCTTCATTAAATAAACATTCATTTGATATTGTGTTGCTAGATTTAGGTTTGCCGATGATGGACGGCATGCAAGTACTCAAGCAAATTCGCCAAAAAACACAAATTCCAGTATTGATTATTTCTGCGCGTGATCAATTAGAAAATCGTGTAGATGGTTTAAATCAAGGTGCAGATGACTACTTAGTCAAACCTTATGAGTTTGAAGAACTACTTGCACGCATACATGCATTATTACGCAGAGCAGGTTTAGAGGCTCAATCGGTTACTGAGAAAATACTAAGCAATAATGAATTGGTGTTAGATGTAGAACAACACATTGCAAAATATAAGGGTCAAACTATTGAACTTTCAAATAGAGAATGGGCAATTTTGACACCACTTATGACCCATCCAAATAAAATATTTTCTAAGTCCAATTTAGAAGATAAGTTATATGATTTTGACAGTGAGGTGTCGAGTAATACGATAGAGGTATACATACACCATTTGCGAACAAAATTAGGTAAAGACTTTATTCGTACGATACGTGGTTTAGGCTATAGACTCGGTCATAGTCAGCAGCAATTATAATTTGAGTGTGTTATGAAAAAAAGCCGTAGCTCGCTCAATACACGGCTCATTGTGATGACATCTTTGCTCAGTGTTGTCATGGCATGTGTATTGATGTTTTCCACATATCAAATCGCATTAAAAGAGCTTACACATATTCTAGATGCACAAATGCAGTTTCTTGCAAGTCGTGCAACAACACTTCAGTTGAAAGATACGCATAGCAAACTGAATTTAAGCCCTAACCAAGATCAAGAAGAATTATTCATTGATATTTGGGCATATGACGATATAGAGGCATTGAATAAAAATCAGCTTTTAGTACCAAAAGTAAAAACAGCAGGATTTTATCAACACGATACAGAGACGGGTACATGGTATACCTATGTTTTGCCTTCGCAAGATCGTCAAATACAAATTAGTCAGCATCAAAGTGTACGTGAAGTTTTGGCCTTAGAGCTTGCAGGAAGTATGGTGTTGCCATTTTTGCTGATTATGCCTTTAGCCATGTTAATTATTGTTTATATTATTAAGCGAAGTTTAAAGCCGTTTGATGTGTTAAAAACAGAACTTGCCCAGCGAGATTCCAATGAATTAACACATGTCACCGATGAACAATATCCCCTTGAATTACTTCCTGCAATTCATGAGATTAACTATTTATTTGATCGTATTTCCAAGACTCAACAAGAGCAAAAACAATTTGTTGCAGATGCTGCTCATGAATTAAGAACCCCGATCACTGCATTGAACTTACAAACAAAAATTTTGTTGAGAGATTTTCCTGATAACGTGGCCCTTATTAACTTAAGCAAAGGATTGGCACGTATTCAACACTTAGTGAGTCAGTTACTTTCTTTAGCCAAACAAGATACTTCTTTACATGCGTTAGAACAGCCGAAGCGTTTTGTTTTAAATGATGTGGCACTCAATTGCGTTGAGCAATTAATGAATTTGGCCATGGAAAAAGATATTGATTTAGGGTTTGTGCGTAACGAAGAAGTAAAAATACAGAGTTTTGAACCCACATTGCACTCTATTATTTATAATCTGATTGATAATGCGATTAAATATACACCAGTGTCAGGGGTCATAAATATTTCTGTATATCCTCTACAACACAATAAATGTGCTGTGTGTATTGAAGATAGTGGCCCCGGTATTCCTAAGGAGCAGTATGAGGAGGTACTTAAACGTTTTTATCGTGTACATCATCATTTAGAGGTTGGTAGTGGTTTGGGACTATCTATTGTTCAAAAAGCCATTCAACGCGTGGGTGGGGAGTTTGAGTTAGCTCGTAGTGAGGAGTTAGGTGGTCTGAAAGTGATTGTGATGATACCTTTCATGTTAAATACTGTAGAAGTAAAAACGTAATCTGTTCCTGAATGGTTTAATGGTCATAAAAATATGGGCTAATCTGAATTAGCCCATATGAGTGACGTGGTTATAAGTCAGCGATTTGCTGCATATTATGCTGTACTTTTTTCAATTGTTCGACAAATTCAATCAACTTGGCTTTTTCACCATCTACGACAGCAGGCGGTGCTTTTTTCACAAAACCTTCATTGCTAAGCTTATTGGCAATTTGATCATGCTGTTTTTGAATTTTGTCGAGATCTTTTTGTAAGCGAGCAAGCTCTGCTTTCGGGTCGATTAAACCTTTCATTGGTACAAAAACAGAAGCGTGACCGACAACACTCGATGAAGATAATGGCGGTTCTTGGTCTTGAGTGAGATACTCAATACTTTCAACCTTTGCAAGGGCTTTAAAAAGTGGCTCAATGCGTTGAATACGAGTATGTTCGATGTCCGATATGTTTTTGAGTAATACAGGTAATAGGCGTGCATTACCTAATCCCATTTCCCCACGAATATTACGTACAGCGCCAATAAGACCTTGTAACCATTGCATGTCTGTTTCTGCTTGATCGTTCATTTTGCCTTGATCTGGCATAGGATATGCCGCAGTCATAATGGTATCTGCTTTTTGGCCTAGCATTGGTGCAAGTGTTTGCCAAATTTCTTCGGTCAAATAAGGCATCAGTGGGTGAGCAAGGCGTAAAGCAGCTTCCATCACGCTAAGTAATACACGACGTACTTCTGACTTGCGGGCTTCAGAGACTTGTTCATCGTTTAGTACAGGCTTAGTTAGTTCGACATACCAATCGCAATATTCATTCCAAATGAAGTCATAAATGGTTTGTGCGGCAAGATCTAGACGATATGTGCTAAATGCATGATGAACATCGGCTTCTGCTTTTTGGAGTCGGCTAACAATCCACTGTTCTGGTAATTCCCATAATTCAGGCTGTGCATGTTGAGCAATGTTTTGACCTTCTACATTCATAAGGACAAAACGAGTCGCATTCCAAATTTTATTACAAAAGTTACGATAACCTTCAACACGTTTTAAATCAAATTTAATGTCACGACCTGTATTGGCAAGAGCACAAAACGTAAAACGTACAGCATCTGTGCCATAGGCATTAATGCCTTCAGGGAATTCTTTACGGGTTGCCTTTTCAATTTTTCCTGCTTGTTTAGGATTCATGAGCCCAGATGTACGTTTTTGTACGAGTGTTTCTAGGTCAATCCCATCAATCAGATCTAACGGATCAAGTACATTGCCTTTTGATTTGGACATTTTTTGTCCTTCACCATCACGCACAAGACCATGCACATACACGGTTTTAAACGGAATTTGTGCTGAGCCATCTTCATTTTTCATGAAATGCATCGTCATCATAATCATACGTGCAACCCAGAAAAAGATAATATCAAATCCTGTGACTAAAACATTGGTTGGGTGAAATGTTTTTAAAATATCATTTTGAGCATCTTGTTTTGCGTTACCCGTCCAACCGAGTGTAGAGAACGTCCATAATGCAGAAGAGAACCATGTATCGAGTACATCGTCATCTTGGTTGAGTGTTACACTTTCATCGAGTGCATATTTTTCACGAACTTCTGATTCATTGCGCCCAACGTAAATACCACCATTTGCGTCATACCATGCAGGAATACGATGTCCCCACCAAAGCTGACGTGAAATGCACCAATCTTGAATGTTATTCATCCATGCCATATACATGTTGGTGTATTGTTCAGGGACAAATTTAATGCGTCCATCTTGTACAGCTTCAACAGCAGGGGCTGCAAGAGGAGCAATTTTGACATACCATTGATCTGTAAGGAGTGGTTCTACAATCACACCTGAACGGTCACCACGCGGGGCTTTTAAATCATAGGGTTCAATTTTTTCAAGCCATTCTTCCGCTTCAGCCTGTGCAACGAGTTTTTTACGTGCGGCAAAACGTTCTAATCCAGCATAGTCACTTGGCGCTGTAATTGTTTTTGAAATTGATTCACCTGCTTTGGCAAAATATTCAAACTCAGACAGAATTTCAGCATTTTTATTTAAAATGTTAATAATCGCAAGATTACAGCGTTTACCTACATCGTAGTCATTAAAGTCATGTGCAGGCGTAATTTTCACACAGCCTGTACCAAAGTCTTTTTCAACATATTCATCGGCAACAATTGGTACTAAACGTCCTGTGATAGGCAGAACAATATGTTGACCTACGAGATGTTTGTAGCGTTCATCTTCTGGGTGTACAGCGACAGCAGTATCGCCAAATAAGGTTTCTGGACGTGTAGTTGCCACGACCAAATAGTTTTTACCTTCAGTGGTATTGAGATTTTTGTCTTCAAAAAAGTATTTGAAATGCCATAAAGATCCTTGTTCTTCATGATTTTCAACTTCTAAATCAGATAAAGCCGTTTGTAGTTTTGGATCCCAGTTCACCAAACGTTTACCACGATAAATCAGCCCTTGTTCGTGTAGTTGTACAAAGACTTCTTTTACGGCATTAGATAGGCCATCATCCATCGTGAAACGCTCACGTGACCAGTCTACAGATGAGCCTAGGCGACGAATTTGATGGGTAATATTTCCACCAGACTGCTCTTTCCATTGCCAAATTTTTTCTATAAATTTTTCACGACCTAAATCATGGCGACTAATATTTTCTGCTGCCAATTGACGCTCAACCACCATTTGGGTGGCAATACCTGCATGGTCTGTGCCTGGTTGCCACAGTGTATTTTTTCCCATCATACGATTATAGCGGGTGAGGGCATCCATAATGGCATTGTTAAAACCATGTCCCATGTGCAAATTACCAGTCACATTGGGTGGTGGAATCATAATACAAAAAGAATCGCCTTGACCTGATGGCTTAAAATAGCCTCGTTCTTCCCAAGTTTGATACCATTTTTTTTCAATTTCGGTGGGATCGTAGGTTGTTGCAATATTTTGAGCTGAATTAGCATTCGTGTCGGTCATAGGGGTAACAGATCAAAAGTAAATTTACTCTATTGTAGCAAAAAAATAATGCTTGGCAGAGCATGTATATTGACAATATCGGTAACAGGGCGTGAAATAACGTGCTAGTGTATATAAAAATTTTTTGGTTTTTGAATTTATGTCTTATGCTGTATATTTAAAGGTTGAAACACAGACGTATCAGCGTTTTATTGCGCTTCAACAACAATTAAACTCAGGCGCAAAGCAAAAACTTGCGCATGATTTGGGTGATATTTTGGCCGATGTGTCTATACAAATCGTACAGCAAGTATTTATTGATTTACTCGAACAACAAAAAACGCGTTTAACCAAGCCTGAAAGTCATAAAGTTGCGGAAGACTCTGAAAAAGTAATTGCTCATGTATTAACCACACTAAGAAAATACTTGCCGTGGTCTATTGCATTATTAAGTAATGAACGCTTGCAACCTTTAGTGAATTATTTTACGACAATGATTCGACAAGAAGGAGAAAATATTTATGTACGCTATGATGTAGATGATACTTTAATCAATAAAACATTACAGGTCATTGGACACGTTCGAGAAGGGAATAAACCTGCAATTGCAGATGCATTTGTATGTTTAAATAAAATTATTGATGTAGGCGTAACGCAACTGATTCGTGAACCTAAAGACATACTTAAGTTTAATTTTGTTGTTAATAAAACTTTAAATGGGGTCATTCAAGTTGCAACAAATATGGCGTATAAGCGTTTAGCATCACTTGGTCAAGAGGTGGAGTTAGCGTCTGCACCATATTATTTAGATCACTTTTTAAAATTTTTACATTCCAAGTAAATCATCACTTAAACTATGACATTAAATATTAAGTATCTGCCTGCATATAGTTATAGAGAACAACATTGCATGAAGATGAAAGCATCTCCTGAACAGGCGATGAATGCTATTCTTAACTATAAGACAAATGATGATTGTTTTTTTCGGTGTGCTATTGCTCTAAGAGAATTACCATATCGAATTTATAAGTTTTTCTGTAAAGAAAAATCAAAATTAGCGCCTTTTAGCCTTGATCATTTCACTTTATTGGACATAAAAGATAAGCAAGAAGTGATTTTTGGTTTGGTCGGACAGCTTTGGAAATGGAATTATGGGCAAGTCAGAATTACAGATCGTTTATCATTTTTAGATTTTCGTCAAAAAAATCATGTTAAGCTCACTTTATATTTTTCTATTCAGAAAATAAATGACGTGTATGTGAGGGTGACTACAGAAACTCGTGTGTTGTGTATAGATCAAACTGCTTTAGTGAAATTCAGACCTCACTGGTATTTAATACGACCTGTCAGTGGTTGGATTAGATATCGTATGCTGTTGCAAATTCAGAAAAATATATTTAAAAGTATTTAGCGTAACTGTTATATAAAAATTTAATTTTTGTGGTGAGTTAAAGTGATAAAAAATGCCCAATTAATTGGGCATTTTTTTACATTATTGTGATTTTTGAATGTCTGCACTTGCAGCTTGATGTACCAATTGGTCGGTAGTGTACATTTTCACACCACCACCAAGTGTTTTGTAGAGTTCAACTTGATTATTTAATGCAGATTGTTCCAATGCCAATAATGATTTTTGTGCATTATAAGCATCTTTTTGGGCACTGAGAACGGTTAAATAACCATCAATTCCTGCACGGTAGCGTGCATTTGACAATGCATAGGTTCGGTTAGTTGCATTCACTAAGTTGTTTTGTGCTTGTAGTCTTTCACCAATATTTTGCTTGGTTGCAAGAGCATCACTCACTTCTCTAAACGCTGTTTGAATGCTTTTTTCATAGCTGGCTAAAGCAATCTCTTGATTGATTTTTGCAATTTTGATATTTGCTTTACGTGTACCCCAATCAAAGATTGGAATGTTTAATGATGGTGCAACTGACCAAATAAATGAACCTGATTTAAACAAGTCTGATAGATCTGTAGAGGCAAGACCTGCACTGCTCGTTAAACTAATGTTCGGGTAGAGTTGTGCTTTGGCTGCGCCAATATTTGCACCCATTGCACTTAAACTATAAGCCGCTTGTTGTAAATCAGGACGATTTGTCAGCAAGTCACTACTCAAACCTGTTGAAAATACATTTTCTTTGGTCACTTGTTTAATATTGGTACTTGGCAATAGTTGTTTAGGTACACTTTGACCAACGAGTAAGTTCAGTGCATTACTGGCTTGCATCATTTGAGTTTTATAATTACCCACATCTGCACGTGCTGTTTCTACAGAAATTTCTGCTTGACGTAATGGAACCTCACTATCAATACCCACATCAAAACGTTTTTTATTGAGCTGATATGCTTCAAGTTGAGTTTTTAGTGTGTCTTCTGCAAGTTTCAAATTAGCACTTGCGTAAGAGTAGTTGAGCCATGCCTCAGACACACTACTAATTAAACTAATTTGCGTGGCATCTTTTGTACTTTGTAGCGCTAAGTAGTTATCTAAAGCTGCATCTTTAAGACTTTTGACACGACCCCAAAAATCTAATTCGTAAGAGGTGACAGCCAAGCCCACAGAGTAGACGCTGATAGGGTTATAACCTGTATCTGCACTTTGAACGCGATTAAAGGTAGTACTACCGTTTAGTGTGGGTAGGCGGTTATTTTCAGTAATTCGATACTGTGCTTGCGCTTTTTCAATATTGAGTACAGCGGTACGTAAATCACGATTATTATTGAGTGCAAGATCAATGACTTGAATTAGACGAGCATCTGAAAAAAAGTCTTTATAGCCTTGTTCTGCAATCGATTTGCCTTGTGCTTGATTTGAGGAAGCATAGTTTGCAGGAATATCTGCTTTCACGGCAGGTTCTGGCCCACGCATGCTTTGGCAGGCAGCCAAAGCAATTGCGAGCGTAGATACTGCAAGACTACGACCTGTAATAGACCATATATTTTGCATTACGAATTATGCTCCTGAGAAGGTGTTGTTTTTGGTTTATATTTAAAAATGCTACGTACCCACACGAAGAATACAGGAATGAAGAAAATACCCAGTAAGCATGAGCTAATTACACCACCAAGTGCAGCATATCCGACAGAGTGTTGACTTCCTGCACCAGCACCACTAGAGATGGCTAAAGGTAAAATACCTAAACCAAAAGCGAGAGTGGTCATAATAATTGGACGTAAACGCATTTTAGCAGCGTGTAGAGTGGCATCAAATAATTCTTCTCCTTTTTCTTGGAGCTCTTTTGCAAACTCTACAATAAGGATCGCATTTTTTGCCGATAAACCAATGACCGAAATAATACCGACCTGAAAGTAAATATTATTCACAAGGTTTGGATTTTTGAGTACATAAAACCCAAAGAATGTTAAAGAGACTGCACCAATAATACCAATTGGAATAACGAGTAATACTGAAAATGGAATAGACCAGCTTTCATATATGGCTGCAAGGCAAAGGAAAATAATCAAGATAGATAGTCCGTATACATAAATACCTTGTCCACTTGAATCTTTTTCTTCTAAAGATAAACCTGTCCATTCATAAGAGAATCCTGTCATCCCCATTTCTGGAAGCTTTTGCATAATGTCTTGCATTGCTTGCATTGCTTCACCCGAGCTGACACCCGGTGCAGGACCACCTTGTAGTCCCATTGCAGATGAACTGTTATAGCGAATTAAGCTTGGTGAGCCGTAAGACCAATAACCTGTAGTAAATGCAGAGAAAGGAACCATACTGCCAACGTTGTTACGCACATACCATTTATTTAAATCTTCAGGTTGCATGCGAGATGACGATTCACCTTGTAAGTACACTTTCTTGATACGGCCTTGATCAAGGAAGTCATTCACATAACTACCGCCCCAAGCGACACTCATTGCACTATTAATATCAGCAATACTTACACCTAAGCTACCTGCTTTAGATTTATCGATATTGATCTGATACTGGGCAGTGTCTTCCATACCATTAGGTCTGATATTTCCAATACGCTTATCTTGAGATGCAAGGCCTAGTATTGTATTACGTGCTGCAACGAGTTTTGCATGACCATTATTACCAACATCCTTTAACATAAAGTCAAAGCCAGCACTTGTACCAAGCTCAGGCATTGCAGGAAGTTGTAATGGGAAAATCAAAGATGCATCTTTTACTATGCCATTGAGGGCCATAGCACGACCTGTAACTGCTCCAATTTGTACGTCTGGAGATTTTCGGTCTTTCCAATCTTTGAGTTTAACGAAAGCGAGACCTTGGTTTTGGCCTTGTCCTGTAAATGAAAATCCTGATACTGTAAACACAGACTCAACTGCATTTTTTTCTTGATGCGTGAAGTATTGTTCAATCTCATCTAATGCTTTACCTGTACGTTCTAAACTTGCATTCGGTGGTAGCTGTACTAAGGTCATAATGACCCCTTGGTCTTCATCGGGTAAGAATGAGTTTGGCAGTGATTTAACCAATAGACCTAAAACAGCAACTATAGCAATGTAGAAAATACCAGACAATAGACGATGATGCGTCATACGGTTCACACCGTTTTGATATTTTTGTGAAATACGTTCAAAACTGTGGTTAAACCATCTAAAAAACTTAGCAACAATTGATTGACTTTCAGGTTTATCTTTTTCGTGTTGCTTTAAAATGGTTGCACATAGTGCAGGTGTAAATGTTAACGCAACGATCAATGACAAGACCATCGCTGTCACAAGTGTAATAGAAAATTGGCGATAAATTACCCCTGTTGTGCCTGTGAAAAATGCCATAGGTACAAACACGGCCGTTAATACGGTAGTAATACCAACCAATGCCCCTGAAATTTGGGTCATGGAGTTTTCAGTTGCCGTGACAGGGTCTAAGTGCTCTTCGACCATGATCCGTTCTACGTTTTCCACGACAACAATCGCATCATCGACCAATAGACCAATAGCTAACACCATGGCAAACATGGTTAATGTATTGATAGAGAAGCCTAATGTACCAATCACCGCAAAAGTACCTAATACAACAACGGGTACTGCAAGTGTTGGAATAATAGTTGCACGCCAGTTTTGTAAGAACAAGAACATGACAATAAAGACTAAAATGACCGCTTCAACCAAGGTACGTGCCACATTTTCAATCGAAATTTTAATAAATGGCGTACTGTCAAAAGCGATATCATCTTTTAAGCCAGCAGGGTAGTTCGGACGAAGTTGTTCGAGCGCTTTTTCAATATTTTTTGAAGTATCTAAAGCATTGGCACCTGTTGATAAGCGAAGTGCAATACCTGCAGCTGGTTTACCATTAAATTTACTATCATATGCATAGTCAGAAGAACCAAGCTCTACTTTAGCGACATCACTTAAATGAACAATTGCACCGCCATTATTTTTTAAAATAATGTTTTTAAATTGTTCAGGCGTTTGCAATAAGCTTTGTGCATTGACTGTTGCATTAATAATTTGACCCGGAACAGAAGGTGCTCCACCAATTTGACCAACACCCACCTGTGCATTTTGCGCTTGAATGGCGGCTGAAATATCACTTGGTGTGAGTTGATAGCTATTGAGTTTTGCTGGATCTAGCCAAATACGCATCGAGTAAGATCCACCAAATACTTGGACTTCACCGACACCACTGACACGGCTTAAAGTATCAAAGATGTGACTATTGACGTAATCTTTAATGAATGCGCCATCAAGAGAATTATCTGGAGAGTAAAAGGAAAGTACTTGTAAGAAACTGGCACCAGACTTCTTAACTGTAATCCCTTGGCGTTGTACGACATCGGGTAATGAAGATGTTGCTGTTTGCAGTTTGTTCTGTACTTGAACTTGTGCAATATCAGGGTTAACACCTTGATTAAAGTTAACTTCAATGCTCACAGCACCTGTGGCGGAACTGGTTGAGCTAATATAACGTAAGCCATCTAACCCATTCATCTGTTGTTCAATGACTTGGGTGACGGTATTTTCGATGGTTTCTGCAGATGCACCAGGGTAGACAGCACTAATGGAAATCTTTGGTGGCGCAATGGTTGGATATTGCGAAATAGGCATTCTGAGCAAAGAAATGATCCCTGCAAGCATAATGACTAAAGCAATCACCCATGCAAAAATGGGGCGGTGAATAAAGAATCGAGCCATTGTATCCTATCCTTTAAACGGTTGATTTTTGTTGTTGAGTACTTGGCTCGCTCGCTGTACTACTCGTTTTTGCCGCATCATTTGGTTTGTTTGCTGCTGCAGGAGCTGGTGTATGGCTTTGATATGGTTTTGTATTAACTTCCATACCTTCTTTCACTTTAGCCACACCATCTACAATCACACGATCACCATTGGTTAGACCTTTAGTAATAATCCAATTTTGCCCTTGCGTACCATTGGTTTCAACAATACGAGACTCAATCACGCCTTTTTGATTGACAACCAGTGCTGCTGCTTGGCCAGAAGGCAAACGAGATACAGCCATTTGTGGAATCAAAAATGCATTAGGTACAACACCTTGTACAATTTCTGCTTGTGAATACATACCAGGTAAGAGTAGGTGTTTAGGGTTTGGAAATACTGCACGTAAAGTAACAGTCCCTGTTTGCTCATTTACACTAGCATCTGAAAAGGCTAAATTGCCTTCATTTTGATAGTACGTACCATCTTCGAGTTTTAAGCGAACTTTGGTATTGTTGCTACGATCAATCGTACCTTGGCTTAAACTTTGGCGTAAACGTAATAAATCACTACTTGATTGATTAATGTCTACATAAATTGGATCAAGTTGACGAATCGTAGTCATTGCATTGGTTTGCCCCGCAGTGACTAAAGCACCGACAGTGACATTAGATTGGCTAGATTGGCCAGAAATAGGTGCACGAATGGTTGAATAGCCTAGATCAATTTCGCTGTTACTCACTTGCGCTTGAGATGCCGCAACTTGTGCTTTAGCAACATTGACTTGACCTGTTAAGTCATCGAAATCTTGTTTTGCAATGGCATTGCTTGCAAGTAATTGTTGATAGCGACGTAATTTGGTTTCTAAAGCGAGAAGATTGGCTTTTTGTTGCATTAAACTTGCTTTAGCATTTTCTACAGTTGCATTGTTACTGCGAGAATCTAGCTCATAGAGTGCTTGACCTTCACGAACATAGCTACCTTCGGTAAATAAGCGACGTAAAACAATACCACTGGTTTGTGGTCTAATCTCAGCTACTTGATATGCTGTGGTACGCCCCGACAATACAATTGACTGTGCAATACCTTGTGCTTGTGCTGTGATTACACCAACTTCGGGTTTAGGCGCTTGTTGGTTACCTCCTCCTGCGGCATTGTTTTGACTCGATTCATTTTTACCACAACCTACTAATGTTAGGCTGAGTGCTAAAGCACATATGCTTAGCGCTGGTGCTAAAAATTTAGCTGACCTCATGATTTCACCTCTATTTTTAACTTTGATTTTTCACCACAATGGGGCATATACTTTTTCTGATAAAACAAGTAAAGCAAACTTACCCAAATAAAACCGATACCCCAACCAGCGAGTACATCTGATGGATAATGCACTCCTAAGTAAACACGAGAAACCCCCATGAACAGAGGCCAGAAGAAAACTAAAAATAACAATATTTTAGCACTCTTTTTTTGTGAGTCTTTACAGATAAATAGTGCAATAAAGCTTGCTAGAACAGCTGCATATAGGCTATGAGCACTCGGGAAAGATGCACCATAACTTTGAACCAGATGTTCTATTATTTGAGGCCGACCACGATCTACCACATACTTCAGTGACCATCCTATAAAAATAGAACCCACACTGCTTAGTAATAAGTAAATAGTTTGAGTGAACCTCTTTTTTCGTATAAACCAAACAAAATAAGCAAATACAACAAAAATGAAAGCAGGCATACCCCCAAGTTTAGAAAGAAGTATGCTGAAATCATTTAAAAACGTAGAGCGGTATTGTGTGATTAGAAGAAGTAGGTTGTTATCTAGTGTATGCAGATTTATATTTAGGAGCATATAGATGCCGCAAGATAAACACAAAAACCCTAAAATCAATACGTAATACGCCATGTATTACACCTATTATCAGTTGTTTGTATATGATTATTTTAAAGTGTACTCGTGAGTACACTTTTTTTCAAGTTGTAAGCTCTATCACAAATTATTTTTTGAAATCTTACCTGTTAAAATATAACCTAAAATAAAATCAATGTTCTTTATTTTGTGTTTGATTTACGTCAATTTTAGACATATTTTGGCGCTTAGGTGGCCAAAAAAAGTCGCTTGGTCGATTAATAAAATGGGTAATTACCAATTTTGCAAGTGGTTTCCATTGTTCAAAACGTACACGCCTAGAGCGAAGCGCAACAATAATTGTCAAAGTGAAACTGACGAATAAGTTTGTAATCCCAATGAGCATAACGCCTAAAATTGAAACTAAAATTAATCCAAGGTCGGGTGAACCATTAATACTGATGAGTCCTTGAATTAAATTGGCAGATGCAAAAGCAATATGACGAATGTCTAATGGGAGACCTAAGATAAAACCAATCGTACTCATGCTGCCTAGCATGAAGCCAAAAATAAAATTCCCTGAAATAGCACCTAAATTGCGTTCAATATAGTTGGCAAAACGATCTAATCGTTCTTGACCCAAAATTTTATTTAAACCTTGATGATGTTTAAGGCGTGGCCCAATACGTCTGTAAATTGCCATATTATCAAAATAACCAGCAATCAAACCTGATAAAAATAAACAGACGCCAGCAATCGCTGCGTGTGGTACTGCTAAAGAGGTAAATGGGTCTAGTGCATGTAATAATGAAACTGCTTTTGCATTGGTGAGTAATTTTTCATCAAAAATAAAAGGCCATATACAGGTTATTAACGCAGCAACGGGTATAGCAATTGAAATGTTACCTAAAATTGCAATGAACTGTGTACGAATAATATTGACAATAAGATTGGCAAGTTCTGCAAGTTGTGCTGTTTTTGAACGTTTTTTATGCTGTACTGTCGATGCTAAAGCTGCTGCGGTCATTGCAGGTTGTTTGGTTGCAACAGTAAAGTGAAGAACATGAATAAGTACAAAACCTAAACTATAATTTAAGCTATAAGAAATGGCATGAAAAAGCGGTGCTAAAGACAGTCTTGCTGTGAGAATTTTAATCACAGACATGATTGCAATAATTGAACCTGCACCCGCGGCTGCTCGATACATCGCAAAAAAGCCTTTTTTGTCTGTACTTACATAAGTTTCACCAGTTTTACTTGCATTTTCAGTGACTTGTAAGGCAAGTAGCTCACTGTTTGCCGACAAAAGTGCCCCCACACGTTTTTCACTGTGGTTGGCTTTGACAAGGTCATACAACAAATCTCGAATGGCTGTATGTCTGACTGTAGGTTTTTCATCTAAAATTCGAATTAAAGACTCAATACGTTCTAAACTTTGTTCAAGTACGGTCAATAAATAGGTTAAATTTAAACTTACGCCAATACGTTTTGTTGCACGTCGAATATTACTGACTACACCTTGGCATTGCTCGAGCATCACAAAAACTTGTGAAGAATCTACAGGTGTACAAACACTGACCTGATATCTACGTTCGATGCAGTATCTATATTGTTCAATAAGCTCAATAATTTCACGATTTTGTGCTAAGAATGGCGATTCATGTTCATTGATTTTCGGATCTGCATAAATCAGCTCAGGAAACAAACCAATTCCGCTCACACGATAACTTAAAACATTTATTGCTTTTAAAATACTTTCTTCAATATGCGTATTTATTGGAGTCGGTTGTTCGTGTTCATCAAGTAGAAGTAATAACGTGTGCCAATCTGACATTTCAATTAATTCAAGCCAATATTTATCTGTTTTTAAATAAAACACTTGGCTGATTAAATATTTTAATTCGCTAGGGTCAGAGACAGGTGGCAGTACGTGTGACATCATACGTTGACCAAGCTGATTCCAAAAACCATCGAGCGACAAAATCCCACTATTTGTATATAAGTTAGTTTGCTTGTATTTAGAAATGAGTTTAATTAAATAGGTGCGAAACAGTATAGGGCGTTGCGCATCGGTTGATAAGAAGTGAATGAAGCCAAGCACATTTTTTTTCACTTCTTGAATGTTTTTGGGTGATTTAGGGCGGATGATCTCAATGAGCTGAATGAGTGCCTGCTCATGAATAGATTCTGGCTGTTCAAGCTGTAGTTGAATACTACTAAATACTTGGGTTAATGACTTTTTAATTTTTCTCATAGGCAGATTCTTATTGAATACGATTTAAAGCAAGGTGCGCTAAGTTAAGTAATGCTTGGCGTGCTTGAGTGTCTGGTAAAATATCGAGTGCATGAATGGCAGCTTGAGTTTCTTCATGTGCACGTGTACGGCAATAATCTAATGCACCGCTGGCGTGTACCACTTCAATGACTTGGTCTAAATCATCTAAACCACCTGTAGCAATGCTTTTATAAATCATATCGTGTGCGGTGCCATGTGTATTTTTTAAAGCAGTAATGAGTGGTAAAGTCGGTTTACCTTCCATTAAGTCATCACCAATATTTTTTCCTAAGGTATCTTTGTCTGACGTGTAGTCTAAAATATCATCAATAATTTGAAAAGCATTACCAAAATGGCCTGCATATTGTTTTAATGCATTTCGGTATTCAGGTTTGCCTGCAAGCATTGCAGCACCTTCTGTTGCCAGTTGAAATAAACGAGACGTTTTACCGTAGATAATGTCTAAATACATGCTTTCTGTGGTTTCGGGCTGATGTTGTGCTTGTAGTTGCAACACTTCACCTTCTGCAATCTCACATGTTCCTGTTGAAAATTCTTTAAGCAATGGCATGTGATTTAAGTCGACCAATAAGTCAAATGAACGTGCAATTAAGAAGTCTCCAACCAAGACGGCTGTTTGATTGTTCCATGTTGCATTGGCTGTTGGTCTACCTCGGCGTAAGTTAGATTCATCTACAACGTCATCATGCACTAAAGTTGCTGTGTGCAACATTTCAATGACAGCAGCCAATTTTTGTGTTTGTGTTAAATCAGTTTGACCGCAGGCTTGGGCGGCAAGCAAGCACATGATGGGGCGCATACGCTTACCACCAGCTTCAACGACATGCTTACTGACAGACATGACGAGGGCTACTTTGGAGCTGATCCCTTCATTAATAAACTGATCCATTGCAGCAAAATCTGTGGCAACTGGCGAAAGAATATCTTGCTGGAAGTCGATGGCCATACAATAAAAAACCTTTGTTCGTTGATGAAGATAATTGATGTTGAGTTGGCCAAAGTGCAAGATGATCAACCCAAGGGTATTTGGCTGTGTGTCACTTTAGGCATGTTGTTATACCATAAAAATGCATCATTCGAGAGGTGAATACTTGCATTAGCATGTGTACTGTCATAATTTTACTCAAATTTCTATAAAAGCAAACATTGATTTTTGTGATCTGGTATGCAAAAAATATGAAATACTCAGTGCATGTACTTTTTTGAGGGTTATGTGAGGTGTCTAAAATTAGATGTACTTTGTTTAAATTAGCAGCATCGTTTTTATGTATTTTAGATGATCTTTAACCTTATATGAGAGTATATGAAAAAAAAGTGATCTGCTCTTGTTGTTTTGATGATTTTTTCATACAATATTCCACCTTTATATACCCCCAGTGGCGGGCGTTTTAAGATCGATATATTCCTTTATCGGCACGACGACACGGGCAATGTTGGAGTACATTATGTACGCAGTAATCCAAAGCGGTGGTAAACAGCACCGTGTGGTTGAAGGCGAAACGCTTAAAGTTGAGCTTTTAAAAGTTGAAACTGGTTCTACGATTGCATTTGACGATGTCTTAATGCTTGTAAATGGTGACAACATTCAAATTGGTGCTCCAGTAGTCGCTGGCGCTAAAGTAACTGCAGAAGTGGTTAGCCATGGCCGTCACGACAAAATTCGTATTGTTAAAATGCGTCGTCGTAAGCACTATCGTAAGCAACAAGGTCACCGTCAATGGTTTACCGAGTTGAAAATTACTGCTATTTCAGGCTAATCACGAGGAGTAATAGACATGGCTCATAAAAAAGCTGGTGGTTCGACACGAAATGGTCGTGACTCAAACCCAAAAATGTTAGGTGTTAAAGCTTACGGTGGTCAAACGATCACTGCAGGTACAATTATTGTTCGTCAGCGTGGTACTGAGTTCCATGCAGGCGCAAACGTAGGCATGGGACGTGACCATACTTTATTCGCTACTACTGATGGTGTAGTGAAGTTTGAAGTAAAAGGCCAGTTCGGACGCCGTTATGTGAAAATTGAAGCTGCTTAATTGCTTCTAACACATTAAAAAAGCACGCATTAGCGTGCTTTTTTTGACATATTATTTCATTCATGCTTTGTTCATAAACCATAAAAAAAGCACACTTTAAGCATATAACAACACAAAAGAGTATCTTTTCAATACATTTTTCACTACTGCATTTGCTTGATTATCCTTACAATAGTTTGTGTATAAAAGCGAGATTTAATGATGAGTATGAATATTAAAACAACTGTAATGAGCATGGTGGTCTTTTTTTCTTTTGGCATGACATCTGTGGTCAATGCAGCACCGACAGCAACAGATCAACAAGCCACACAAGCACTAGTCCGTCAATTAACGGGGTTGCGTAGTTTTAGTGCTGATTTTGAACAAACAACAAAAGCAAATATAAAAAGTAATGCACCTAAAAAAGCAGTATCAGCACAGCATCTGAATCAAAAATTTACAGGTGTGATGAAAGTTGAACGCCCAGGAAAATTTTACTGGGAAACTATGGCACCGTCTAAACAGATTATTGTGACAAGTGGCAAAACTATTTGGATTTATGATCCAGATTTACAACAGGTTGTACGTCAAACGGTGAGTGATCAGGTTGCAAATACACCTGCATTACTTTTATCTGGCAATACTGCACAAATTATGCAGTCTTATACCGTTTCTCAGCCCGATGTGAGCAAAAGTTATTACACACTTATCCCTAAAAATACAGAAGGTAGTTTTCAAGATTTGAGTATTGGTTTTGCAAAAGACGGTACACCGAATGTCATGATTTTAAATGATGCATTGGGTCAAACAACAACCATTAACTTTAATCGTGTGATTAAAAATACTAAAATTACACCGTCTACATTTAATTTTGTACCACCAAAAGGTACAGATATTATTGATCAATAAATTGTGATATAGGTGATCGCCAAGATACATTTTTACTATGTGCATAACATATAAGTCCTTTGTATAGTAGTTGAAAATGTATTTAAGGTGATGTTGTATGCAATTTTTGAACTCTAAACGCAACCTGATGTTGAGTCTGGCCTGTGGCGTGATTTTTATATCTGGTTGTCAAAAACAAAATACAGAACAAGAAGCAACAAAAACAGCGTCAGCACCAGCAGAAAAAGTAGCATTACCTGCAGTGTCTGCAAAGACAGTCAGTGTGGCTTTGCCACAGAAGGTATATTGTGAGTCTGATGAATGTACGGCTTATAGCATAGAGAGTGTTGACACCAATTTACCTTGGGTGAATGAGTATTTTGCACAACGGTTGAAAAAAGATGCTCCACTTGCTTTTGCAAAATCACCGCATGTCGTTGCTAAGGAGACCAGTGAAAGTGATATTAACCAAAGTAATTATAGTGTTAGGTTTATCGCTCAAAATTATCATCTGATTACTTTTGTTTTAGAAAGTGATAGCTATTCTGCAGGTGCTGCGCATGGGATGTATCATAAAGAGTATGTGATTTTTGATCTTAATACTCAAAAACGTGTCACGATGTCTGATCTTTATTCAACCGATCAACAAATGAAAGTATATCAGGCATTGTACAGTGCCAATGAGCCATGGTTAAAAGAACATGGCATAGAGGCAGGAAAACTAGAGCCGACGGATAATTTTTATTACGGTCAAGATGGTCTTGTTTTTGTGTATCCACTGTACGAGTTGGCTTCTTATGCTGAAGGAATGACAGAGCTCACTTTGCCATATGTCGATGCCAAGACGTTGATTAATCCTCAATATTTACCGTAAGTGTTTATCTTTACTGCGCTGACTTGGTGAAAAGTATTCACTAAGTCACGAAGTTGTATAATCTGATTGTATTTTTGGCAGGGAAACGCTTACACTATAAGGAGTTTTTTTCATGTAATCAGACTAATTATGATTGACCCAAAGCAACTTAGAAATAATATTGAGGCTGTAAATTTAGCACTCGCAAAACGTGGTGTTCAACTAAACGTAGATGAATGGGCTGAGCTAGAATCTCGCCGTAAAACATTGCAATCAAAAACTGAAAGTTTGCAAGCTGAGCGTAATAGTGGTGCAAAACAAGTTGGGCAAATTAAGAAGTCTGGTGGTGATGCGTCCGAAATTATGGCACGTATGCAAGCCATTGCAGATGAAATTAAAGCAGCTGAAATCGAATTATCTGAATTACAAGCAACTTTAGAAGATAAATTATTAGCGATTCCAAATTTACCAGATGCGTCTGTACCTGAAGGTAAAAGTGAAGCAGATAATCTTGAAGTATCACGTTGGGGAACACCTCGCCATTTTGACTTTGACGTTAAAGATCACACCGATCTTGGTGAAATGATGGGGGGATTAGAGTTTGAAACAGCAACTAAACTGACGGGTTCGAGATTTAGTGTACTTAAAGGTCCGTTAGCAAGATTACAGCGTGCTCTCACACAATTTATGCTCGATACTCATACTTTAAAAAATGGCTATACCGAAGCTTATGTCCCATATATGGTAAATGCAGATAGTTTACGTGGTACAGGGCAATTGCCTAAGTTTGAAGAAGATCTGTTTAAACTTAAAGGGGATAAAGAATACTATCTTATTCCTACAGCAGAAGTACCGATTACTAACTTTGTGCGTGATGAAATTATAGATGCACAACGTTTACCACTCAAATATGCAGCACATACGCCGTGTTTTCGTAGTGAGGCAGGTTCTTATGGCCGTGATACTCGTGGCCTTATTCGTCAACATCAGTTTGATAAAGTAGAAATGATTCAAATTGTTAAAGCTGAAGATTCGATGCAGGCTTTAGAAGATTTGACCTCACATGCTGAGGGTATTTTACAAGCATTGGCATTACCTTACCGTAAAGTGTTGCTGTGTGGGGGTGATATTGGTTTTAGTGCATTAAAAACCTATGACTTAGAGGTGTGGGTGCCGAGCCAAAATACTTATCGTGAAATTTCAAGCTGCTCAAATACGGGTGACTTTCAGGCACGTCGTATGAAAGCAAGATATCGTACAGAGCAAAAGAAAACTGAATTTGTACATACTTTGAATGGTTCAGGACTGGCAGTTGGTCGTGCGTTGTTAGCAATTATGGAAAACTATCAAAGAGCAGATGGCTCGATTGAGGTTCCTGAGGTATTGCGTCCATATATGGGTGGTACATCTTATATTGATTAACAAGATCAAGCGTTATTGTCTAGCCAATTGCCAGATTTAAGGGGTTAATGTGGATATTTTTCCCATTTCATTAAAATTGAAACAACAAATTTGCTTGATTGTTGGCGGTGGCGGTATTGCTTATCGTAAAGCATTTTTATTAAACAAAGCAGGTGCAATTATTCATATTGTTGCACCTGAAGTGTCAGCAGATCTAGAAGCACTTGTTGTGCAAGGAAAAGGGCAAATCTTCAAACGCTACTTTTCAGAAACAGATCTTGATTTGCCGTACAAATTAGTGATTGCAGCCACAGACAATGCTCAGGTAAACCAATCGGTCTTTGAGTATTGCGAATCACGTAATTTATTAGTCAATAGTGTCGATGATATTCCACACTGTCGTTTTATGGTTCCAGCGATTGTCGATCGTTCGCCTTTAGTGATTTCTATTGCCTCAAATGGTACATCGCCTGTATTGTCTCGGCAAATTAGAACACAACTTGAGACCATGATTCCGCATGGAATGGGAAAGTTGGCTGAATTCTCTGGAGCGTGGCGTACACGTGTAAAAGCCAAGATTCCTAGTCCGGAAGAACGCCGTATTTTTTGGGAAAATCTATATGCAGGTTCACTTAAAGAGCATGTGTTTAATGATCAGCTAGAAAAAGCACAAGCGATCATGCATGATGCTTTAGAAGCATGGCAAACCCCTCAAGGTGAAGTTTATTTGGTTGGAGCAGGCCCTGGTGACCCAGAGCTTTTAACGCTAAAAGCTTTACGTCTAATGCAACAATCAGATGTTGTTATTTATGATCGTTTAGTGTCTGCTGCAGTTTTAGAGTTGTGTCGCCGTGATGCAGATAAAATCTATGTTGGAAAATCACGCTCGAATCATAGTGTACCACAAGAGGGAATTAACCAACTTTTGATACAGTATGCTAAAGAAGGTAAACGTGTTTGTCGTTTAAAAGGTGGCGATCCGTTTATTTTTGGTCGTGGTGGTGAAGAAATTCAGGAACTTTTTACTGAAAACATTTCTTTTCAAGTGGTACCAGGTATTACCGCAGCATCTGGGTGTGCTGCTTATGCAGGCATTCCTCTAACGCATAGAGATTATGCCCAAAGCGTCCGATTTTTAACAGGTCATTTAAAAGAAGGTTCACCAGATTTACCATGGCAAGAGTTGGTGTACGAAAACCAAACGTTAGTGATTTATATGGGTTTGGTGGGTTTGAGTACCATTTGTAAGCAATTAATTGCACATGGTCAACGTGAAAATATGCCTGTTGCTTTGATTTCTAAAGGAACGACACCAGAGCAAAAAGTGGTGATTGGAACTTTAAGCTGTATTGTTTCTAAAGTACATGAACACGATATTCAAGCACCGACATTAACGATTATTGGAGATGTTGTTCAACTGAGAGAGCAATTGCAGTGGCAATAACACCATCGAAAAAAGTAAGGAATTTTACGTGATACATGTTGTTTTATTTGAGCCTGAAATTCCAAGTAATACAGGAAATATTATTCGTTTGTGTGCAAATACCGGTGCGCAGTTACACTTAATTCGACCTTTAGGTTTTGAGTTGGATGATAAAAAACTCAAAAGAGCAGGTTTGGATTATCATGAATATGCACGTATGAAGTTGTGGGATAATATTGAGGAATGTGTACTGTATTTAAAACAACACGGTGTTGAACATATTTTTCCATTAACCACAAAAGGTCATGCAACACCACATACAGTGGATTTAAACCGGCCTATTGCTTTACTTATGGGCCCTGAAACTCGAGGATTGCCTGAACCAGTCCGTCTTATGTTTCCAAGTGAGCAATGGATTAAGCTACCTATGGCAGAAAACTCTCGCAGTTTAAATTTGTCGAATGCAACGGCTGTGATTGTATATGAAGCATGGCGACAACAAGGGTTTAGACCGCTTATTTAAGCAAAAAAAACCAGCGAAGCATCGCTGGTTTTTTATTTAATCATTTTTATATTGTGGAGGTGGAATTTTAAAGCCTTTGGTTTTGTAACCTAAAAATAGAACCCCTGCAATTGCCCATACAATCCCCCATTTCAAAGCAACATGGTCGATTTGTAGCCACAATGCACCTACAGCAATGAAGCCAAGCATAGGAATAACAACAAAATTAAAGATATCTTTTGGTGTTTTGGTTCGGCTTTCACGTAAAGCATATTGTGAAATCACAGACAAATTAACAAAACTAAATGCCGTAAGTGCCCCAAAACTGATGAGCGATACCACATGATCTAAGTCTGTAAATCCTGCTGATAATGCAATAATACCCACTAAAATAATATTAAACTTGGGTACAGCATTTTTTTCACTAATATGTCCGAAGTATTTTTTGTTAAAAACACCATCACGACCCATTACATACATCAGGCGAGAGACACCTGCATGTGCAGAAATGCCCGAAGCCATGACCGTAATGATCGCAAAACCTAACACGATGGATTTGAACAATTCACCACCGACAATTCTTAAAATATCAGGTTGAGTTGCGTTTACATCGGAAAAGTATCGGCTTGGGTTGCCAGGAAAGTAAAGTTGCATAAAGTAGGTTGCAACAATAAAGATTACGCCAGAAATCAATGCAGTTAAGAAAATTGCACGAGGTAATACTTTATCTGTATCTTTTGTTTCTTCAGCTAAAGAGCTAAGTGCGTCAAACCCTGTAAATGAAAAACATAAAATGGTTGCACCTGTAATCAAAGCACCTACTTTTACTTCATCACTAAATAATGGCTTGGTTGACCACAAAGTGGCATCATGTGCTTGACTCATACCCAATGCATTAAGTGCAGTATCACCTATAGATAAATGTTTTATAATTAAGATGGTGAATACAGTAATGACAATGAGCTGAAAAAATACGATCAGGCCATTAAAGTTTGCAACAAACTTGATCCCTCTTAAATTGACCCAAGTCATAAATGCAGTTAGACCAATGACCCAAACCCAGTGATTGACGTTTGGAAAAATGTCTGTTAGATAAATCACAGCCAATAAAATATTGACCATTGGGCTGAGAATGTAGTCAAGTAAAGATGACCATCCAACCATGAAGCCTGCATTAGGATGAATTGAGCGCTGCACATAAGTATAAGCAGAGCCTGATGATGGGTAACGTCTAATCATATGACCGTAACTTAAAGCGGTAAAAAGTACGGCTAAAAGTGCAAAGAAGTATGACGTAGGCACATGTTGGAAACTCGCTTCAGATACCATACCAAATGTATCAAAGAGGGTCATTGGTTGGATATAAGCTAAACCAATAATAATAATGTGCCCAAGCAGAAGGGTTTTTTGCAGTGAAGCTGCCGGTTGAGTCCCAGATGTATTAGTCAACGGCGGTATCCTCGTAATGTGATCAAGTAAAGACCAGTTCAATATTTTAAGGATCGTTTAGGACGAACGATCCCCCCGATTTTAATTTAAGCGGGCGATTCTATAGCAACTCACTTATTTATGTAAGAAAAAAATACTTGTTGTTAACAATTTTATGAGTATGTATTTTTCGTTGTATTTAAAAAAGCCCGATGTTTAATATATCAGGCTTTACTTAATTTAAAATCTTTACCATGCTTTTTCGAGAATATTTTTTAAATCTTCTCGAGTTGCTTCTTTAGGATTATAAATGATTGAACCATCATTCATCGCTTTATCTATAATTTCATCAAATTGTGATGCTAAGACTTGGCGTGTTTCTCTCAGAGTGCGTGGTAAGTGGGTAAGTTCAAATAATTGATCTCTTAAATCTAAAATGGTACGAATAGTTTTTTCTGCACGTTGTTCAGCAGGTGTCAAAGCATAAGTCTCAGCACCTGCAATATACAATAACAGCTCTGCGACCTTATGATGATTAACCGAAAGATTGTATTCTAAAACGTAAGGTAAAAAAACGTTCATACAAATACCATGAGGGATCTTTGCCACTGCACCAAGAGCATGCCCTAGAGAATGAACTAGGCCTACCATGGAATTAGAAAAGGCAATGCCAGCCATGGTAGATGCTTGTGCAATTTCTAAACGTTTTTGTGAGTCAAGGGGTGACTCTAAAACCTGTAATAGGTTTTGAGTAATTTTTTGCATGGCTGCAGTGGCATAAGCATCACTCATAGGGTTAGATGCTAAACCTGTATATGCTTCAATCGCATGTGTTAGTGCGTCGATGGCAGTCATGGCCGTAATATTAGTGGGTAAAGTCAGCGTCATACGAGGGTCTAAAATGGCTGCATTTGGCATTAAGTATTGAGATGCAATCGCGACTTTAGTATTGCTTTTATGGTCAGAAATCACAGCAACCATCGTCGCTTCTGAGCCAGTACCCGATGTGGTTGGAATCACAAATAATGGTTTGAGCGGTTGTGTAAGGTGGTGAGCACCTGCATATTGTAATATATCGTTACCACCTTCACTGACTAAGGTATTGACGGCTTTAGCGGTATCAATGACTGAACCACCACCAATTGCTAAAATGGCATCACACTGATGGTCGCGGTAGAGTTGAGTTGCTTGTTTTACGGTGTCTACACTTGAGTCAGGTGGTACGTTATCAAAGATCGCTGAAATAGATGTATTGGCGCTACTACAAATGCTTTCAATGGGTTGTAATAGTTTATTATGGCGAACCCCTTGATCTGTAATAATCATAGGACGCTTTACATTCAGCAGATGAAGCTCAAAAGGGATATTTTCAAGTGCAGCATGACCTGCAATCATTTTTACAGGGCAGAAAAATTCGTAATAATTAGACATGTTACTGGCTCCGCTTTAAAAATGATTGAGCAATTTTGAGATAAATTTGACGAGCAGCATTCATTTTATCTTTAAAATCTAAGTTTTTGGGATATTCTTTGACGGCTAGGCGAGCCACGGTTTTAGGTAAAATGATAGCTTCCATTTTATTTAAACAACGTACCAAACGTACCGCATGTGATAAATCACCATTTGCAATCATTCGATCATTTGCAAACGCTTGAGCTGTACTTTCTTGGAAAGACAGTACCATGTAAGCATAACTTAAATGTTTAAATGTGATGGTTAAGTCGGGTTTTTGAATCGATTGAGATAAAAGTTTTAGTTGCTTATTTTCTTGAACTTGAAGTGTAAATGAAGGGCCTTTTGGGAATACATTCATACTTAATGTAAAACCAACAGGCAACGCAGCAAATTCCTGTCGGATCTCTGTATCGACTTCATTTGCAGTGACTAAGCCACGACCAATGATTTGCATCATTGTTTTGACGTATGCGATTTGCATTGTTGGTTTTAGATGGTGTATAGGCATGGCAATATTCCACGTTCATGATTGGAAAATAACATTGATCTTGCTAAACAACTGCGTGTTTTGCATGTACTGTACAATATTTTCTTGCACAGTCTGAATATCAACTGGGCACGTTGATATTTGGTTGATTGTGGTCATTTGTAAATTAGCATATCCACAGGGATTAATGCTTTCAAAACCATCAAAGCCACAATCGATATTTAATGCAAAGCCATGATAGCTACAACCACGACGAATTTTAAAGCCCAAAGAACCAATCTTTTTTTCATCAACATATACACCCGGTGCTTTGGGTTTTGCATATGCTGTAATGTGATGAATATTGAGCAGATCAATCATTAATTGTTCGGTAAAACTTACTAGAGTTCTGACATTCCAACCTAATCGATTTAAATCCAAAAGTAAATAACCGACAAGCTGACCAGGCCCATGCCAAGTAACTTGTCCACCACGGTCACTGTGTACAATAGGAAGACCACGATCAATTAAAATATGTTCGGGCTTTCCTGCTTGACCTTGTGTAAGAACGGGGTGATGTTGTAACAACCAAATTTCGTCAGCTTGTGTTACATCACGTTCATGCGTGAAATGTTTCATTGTTTCAAACATGGCAGTGTAGTCCTGTAGTGTTTGAAAGCAACGAATGATTAAAGTCGGTGTTTGCTCAGGAAGTGGCGTCATAACAAATGGAATAACATAACAAGAAATTGTCTGATCGAAACACGATTTACAGTGCAGTTTTAATTAAAGGGCATGCTGCTAAATCTGCATACAATGCATGAACTTGTTCCAATTCATCAAAACGAAGCTGTGCGGTAATCGAATGATATTTTCCAGTTCGAGAAGGTTGAATGGATAATGTTTTTTCATCAAATTCTGGAAAATGTTTGATCAAAATATCTACCACTGCTGATTTTAATGGCTCTCCAGCTTCACCAATGAGTTTAATTGGATAGTCCATTGGAAATACCCAAAGGTCTTCGCGTAGTTCTCTTGATGGGGTGCGATCTAACATATGAGCCTCTTTAGCAATGAACGCCTGCAAAAGAGCAGGCGTTTGAAGTGTAGGGGGTGAATATTACAGGTATTAATCGTTTTCTAAGAAAGAACGTAGATGCTCTGAGCGTGAAGGATGGCGTAGTTTACGTAATGCTTTTGCTTCAATTTGACGAATACGTTCACGAGTTACGTCAAACTGTTTACCTACTTCTTCTAAAGTGTGGTCTGTTGGCATATCAATACCAAAACGCATTTTAAGTACTTTTGCCTCACGTTCTGTAAGATTTTCTAACACATCGCGCGTTGCTTCTTTTAAACCTTCAGACGTTGCTGCATCTACAGGTGATGTGATATTTGAATCTTCAATAAAATCACCTAAGTGCGAATCTTCATCATCACCAATCGGTGTTTCCATTGAGATTGGCTCTTTGGCAATTTTAAGTACTTTACGAACCTTAACCTCATCCATTTCTAAACGTTCACCTAATTCTTCAGGTGTCGGTTCACGTCCCATTTCTTGTAACAATTGGCGCGATACGCGATTAATTTTGTTAATCGTTTCAATCATGTGTACAGGAATACGAATTGTACGTGCTTGGTCGGCAATTGATCGAGTAATCGCTTGGCGAATCCACCATGTTGCATAGGTTGAGAACTTATAACCACGGCGGTATTCAAATTTATCGACCGCTTTCATCAAGCCAATATTACCTTCTTGAATGAGATCTAAGAATTGCAAACCACGGTTAGTGTATTTTTTTGCAATAGAGATCACCAAACGTAAGTTGGCTTCTACCATTTCTTTTTTTGCACGGCGAGCTTTAGCTTCACCAACAGCCATGCGTTTAGAAATATCTTTAATTTCTACAACACGTAAACCTAGATCTGTTTCAATATCTGCAATTTTTTGTTGGAATGCCAAAACATCAGGACGTACTTTTTCAAGATGACCTTTTGTTTCTGCAGGCATTTTTTCAAGTTGTTGATCAATCCAACTTGGGTTTGATTCTTGTCCAGGGAACGTGGTTCTAAATAAGTTACGATCCATACGACCACGGCGCAGAGCATAACGCATGATCTCTCTTTCAGATTGACGAATCTGTTCATGGGTACCACGAATCATATTTGAAATCAGATCAAATAGTCGTGGAGTAAACTTAAACATCATGAAAACAGTAGCTAAACTTTGTAGTGCAGCCTCTGCTTCTTGTGTATTACGACCATGTTTTTGAATGGTTGCTTTAGTTTTTTCCCATGCGTTAGACAGTTCATCAAAACGTGCTTTTGCAATTTCAGGATCAGGACCTGATTCGCCATCTGAATCATCTGTATCGCTTGACTCATCTTCGTCTTCATCGTCATCATCAAGCTTAACATCTTTGGCTTTTGCATTTGTTGTATTCTTGGTTTCTAAAGATGCTTCATCTTCAATCACTTCAGGAATATCATCGTTTGTTTCAGGGTCAAGATAGCCTGATAAAATATCTGCTAAACGGCGTTCGCCTTGGTTATATTCATCATATTCTTTCAGTACAACTTCAACGGCATTTGGCCAGTAGGCAATAGAGTGCAAGACGTCACGAATACCTTCTTCAATGCGTTTTGCAATACTAATTTCACCTTCTCGGGTCAGTAGTTCTACAGTACCCATTTCACGCATGTACATGCGTACAGGGTCTGTGGTTCGACCTGGTTCGCTTTCTACAGAGGCAAGTACAGCTGCAGCTTCTTCTTCTGCAACTTCATCGCCTGAATCGTTAGATTCACCAAATACAGTGTCATCATTTTCAGGTGCACGTTCGTGTACAGGAATACCGACATCATTCAACATTTGAATAATGTCTTCAATTTGTTCACTTTCAGTAATCGAATCTGGTAGGTGGTCATTAACTTCAGCGTAAGTTAAATAGCCTTGTTCTTTTCCTCGGCTAATCAGAGCCGCTACTTGAGAAGTAGGAGAATTGATATTGCTCATCTTATGCTTACCCTTTAGTTAAATCAGTGGCAGTAAAACCATATATAATACCATGCTTTGGTCATATTGTTTTGAAGTTTTACCCATTTACTGCATCTAGGTTTCAATTGATATGGCATGTGTTCTGTAACTTATGTTATTAATGGGGACGAGTCTTTTATTTTCAAGTAAAAATAATTTTACATTGAAGGTTTACATGTAATATAACCATGTTTACATGTAAGTTTATATTGGGTCAATATTGTTTATTGTGTGTGCAAGTCAGCCTTAAATTGGGTTTTTATGATTGGAAAAACAAATTTAAAAAGATAAATCTTGACAAAACTTCCTAACACAGATAAATAGCGCCTAAAGAGATCAATTTTTATTATTGAGGTGTAGTTGAGTGTCTTCTACCGATTTTGAATTAGATGATAGTTATGATGATGATACCAGTTTTGATGATTCATCAAGTAAAGTGACTGCAAAAGAGTCATTAGAAAAACGTCGTTTAATTGATGAACTATTGGCACAGCGCCGTTTAGAGCGTGAGCTCAAAGAATTTGATTACGATTTTGATGATGATGATTTTGATGATGAATAATCAAATTATGGTCGTTTTAAATTGAAAATATTACTAAGTGCCATAATAGAGGAAATACAATGAGCTTGGATTTAGAATTGCTTGCCGAATATTTAGATGGTGAAAGCAATGAGCATGGTTTAGATTTTGCAGCAACGCATGGTTTTTTAAGTGCAATTGCCGTTGGCCCAAGCTTTGACCGTTGGTTAGCTGAGCTATTTGATGGTCAAAACAATGCAGTTCCTAAAGATATTATTGCACAAGTTAAATTGTGGTTAGACGATATTCGCCAAAGTTTAGCCAATGAAGATGGGATTAGCTTTCCATTTGAAGTTGAAGAAGCAGATACTGAATCGAGCTTAGGCGATTGGGCTGTCGGTTTTGTAGATGCCATGTTCTTGAATGAAGATGCATGGTTCACACCAGAGTTTGAAGAGCAATTAATCGACCTGACGTTACCTATGATGGTATTTAGTGGCATCGATGATGAAGATCCGCAAATGGAGTCATTTCGTCGTAATGGGCAACTGATGGATGAACTTGCAGAAGAGATTCCAGATAATCTTAATGAATTATATTTAATGTATCACACGCCATAAGCAATATTTTTTAAAACACCTTTTCAAAGGTGTTTTTTTTATATGAAATGAAAGTGTAATTGTTTGAAAAAGATGAAATAAATAAAAAATATTGTGATTAACTCTTCTCCTGTTTCAGCTAACGTATTTATGAGCCAAGTAGTAGTCTGTGTTCATGAAAAATCTTATACACACATAAAGATACATAATTTTAGATAAACACCTTTGAATCCTTTTTTAGTTGTAGTGAAGTTATATAGATCTTTTTGATAAACTGAACAATGTCTTAATTTTATTTCGTGGCGCGAATGAAATGATTTTCATCCATTTTAGATAACTGTATTGATCATATTTTTTATCGTGATCGGTAACTAAATCAAAATTTTTAAGCATTTAGTGAATATAGCCACGATAAAAATGAGAGTAATCTGTGATGCTTAATCATTTAAAGTATGAGCTTAATGCATATCTTTTTTAATCACGCCTTTAAATAGGATTCGAGTAAATTAATCTCTAAATAGGTCTAGGGGAATACACCAATAGTTATTCAAAAAATATGAGATTGGTTGAACTACTATTTGTTTTAAAGTTTGAGCTTTTTTATATGTGAAATGTGGTTTTGCTTGAGCCTGATTTTTGGTTATAAATCTCACTTTTTCACAAAGGACAGACGTATATTTATACTACCAAACACAAGTTTATATTTTAATTGCAACCAGTTTAAGCACGAAAGGACAGTCATCTTTAAGCCTGTCCTTTTGATGCATGAAGATTAAAGACGTTTACGCTTGGCTGCTAAAATTTGTGACTGGCGCATACGGAATCCCTCTTTTTGTTTGTCAGAGGTTTGATCGATACAATATAGACATGACACGCCGTGTTCGTAGCTTGATAATTCAGCTTCTTTGGCGCTTAATGGCCAGCCACAAGCATGACATTTAATATTGGATCCTTCTTCCATTCCATGTGTGACCGTTGTGCGGCCATCAAATACAAAGCATTCACCCTCCCAAAGGCTTTCTTCTGCGGGTGTTTCTTCTAAGTATTTTAATATACCGCCTTTAAGGTGATAAACTTCTTCAAAACCTTCTTGTAAAAGTAAAGATGTTGATTTTTCACAACGAATTCCACCTGTACAAAACATCGCAATTTTTTTATTTTTGTGTTCAGCCAATTGTGTTTTTACGTACTCTGGAAATTCTCTAAAACTGTCTGTTTTAGGATCAACAGCATTTTTAAATGTACCTGCTTTATACTCATAATCATTTCTTGTATCGATTAAAATGACATCATCTTGTGCAATTAAGTCATTCCATTCTTTTGGGTTAAGATAGTGCCCCACAAGGTTGCGAGGTTTTACTTTTACACCCAAGGTCACAATTTCTTTTTTGAGTTTAATTTTCATTTTTCTAAAAGGCTTGTCTTGGCTGAAAGATTCTTTATACTCCATATCAGTAAAACCTTCGTTCAGCAAAAATTGTTTAACGGCTGAAATTGAATCTTGATCGCCTGCTACAGTACCGTTAATGCCTTCATCAGCAACAATTAGAGTTCCACATAGGTTAATCGTTTTTACCAAATCTAAAAGACGTTTCTGCAATTCAGCAGCATTGTTCACTTCTTTGAATTGATATAATGCGGCAACAACCCAGCTTGTGCTCGCTTGCTGTTCTACAGGTGCAAGCTGTTCTACAGTAGCGTTCATGGATACTCCAATGGTTAAAGATCGAAAAATTTGAGTGCATATTTTAGCGTGAAATATAGAAATAAGCGAGAAATCCATACAGAAATTATGGTTTTTGAGAAATAGTTGGAGAGTGTGTTGAACAAAGATCATCAAGTAAAAGCATTAACACCATGTGCAGGTCGTTGCTCAACAGTATTTGGAGATCAAGTGTGTCGTGGGTGTAGACGATTTGACCATGAAGTCATACGTTGGAATAATTATACTCAAGAACAACAGTGGGCTGTTTGGCGGCGCTTAGATGAGCAACTTGATCGAATTTTAGTGCCAATGCTTGTACATGCTGAGCTTTCACAGGTGGAGGCATTTTTAGATAGAAAAAAAGTTAGAGTATTGGAAAATGCCACTTGGGGGCGTAAGTTGTATCATGCTTTGAAATTGTGTGAAAAAAATAACACGTTAGCCGATGAAAGTGGCTTAGGTATTAAAGCCTCTCTTGTGCGACCAACATGGGATGCTTTTGAGGCTAAAGTGCTTCAGTTGGCTGAAGCGAGTTATGAATTAGCATGGATTAGAGCCAATACTTTTGGCAAAAATCTAATCGATATGGTTGAAGACTAAATTAAGGCTTATATGCATTAATTTCATTCATTGCTTTTTGAATATCGCCATGAATGAGTGGGCGAGTGCGTGTTAAAGCATGATGAATGGCATCATCGATGAGATCTTGCTCGCTACGAGGTGCTTTCGTTAAAACATGAGCGGCAACACGTTCTTTGCTACCAGGATGACCAATTCCGATGCGTAAACGATGAAAGTCTGCACCTAAATGAGGGACAATATCTCTTAACCCGTTATGACCTCCATGACCTCCACCTGTTTTTAAGCGAATGACACCCGGATTCATATCAAGTTCATCATGTGCAATCAGCATAGATGTGGTAGGAATTTGATAAAACTTACTGAAAGGGACAACACTTTGACCAGACTTGTTCATAAATGTTGTTGGAAGTAATAGTCTTACATCGTGACCTTCAATTTGACCACGGCCAGAAAGAGCAAAGAATTTTGCATCTGACTTGAGGGGAATATTGTATTGTTCTGCAAGACGCTCAACAAACCAAAATCCTGCATTGTGTCTGGTTTGGGTATACTGTGAACCAGGATTACCCAAACCGACAATAAGCGAAATATTATTCATAAAATAACGCTTAGATTGACTTATGCGCGTTTAAAGTCAGCGTGCATAGGTGTTTCTTTTGATGGGTGACGCTGTAATGCTTGGATTTTAACGCTTTCAGTTTTGTCGCCAATTTGAATTTCGATCACATCTGTGAAAAATGCATCTTCTTGAAGAAAACGTACAAGTTGGCGAAGCTCTAAAGTTACAGAAACAGGTGCAGCATCGCCACCATAGATAATTGCTGGAACTTGTGCAGCATGACGAAGGCGGCGGCTCGAACCTTTCCCTTGCAGATCATTGGCACGTTCTTGAGCGTTTAATACAAAGTTTGACATGAGATGTCCTCATTAAGTGAGTTGAATACTAGATTTACGACCAATCTAGTGATAAAAAAGACCTTAATATGTATTAAGGCCTTTATTTTGATAAGTACTTATAAGTAGCTATCAAACATAGCGCTGATTGATTCTTCGTTATTAATACGGCGAATCGTTTCTGCGACCATGCTAGAAACAGACACTTGGCGAATTTTACCAAGCTCTAGTGCTTCTGGTGAGAGTGGAATGGTATCTGTTACAACCAATTCATCAATCACTGAATTACGTAAATTTTCAATGGCTTTACCTGATAATACAGGGTGTGTAGCATAAGCGACCACGTGGCGTGCACCAAATTGTTTTAGTGCATCTGCTGCTTTACATAATGTACCTGCAGTATCGACCATATCATCAACAATAACACAGTCACGGTCTTTAACATCACCAATCAAATGCATGACTTGAGATACGTTTGCTTTTTGGCGACGTTTATCAATAATTGCAAGATCGATGTCACCGAGTAGCTTTGCCACAGCTCTTGCACGAACAACACCACCGACATCTGGTGAGACAACCATGAGGTTATCATGTTGTTGTTGGCGTAAGTCTGCAAGTAGCGCAGGTGTACCGTAAATATTGTCTACAGGAATGTCGAAGAAGCCTTGGATTTGGTCAGCATGTAAATCGATCATTACGACACGATCAATTCCTACAGTGGTGAGCATATCTGCAACAACTTTTGCAGTAATAGGCACACGTGCTGAACGAGGACGGCGGTCTTGACGAGCATATCCGAAGTATGGAATAACAGCTGTAATACGTCCTGCGCTTGCTCGGCGTAGGGCGTCTGCCATTACCAAGATTTCCATGAGATTGTCATTGGTCGGTGCACATGTTGGCTGAACAATGAAAACATCTTTACCACGAACATTCTCAGTGATTTCAACAGCAATTTCACCATCTGAAAATTGGGTAACGGAAGCTGATCCTAAAGGAACGTGTAAGTGGCTTACAACTTTTTGAGCGAATTGTGGATGAGCATTTCCACTAAAAACGACAAGATTGGGCATGAAGCAGCCTTGGCGGTTGGCAGGTTTGAAAGAATTTGGCAGGGGTAGCTGGATTCGAACCAACGGATGGCGAGATCAAAACCCGCTGCCTTACCACTTGGCGATACCCCTAGTATTTGCACAGCACTGTAATGTTTTTTGTTTCTTTTGTCAATCATTGATAAAAGGATCAAGAAAACGGCTGTAGTTGTTGTCAAATGGCAGGGGTAGCTGGATTCGAACCAACGGATGGCGAGATCAAAACCCGCTGCCTTACCACTTGGCGATACCCCTACTAATATTTGACACATATATGGCAGGGGTAGCTGGATTCGAACCAACGGATGGCGAGATCAAAACCCGCTGCCTTACCACTTGGCGATACCCCTAATATATGTTTTTCAGATGTTTAAATGGCAGGGGTAGCTGGATTCGAACCAACGGATGGCGAGATCAAAACCCGCTGCCTTACCACTTGGCGATACCCCTAATCCCGAAAAATATCATGTACTGGTGATATATTTAAACTATTGACCATGTAAGATTTACATGGTGAGTGGCTTAAAATATCATGAGTATTCATGTTACTTTTCACTTCAACAAACACACAAGCACCTGTTCCTGTGAGCTTTGCTTCACCAAATTGGTTTAAATAAAGCAAAGCTTCATTTACTTCTGGGTAGAGTTTTTTTGCCAAAGGCTCAAAACAATTACCAAAAATAGATGGCTGTTGTTGATAGGCGCAAAATTTAGAGGGCTTAGCGTCTCTTGTCAATGTTTTTTGTGAAAAAAGTAGCTGAGTGCTGATAAAACAATCAGGTTTGAGCACAATAAATTGTTTTTGGGGAAGATTGATTGGGGTAATACGTTCGCCAATGCCTTCAGCCCATGCATTTTGACCATGTATAAAAAGTGGAATATCTGCCCCAAGTGTGGCAGCAATGTCAGCCAGTTGTTGCGTACTTTTCCCACAATTCCACAGTGTGTTCAATGCAATAAGTGTGGTTGCGGCATTGGATGATCCTCCACCTAATCCTGCGCCCATAGGGATGTTTTTTTCAAGTTGAATATGGACGCCATGATGGTTTTTTGCGCTGTCTTTCAGGCATTGAGCAGCTTTGTAAATGAGATTATCTTGTGGTTGGATATCTACACCATCAATAGAAATGTGAGATGTATGTGTTGGTGTAAAGGTCAACCAATCATAAAGATCAATGAGTTGGAAAATCGTTTGTATTTCATGATAACCATCTGATCTACGGCCTGTGATATGTAGAAATAAATTAAGTTTTGCTGGAGATGGGACTTTGATTTGCATGGTTCTATCTGTTTTCTATGACGAGAGTAATTTTATTTTCTTGATTTTTTTCAATAGCTTGCTTTAAAATAACTCTGTAGGGTAATTTGTGATCTGTGTTGTAACTGAAATTAACGAGCCAATGATCTTCGTCTAATTCACTAATACGGTGCTGTTCATCATATTTGATATGAGCTTTAGGGGTTGCAGCATATCCTTGAGTCCACGGAATTAAGTGGTGAATAGGTGCGCTCCAGCCTGTGGCTTGCTCTAAGAGTTCTTCTGGAGAGTTTGACACTATAGTGCCTGTTTTGGCACTCATGAGGGTGGCTTGATGTGCATTGCCTTGAATATTTGTTTTTCCAATGCCAAGTGCGCCTGCTAGTTCAATATTAAACGTATCTTGATCTTGTTGCCAAGTAAAAAAAGCACTCCCTGATTGAGTGGGGGTTTTTATGCCAATTTTTCCTTGAATCGCAAATTGGTTACTTGGTGCTTGTGTGGTTGACGGTGTTGAATTGACCATTGATGGAATAGTAGGCACAGTACGTTGATATTGTTGGCAGCCCGTTAACAATATGACGAAGCTAGAAATGAAGAGAAGGTGCGTGCGCATTGGAGATGGCATATAACTGTACTCTAAGGTGTTAAGTGGGGGCGAGAAAGTTTGGTAAGTTCTGATATTTCAGCATGTTGTGGAAAATCTAACTGTAGTTGTTTTGTGAGGGTAGTAAATTTTTTGATATCCTCTGTTAAATATAGTGCTTTAGCAAGTCGAGCGCCTGTTTTAGCGTTATGATTGGCTAAGTAGGCCTTTTCAAGTACAGGAATGGCTGTTTTAAAATCGTTTTGTAAAAATGCGATGTATCCATACGTGTCTAAAATGGAAGCCTGATCTGGTGCTTGATCAAGGGCTTTTTCTGCATATAAACGCGCATCACGGAGTCTTTGATTTTGTACGGCAAGCGTGTAGGCATATGCATTAAGATATGTCGGGCTATTGGGCTCTATGATGAGTAAGCGATTCAAATCTTGTTCTAAAAGGTTGCGATCTTGAAATGGATCAAGAAGTAATACTTGGGCGTAGATGAGGTCGGGATCATCTGGCAAATTTTGTATGGCTTCGCTGAGTAGCTCTATTGCTGCTCGTTTATCATTTTGTTTTTTTAAAATATTGGCTTGCAGTTGATACAAAAAACTTGCGTGCTGTGGGTAATTGACGCGTTCTTGGGTTAAAAACCTTAATGCATCTGATAACCGATCTGTTTTATCAAAAATACTCATTAACGCTCTGCGAGAAACGGTATATAAGCTCCCATCAACTCGTCTATAATAAACAATTGCTGTTTCATAATGTTGCTTACGCTCAGCGTTAATTGCAAGGTAGTAATTGGCTTCATTTTGATAACGGTTTGAATGACCAAGCTGTAATAGGTAATGCTCTGCAAGGTCATATTTTTTTAAATCAATACTTGTTAGCCCAGCGATAAACAGTGCTTCATCTGCTTGTGGCCACATTTGAATGATCGATTGAAGTTTCTTTAGCGCGTTTTGTGGCTGGCCAATTTTGGTTAGATACTTCACTTCGGCAAGTCGAACTTCATAATTGTGACGATGATGTAGGCTAGATTGTTGATACCATGCTTGTGTAGCTGCTTGATTGTCGTTAAGTTCGAGTAAGCTGGCTTTAAGTAAAATAAAGCTCGTGACATGCGGACGTTTGTGAAGTGCATGCTCTACATCTTTGATGGCTTGAACAAAGTCATTATTTTGTGCTTCTAGGCTTGCAATAAGTACGATGATGGATGGATTATGTCTAGTCCGACTTTTGCGTAAGGTTTCAAGCAGTGCATTACGATCTGCTGCTGTATCTGGTGAGATCCCTGCAAGTATTTCTGCCAAATCTGCATCGGAGTCAATGCTTAAAATTTTATCTAATGTGCTGGCAGTCAGTTCATATTTATGTGCTTTGAGTGAAATATGAGTGAGGTAGAAGAGTGCTGGTACGTCAGATGGATCTTGTTTAACCCAGTGCATGGCAATGCTCAGTGCTGCATTTAAGTCGTTTTCGTCGAGTGCGATATCAAGCGCTCGTTGTTTTGCGATGGTAGAATCACTATGTATGGCTAAGTCGGTATAGTTTTGTAATGCCAGCTTGGGTTCGTCATATTGTAAAGCAAATTCAGCAATCATACTTTGCTTTAATGGGAGTGTGTTGTAATGTGTAGCGGTATGATTTTGTGCAGATATTCTCCCTGACGTAAACAAGGCCATGCTACTTACGAACAAGATTGTGTTAGAATAGCGCCGAATAAGTCGTCCTGAATGCTTGCGAGAGAGGTATTGCAAGTTGTTATCCAATTTTTCTGATGGCCGTACATATGATGCACAATAACACATGCATAATTTTTGTTAAATGATGATATGACTAGATGACGTTTTTTGCCCTTGGTGTCAACCATCATACAGCAACTGTTGAGTTACGTGAACGAATTGCCTTTAATGCAGATCGTCTGTCTGAACTATTGCTTGTACAATCCACACAAGACCAGTTAAATGACTTGGTGGTTGTGTCTACGTGTAATCGAACTGAGATATATGCGAACGCGCACTCAGAACAGGCCCTGCTCGATTGGTTAGCAAATACCAATGGTGTGGCGACTTCTGAGCTGTCAAAGCATGTGTATTGTCATGAAGATATTCAAGCAGTATCGCATTTAATGCGCGTTTCTAGTGGTTTAGATTCGTTAATGCTTGGTGAGCCTCAAATTTTAGGGCAAGTCAAAAGTGCTTTGTCTTTGGCAAAAGATCAAGGCACGGTGTCTTCTAGTTTAAACCGAATCTTTGACTATGCATTTTATGCGGCAAAACGGGTACGTTCAGAAACAGCAGTTGGTAGTCATGCTGTGTCTATGGGTTATGCTGTTGCTCAACTTGCACATCAAGTATTTAGTCATCCTGAAAAATTAGTGCTTTTGGTGGTTGCTGCAGGCGAAATGAATACTTTAGTTGCAAAGCATATGGCTGATATGGGCGTGGCTAAAATTTTAATTTGTAACCGAGGGCCAGAACGTGCACAGCAATTGGCTACTGAACTTGCAGGATCAGTGGATGTGGAAATTATTCCATTTGCAGAGTTAGAGCAACATTTGCATCGAGCAGATGTAATCTCTAGTTGTACGGGTAGTCTACATCAGGTGATTGATTTTAAGTCAGTGAAATCTGCATTGAAGCGTCGTCGTTATCAACAAATGCTCTTGGTAGATTTGGCGGTTCCTCGTGATATTGATCCTAAAGTTGATGTCTTAGATGGTGTCTATTTATATGGTGTCGATGATTTACAAACCGTGATTGATGAAAATTTAGCACAGCGCCGTCAGGCAGCCGTAGAGGCTGAAGTGATGGTGAATCAGTTGGCAATGCAATTGGTTTCTCATCAAAAGTTAAAACATGCAGGCGGTGTGATTGGCGCATATCGCGATGCAGGGCACCATATTCAACAAAAAGAATTGGCTTTGGCCTTAAAACAAATTGAATCTGGTGAAGATGCGGCTGAAGTTATGCAGGTATTTGCACATCGCTTAACCAATAAACTGTTGCATCCAACGTCTATTTTACTGCGTGAAGCGGTTAAAGAAGATGAACCTGAATATTTTGAGTGGCTCAAAATGCATTTGCAACATATTTTACGTGATGGACGTTCGCATAAACATTTTGACTAGCTCTTTAGGCAATATCTAACAGGTTTGGAAGTCAATATATTAATGTGAACTTGTCAGTCATTTTTTATTTTCAGTATAAATATTTGATTTTAATAATTTTTATTTATTTTTTGTCGTACTCTTGATTTCCCACCTATTGGCGAAAAACAACATTTGGTTGTACTATCATTTGTAGATAAATGACGCGTCAAATGAGCAATTTATACGTGAGTATGAATGCAGTGCTTGACGGCTATAGTGTTGAGATTGAGCTGAGGTGATGACAATGAAAAATAAAGATTTAAGCCAACTATTACAACAAGTATCTCATGTACCATGGGTTCGTCATGGTCGTGCTTATCAGCGTTTGGCTTTGATCAAATTGAATGAAAAAGCAGATACATTGAAACAAAAATTTCCTGATCAAATAAAAATACATTTACCTTCAATTGGTGTTTTTGATGGTGAATTTGAAGAGTTGCAACAAAAGCAAAAAGCATCTTTTCAAACCAAACGTGTTAACGTTCAGCAATTTGTACGTACTCAGTGTCATCGTTTTTTTCATTAATGAATTAACAAGTTGTCCATCGAACAGGCGGTTTATACTGCCTGTTGCTTTATTGAATGAGCTTAAGGCTAATTTGTTTGGTCAGTGCATTAAGTTTTAAACGTAGGTGTTGAGATTCTGCAAGTGAAGCAGGTTTTTTCATTTTTTGTTTTAAATAGTCTTCTTGTAAGCTCAATGAATATTCTTTCGCAAGATTTAATGCCTTTTCGGGTGATTCAATTAAGTTGAATATATTGGTTGTCTTTAAAATTGTTGTAATTTCTGTGTGTACTACAGCGGTTGCACCAAGTAAGTAGTAAACAGCAGCCTCTTGATTTTCAGGTAAATGGTCAAATACGTTGTCTAGAGTGTCTAAAATATAGCGTAGAAAATCTCCTTGTGGTACGTAGGCACGTAGTTGTTCAAATTCCTTATATAAAAAGGGTTGACTGATTAAAAGTGCAATCGCAAAGTCTTTATCCTTGGTGTGTATGTTAAATGATAGAGAGGCATCATTGTTGTTTTGAGGGGTGAAGCGTCGTCCTAAACCGAGTTTTTCTCGAAAAGACTGTGTGAGTAGATAGCGATAAGACCCTTTGGGCGGGAGCATATTTGTGAGGTTTTTGAGCTCACCCATGACGTGGCTTTTACCTTCTGGGTGGCTAATATTTTCACCTTGAGTGAGTAAGGCAAATAAGAAGTCGGACAATAACGGTGCGCTTTGCCATAGGTTTTTAAAATGCTCTAGGCCTTCTCGTTGTATTAAAGAATCTGGATCATGTTCATTGGGTAAAATAAAAAACTTGAGCTCTCTGCCATCTTCTAAAAGTGGTAATGCAATCTCTAGTGTTCTACGGGCTGCTTTTTGCCCTGCTTGATCGCCATCAAACGCAATGGTTAAGCGTGGATTGCGTTTAAACAGCATATTTAAATGCTCTGTATTACTTGCAGTTCCTAGTGTGGCAACGCCTCCATATATGCCCGCTTGGCTTAACGCAATGACATCCATATAACCCTCCACCATTAACCAATTTTTTGCTTTATTTTTCATGCCTTCGTAGAAGCCATAGAGTAATTGATTTTTATGAAAAATATCTGAGTCTGGAGAGTTAATATATTTGGGTTTAATCTCATTGTTGAGTGCACGCCCCCCAAAGCCGACCACTCGACCTTTAGGGTCTCTAATGGGGAAAATCACACGCTCACGTAGCAAATTGAAATCACGGCCGTGGTCACTGGTACGGATAAGCCCAACTTTTTTGAGTCCCTCAATATCTACTGGAAATGCTTTTTCTAAATGCTGCCAATCTTCAGGTGCATAACCTAAACGCCAATCTTGTACGGTATTTTCATTTAAGCCACGCTGTTTAAAATAGTGTTGTGCACCCGTATTGTGCTTGAGTTGTTGTTGATAAAATTGAGTTACATGTTCGAGTAGATCATACAAATTTCCTTCTTCATTAATTTCTTCTTGAGGTAAGGCATTTTGAAAGGAAAACTCATTTTCTGGTTCAGAGAGCATAGCAAAAGGGTCATGCTCTGGTTGAAAGCTAAAAGAATCTTTAGCTTGAGATGTATTGAGTGGAGTGGAAGGAGGTGGTGTATTGGTTTTTTTATAACTGAGTTTTTTTTGGTCTGTATTGTCTTTAGGGAGCTCTATTCCTGTTTGGCTAGAGAGGTCTTTCATAACGTCAATAAAGTTACGGCTGTCCATGTCCATTAAAAAACGAATGGCATTGCCATTGGCTTGGCAACCAAAACAGTGATAGTACTGTTTGTCTTGGTATACATGAAAAGAAGGGCTTTTTTCTTGGTGAAACGGACAGCAACCTGAATAAGTACGTCCTGTTTTTTTGAGCTTAACACGCTGACCAATCAATTCAACCAAATCGACTCGGTCTAAAATATGGTCGATGGTTTGTTGTGGAATGGCCATGAATCATGTACTCAAAAAGATAGATGTGAAGTTATAGTGTAACAAAAAATGGATACATAAAAAAAGGCGGGCATGGCCCACCTTGTATATGACACGCGTGTTTTATGGCTGTTGTTTATCGAGTAAGCCAAATGACAAACGATTTAACCAACTCCGTGATTCAGTGGGCTCAGGTTGCGGTTGAGCCTTCGGTCGGATGGTGTCTGATTCAGTATGAGGACGATCTAATAAGCCAAAGCTCAATTTATTGGTTAAGCTACGTGATTCAGTATTTTGTTGTGATTTGGATTGAGTATTTTGCTCACCACGCCCAAAAATACCGAGTGTGGCACGGTTGAAGAAACTTCCTTCATGACGTGCAGCTTTTAGGTTAACGGTACCATTTGCTCGCACAAGATTTGGATAGTTGAGTTTGAGTACTTCAATGTATTGCTGTGCTGTTGTTTTGTCACCGAGCTCTGTGTAGCCGTATGCAATTGTTGCGAGTGCTTCAGGAACTTGTGGTGTGTCTGGGAAGTGTTCTGTGACCCATTGGCCTCGTTCAATAGCGGCCACCCATGCTTTGCGTTCGATATTAAATCGAGCAGCTTGCATTTCATGTTCGGCAATTTCTTGTCCGATAAACTTCATGCGTTCTGCTGCATCAACTGCATATTGGCTTGAAGGGTAACGTTGAATAAATTCAACAAAATTTTGATACGCAACTTTTAAGTAACCTACGTCACGGTGAGATTGTTTTAAAGAGGTATAGCGAATCATACCATCATAGTTTTCTTCCATATTGGCCACACCTTTTGCATAGTATGCATAATCAAGGTTTGGGTTTTCAGGATTTGAACGAATAAAACGATCTGCTGCAGTAATGACCGCAGGATAATCTTTTTGTTGAAACTTAACATAAATAAGTTCAAGTTGAGTTTGTGCAATGCGCTGGCCTGTAGGATAGTAAGTATCAATCGATTGCAGATTCTTTGCCGCCTCGTTATATTGACCTTTATCTAAAGCAGTTTGAGCAGCACTGAAGTAGGTTTCTTCAGTGGCTTTTGGTCCGAGATCGGCAGTTTCTTTTTTTGATGGATTACTGCTACAGCCCACAAATGTACAAGCAACGCCGAACGATAGCGCAAGCATTGTCACTTTATAACGTGGTAGCGACATAAAAATTCCTCAGTTAATACGGGCAATGAGCTACAATGGCACTATTAAACCATTAATTGTTCTAATGAGCCAAATGACTTTGACAAAATATTCTCATTCTAATCTGACTGAAACAGATTTTAACTTACTTGAAGAGACTGACGCAGCAGATAATCATACTTCTGCTACGGCTGCAACACATTTATCGTTGCAGATTCAGTTGGACGAACAGTATGCAGGACTTCGTGTAGATCAGGTTGCTGCAAGTGTATGGTCTGATTTTTCGCGAGAAAAACTCAAACAGTGGATGAATGATGGCCACTTGTTACTCAATGGTAATAAGGTAAAGCCAAAAACACGCTGTGAAGGGACAGAAAAATTAACCTTAGAGGTTGATCTAGAGCCACAAACATATTGCCAAGCAGAAAACATTCCACTTCATATTATTTATGAAGATGATGATATTTTAGTAATCGATAAACCTGTGGGGATGGTTGTGCATCCTGGTGCAGGTAATCCATCAGGTACGTTGGTCAATGCTATTTTACATCATGTGCCTAAGTCGGTTGAGTTGTCTCGTGCAGGGCTTGTGCACCGTATTGATAAAGACACCTCTGGATTGCTTGTTGTGGCTAAAACGCTTGAAGCACAATTTTCGTTGTCACAACAACTTGCCAAAAAAACAGTGTATCGCGTGTATGACTTGATTGTATACGGTAATGTGATTGCTGGTGGTAGGATTGATGAGCCAATTAAACGCCATCCTGTAGATCGTATTAAAATGACAGTTTTACCGGGTGGGCGAGATGCAGTCACACATTATAATGTGAAAGAGCGTTTCCAACATTTTACTCGTGTGCAAGCACAACTAGAAACGGGACGTACACATCAAATTCGTGTTCATTTTAGCTATATTGGCTTTGGCTTGGTGGGTGATCCTGTATATATGAATCGTGTGCGTGTGCCTGCAGGTGCGTCTGAGCGTTTGGCAGAAACGTTACGTGGGTTTCGTCGTCAAGCATTACATGCGGCAAAATTAGGATTGATTCATCCAAGAACACAAGAAGAGATGATGTTTGAAGCACCATGGGCAGAAGACTTTAAATCACTTGTTGACGTATTGCGTGAAGAAAATAAAGCGTACTAAGCATAAGTATTGATGAATAAGAGGGTGGTTGAATGCATTTTGTACAAGGGTTACCAAAAGGGATATATGTTGGGCAAACAAAAGTGTTGTATTCAACCACTGTAAAAGCAGATCAGCCAAGTTTAGATGGCTTTAATTTGGCATTACATGTCGGTGATATGCCTGCGAGAGTCCATGCTCATCGTATGGCTTTGTTACGTGATTTAAATGCTTATGGGGTGTACAAATTGAGTTGGTTAAATCAGACTCATAGTACGACCTGTTATTGCATAAATGATGCGGTTTATTTTCAGCCATTGTCTGGAGATGGACTTATTACGCAGCGTAAAGGTCATGCGGTCATGATCATGACCGCAGACTGTTTACCGATTGCTCTTGGTGATGAAAATGGGCTTGAAGTTGCTGTGTTACATGCAGGCTGGCGTGGTTTAGCCGATGGTATTATTGAAAAAACCATTGAAAATATGAGTAACCCGCCAACATGGGCGTGGTTAGGTGCATGTATTAATCAGCCTTGTTTTGAAGTTGGCGCAGAGGTTAAAACGATCTTCTGTGAGCGTTATGCTGTCGAATTTGCTTTTCAACATTCGAATACAGAAGGTAAGTACTTCGCAGATTTATATGCAATTGCTCGGTTTATTTTAACACAGTTTCAGGTTCAACGTGTTTTGGGTGCAGATGCTTGTACTTATGCTCAACCACAAGATTATTTCTCGTATCGCCGTGACCCCAAAACAGGTCGTATGGCAACATTTGCATTTTTAAACTAAAGCTTTTATGGTGCTTAAAAATTTTACTTTGAGATCGGTTTAGATGAACAGTAACACAAGAGTTGAGAGATTCAATTGCGACATGCTGTTATGGGACGTGTTATAAAAAATATAACGATATTGTGAAATACATGCTTTCTTAGAATGGTTTGTGTGTAGTTTTAAAATCCATTTTTATATATTTTCTGCCATATCATATATTTCATAGCATCTATGTTTTGTCACTTATCTTTATCTTGTAGATTGACGTTAACTTGTTGATCAAACCATAGGGTAGATCGAAGTGTGTATCACCATCACTCATTGTCTATGCAGCAAGATTTGGTTTTGAATAAAAATAAATAAAATCAGCAAGATCGTTTGAGTATAACCAGTATAGATTTAGGTTTTATGTAATAGATCATTTATGTCCATAAAATGTGATTGAGATTGATGATGGTTTAAAGGCTAATAGTGATATCATCATTTTAGTTGCACATGAAAATATAGAATAGACCTCTTGCGAAATAGAAATTTCAGTGATTATTTTCTTTTACAATGTCTTATAAATCATAGATTGCGATTGATTGTTTTTTGACTTTCGCAAGAAGTCTAATGATTAAAAGAATAAGTACTTCAATACAGCTGTTTAAAAAAAGAATGTATTTAAAGATAGTACTTGATCTGTGAAGTCATCGTATACATTGGTAGACGGTTTGATTTTAGCGCGGAATGAGTATTGAGTATTTACGAGTTGAACATATTTTGACAACCACCTTCACGCATCTAACGCCAAGGTGGTTATTGGTTTTACATACTTATTTTTTGGTTTCAAGCTGTGGTACAGCAGATCCTTGAGCCATAGAAAGTAACCCTGCTTGGCTATAAATACCAAGCTTACTGCGAGTATCTGTAATATCTAAATTACGCATGGTTAATTGACCAATACGATCCATTGGGCTGAATGTTGAATCCCCTTTTTCCATCGTCAAACGTTCAGCTTCATAGGTTAGATTTTCAGACTCAGTGTTTAAAATACTGAAATCATTACCACGACGTAATTCAAGTGTCACGGTACCTGTGATGGCTTTTGCAACCCAACGTTGTGCTGTTTCACGTAACATCAGTGCTTGCGAATCAAACCAACGACCTTGATACAATAAACGACCTAGGCGTAGACCATTAATGCGATATTGTTCAATGGTATCTTCGTTGTGAATACCTGTCACAAGACGCTCGTATGCGATATGCAGTAATGCCATACCTGGTGCTTCATAAATCCCACGAGATTTTGCTTCAATAATACGGTTTTCAATTTGGTCTGACATGCCTAGGCCATGGCGACCACCAATGGCATTGGCTTCTAAAATCAGGTCTACAGGATGGTCAAAGCGTTTGCCATTGAGCGCAACAGGCATGCCTTCTTCGAAAGTGATGCTCACTTCTTCTGCATCTACTTTTACATCGTCACGCCAAAATGCAACACCCATAATTGGGTCTACAATTTTGATACCTGCATCGAGATATTCTAAATCTTTGGCTTCGTGAGTTGCGCCAAGCATATTTGAATCTGTTGAATATGCTTTTTCTTTTGACATTTTATAGTCAAAACCATTGTCAATTAAAAATTGTGACATTTCAGCACGGCCACCCAACTCATCAATGAATTGTTGGTCGAGCCATGGTTTATAAATTTTCAGATTTGGGTTGGTAAGGAGACCATAACGATAAAAACGCTCGATATCATTGCCTTTGTAGGTAGAGCCATCCCCCCAAATATTTACATCGTCTTCTTTCATTGCGGTGACAAGCATGGTCCCTGTAACTGCACGGCCAAGTGGTGTGGTATTGAAATAAGGGATACCACCTGTGCTGATGTGAAAGGCGCCACATTGAATAGCAGCAATCCCTTCAAGTGCAAGTTGTAAACGGCAGTCAACAAGACGTGCTTTTACAGCACCATACTGTTCTGCTTTTCTAGGAATCGCATGGTAGTCGTCTTCATCGGGTTGGCCTAAATCGGCAGTATATGCATAAGGTTGTGCACCTTTTTGTTTCATCCAAAGCAAAGCCGCCGATGTATCTAAGCCACCAGAAAAAGCAATACCTACTTTTTTACCTACAGGTATGTTTTGCAAAATTGTTGCATGGTCAGTCATTCTAGATCCTAATATTATGAACTCACTCATTATTATAATGAGCATCATTGAAAGAATTTTGTTCTATTCTATAAGTTTTGCTCATTATTTGCATGGTTAAAAACACAATATAATCACCACAATGTATATAAATTGTTCCCTTAAATACACGTAATGAAGCATCACTTGGCACATAGATATAAAAATGCCAATTTTAAAACGCTTTTGTTGGCTTAGATGTGTAGAAAACGGAGAGTTATGTCTTTAAAAAGCCTTTTTATGTGTTCGTTGGAATGATTGTTAAAGATGGCATACAGCTTGCATAAATATTATTCAATTACAGGAGAGTGGTACTCGTTACCCGCCGAAGGAGCAACGACCCCGGAATCTCTCAGGCCAAAGGACTGTAATCAATATATCAATCTGGAGAGAAGCAGATATTTGCTCACCGAAGGAAGAAGATAAAAGTAAGGTTACTTTTATTGAAGATCTCAGGTCAAAGTACAGATGGGGCTAAAGCATACAAGGAGATGTTTTATGCCACATGTGATTGTTATTGGTGCGGGTGTGACGGGTGTAACCACTGCATATGAGCTCAGTCAAATGGGTTTTGAAGTCACTGTATTAGATAAACATTTATATCCTGCCATGGAAACTTCTTTTGCAAATGGTGGCCAACTTTCAGCTTGTAATGCGGAAGTATGGAATCAGCGTGCCACCATTTTGAAGGGTTTGAAGTGGATGACTAAAAAAGATGCGCCTTTATTAATTAACCCTTCATTTGACCTTCACAAATACGCATGGCTCATGGAATTTGTCGGTCATATTAAACATTACGAAAAAAATACTGTAGATACTGTGAAACTGGCTTTATTGGCACGTGAACGCATGTTTCATGTGGCAGAAAAAGAAGGCATTGATTTTAATTTGGAAAAGAAAGGTATTTTACATTTTTATCACTCAGCAGAAGATTTTAAATTAGCAGGTGATGTAAATGATCTTTTGCGTAAAGGAGGGTTAAAGCGTTATGAAGTCACTTGTGATGAAATGAAGAAAATAGAGCCTACCTTGCAAGGTGAGTATTATGCAGGTTTTTTTACAGAAGATGATGCCACAGGTGATATTCATAAATTCAGTACAGGCCTTGCAGAGGCATCTAAGAAATATGGGGTAAAGTATTTATTTGGCACCGAAGTTACGGCAGTCATTAATCATGAGCAAAGCGTTACTGTGCGGTATCAGTGCAGTAGTGAAGATGTTCGAGGAAATACTCAACAGATTCATGAAATTCAAGCAGATGCTTTGGTGGTGTGTGGTGGTGTGGCAAGTTATCACTTGGCCAATGCCATAGGAGATCGGGTGAGTATTTATCCTGTGAAAGGCTATTCGATTACAGTTGCACTTTTGGATGAACATAGTCAAAATCATGCGCCGTGGGTCAGTTTACTTGATGAAAGTGCCAAGATTGTTACATCAAGGCTTGGTCAAGATCGCTTTAGAGTGGCGGGTACAGCTGAATTTAATGGTTATAATCGAGATATTCGCGCAGATCGAATTCAACCTTTAATTGATTGGGTAAATAAAAATTTTCAAATCTCTACAGAGTCTGCTGTACCGTGGAGTGGATTACGTCCGATGATGCCAGATATGATGCCAAAAGTGAAACGTAGTCGGCATCCGCGTGTGTTTTATAATACAGGTCATGGTCATTTAGGATTCACTTTATCTGCTGCAACAGCGGTGATGATTAGTGAGGAAATTCAAAATATTATTTTAACCGATCAAAAGCGTAATCATGCTGCGTAACGTTAGATGCTTCGATGGTCAGATTCTCTGTTTTGATCAGGGAGTCTGCTATGCTACAGATATATCATAGAAAAACCCCCCATTGATGTGTTTACTATATTTAAATTTTACTAATATTTGATAATTTCTTATGTTTAAATCGTTTTTTCCAAATCCTAAATTTTTTTTCTTATCTGCAACTATATGGTGCATTGTAAGTATGTTGCTCTGGTATACAGGGGGTGAGCATTGGGGTGAATGGATTGGATTTACAAAAGGGTATGCACAACAAGAACTGCCGATTGGGGTGAGTCGTTTTTGGCATTTATCTTTTATTTGGTTTTATCTGTGGTTTGCAATTTTTACTGCAATATTTTTCTTGTTTTGGCGCATTGTAGCTAATCATACATGGCAAAAATGGTCAATTTTAGGATCTGCATTTATTATTTTTAATATTTGGTTTGATGTGCAAATTAGTGTGGCTATTAATGCATGGTATGGCCCATTTTGGGATTTAATTCAAAATATGCTGTCTAATCATGGTGGCCATATTGGTGATTTATATGCAGGAACACTGACCTTTATGTATATTGCGATGGTGGCTATTTTTGTTGCTTTGCTAAATACATTTTTCGTCAGTCACTATATTTTTCGTTGGCGTACAGCCATGACGGCATACTACACAGCACATTGGCATGCATTACGTCATGTTGAAGGTGCTTCTCAGCGTGTTCAAGAAGATACCATGCGTTTTGCAACGATTATGGAAAGCTTAGGCGTACGTTTTATTTCTGCGATTATGACACTCATCGCTTTTTTACCCGTATTATTTATTTTATCTAAACATGTACCTGAACTCCCGATTGTGGGTGTGGTTCCACATTCATTGGTTTGGGCTGCCATTGTATGGTCTGTATTTGGTACAGTATTGATGATTGTTGTCGGGATTAAGTTACCTGGTCTTGAGTTTAATAATCAGAAAGTTGAGGCGGCATATCGTAAAGAATTGGTCTATGGTGAAGATCACACAGATCGTGCAGACCCTGCAACGTTAAAAGAGTTATTTGATCATGTTCGATATAATTATTTTAGATTGTATTTTCATTATGCATATTTTAATTTAATTAGTAATTGGTATATGCAACTCGATATTTTATTTAGTCTTGTGGTTTTATTTCCATCGATTGCAGCAGGTTTAATTACTTTAGGTTTAATTAACCAAATTGCCAATGTTTTCGATAAAGTCCGCTCATCTTTTCAGTATTTGATCACGTCATGGAAAACCATTGTTGAATTATTATCTATTGTTAAACGTTTGAAAATGTTTGAGTCTAAAATTTAAGTATAAATATGAGTTGACCATATAGTATGGTCAACTCTTGTTGAAAGTTAAGAAATATAATGTGCAGGGAATTGGTCGACTTTTTCGAGATAAAAAAATGAATATTTTCCTTGCATTACAGACTGTGGAGCACCTTCAATTGGTTTTCCACTCATGATTCCCATTAATGTATGTTCATCAATTTGTCTAAAATGATCAAAAAAGGGCTTATTATCATATACCATTGTTGCAGACACTTTTCCTCTGAAATTGATGTCCCACATGGTTGCTTCGCCTTGCATAATTTGATTTGAAAAAAGTTCACCATTGCTGTTGTAACAAATGACAGGTATGGCATCTAATGGACTTTTAAACCATTTACCATACCAGCCAATTTGTTTTAGCTCCTCTGAATCCCATTCTCCAGAGAATGTCCCACCTTTCCATTTATGCATAATTTGGCTTGACGGTATGGTTGGCAGTTGATCAAAAAGTTGTATTAGTTCTTCTTCAGTATTTTGTGTTTTTTTTCTGAGCTCATCAAACTTCTTTTTATAGTCAGTCATATGTTTCCTATAATTTTTGAAAAGGGTATGAAAAATTTACAGGGCTTGTAAGGGGGTTGTATAGATGTTTTATCATTGAAATATGAAAAGTTGTGTAAACCTGCTGTACTAAAGTACTTTATGCTTTAGATGAGCTTAAGCTCATCTAAAGCACGTAGGTTAAGATGAACTAACCTAATAATTGTTTCATAAGTTGATTCACTTGGGCAGGGTTTGCTTTACCACGAGATGCTTTCATGACTTGACCGACTAGACCGTTAAAGGCTTTTTCTTTGCCAGATTTATACTCTTCAACCATTTTTTCATTGGCTGCAAGTACATCTTTAATGATGGCTTCAATAGCACCTGTATCAGTTTCTTGTTTCAACCCTTTGTCTGCAATGATTTGATCTGCAGTTTGTGTTGGAGATTCCCACAGATGTGCAAAAACTTGCTTTGCGATTTTACCACTGATGGTGTTGTCTACAATACGAGCAACCATACCACCGAGTTGTGCTGCACTGATAGGTGAATGAGTAATATCTAGATTTGCTTTGTTGAGTGCTCCAGAAAACTCACCCATTACCCAGTTAGCAGCAATTTTTGCATGTTTTTCACCACCTGCTGCAACTACAACTGCTTCAAAAAAATCGGCCATGTCACGACTTAAAGTCAGTACACGCGCATCGTATTCAGTGAGGGTGTAATCATGAATAAAACGTTCACGCCGTGCTTGAGGTAGCTCAGGCATGTCTGCTTGAATGTCTAAGATTTGCTGTTCTGAAATGTGTACAGGTAGCAAGTCTGGGTCAGGGAAGTAACGATAATCGTTGGCTTCTTCCTTGCTACGCATAGAGCGAGTTTCCATTTTGTTTGGGTCAAACAAACGGGTTTCTTGTACAATTTTGCCGCCACTTTCCAAAATATCCATTTGGCGTTCAATTTCAACATCAATTGCTTTTTCAATAAAACGGAATGAGTTAATGTTTTTTAACTCGCAACGTGTACCGAATTCATCGCCCGGTCTACGTAGTGATATGTTGCAGTCACAGCGGAAAGAACCTTCTGCCATGTTGCCATCAGAGATACCTAACCAACGCACAAGTGTGTGCATGGCACGTACATAAGCCACAGCTTCTTCTGTTGAACGCATATCAGGTTCAGATACAATTTCAAGCAGTGGTGTACCTGCACGATTTAAGTCTATGCCTGTCATGCCTTCAAAATCTTCATGCAAAGATTTGCCAGCATCTTCTTCTAAGTGCGCACGTGTGACACCAATTCGTTTTTGTGTGCCGTCTTCAAGAAAAATATCGATATGACCTAGGCCAACAATCGGGTTGTCCATTTGGCTGATTTGGTAGCCTTTTGGTGAGTCTGGGTAAAAATAGTTTTTTCGTGCAAATACTGAAGCAAGGTCAATTTTGGCATTAATGCCTAAACCGAAGCGAATTGCTTTGTCGACCACTACACGGTTCAGTACAGGCAATACACCAGGCATGGCTAAATCGACTAAACTGGCTTGTGTATTTGGTTCTGCACCAAATGCAACGCTTGAGCCTGAAAATATTTTTGACTGTGTGTTGAGCTGAGTATGAATCTCAAGCCCAATCACCACTTCCCAGCCATCAATTAACTTTGCCATTATACATTCTCCTTCGCAATGTCAGCACGTTGGCGATGCCAAGTTGTTGCTTGTTGGTATTGATGAACGACAGAAAGAAGTTGTGCTTCAGTCCAATAATTACCAATCAACTGTAATCCTACAGGTAAGCCTTGTTGATCAAAGCCCACAGGTGCGTTGATAGCAGGGTGTCCAGAAAGGTTTGCAGCAAGGGTGTATAAATCACCTAAATACATTTCAACAGGATCAAGTGCCGCACCAATTTTGTAGGCTGTGGTTGGGGCAGATGGTGCTGCAATCACATCGACGTGTGCAAATGCATTTAAAAAGTCTTCTTGAATTAGGCGACGTACTTTTTGTGCTTTCACATAGTAAGCATCATAGTAACCTGCTGAAAGAGCATATGTACCAATGAGAATGCGACGTTTAACTTCTTCACCAAACCCTTCTGAGCGAGAGCGTTTGTACAAATCATCTAAATCTTGGGGATTTTCACAACGATACCCAAAACGTACACCGTCATAACGAGATAGATTAGAAGATGCTTCAGCAGGTGCGATCAAATAGTACGTAGGCACGTAGGCCTCTACCATGTTGAGATCAATCTCGACCAGTGTTGCTCCCATGCTTTCAAGCTGTTTTAAGGCGTCTTCAACACGATGTTTGACATCTGCATGTAAGCCTTCGACATGAAAATATTGTTTTGGTATACCAATACGTAGTCCTTGAATGGATGTTGTATTTAAATGGTGAATATAGTCATCTACAGGTTGGTTTACAGATGTAGAGTCTTTTTCGTCATGTCCTGCCAAAACATTCATGAGGTAGGCACAATCTTCTGCTGAACGTGCCATAGGCCCTGCTTGATCTAACGATGATGCAAAAGCAATCATGCCAAAGCGAGACACTCGACCATAGGTTGGTTTTAAGCCTGTAAGGCCACAAAATGAAGCAGGTTGGCGAATAGAGCCCCCAGTATCTGTGCCTGTGGCAAGCGGTGCAAGGTCTGCTGCAATCACCGCAGAAGAACCACCTGAAGAACCACCAGGTACATGGTTTAAATTCCAAGGATTTTTAGTTGCACCATAAAATGAACTTTCTGAGGTTGAGCCCATGGCGAACTCATCCATGTTCACTTTGCCAAGAGTCACCATATTTGCTTGTTTGATTTTTGTAACAATAGTGGCATCATAGGGTGAGATAAAATTATCTAACATTTTTGAACCAGCAGAGCTACGAATACCTTGAGTGCAAAAAATATCTTTATGTGCAAGAGGGATGCCCGAAAGTGGGTGTGCATTCCCTGCTTGCAAAGCGATATCTGCAGCATCTGCTTGTGCTAGTGCAAGTTCAGGCGTTACAGTCACGTAACTGTTGACCTGTGGGTCAATCTTAGCAATACGGTTAAGATAGTGTTGTGTAAGCTCACGTGAAGAAAAATCTCGTTGTTTGAGCCCGTTTGAGAGTTCTTTAATCGTTAAACGATGTAAGTCAGTCATAATATCTGCTATTGGTTAAATGGGTCGAAAAAAGGTTATTCAATCACACGTGGTACAAGGTATAAACCTTGTTCTACATTAGGCGCAACTGCCTGATATTCATCACGATGGTTGCTTTGTGATATGTGGTCGTCACGTAGCGGTTGTGGGTGGTCAAATGGACTCTTAAGTGGTTCGACACCTTCTGTATTTATGTTCTTCAATGTATCCATCATGTCTAAAATTTTATTTAAACTTTGTGCGTATGCTTGAGATTGCGTATCATTGAGAGATAATCGAGCGAGATTGGCAATGCTCGATACGGTTTGAGCATCTAAATCGGTATGCTGTGTATCTGGGGTTGACATAATATCACCTCGTTGAGTATCAAAAACTTTGAAATATCCTGTGATATGATAAGCGATTGACTTGTTCAAATCATCACATTTAGTTAAAGTTGCCAACTTGCGTCCATATTTGTAAAAACTGGGAATGACCCGTGATTTTAAAACGACTAATTGGCTTGTTTTCGCCAGATCTTGCCATCGACTTAGGCACAGCCAACACACTTATTTATGCGCCTGGACGAGGCATTGTATTAAATGAACCTACTGTTGTGGCAATACGTCACAGTGGCTCACAAAAGATTGTGGCGGCAGTAGGTTTAGATGCGAAACAGATGCTTGGTCGTACACCGGCTAATATTTCTGCAATTCGCCCAATGAAAGATGGTGTGATCGCTGACTTTGAAGTGACTGAAACCATGTTAAATCAATTTATTGGTAAAATGCACGAAAAACGTTTGTTTCCACCTGCACCACGTGTTGTGGTCTGTGTTCCGTGTAAGTCAACGTTGGTTGAACGCCGTGCAATTCGTGAAGCCGTATACAATGCTGGTGCACGTGATGTACGTTTAATTGAAGAACCAATGGCAGCTGCAATTGGTGCAGGATTACCTGTAGAACAAGCGTGTGGTTCTATGGTGGTTGATGTGGGTGGTGGTACAACTGAAATTGCAATTATTTCTTTACAAGGTTGTGTCTACTCAGATTCATTGCGCATCGGTGGTGATGTATTTGATGAACAAATTATCAATTATGTTCGTAAAGCACATGGCTGTGTGATTGGTGAAACCACCGCAGAGTTGATTAAAAAAGAAGTAGGTACAGCAATCAATGAAGGTGAAAAACTTGAAATTGAAGTACGTGGCCGTAATTTAGCAGAAGGCGTACCTCGTTCAATTATTGTGACTTCTGAAGAAGTTGTTCAAGCCATTACCGATCCATTGCAAAGTATTGTCAGTGCAGTTAAATCTGCTTTAGAGCAAACACCGCCTGAATTGTCATCTGACATTGCACAACGTGGTATTGTACTGACAGGTGGTGGGGCATTACTGCGTAATTTAGATCAATTGCTATCAAGAGAAACAGGGTTACCTGTGGTGTGTGCAGAAGAACCATTAACGTGTGTGGCTCGTGGTGGTGGTAAAGTACTTGAATTCTTTGATAATCCAAATCATGACATGCTTTTTGTAGGATAACATAAGGTAGGAAGGCGGGTGCAACCGAATATTTTTTCAAGACAACCGCCATCATTTCGCTCGTTTATTATTGCCATGATAACTTGCTTGGTGGTGTCATTTTTTGATTGGCGTATGCCGTACGTTGTGCAACCAGCAAGAAATGTACTGTATTCGATGTATACTCCCATATACACAGTGGCCAGTTATCCTGTCATTTCTAGAGAGTGGTTAACGCAAAAAACCAAATCTGAAGAGCAGTTACGCCGTGAAAACACGGCAATGCAAGCAGAGCTTTTACAGGCTCAGGTTCGCCTGCAAAAGCTCTCTGAATTGTCGGCAGAAAATACACGACTAAGAGGGTTGTTAGATACGCCATTGATTATTGATGGGCGTATGGAAATTGCAGAAGTGATTGGCACAGATACAGATCCGCTTCACCATGTTGTGATTATTAACCGTGGTACGGCTGATCGATTACGCCAAGGTCAGGTGGTGCTCGATAATCAAGGTATTATGGGGCAAATCATAGATGTACATCAGCACAATGCGCGAGTGCTTTTATTATCAGATAAAGACAGCTCCTTATCTGTGCGGGTCGAACGTACAGGTATGCGGGCAATTGTGTCAGGCACGGGCGATTTGGGACGTTTAAAAATGCAATATGTGCCAACGAGTGCAGATCTACAAGTGGGAGATAATATTTATAGTTCAGGTCTTGGAGAGCATTTTCCTGCAGGTTATTTAGTGGGTACGGTCAATAAAATTCAACGCCAAAATACAGGTGAGTTTGCACAAATTGACATTAAACCTGCAGCACAACTTGCAGGTGGACATTATGTTGTAGTGCTGTTTTCAGACTCTTTAGCGAAGGAACAACCCTATGCTAATCGCTAAATACAAGCCATTGAAACGAAAAGACCCATTACTTTTGATCATTCTTACGGTCATGATTTCTTCAGTACTGACCATTTATCCATTGTCGTATGATTTTTCTGCATGGCGACCTTTTGTTTTAATGTTGGTGATGCTGTTTTGGGTTTTATGTCAACCTACATGGTGCGGTGTATGGTTTGCTTTTGGGGTTGGTGTTTTTTATGATTTACTCATTGATGCCCCTTTAGGGCAAAATGCATCTGCATTTGTACTGATTGCTTTTATTGCTCGTTATCTTATACGAGAAAAAAGAATTCTGACATTTTTAAATTTGTGGTTAATTAGTATTTTAGCGACCATTGCGTATGTGATCTTTATTTGGATATTACATACATTAGGTGGTGTTGATTATCCTTTAATGCGACGCTGGCCACCTTTGGTGAGTAGTATTTTGTGCTGGCCTTTTATTTATTATATTTTAAAAAAATGGCGCCTTTAATTTTAGCATCGAGTTCACCTCGTCGGCAGGAACTTCTCACACAAATTGGCTATACGTTTGAAGTGTGTGTGCCAAACATTGACGAAAGTATCATTGAGCAAGAGCAGGCACAGCACTATGTTGCTCGTTTGGCTTATGAAAAAGCATGTGTTATTGTTGAGAAACATCCAAAGCGTATTGTATTGGCTGCAGATACTTGTTTAAGTATACAACAAGAAATTATTGGCAAACCTACATCAAAACAACATGCTTTTGAAATTTGGCGTGCACTTGCAGGGAAGTATCATGATGTTTATACAGGCATTTGTGTGATGCAGCAGGGGGAAATATATACCAGTGTGGTTCAAACACAGGTTAAATTAGCAACGCTAAGTGAGCAAGAAATGCAAGAATATTGGGATACTAAAGAACCGATAGGAAAAGCAGGTGCTTATGCTATACAAGGGATTGCAGCAAAATATATTTTAGAAATAAAAGGCAGTTATAGCAATGTGGTTGGTCTGCCTTTATATGAAACACATCAATTATTACAGCAAACGATTAAGGCACTAAATTAGTCGTTCAAAAATTCTTATAACATTTGAGCTTTTATTATGTCTGATGAATTATTCATCAATGTGACTCCCATGGAGTGTCGGGTTGCATTGACAGAAAATTGTGTAGTCAATGAGGTTTTTGTTGAAAGGACGCTCAAGCGAGGCCTTGTTGGAAATATTTACAAAGGGAAAGTCGTTCGTGTACTACCAGGTATGCAAGCTGCTTTTGTAGATATTGGTTTGTCAAGAACTGCTTTTTTGCATATTAATGACATGGTGTGGCCAAAAGGCATGTCGACGCCAAATGTATTTGAACTGTTACAGCAAGGCCAGATCTTAACTGTACAGGTCATGAAAGATATGCTTGGCACAAAAGGAGCTCGATTAACCACAGATCTTTCTATTCCATCTCGCTATTTGGTATTTATGCCTTTTGGGAGTCATGTAGGCGTATCACAAAAAATTGAAACGGAAAGTGAGCGGATTCGTTTGAGATCCATGATCGATCAAATTAAAATTAAATATCCGTTACCTGGTAGTGTCATTATACGTACAGCAGCTGAAGGGGTGTCAGAAACAGCTATTGAGCGTGATATGGCTTATTTAAGCCGTTTATGGGAGCATATTCAGCGTAAAAAAAGGGCGATTACAGTACCATCTTTAGTATTTGAAGAACTTCCTTTGCCACAGCGTGTGGTACGTGATTTGGCTTCAGAACATACAGAAAAAGTTTATGTAGATAATGAAGTGGTTTATCACACACTCACAGCGTTTATGGCAGAATTTATGCCACAACTATCTACACGGCTTGTATTTCACCGCGAACAAAAGCCTTTATTTGAAACCTATCAGATTGAAGATGATATTCAAAAAGCACTACAAACACGTGTTGCATTGAAATCTGGTGGTTATTTAATGATAGATCAAACAGAGGCAATGACCACAATTGATGTAAATACGGGGTCATATGTGGGTGGAAGAAGTTTAGAAGACACAGTATATCGTACGAATATGGAAGCCACAGAGGTGATTGGTCGACAATTACGACTTCGCAACTTGGGTGGAATATTGATTATTGACTTCATTGACATGCAAGAAGAGATTCATCGCGCAGAGGTTTTAAAGTACTTTTCCCTTGTTCTTGCCAAAGATCATGCAAAAACAAAAATCACACAAGTGTCTGAATTGGGACTTGTGGAAATGACACGTAAGCGAACACGTGAATCATTAGAACATTTATTGTGCGATGCTTGTCCCACATGTCAGGGGCGTGGATTTGTAAAAACTGCCGAAACTGTCTGTTATGAAATTTTTAGAGAGATGATGAAGTTCACAAGGCAGTATCCTCATCAAAAAGGTTTTATCTTGGTTGCAAGTGCCGTGGTTATTGACCGTATGCTGACAGAAGAAGCATCTGCATTGACAGATTTAATGTTTTTACTCAATCGATCTATTCAACTGCAAGTAGAAACGCTGTATACGCAAGAGCAATATGATGTCATTTTAAGTTAACTTTGTAACAAAAATACATTCAATCTTTGTTACATCTGGCAGTTTACTTTCAGACATGATTTCTCAATACTATAGATCTGGGTAGCCAAAGATAGATGTTATGTCTTAGTGAGTGAGGCAATTATGCAGATACATGATGAGAACAACATGCAAAACAATACACACCACGTTGCAGAACAACATGCGGTAAAGAACCATTGTTTTATGCTTGATGATGAGGGTCGTGAAGTACCAATTACAACAACAATGGTGCAAGATATTTGTATAGAGCTGTTAAAGCAGTGTCGTACTGTAAAAAGTTAAAATCAAAAAAGTGACGTAAAAAAGGCTACAAATGATGTAGCCTTTTCTATGCGTAGTGATTACATGTCTCGTGGTAATTCACCTGTATAAAGTTGACGTGGGCGACCAATTTTATGTGGGCTAGATTGCATTTCTAACCAATGACTCATCCAGCCGACAGTTCGAGCAAGAGCGAAGATAACCGTAAACATAGATGTTGGAATACCAATGGCTTTTAAAATAATGCCTGAGTAGAAATCTACATTTGGATAAAGATTACGTTTAATGAAGTATTCATCCGACAAAGCAATGCGCTCTAATTCCATTGCTAGTTTTAGCTGTGGGTCGTGAATACCGAGTTCAGAGAGGACTTCATCACAGGTTTCTTTCATAACCTTGGCACGAGGATCAAAGTTTTTGTATACACGGTGGCCAAACCCCATGAGTTTGACTTCTTTGGTTTTTACTTTTTCCATGAATGATGCCACATTTTCGACTGAGCCAATGTCATCTAACATTTTGAGCACAGCCTCATTTGCACCACCATGAGCAGGTCCCCAAAGTGCGGCAATGCCTGCAGAAATGCATGCGTAGGGGTTTGCACCTGTAGAGCCTGCTAAACGAACCGTTGAGGTTGATGCATTTTGTTCATGGTCTGCATGTAGCGTGAAAATTCGATCCATTGCTTTGGCGTGAATTGGATTAACTTGGTAATTACGGTCGGCAGGTGTGGCAAACATCATATGTAAAAAGTTTTCTGCATAACCTAGGTCATTGCATGGATACATGAACGGTTGACCTACTGTATATTTGTAACTCCAAGCAGCCAATGTAGGCACTTTTGCCAATAGTCGAATGGCGGTAATTTCTCGATGGTTAATGTCGTCTAAATCGAGATTGTTGTGATAAAAGGCAGAGAGTGCCCCCACAACACCAACCATAATTGCCATTGGGTGAGCGTCACGTCTAAAGCCATTAAAAAAACGACTCACTTGATCGTGTACCATGGTGTGAGTACGAATTTTTTGATCGAATTCGTTTTTTTGTTCAGGTGTGGGTAATTCACCATTAATTAATAAATAGCAAGTGGTCAGGTAATCTGCATTCATTGCCAATTGGTCAATTGGATAGCCACGATGTAATAAAATGCCAGCATTGCCATCAATATAAGTAATTTTTGATTCACATGATGCCGTCGACATAAACCCTGGATCAAACGTGAAGTGACCTGATGCGAGTATATCCTTTACATCGATAACATTGGGTCCTAACGTACCTTTATACATCGGCAGTTCTATCGTTTTTCCATTGAGTTGTAGGGTGGCTTTGTCGCCCGTTGCTTCAGACATTCAGAGATCTCCTGTCCTGGTGAATGTAATCTGATCGTTGTATGCTGCTTTATTTTGCGATTGTGCGTCATAAAGTTGCTGTAAAAGGAAGGTAAGTTTTTATTTTTATTGTGAATTTATTTTACGCAGTGCATATAAAAGATAAATTTTAACTATCATAATACAAGCTATAAAACAATACTTGAAACCTTCGTGCCTCAATGTACCCTAACATGAGCTTAAAAATATAGTGTTTTATGTGGGTAATTGTTGCTATTTAAAAAAAATATAGACTAAAGTTGTATGATTCATAGCCGATTTTTGATGAAAAATTCATAGAATTAAAGTGCTTGAGTATAAAGCTATGAGGTTATTCCGTGCTCTTTGCATGCATATTTATGTGTACTAATAAGTATAAAACGCTCTCTTTTGACTAAAAAAGGGCATTGGCTATATCTAAAAAAAATACCTGTATATTTAAAACATAAGGTTGTGAAATTGGTGGTAATTTATACATGTTTTTGAGATGAAGTGATTGGGAAAAATATCTATATATCTATGATTATACGTAATTAATTTTATTTTTCTTTTGTTCAATGCATTTCATTACACTACATGGACGATTCGATTTATGGTATGGACTGGCTTTTTGTGTCGTTTGAGTTTTTAAAATAGCCACCTTATACTTTGCCTAGAATAAAGTTTGGGCAAATGATGCCTAAATCATATGCTAGCTCTCCTTCATTAAATGGACTAAAAAAACCCAAATTGGGGTTTTATATTATATAGGATGCCCGCTGTGAAAAGTAATAGACCTGTCAATTTGACCATGGGACAGGTGTTAGCGGTTAACTTGCGCTCACCCGTGGCTATTGCCTCTATATTGCATCGCCTCTCTGGTGTAATTGTATTTTTACTGATTCCAATTTTACTATGGATTTTGGATAAGTCACTATCTTCAGCTGATGGATTCACCTACGTTAAAGAACATATTTTTGGCCATATTGCAGTACGTTTACTGGTGTGGGCATTTGTTGCAGGTCTGATTTATCACTTTGTGGCTGGAGTACGTCATTTACTTGCAGACGCTGGCTATTATGAAGAGCTTCATAGTGGCCGTGTGGCTGCCATAGTATCCTTGGTTTTATCTGCAATAGGGATTGTTGCAGCATTTATATGGATTGTTGTCTTATGAAAAGTGCCACTGGTTTAACTGGCTCAGGGTCACGTGATTGGTTTATTCAGCGTGTGAGTGCAGTTGTTTTGGCTGTATATACTGTGGTTGTATTTGGTTGGATTGTACTGCATAGCGGTTTTAGTTATGAGCAATGGTCAGGCTTTATGCTGACTTTACCTATGAAAATACTTTCTCTTTTGGCTGTCTTATCTTTGGTTTCCCATGCATGGATTGGTATGTGGCAAGTCTTTACAGACTATGTGACTACAAGACAAATGGGGCCATTTGCACCCCGTTTACGTTTGATACTGACAACACTCGTGATTGTGGCAGTTTTTGTGTATGCGATTTGGTGTATCCAAATTTTTTGGGCAAATAAATAAGGCGGTAATAGATCATGGGCGCAATTACTCCCAAAGAAAAATATTCAAATATTCAAAACTTGACATTTGACACCGTGATTGTCGGTGGTGGTGGCTCAGGTATGCGAGCAGCATATCAGCTGGCACAAGCAGGTTTAAAAGTGGCGGTACTTACCAAAGTATTTCCAACACGTTCACATACAGTGGCCGCACAAGGTGGCATTGGTGCATCTTTAGGCAACATGCAAGAAGACAATTGGCATTATCACTTTTACGATACAGTGAAAGGGTCTGATTGGTTAGGTGATCAAGACGCTATTGAGTTTATGTGCCGTGAAGCACCTAAAGTGGTTTATGAACTTGAACACATGGGTATGCCATTTGACCGCAATGAAGATGGCACGATTTATCAACGTCCATTTGGTGGTCATTCTGCAAATTATGGTGAAAAAGCAGTTCCTCGTGCTTGTGCCGCAGCCGACCGTACAGGCCATGCATTATTACATACTTTGTATCAAAGCAATGTCAAAATGGGGACACAGTTTTTTGTAGAGTGGATTGCTTTAGACCTCATTCGTAATGATGCAGGCGATGTTTTAGGTGTAACGGCATATGACCAAGAAACAGGTGATATTGCAGTATTTCAAGCAAAAACAACATTATTTGCAACAGGTGGAGCAGGCCGTGTTTATCGTGCTTCAACCAATGCTTATATCAATACTGGTGATGGTTTGGGTATGGCTGCACGTGCAGGTATACCGTTACAAGACATGGAGTTTTGGCAATTTCACCCTACAGGTGTGGCAGGTGCGGGCGTATTACTCACAGAAGGATGTCGCGGTGAAGGTGCAATTTTAAGAAATAAAGATGGCGAACCTTTTATGGAACGTTATGCACCTACATTAAAAGATTTAGCACCACGTGATTTTGTATCACGTTCGATGGATCAAGAAATTAAAGAAGGTCGTGGCTGTGGCCCTAAAGGGGATTATATTTTATTAGATATGACCCATTTAGGGGCAAGCACTATTATGAAGCGTTTGCCATCAGTGTTTGAAATTGGTAAAAAATTTGCCAATGTCGATATTACCAAAGAAGCGATTCCAGTAGTACCAACCATTCATTATCAAATGGGGGGAATCCCGACCAATATTCATGGTCAAGTGGTTGTGCCTGCGACAGCAGAAAAACAACCATTACAAGCAGGTTATGACGTTGCACAAGACCAATATCATATTCAAGGTGAACGTGATTTTACTCAACCAGTCAAAGGTTTTTATGCCATTGGTGAGTGCTCTTGTGTATCTGTACATGGTGCAAACCGTTTAGGTACAAATTCACTGCTTGATTTGGTGGTGTTTGGTAAAGCTGCAGGTGAGCATATTATTGACTATGTTACTAAGCATCATGGTGACGATTATGCGCCATTACCTACCAATGTGTTAGAACAAACCTTTGCACGAATCAAAAAACTAGATGATTCGACCACGGGTGAAAATGCACAAGAAGTGGCAGACGATATTCGTGAAATTGTACAAAACCATGCAGGCGTATTTCGTACACAGGCTTTATTAGATCAAGGTGTAAAAGAGATATTAGCGATTGCACCACGTGTACAAAATATTCATTTAAAAGATAAATCTAAAGTCTTTAATACAGCACGTATTGAAGCATTAGAAGTTGAAAATTTATATGAGGTTGCCAAAGCAACTTTAATTTCAGCGGCAGCAAGAAAAGAATGTCGTGGTGCACACACGGTCGTAGATTATGAACTACCTGCAGAGCACCCAACATACTCGTATGGTCGCCGTGATGATGAGTGGATGAAGCATACATTGTGGTATGCCTCAGACAACCGTTTAGAGTACAAGCCAGTACGTTATAAACCACTTACAGTGGATGCGATTCAACCTAAGCCACGTACATTCTAAATCGGGAGTATAGACATGAGTAGAGGCACTCGTACCTTTGAAATCTACCGCTACGATCCTGATAAGGATAAAGCGCCATACATGCAAACTTTTACACTTGAACTCAATGATAAACATCGAATGTTACTCGATGCTTTATTGGCATTAAAAGTGCAAGATGAAACCTTGACTTTTAGACGTTCTTGTCGAGAAGGAATTTGTGGTTCAGATGGTGTAAATATTAATGGTAAAAATGGTTTAGCTTGTTTATTGAATTTAAATGACTTGCCTAAAAAGATTGTCATTCGTCCACTACCTGGGTTACCTGTGATTAAAGACCTTGTAGTAGATATGAATCAGTTTTATGACCAGTATGACAAAATTCAGCCATTTTTAATTAATCATCAACCTGCTCCAGCCAAAGAGCGCTTACAAACACCTGCAGAAAGAGAGCATCTTGACGGATTGTATGAGTGTATTTTATGTGCATGCTGTTCGACATCTTGTCCATCATTTTGGTGGAACCCTGATAAATTTTTAGGGCCCTCAGCATTACTTAATGCATATCGTTTTATTATTGACTCAAGAGATACAGCAACAGCCGAACGCCTTGCACGTTTAGATGACCCATTTAGTCTATTTCGTTGTAAAGGCATTATGAACTGTGTGGCAGTGTGTCCAAAGGGGCTGAACCCGACCAAAGCGATTGGTCATATTCGTGGCATGTTGTTAGATCAAGCAGGATAGAACAACACGAACGCATAAACCACAGATGTTGGTTTGATTATGTGGTCGGTATAGTCGACCGTCATTTTGGCACGTCCTGCTTTGTGGGTGATGCCAAAAGACGGTCACTAAATGTGAATTTTCATGCCATCATGAGGTGAGTATAAGGATGTAGTCGCTTTAGAAAAATTAAATGGACGTGTTTATTTTTTCTAAGTCGGTTTGCAAAAAATTACGCAATATATTGAGTAATATGTTCGCTACATTTATAAAATATACTGTGTTTTTATTGACTTATTTGGTGTATTTCAACCGTACATCACTCAATGGATTGAACAATAAGTTTGATTGAGTCACATTGAAAAATGTGTTTAAACAGGTTGATCAAGGGTTACTTGAGATCAAGCAACCGTTTAATTTTTGCAATAAAGGAAATGGGTCCACAAATGCAAGAAGTTGCAGACGCACTGCGTCTAGATACTGAACTTTCAGCTGACAGTGCAGCGTATATAGAACAATTATACGAACAGTACTTAACTTCTCCAACCTCAGTCAGTGAAGACTGGCGAATATACTTTGATACATTTCCAAAAGGTGACCAACCGCATGGGGCTGTTCGTGAGCAATTTTTATTGCTTGCACGAAATGCCAACCGCATGACACCTGTGGTATCGAGTAGCGTCAGCACTGCACATGAACATCGCCAAATTGGTATTTTGCAATTAATTGCAGGGTATCGTAACCGTGGTCACCAAAAAGCAAGACTTGATCCGTTAGGTATTGCTCAACGTGAAGATGTTCCTGATTTAGATTTAGGAACACACGGATTAACCAAATCAGATTTAGACACGGTCTTTAATACCGCAAACTTGGCCATTGGTAAATCAGAAGCAACGTTAGGCGAAATGGTCGATGCAATGGAAGCCATCTACTGTCAGTCTATTGGTGCTGAATACATGCATATTGTGAACACGACTGAAAAGCGCTGGATTCAACAGCGTTTAGAAGGTGCACGTGGTCAGTATGGTTTGTCGGTTGAACAAAAAAAGAATATTTTAGAGCGCTTAACAGCAGCCGAAGGGTTAGAAAAATATTTAGGTAACAAATATGTGGGTGCAAAGCGATTTGGTTTAGAAGGTGCTGAATCCTTTATTCCAATGATGAATGAACTCATACAACAAGCAGGTGCAGTGGGCTGTAAAGAAGTGGTGATTGGTATGCCACATCGGGGTCGTTTAAACCTATTGGTGAACACCATGGGTAAAAATCCTGCTGATTTGTTTGGTGAATTTGAAGGTAAATCACTGCATAAAAAAGGCTCTGGTGATGTAAAGTACCATCAAGGATTTTCATCGAATGTCATGACACCAGGTGGAGAGGTTCATCTGGCTTTGGCATTTAACCCATCTCACTTAGAAATTGTTGGCCCTGTGGTTGAAGGGTCTGTTCGTGCTCGCCAAGTTCGTCGTAAGGATATTGGTGGAGATGATGTATTGCCTGTGATTATTCATGGTGATGCAGCTTTTGCAGGGCAAGGTGTTAATATGGAAACCTTCCAAATGTCACAAACGCGTGGCTATACGGTGGGTGGTACAGTACATATTATTGTCAATAATCAGGTTGGTTTTACGACATCTAATCCAAAAGATGCACGTTCGACTGAATATTGCACAGACATTGCAAAAATGGTGCAAGCGCCTATTTTTCATGTGAATGGAGATGATCCTGAAGCTGTTGTATTTATTACACAGTTGGCACATGACTTTCGTCATACCTTCCGTAAAGATGTGGTCTTAGATTTATTTTGTTATCGTCGTCGTGGTCATAATGAAGCAGATGAGCCATCGGGCACACAGCCAAGTATGTATAAGGCCATCAGTAAAAAAGCGACAACCCGTACTTTATATGCAGACACATTGGTACAACAACAGATTGTAGATCGAGCAACTGCCGATCGAATGATTGAACATTATCGATCAGATTTAGAAGCAGGGCACCATGTTGCTAATGCTTTAGTCCTTGAACCAAATACTAAAATGTTTGTGGATTGGAAGCCTTATTTAGGTATGGATTATACCGACAATTGGGATACTTCATTTAGCCTTGAGCGATTAAAGCAACTTGGCAAGATTATGCATGAACGCCCAGCAGATTTTCAGTTGCAACGTCAAGTTGAAAAAGTGATTGATGAACGACTAAAAATGCAAACGGGGGAAATTCCTTTAAACTGGGGGGCTGCTGAAGTATTGGCCTATGCCACTATTTTAGATGATGGCTATTTAGTTCGTATTAGTGGTGAAGATGTTGGGCGTGGTACATTCTCGCATCGCCATGCCAAACTGCATAATCAAAACAATGGGCAAGAATATTTACCACTATGTCATATTAAAGAGAATCAACCTCGCTTTGCACTTTGGGATTCATTACTGTCTGAAGAGGCGGTGTTGGCCTATGAGTATGGTTATGCGACCACACAACCACATGCACTTGTGGTGTGGGAAGCTCAGTTTGGTGATTTTGTCAACTGTGCTCAAGTGGTGATTGATCAGTTTATTGCATCTGGTGAAACCAAGTGGGAACGTGTATGTGGTTTAGTGATGCTATTGCCTCATGGTTTTGAAGGGCAAGGGCCTGAACATTCATCTGCACGCTTAGAGCGATTTTTACAGTTGTGTGCTGAAGATAATATGCAAGTGGTTACACCAACCACTCCAGCTCAAATCTTTCATTTGCTTAGACGTCAAGTGGTTCGTCCACTACGGAAGCCTTTAATTGTAATGGCACCAAAATCATTGTTACGTCATAAAGAGGCCGTATCTACACTCGATGAATTGGCAGTTGGCCAATTTAAAACAGTGATTGACGAAGTGGACGCTTTAACGAACAGTGCAGTGACGCGTGTGGTGTTGTGTGGGGGCAAAGTGTATTACGACTTATTAGCAAAACGCCGTAGTGCAGAGTTAGAAAATACAGCCATTGTTCGAATTGAGCAATTGTATCCTTATCCTGAACAACGTATTGCCCAAGTTTTGGCAAGCTATCCAAATCTCACCGATCTTGTATGGTGTCAAGAAGAGCCAAAAAACCAAGGTGCTTGGCAATTTGTTGCCCCGCAACTCTTTGAGGGCATTGCTCAAACAGGGCGTGGAATCAGATTAAAATTTGCAGGTCGTGAAGCGGCAGCAGCTCCAGCATGTGGTTCACCTTACTTACATGCACAACAACAAAACCAGCTTATTTCTGACGCACTTGCGCTCGAAGCTGAATAATTAGGAGAGATTACTCATGGCTATTGAAATTAAAGCACCTGTATTTCCAGAATCTGTTGCAGATGGCACCATTGCAACTTGGCATAAAAGCATAGGTGAATCGATTGCTCGAGATGAAGTGATTTGTGACATCGAAACAGATAAAGTGGTTCTTGAAGTAGTTGCACCTGCGGACGGTCAACTTAGTGCTTTTGTGAAACAAGAAGGCGATACGGTGCTTTCAAATGAATTAATTGCTCATTTTGAAGCAGGGCAATCGACAAGTACATCTACTGTTACTCAACAAGTTGAAAAAACATCATCTCAAACGCATGCAGGCGCAACAGCAGTAGTAGAACGCTCACAACCTGTTGTACAAGATCAAGCACCTTCTGTACGTAAGGCATTAACAGAAACAGGGCTCGATGCGAACACAATCTCAGGTACAGGCCGAGGTGGTAGGATTACAAAAGAAGATGTTGTAAACCATCAAGCGACTCCTGCCCCTGTAGCTGCACCACAAATTACCATTACAGAGCATGCATCATCGAGTACAGGCCGTATTGAAAAACGTGTACCAATGACGCGATTAAGAAAGCGTGTTGCAGAGCGTTTACTTGCAGCAACACAGCAAACTGCCATGTTAACGACATTTAATGAAGTTAACATGAAACCGATTATGGATATTCGTAAGCAATATAAAGATGTTTTTGAAAAACGTCATGGTGCACGTTTAGGCTTCATGTCATTTTTTGTTAAAGCTGTGACAGAAGCATTAAAACGTTATCCTGCTGTAAATGCTTCAATTGATGGCGAGGATATTGTTTATCATGGTTACTATGATATTGGCGTAGCGGTATCTTCTGAACGAGGTCTTGTGGTTCCTGTACTTCGTGATACAGATCGTATGAGCTATGCAGAGGTTGAGTCCGGTATTCGTAGTTACGCAGGCAAAGCGCGTGATGGGAAATTGGCCATTGAAGAGATGACAGGTGGAACATTTACCATTACCAATGGTGGAACATTTGGCTCATTGTTATCTACACCTATTTTAAATCAGCCACAAACGGCTATTTTAGGAATGCATAAAATTCAAGATCGTCCAATGGCAGTCGATGGCCAAGTGGTGATTTTACCGATGATGTATCTTGCATTATCTTATGACCACCGTATGATTGATGGTAAGGAAGCTGTTGGTTTCTTAGTAACAGTAAAAGAATTATTGGAAGAGCCTGCAAAACTCATTCTTGATCTTTAACTTGAAATTATCGTGATAAAAAAACACAATCTACTTCGGTAAAGTATTGTGAATAATGGAGATGGACATGTCTCAACAGTTTGATCTAGTTGTGATTGGTGGTGGCCCAGGTGGATACGAGGCTGCAATTCGTGCGGCACAATTAGGCTTTAAAGTGGCTTGTATTGAAAAACGCATTCAAAATGGAAAACCTTCTATGGGGGGTACATGTTTAAATGTAGGATGTATTCCCTCTAAAGCACTGCTTGATTCGTCACATCGTTTTGAATCGACAAAACATGAATTGTCTGATCATGGGATTAGCACAGGTGAAGTATCGCTAGACTTAGCAAAATTACTTGCACGTAAAGACAAAGTTGTAGAGCAACTGACAGGTGGGGTTGCACAGTTACTTAAGGGAAATCAAATTGAATGGTTACAAGGTACAGGTAAACTACTTGCAGGTAAACAAGTAGAATTTGTACCGCATGAGGGTGAAACCCAAGTTTTATCACCAAAATATATCATTTTGGCGTCAGGGTCTGTACCTGTAAACATTCCTGTTGCACCTATAGATCAAGATGTAATTGTCGACTCGACAGGTGCTTTAAGCTTCTCTGAAGTACCCAAGCGCCTAGGGGTGATTGGTGCAGGGGTGATTGGACTTGAGTTGGGTTCTGTATGGCGCCGTTTAGGTGCTGAAGTTGTTGTATTTGAGGCGATGGATCGCTTTTTGCCAATGGCAGACAAGGCTTTGGCAAAAGACTTCCAAAAAATCTTGAAAAAACAAGGTTTAGACATTCGAATTGGCGCTAAAGTTGCAGGTACTGAAGTTAATGGTCGTGAAGTGACTGTTAAATATAGTCAAGATGGCCAAGAACATGAGCAAGTGTTTGATAAATTGATTGTGTGTGTAGGGCGTAAGCCATATGCAGAAGGTTTATTGGCAGAAGATGCAGGAATTACGCTGACGGATCGTGGCTTTATTGAAGTGAATGATCATTGTGCGACTTCTATTGATGGCGTATACGCCATTGGTGATTTGGTTCGAGGTCCAATGCTTGCCCATAAAGCAATGGAAGAAGGTGTAATGGCTGTAGAGCGGATGCATGGCCATGCAGCGCAAGTGAATTATGACACGATCATTAGTGTGATTTATACGCACCCTGAAGCTGCTTGGGTTGGTTTAACAGAAGAGGCTGCAAAAGAGCAAGGTTATGATGTGAAAGCGGGTCAATTCCCATTTGCAGTCAATGGTCGTGCTTTAGCTGCAGGTGAAAGTGCAGGTTTTGTTAAATTTGTTGCCGATGCAAAAACAGATCGTTTGCTTGGTATGCATGTCATTGGCCCTGCTGCTTCTGATATTGTTCATCAAGGTATGATCGCACTTGAGTTTGTATCTTCTGTTGAAGATTTACAACTGATGACTTTTGGACATCCAACTTTTTCAGAAGTGGTTCATGAAGCTGCTTTAGCCGTAGACGGTCGAGCCATTCATGCTGTACAGCGTAAACGCAAATAAGCTTAAAAAAGCGGTCTGATATAGACCGCTTTTTTATTGAACTAAATGACATAACGCAATGTATCGTCCATCTTATCGTTTGTAAGATTGATTTCATCTATTCGATTTTTATCGATTAAATCGTATTTATATTTTATTAAGGGTAACAAAGATACTTATATGAATTTTGTATTCAGAAAAATAAGATGTTACTCATCCTTGAGTCATTTAAAGATAGAATAAGTGTAGATAGGATTATTTTTGCTTAGATTAACCCGAATCGCGGATAAGAAATACGATTAAGCGACTGTTTTATATATTCTTATCTCAATTACACTGCTTTTCGTTATCATCTTGTATTGCAAATAAGTTAAATTCACCTTAAAAAAAACAAGCGTAAGGGATGGAAAATTGATGCTACATATGGAAAAAATATATAAATAATTGATTTTAAATAAAAGTTTATCCGTGATTGGGGTTGGATGACACTATATGTTTTACGATAATTTTTTAATATCAAAATAATTATAGTGCAGATCATATATATGATTTATGTCATATTTTAACCCAGATTACGAATAAGAAAAATCAGTAAGTTATTGTAAATTTAATATTTTTGCTTACTAGCTCGCGTGGTACACAATGTGACTTCACCTGAAAAGTTGAAGTACTAGTGACAAAAAATAAATGCTATAACAATATTTTATATGGTTAAAAATACATAAATAATTGATTTTTAAAAAAGGCTTATTCGTGATTCAGGTTATTTAACGTTGAAGATCTTTACTGTGTGTTATTTGAACTTTCATTGATTGTATTTAATGATGGTTAATCGTTTTAAATAACTAAATAACTTAATTTTCTCAGATATTAAGAAATATATTGTACTCGTTCAATTGAGATTGACAACGTATTCATTGATTTGAAGCTGGTTTTTGAAATTTAGATCTAGTTTTATATTTTTATCTGAAAAATAAGAGGTATGCTTAATCATTGTTTTGATAAGCTATTTTAATCAAAAAAATTGAATGTATATGAGGCTTTATTTAAGTAGCCTAGTTAAATTTTGTTTTCAGTATTTTTAGATTCCTTTGTTAAATACATATTTTACAATACTTTTTAAGTATGCAAATGGAATCATGAACTGTGTCAGTAGAATAGATATGAAACTAAAAAACATGGACGAACAGCATAATAAAGATAAAAAAATGCGTAGCAGTTGGGGGACTACTACGCACAAAATTGAATCGAAGATAGGGGGCGACCTATCTGTCTTTCTATAGTTTTAGAATACGCAATTTGGATGGGTTTTTCAGTCAACATGCTGTATCAGAATGTTATATTATGTAAGAAATAGCCCGATTGCGTAAGTCAAATCAAAACACATCTAGTTGTTTAAAACTTAAACATGCCAAGTCCAGCTTTAACTTCATTTAAAGTGTTTTGCGTAATGATCTGACATTTTTCTGTTCCTGCTTTAAGTACATCAATAATATAGTCAGGATCTTTTGCTAATTCATTACGACGGTCTCTGATCGGCTCGATGAGCTTTTTGAGAACGGCTTCTAAACGTTTTTTCACAGTACCATCGCCTAAACCACCACGGCGATAATGTGCTTTTAGCTCTTCAACTTCTTCTTTATTAGGGTCAAATGCATCAAGATAGGCAAATACAATGTTGCCTTCAACTTGACCTGGATCTTCCACACGTAAATGGTTTGGATCAGTGTACATGGCATTAACCGCTTTTTTAATCTCTTTATCTGTAGCATTTAACACAATCGTGTTACCTAAAGATTTAGACATTTTTGCTTTACCATCAAAGCCTGGCAGACGGCCTGTACTTGATAGCAATGCTTTGCATTCGGGTAAAATATCTCGACCAATTTGGCGATTAATACGGCGTACAACCTCGTTGGTTTGCTCAATCATTGGAATTTGATCTTCACCAACAGGGACAACACTGGCTTTAAATGCAGTAATATCTGCAGCTTGTGCAACAGGGTAACATAAAAATCCTGCAGGAATATCTCGCTCAAAACCACGCATTTGAATTTCAGATTTAATGGTTGGGTTGCGCTCTAAACGAGATACTGTTACAAAATTTAGATATAGCATGGTGAGTTCATTGAGTGCAGGCAGGTGTGATTGCACACAAATCGTGGTTTTGCTTGGGTCGATTCCTACCGCCAAATAATCTGTTGCTACTTCTATAATATTACGGCGTACTTTTTCAAAATTATCTGCATTGTCTGTGAGTGCTTGAGCATCTGCTAACAAAATATGTTGATGGTGAGAGTCTTGTAAGCCAACTCGAGAACGTAGTGAACCGACAAAGTGCCCCAAATGAAGTTGTCCTGTTGGGCGGTCTCCCGTTAAAATAATGGGGCGTTGATCTATACTCATACGAGCGAATCCTAAAGTTTTGTTGTTAGAGGTCGTGTTACTATTGTACGATATTCAAGGGAAATGTGTATGACTTTGCCCGTAATATGATTTTTTCTGTGCTAATTTTTCACAATCTGTGGGTTTAGGTTCGCCAATCTTCTAAAATATCTTTAATATAAAGTCAAAATCAAAACAAAAGAAAGGTGTGTGATGGCCGGTAGTTTATTACTTTTATTAGATGACATCGCAACAGTATTAGATGATGTTGCTGTGATGAGCAAAACAGCCGCAAAGCAAACAGCAGGTGTTTTAGGGGATGATTTAGCACTCAATGCACAACAAGTCACGGGTGTGAAAGCCGATCGTGAACTGCCAGTGGTGTGGAAAGTTGCCAAAGGCTCTTTTTTAAATAAATGTATTTTAGTGCCGTTGGCGTTATTAATTAGTGTATTTATACCGTGGTTAATTACGCCGTTGTTGGTGATTGGTGGTCTATTTTTATGTTATGAAGGTGTGGAAAAGGTGATGCATACGTTCATGCATAAGCCGACAACAGAACAAGCAGACCCTCAAGAAAGCCCCATTCAAGATCTTGCAAGCTATGAAAATGAAAAGATTAAGGGGGCGATTCGTACAGACTTTATTTTATCTGCTGAAATTATAGTGATTACGCTCGGTACTGTAGCAACTGCACCTTTAATAGATAAAGTGGCAGTGATGAGTATTATTTCTATTGCCATGACTGTAGGGGTATATGGTCTTGTGGCATTGATTGTAAAAATTGATGATTTTGGTCTTATTTTGCAAAAAAAATCATCTGCTCTACAACAAAAGATGGGTCGATTACTATTGGCGTTTGCGCCTAAGCTGATGAAAACACTGTCTGTGGTAGGAACAGTGGCCATGTTTTTAGTGGGTGGAGGAATTATTGCGCATGCTATTCCTGCAATTCATCATTTTACAGCCCATAATACTGAAAGTTTGGGACAAATTCCGAATGTTGGTTTTATTATTGGTAGCCTCGTACCTACAGGTGTGAATTTAGTTTTAGGCGTAGTTGCTGGGGCAATCGTTGTATTGATCGTGACATTGGCACAAAAAATATTTAAAAAATCAGCACACTAATTCTTTTAAAATAAAAATCATGACAGGTGAGTCGCTATGCGTTGGAAAGATCGAGAACAAAGTAAAAACGTTGAAGATCGCCGTGGCGGTGGTGCGGTAAAAACAGGTGGTATTAGTATTGTTGGACTGTTTGTTGCTTTTGTTGCATGGAAGTTTTTTGGTGCAGACCCTCAACAGGCTTATCAAACCACAAAGCAAATCACGTCACAAACCTCTGGACAAACGCAAGGAAAGGCATTAACACAGCCGACTGCCGACCAAGTAGAATCTAAAGGCTTTACAACCACTGTTTTGGCAGATACTGAAAAAACATGGTCACAAATTTTTAAAGAACAAGGCAAGCAGTATGTAGCACCAACTTTGGTTTTGTATAGTGGCTCAACAACAACAGCATGTGGTCAAGGGCAAGCGGCTATGGGGCCATTTTATTGCCCTGCGGATCAAAAAGTATATTTAGATACCACTTTTTTCCAAGATATGCGTAACAAAATGGGAATTTCTGGTGAAAAAAATCAAACAAAACTGAATCATAAAGGTCAAGCAGGTGATTTTGCTATGGCTTATGTTATTGCACACGAAGTTGGGCATCACGTGCAAAATTTATTGGGTATTTCAAAGCAAGTATCGCAACTTAGTCGTCAATCTAACCAGAAAGTGGCGAATCAATTGTCTGTGCGTCAAGAATTGCAAGCAGATTGTTTTTCTGGGGTATGGGCAAAACGTACCAATGATCGTGAACAATTTTTAGATGAAGGCGATATTGCAGAAGCGATGGATGCTGCACAAAAAATTGGTGATGACTATTTACAAAAACGTGCTACAGGTCAAGTTGTACCAGATAGTTTTACTCACGGTACGAGTGCACAGCGTATGCATTGGTTCGATCGCGGTTTTCAATCGGGTAACATCAGCAGTTGTGATAGTTTTGGGCAAGAGATTTAGGTAAAAGCCAGCACTTAAAAAGCAAGTCAAAAGCCTTACTTTTTAAGTGCTAAACATTCGTAAAACAAGCTCAATCTTGTTTACAATATCTAATAAACTTATGTTGATCTAAGCTGTAGTGTTTCTGAGTAACTTGTAAGATGAAAAAAAGAATTTTACTGAAATAGGCATGCTTCAATTATCATAAATACAGGCTATAAACGTATTTTATATGGCTAAAATCCTCAAGAAACTCATTTCAAAATAAAAGTTTAAATATATTCAAACAGTCTAATTATTCATACAGACATGAAAAAACATCTGAAAAGCCAGAGTCAATACAAGCTTTCTACCTTTTATGTTTTTTAATTCATCTTGCACTACATCTGTGAGGCTTGCTTAGGATTTAACTCAGCATTTATATGAAGGGAATTATCAACTCTGATCATTAATTCTTGTGTATTTATTGGCTAAGCAAAGGATTAATGCTCCATGATGATCATACTATATTTGGGTTATTCAGGAATAATTCTATTCAAAAATGAAATACTTTTGAATTCACTTTGCCATCGAATGAGCCAAGGCTACACAATTGATCTTGATACAACAAGTGCACACATGTCATTGGTTTGGTTGTTTAATTGTCAATTACACCAGTCATAACGTGGTATTTCTTTTTGAGAATAACTACCAGATCGATGATCGTGTGATTTAAATCCATTTTCGTCAAAATAACCAATGAAATACTTTTGTTGAAGCTGATTTAAGGCTTGGGTATATGCGGGTTTGAGAGATTCTTTGGCTTGCAGGTGGCATAAGGTTTTTTAACTGTAATGTTTAATCGTTTTAATGCATTACTCATAGGCGATGCTAAGCAGGAAAAACCTACAACACGTTTATATTGATAATCATCAAGATATTTTTAATATCTAGACGTAGTACATCATTCATTTTAAAACGTTTACGAAGGTAAATTCTTGTAATCTCAATTTGTTTTTTACGACTTAAAAAGACCAGCAATATGCTGGTCTTTTTTGTGAACAATGAATGTTTATTTCATGTTTTTAGGGAGTTTGTATGCCACAAGTGCATCACTTACCCCAGTACCCATAAAATGATGACCGCCTGCCATAATCACAAGATATTGCTCGCCATTAATAGAGTAGGTCATTGGTGTGGCTTGTCCGCCTGCAGGTAAAGTATCGCTCCACAATTCCTTACCTGTTTTTAAGTCTAAAGCACGGATTTTATTGTCTGTCGTTGCAGCAACAAAAATGATTCCACCTGCCGTTACAATTGGCCCACCGTTATTTGGTGTACCAATATTAATAGGCATATGGGTTGCCATATTAAACGGCCCATTGCGTTCAGCGCTTCCAAGTGGACGTTGCCATAAAATACGTTTACTGTGTAAATCAATCGCACTGATCATGCCGTATGGTGGTTCACTGCATAACATGCCTGTCGGGCTAAAGAAAGCACTAATTTCAACACCATATGGTGTATCTGACATTGGGCGACCAATCCCACCAACAGGTTTGTAGTTTGTTGCATCCATCGACTCTAACCCATCTTTGTTGGCTTGTGCTCGAGTAATGAGTCTGCCGTACATAGGGGTATTGTTCCAATTGGCAATAATGACACCTCGATTTGCATCATAGGCATAACTACCCCAGTCACTTCCGCCATTGTTCCCAGGATACATAATCCAATGTTTATCTAAACTTGGTGGTGTATCCATACCTTGATAATTGGCCTGACGATATTTAATACGGCATAGCATTTGATCGATAGGTGAAATACCCCACATTTTCGTTTCATCTAAATCAGGGAAACCAAGTCGTGGAATATCTACTGAAAATGGTTGTGTTGGTGAACGAGGGTCATCAGCAACACCGCCTGTGGTTGGAACAGGTTTTTCTTCTACTTTACTCAGAGGTTGTCCTGTTTGACGGTTTAAAATAAATGTTTGTCCTTTTTTCGTCGGGACGAGCATTGCAGGAACAGGGTTGCCTTTACTGTCTGGATAATCTATGAGCGTCGGTTGAGAACCTAAGTCTTGATCCCAAACATCTTTGTGTACAGTTTGGAATGTCCAACGTACATTTCCAGTATCTGGGTCTAGAGCAACAATAGCATCATTCACAGCTTCTTCTTCAGGACTGCGCATGGCACTGTAGTGATCAGCCGCAGCATTCCCCATAGGAACATAAACAAGGCCTAACTTTTCATCGCTGACCATTGGTGTCCAAGAGTTTGGTGTACCACGGCTATATTCTTGTCCATCTTTAGGTTCGGTATGGTCATTTGGACGCTTAACATCCCATGCCCATTTAAACTTCCCAGTTTCGGCATCATAACCACGGATAACGCCAGATGGTGCCCAACGACGTTGGTTGTCTCTGACTTCATGATTCACAATAATGGTATTTTTAACAATAGTGACTGGTGATGTTACAGAGACAAAACCTGGTACGGTATGGCCTAAGCCTTTATTTAAATCGGTACTACCATGCTCTCCAAAGTTTTGGCATGGTTGACCTGTTTCTGTATCTAGAGCAATCAGACGCATGTCTAATGTGCCTAACACAATGCGGGTGTGGCAGGCTTGACCCATAGGAATAGTTTTAGACTCATAATACGTGAGTCCACGACATGCTGCCGTATATGGAATACTGCTGTAAGCAACATTGGATTTAAATTTCCATACTTCTTTACCTGTAGCAGGGTCAATCCGACTGACATTATTGGTTGCACTGCATACATATAAACCATTGCCCACTTTGATGGGTGTATGCTCAGCTGCCCAAAGGTCTTTTTTGCCTGCAGGTGGTAAATCTTCAGTATGGTATACCCATGCACGTTCTAAATTCTTTGCATTATCTGCATTGATTTGTTGTAGCGGAGAATAACGTGTGGCATTTGCATCACGACCATAGTATTTCCAATCTGAATCTGATTGTGTAGGATCATTACTATTTGTATTGGTCAAAGCTTGTGTTGGAAAACTTTCATCTGAACGATATTCATTGTGAGGTAAAAACGCACAAACCAATGCAATTGCAAAGCATACAGCAATGATAGATGTGAGTATGTAGGCTGTTTTTTTACGTATTCCTTGACCAATGTAAGGCAACAATAAGGTCAAAAAAAATGCTAAAACTGCAAACAATGCAAGACGAGGAACCCAACCCCAAAAACGTGACCCTGTTTCATAAATGGTCCATGCAATGGTTGCAATGAAAAATAATCCAAAAATATGGGCGCCGATCAACTTGTCCTTAAATAGTAGAAGCCCTGAAAGTGTGAGTGCAAGACCTGTCAATAAGTAGTACCAAGATCCTCCTTCGATGCTGAGGTAGATTCCACCAAATAACAGGGGTAATGCAATGAGTATTAAAATTACGGCAAAAATTTTGGTCAGTATGATGTGACTTCGTGTCTTAGGTATATCCATTTTACCCTCCAAAAGACCTCATTATTGTATGAATGCTTTCGAAAACATGATGTGATGTAAATTATATTTGCATTTTTAGTCATTATTGTAGAAAGCAGAGTCGTTAGGTATCAGTATTTATTATGATAGGTGACGGCCTAGCTGTATTTTAGTGAAGTAAAATTTTGATCTTGATATGAAATTGTTGGGTTGTTGTTACAGTATATCTATGTTACGTAACACGTCATGGATATACTGTGATGTAGTTCAGATTTTCGACTTAAATTAAAGTGGCTGGAAAATCATCGGCCTCTAGTGCTTGTTGAATGGTTTTCGCGTCAAGTTGTGATGTAACCTCAACGGTTTGAGCTGTTAAATCTGCATTGACCTGTGCTTGAGGGTCTACATGTTGGATACTTGCAGTCACACCGCGTACACAGCCACCACAAGTCATATTTGGAATATTAAATTTCATGTGTTGCTCCAATGTAAAATGCTATTCTAAACCTTGACACAAGGGTAAAGTCAATGTGCTTGACCTTACCCTTGTGTCAAGGTTTAATCTGTATTGGCTAAAAATTATGAATTAAGGTCAAGCATGAGCACCACAAAACCCCAACAAATCGAATTGCGTATTCAAGGAATGAGTTGTGCTTCTTGTGTTGCTCGTGTGGAAAAAGCATTAAAAAAACAAAAAATCAGCCAAGTGAGTGTGAATTTAACCACTGAGAAAGCTGTGATCTGGGGCGAGCATTTAGATCGTCAGCAATTAATTAAATGCATTCAAGATGCAGGTTATGACGTTGAGCCAGAAACTGCCAGTACACAAGAGATTGTTTTAAATATAGAGGGGCTAACGTGTGCATCTTGTGTGGCAAGAGCAGAAAAATCGCTGTCAAAAGTGGAAGGTCTACAGCAGGTTGTCGTGAATCTAGCGACACATCAAGCACACATTTCTGTACATTCTGATGTTCCAGTTCAACATTTAATCGATGCTGTAGAGCGAGCAGGGTATACAGCCACTGTGGTCTCTAAAGCTGTACCGCACAACAAATCCACTGCCGATGCATCAAAAACATTATTATCTTCATTAATACAAGCCGCAGCGTTGAGCTTACCTGTGATGCTGCTTGCAATGTTTGGACATATTTCTTCATCTTTTCAGCATTGGTTAGATCAATATATTGGGCAATCGCTGAACTGGTGGTTACAGTGTGTTTTTGTGACCATAATTTTATGTTTTCCCGCAAGGCAGTTTTACCAAAAAGGAATACCTGCATTGTTACGCCGTGCACCAGATATGAATGCATTGGTTGCGGTAGGTACATTAGCGGCTTATAGCTATTCATTGATTGCAACTGCATTTCCGCAGTGGTTACCTTCTCAAGCGGTACATGTATATTTTGAAGCGGCAGCAATGATTGTGACTTTAATTTTACTTGGACGTTATTTAGAAGCGAAAGCAAAAGGTAAAACAACACAAGCGATACAGCATTTGATTGGCTTACAGCCCCAAATAGCCCATGTAAAAAAAGACATGACCGTACAAGAGATGAATATTGAACATGTAATTGTAGGTATGCATGTGATGGTATACGCAGGTGAAAAAATTCCTGTCGATGGTGTGGTAATTTCGGGGCAAAGTGTAGTGGATGAGTCAATGCTGACAGGTGAGCCTTTAGCCGTAAAAAAAAATCAAGGTGAGCAGGTCAGTGCAGGAACAATGAATCAAACAGGGTTACTTGAAGTTAAGGTAACAGCACAGCACCAAAACACGTTATTGGCACAAATTATTGCTTTAGTTGAACATGCACAAGCCAGCAAATTACCTATACAAGCATGGGTAGATAAAATTACACTGTGGTTTGTACCCACCATCATGCTCATTGCTGTATTGACAGGTGTAGTATGGTTGGTTTGGGGGCCAAGTCCATCTGTGTCTTATGCATTGGTGAATGCAGTTGCTGTACTTATTGTGGCTTGTCCTTGTGCAATGGGGCTGGCAACACCCACCTCTATTATGGTGGCAACAGGGAAAGGCGCACAAATGGGGGTGTTGTTTCGACAGGGCGTGGCATTACAGCAACTCAAAGAAGTAAAAGCCATTGGTGTAGATAAAACAGGTACACTCACACAAGGCCAACCAACACTCACTGATTTTTTATGTGTTGATGACATTAGTCAACATCATGTTTTACAATACATCGCATCTATAGAACAATATACAACACACCCTCTAGCTACTGCTGTAATAGAGTATGCCAAACAAAAGAAAATACAGTGGTTTGATGCACAACAGGTAGATACGCTCACAGGGCTAGGCATACAAGGGCAAGTACAAAATCAATGGGTGCAGATTGGTGCCGATCGTTTAATGGCACAATTGAATATAGATATTTCTTTATTTAATCAGCATGCTGAACAGTGGGCAACACAGGCAAAATCTCCGATTTATGTGGTGATAAATGGTGTACTTGTGGCAATGTTTGCTGTGGCTGATGCTGTCAAATCCAATAGTGCTCAAGTGGTTGCTCAATTTCAGCGTTTGGGTTTAAAAGTAGTGATGATTACAGGCGATCAAGAAAAAACTGCAAAAGCGATTGCTCAAACCCTAAATATTGACGAAGTGATTGCAGGTGTTATGCCCACAGGTAAAGTGGATGCAATACACGCTTTACAAGATAAATACGGTAAAGTTGCTTATATTGGTGATGGAATCAACGATGCACCTGCTTTAGCACATGCAGATGTTGGCATAGCCATTGGTACAGGCACAGATATTGCCATAGAATCAGCCGATGTTGTACTAATGTCTGGAAATTTGAAAGCGGCTGTTGATGCGATTGCATTGAGTCAGGCGACCATACGAAATATTCAGCAAAATTTGTTTTGGGCATTTATTTATAATATTGCGCTGATTCCTGTTGCAGCTGGAGTATTGTATCCAAGCGATCACATTTTATTATCACCAATGGTTGCAGCGGCAGCAATGGCGATGTCATCTGTATTTGTGCTCACCAATGCTCTTCGTTTAAAGCGTTTTTCTGTGACTGAAAAAAATTGAGGTAGGTGATGAATATTGGTCAAGTATCAAAACGTCTAGGCATATCTGCTAAAATGATTCGCTATTATGAGCGTGTGGGGTTGTTGGTTCATATTGAGCGTAATCATGCAGGGTATCGTGTGTATAACGAAAAAAATATTGAGACTTTACAGTTTATTTTACATGCAAAGGCCTTACATTTTTCGACCACACAAATGAAATATCTGTTGCAATTGTGGGGAAATAAAACAAGACACAGTGCTGATGTTAAAGCGTTTGCACAGGCACATATTGTTCAATTGAACACTCAAATAGGTCAGCTTGAAAAAATGGTTGAGCTGTTAAAACAATCAGTGTCATGCTGTGCTGGCAATACAGAAGCAGATTGCCCCATTTTAGATAAAATTGCACAAGGTGAAACGCAAGCAACACTGTAAAATGACTAAAAATATCAGTACTAAAACAGTGTGTTTGTATAAAAAGTGTTCACACTATCGGGTCAAACTATGTATATAATGGATAGACACTACAGTGGATCGAGCGAGTTATGTTTCAGCATGTTCAGCCTTATGCAGGCGACCCAATTTTATCATTAATGGAAAAATTCCAAAAAGATGAACGTGATAACAAAGTTAATTTAGGTATTGGCTTATATTACAATGAACACAGCATTGTGCCACAGTTTAATGCGATCAAAACAGTTGCATTAGAGGTTGGTAAAAATGTAGATAAAGCAAAACTATATTTACCAATGTCTGGTTTGAAAAGTTATGCCGATGCAACGCAAGCTTTATTATTGGGTAATGACAGCAAATCTCGTGCAGAAAAACGTGCGGTGACAATACAAACTTTAGGTGGTTCTGGTGCGCTTAAAATTGGTGCAGATTTTCTAAAAGAAAACTTTCCAACGTCTAAAGTTTGGGTGAGTCAACCAACATGGGAAAACCACATCACCATTTTTCAAGGTGCAGGGTTTGAAACAGCAGAATATCCGTACTTTGACCCAGAAACCAATGGCGTTGCATTTGAAAAAATGCTTGAAACGCTAAAGTCAATTCCTGAAAATGACGTGGTGCTATTACACCCATGTTGTCATAACCCAACGGGTGCAGACTTGGTGCCTGAGCAATGGGATCAAGTGATTGAAGTATTGATTAAAGGAAAATTGATTCCTTTTCTTGATATTGCATACCAAGGTTTTGCTGAAGATTTAGAAAAAGATGCATATCTCATTCGTGCACTAGATAAAGTGGGCGCACAATTTGTGTTGAGTAACTCTTTTTCTAAAATTTTCTCACTGTATGGCGAACGTGTTGGTGGTTTAACCGTGGTGTCGGAAGATGCAGTGACAGCAGATAATGTATTTGGTCGACTCAAAGCGAATGTCCGCCGTGTATATTCAAGCCCACCAACGACAGGTGCTGTATTGGTTGAATCTGTACTTAATAATGATAGTTTACGTGCTGATTGGGAAAGTGAACTCAAAGGTATGGCGGAACGTATTGCCAAAATGCGTACTGTTTTGCGTGATGAATTAGTTAAGCGACTGCCAAATAAAAACTTTGATTACCTTGTAAAACAACGTGGTATGTTTAGTTATACAGGTTTAACCTCAGAGCAAGCAGATAAATTACGTACAGAACATGCTGTATATATCTTGCTTAGCGGCCGTATGTGTGTTGCTGGCTTAAACGAAAAAAATGTCTACTATGTTGCAGATGCAATTGCGAAAGTATTGGCATAATTCTGATTGAACGACATAAAAAATGGCGGCCTTGAAGGCCGCCATTTTTTTAATCATACTTTTATTGCATTTGATCTATCGTGAATTCACGTTGAGGGGCAATACGTACAGGTGATTGACCTGCTTTGTAGTAACCTGCAGTAGAACGCGGTAGTTTCTGACCACGAATAGCATCAGCAATTTTTTCACCAATCATAATGGTGGTTGCATTTAAGTTGCCTGTAATAATAATTGGCATAATTGACGCGTCAATAACACGTAAACCTTCTATGCCATGTACACGACCTTCATGGTCAACGACTGCCATATCGTCATGACCCATTTTACAGCTACCACAAGGGTGGTAAGCAGTTTCTGCATGGCTACGCACAAATTCATCAAGTTGTTCATCTGTGACGACATCTTTACCTGGGCTAATTTCACGACCACGATATTCATCGAGTGCAGGTTGATGCATAATTTCACGTGTTAGACGTATACAGTCACGGAACTCTTGCCAATCTTGCTCTGTAGACATGTAATTAAATAACAAACTAGGGTGGTCATGTGGGTTCAAAGATTTAATCTGTACACGGCCACGAGAAGGTGATCGCATAGAGCCTACATGTGCTTGAAAACCATGCTCTTTTACACCATTGGTTCCATTGTAATTAATGGCCACAGGTAAAAAGTGATATTGAATGTTTGGCCAGTCAAATTCGGGGCGACTACGAATAAAGCCACCCGCTTCAAATTGATTCGATGCACCCACGCCTGTACCTAAAAACATCCATTCAGCACCAATTTTAGGTTGATTTTGCCATTGGAGCGCAGGATAGAGAGAAACAGGTTTTTTAGATGCATATTGTAAATATAGCTCTAAATGATCTTGTAAATTTTCACCAACACCCGGTAATTCGTGTACCACGGGTATAGACAAGGAGTCTAGTAGTGCTTTAGGGCCAACACCTGAGCGTTGTAAAATTTGTGGTGAAGCAATCGTTCCTGAGCTTAATAACACTTCTTTACGTGCTTTAACTATTGTAGGAGTCGTGCTACTGCCTTGTAAATACTGAACTCCTGTGGCTTTTTTACCTGAAAAAAGTACTTTGTCGGTTACTGCATGTGTCACGATGGTGAGGTTCTTACGTGATTTTGCAAGATCTAAGTAGCCACGAGCAGTACTAGAACGACGCCCTTGAGGAGTAACTGTACGATCCATTGGGCCAAACCCCTCTTGCTGATAACCGTTTAAGTCATCAGTCCTTGGGTAACCTGCTTGTACACCTGCATCGACCATGGCGTGAAACAAGACGTTATTTCCTTTTTTAGGTGTGCTGACACAAACAGGCCCTTGACCACCGTGGTAATCATTTTCACCAATGTCACGTGTTTCTGCTTTGCGATAGTAAGGTAAGCAATCAGCATATGACCACTGTTCTAAACCTTTAAGTTTTGCCCAGCCGTCTAAATCCATGGCATTACCACGAATGTAGCACATGCCATTAATTAATGAAGAACCACCAAGGCCTTTACCACGACCACATTCCATACGACGATTGTTCATATGTGGTTCTGGATCTGTTTCATATGCCCAATTGTACTGTCTACCCTGTAAAGGAAAAGCCAATGCTGCGGGCATTTGAGTGCGAAAATCTGCACGATAATCAGGGCCACCTGCTTCGAGCAGTAATACGCTCACGTTTTCATCTTCGGTCAGTCGAGTGGCCAATACATTACCTGCTGAGCCTGCACCAACAACAATATAGTCAAATTCTTGATTTGCCATGTTAGAGTATCCTTATTTACTTGTGGGAGAAAAGTCTATTTAGTTTTTTGTGAAAATAGACTGATATTCACCCATTTCAACTTGAATGGATTTAATGCGAGTGTAATGCTGAAGCGAAACTAAGCCATTTTCACGTCCTACACCTGATTGTTTATAGCCACCCACCGGCATTTCAGCAGGAGATTCACCCCACGTATTGATCCAAAAAATACCTGCTTCAATCTGATGGGCAATATGGTGTGCACGATTTAAATTTTCGGTAACCACACCTGCTGCAAGGCCAAGTGGTGTATTGTTGGCACGTTCAATGGCTTCTTCTTCACTGTCATAACTCAAAATGCTCATTACAGGCCCAAAGATTTCATCGGTCACAATGCTCATGTCATCTTTACAGTCTGTAAAAATGGTTGGTTCAATATATGCACCGTGTGTAAGTGCAGAATCCGTTGAGCGTTGACCACCGCAAAGTAGGGTCGCACCTTGTTTTTTGCCTTGATCAATATAAGACAGCACTTTATCTAAATGTGCAAAACTTGAAAGTGGCCCCATATTTGTTTCGGCCTGCATTGGGTCGCCAATTTTAATGTAGGCAATACGTTCAAGAAGTGCTTTTTCAAAGTCTTCTTTGCGTGTTTTAGGGATAAAAACACGAGTACCGTTAGTACACACTTGGCCTGTACTAAAGAAATTTGCCATCATTGCGATATCTGCTGCACGTTCAATATTGGCATCATCACAAATAATAAGTGGTGACTTACCACCAAGCTCCATGGTCACTTCTTTAAGTGATGAGCTTGCCGCAGTAGCCATGACTTTTTTACCTGTAGCAACAGAGCCTGTAAAAGATATTTTTTCAATCAAAGGGTGTGATGCAATCATTGCACCTACATCGCCTAGGCCTTGTACTACGTTAAAAACACCTGCAGGAACGCCTGCTTCTGTGTATATTTCAGCCAATTTATAGGCTGTTAGTGGTGTAAATTCACTAGGTTTGAAAATCATTGCATTACCTGCTGCAAGTGCAGGCGCTGATTTCCAAAGTGCAATTTGAATTGGATAATTCCAAGCACCAATACCTGCAACAACACCCAATGGCTCACGGCGTGTGTAAAAGAAACTACTGTCACGCAAAGGCTGTTGCTCACCTTGTATCGCGGTTGCAAGGCCTGCATAGTATTCTAAAACATCAGCACCTGTAACAATATCTACGGTTGACGTTTCTGAAAATGCTTTTCCTGAGTCTTGCGTTTCAAGTTTAGCCAGTTCATCGTTACGTTCACGTAAAAGATCAACTGCTTTGCGTAGAATGCGTGCACGTTCTACAGCCGTTTTGGCTGCCCAAATTTTTTGACCTTGCTGTGCACTTTCAACCGCTTTGTTTACATCTTCTTGAGAGGCACGTTGTATTTGTGCAATGACTTGACCATTGGCAGGATTGATAGTATCAAAACTCTCACCACTGGTGGCTTGAACATATTGACCATGAATATAAAGTGGTAATACTGAAATGTTAGACATCTTTAATTCTCCGTTTGTATTTTTTGAGCTGTATTGGTATGCATTTCTAAATAGTGATAGGCAATGTATCTTGCCTGAGTCACATCAAAATTTTCTTGATGGCTCATTAAACTTGCACGTAACCATAAGCCATCAATCAGTGCTGCTAAAGCTTGGGTTACGGTGTCGACTTGTGTCTTGGGTAAAATTTGTTGTAAATGGTATTTTAGGTTGGAGTACAAGCGATGACTGTTGATACGTTGTAAACGTTGCAAAGCTGGCATATGCATGCTTGCAGTCCAAAACTCTAACCATAACCGCATGGCTTTGGCGTTGGTTTGACTGTTATCAAAATTAGAATCAATGATGGCTTGAATTTGCTCAATTGAATCTGTTGAACGATGTGCTTTGTTTTGCATCGTTTTACGTTGTAGTTCAGCCAACATTTCACGCATGCATGCGGTAATCAACCCTTGTTTATCACCAAAATAATGACTCACGATTCCTGTAGATAATCCTGCTTGTTTAGCAATTTTAGCAATAGTGGTATTGGTTAGTCCGAGCGAAGCTATGACTTCAAATGCTGCTTGAATAATTTGCTCACGTCGTACATGTTCAGGTTGTATACGACTCGTGGACGCTAAAGTGACACTCATATGACATATAAAAATCTAGGTGATTGTCTAAAGTGTAACACCCATTGATTGATCGTTCAATCAATGGGTGTTTTAAACAACACGATGGTAAAAATCTGATAAAAAAGTAAATGGTCATTATTTAGCTAATCTCTCAAAATAATTGAACGTTTAATTATTGGTTTAGTCTTTTGTTTTTTATTTGTATTTTTTAATTATTCCTTTATTTTATCGCGCCTTGTTGTTTATATTTTAAGCTACACATTTGTACATTTTTTTTTCAGCACTTATACTCCGCACCATGATGCAAGATGTTTTTGCATCATTTTTTGTGAGTTTAGACGTTTTTTTATATTTTATTTTGTCTATTTTTGTTTAATTTTTGCGCTTTTAAGTGATTTTACGATACTTTTGTAGTGAGAGATCTTGAGCATGTACATATCACTGATTTTCCAAACCAATGGTTATCGGGTATATGTCAAATTTTAAACAACCATCCCTTTGTGCACGTGAAATTTAAGTCGGTTTTGACTGGGTTTTAACCTGCTATTTATTGATATTTTTACGGCAAAAAACGCTGACTAATCGCAATTTTTGCCATAAAAATACGTCTTACGCCGTGATGGTTTAGATGGAGCTCAATGACCTATAGAGGGGCATGAAGCTTTTATCTTTTATTTTTATAAAAAGAGGATTGCATGAATCGAGATAACTCTTCTGAGGATCTGAAGGCAACTGTCAACGAAGACCGCCTCAATGGTAAAGTATTTTACCTTTCAGCGGGTTTAGTGTTGGCATTTGCACTATTTACTATTTTCTTTAATGCTCAAGCCACTGTTGCTCTAGATGCAACACTTGACTGGGTCGCATCTACCTTTGGTTGGTATTATTTTGCGATTGCTTCTGTTTATATTGTATTTGTGATGTTTTTAGCGTCTTCACGCTATGGTGATATAAAACTTGGGCCGAAACATTCTAAACCTGAATTTAGTATGCTGAGTTGGGCTTCAATGCTATTTGCTGCAGGTATTGGTATTGATTTGATGTTTTTCTCGGTTGCAGAGCCGATAGCACAATACATGCAACCTCCTGTGGGTCAAGGGCAAACCATTGATGCTGCAAGACAAGCCATTACCCTAACCATTTTTCACTATGGTTTAACGGGTTGGTGTATGTATGCTTTACTTGGTATTGCATTGGGTTATTTTTCGTATCGCTATAATTTACCACTGACTGTACGTTCAGCGTTATATCCTATTTTTGGAGATAAAATAAACGGTTGGATTGGTCATTTGGTAGATGTTGCGGCAATTTTAGGTGCAATATTTGGTTTGGCGACCACCTGTGGTATTGGTGTAGTGCAATTAAATTATGGCTTAAGCTTATTATTTGGCGTACAAGAGGGTCTAACGGTACAAGCATGGCTTGTTGTGTTTGCAGTCACTATTAGTATTATTTCAGCCACGACTGGGGTAGATAAGGGCGTTAAATTTTTGGCAGAAATGAATGTTTATTTTGCCATTGGTTTATTATTGTTTATTTTACTTTTAGGTAATAGTACATTTTTACTCAACAGTCTTGTGCTTAATATTGGTGATTATGTTAGCCGTTTTCCAAGTATGACTTTGGATACATTTGCCTATCATCAAGACTCAAATCCACAAACTGGACAATGGGTCAAAGATTGGACACTGTTTTTCTGGGCATGGTGGGTTGCTTGGTCACCGTTTGTGGGTCTGTTTTTAGCACGAATTTCAAGAGGTCGTACAATCCGTGAATTTGTACTTGGCACTTTAATTATTCCTTTACTGTTTACCATTGCATGGTTATCTATTATGGGTAACAGTGCGCTATATCAAGTCATTCATGGCAATTTACAGTTTGCACAAGAAATATTGGCTAAGCCTGAACTTGGATTTTATAAACTGTTATCGTTCTATCCGTGGTTTTCATTTACAGCAGTATTGGCCTTTATTACGGGGTTATTGTTTTATGTGACATCGGCAGATTCGGGCGCAATTGTCTTGGGTAGTTTTTGTTACCGTTTGAAAGATGTAAACAGTGATGCACCTAATTGGATTCGTATCTTTTGGTCGGTGGTGATTGGTGTCTTAACCATTGCAATGATGATGTCAAATGGGATTACCACATTACAAAAAGCCACTGTCATTATGGGCTTGCCGTTTAGTTTTGTCATGATTTTAGTCATGCTTGGTTTATTTAAATCACTGCGGTTAGAAGATTATCGTAATCAAAGTACATCATTAAATGCAGCACCTGTCGTAGGTAATGTAGACATATTAAACTGGAAACAACGTTTATCTCGTGTGATGCATCATCCCGGTCGAAAAGCAACAGTACAAATGTTAGACACAATTTGTAAACCTGCACTTGAAGAGGTTATGCGTGAATTAGAAAGTAAGGGTGTACAGGCCACAATCGTCTTTAATAATATGACCGATGAGCATGATCATGATTTATATCATATTGATTTAAGTGTTGGTTTGCATGACGAGCAAAATTTTATTTACCAAATTTGGCCACAGCGTTATCATGCACCTGAGTTTAGTCGCCGTAGCAAACTTGGTAACACCTTTTATTATCGTTTGGAAACTTTCTTATTTGAAGGTAGTCAGGGCAATGATTTAATGGGATATAGCAAAGAACAAGTGATTAATGATGTGTTAGATAAATATGAGCGTCATTTAACATTCTTGCATTTAAACCGAGAAAAAACAGCGGGTAAAAGTTTAAGTTTCCCTGATCCAAGTGACTCCTAACGAGTAAATTGTATGTTTAGTGTCTATATCCACTCTTTTGCGTTATTTTTTGCATTAATGAACCCATTCCTCATGAGTATTTACATGGCGGGAATGATTCGAAATACAGATGCAAAAATATTTAATAAAGCACTGATTCAAGGGAGTTTTATTTCCTATGCTGTGTTTGTGTTTTTTGCATGGGGTGGAGAGACCGTTTTCACTGAATATTTAAATGTACGCTTTGAGTCATTTCAAATTTTTGGTGGCATTATCTTTTTAGTGATTGGCTATCGTTATGTGTTCCAAGGCGCAGATACGATTGGTGATACACGAGGTGCGACCGAAAATTTGGCAGGAACGGTGGCTATGCCGTTTATGATTGGGCCCGGAACCATCAGTGCCTCTGTTGTGATGGGAATGGAAGTAAAAACCATCGGTGCTATATGCGTGTTGGCGGTGACCTTGTGTATGACGTCATCTATTTTAATGTTGATGAAGTATATGCATGATAACTTGCGTTATAAACATGCAAAATTTGTTGATTATTACTTTGATATTGTAGGGCGGTTATCTGCACTTTTGATTGGTACTATTGCCATAGATATGATTGTGACAGGTATTACACGACTCATTCAGCACAGTGGCACATCGGTCATTTAAAAGAGTGAAACGTTTATGATTATTGTCACACTAACGTATAAAAAATCATGGGTTGAGGTAGATAAAATTTTAGATGAACATTTAAAATTTTTGGATGTGTATTATGCTCAAAAGACATTTTTAGCGTCAGGGCGTAGGGCACATCGTGAAGGTGGTATAATTTTGGTGTTAAGTTCATCTATAGAAGACGTAAAACGAATCATGGAAAACGATCCGTTTTATATTCACGATGTCGCTGATTATTCTTTTACTGGGTTTGAAGTTTCAAAGCATTTAACAGGCGAGTTAGATGCATTGGAATGGTAGTAATAGCCCTTTATAATTCTTTCTAAACACTCTTTGGGAACAGTGGTAAAAGATAAATATACCGTGGTTTAAAAGCAGATTTTTTTTCTCGTTGGATTAGAGTTCAACGAGCTATGTTCTTAAGTAAACCTGAAGCAATCAGGTTATAGCGCGCTTAAGTGATCAAGCCCACATACAATATAATTTTTGGGATGTACTCTAGCGGTAGTTTGAGTACTCTTGATCAAATGTCTTGCAAAGAGTGCTGTGTTAATGCTCACAAGTTTTATACGACTGTAGGTCGTAACACGTCATTGAGCATAGCCAAAAATAAATCTTTGATGATGCTTAAACCAAATTTCGTTCAAGGCTATAAAAATAAGAGCTAATAACAATGAGAGAAGTATGATCACTTTAAGACATACTTTTGTTTGACTTAAAATAAAAATTAGGTGTATTTTTTTAATAAACTAGTGTTTTATCGGTTGTGTATCGAACTTTACTTATCTGTATGATAAGTTTGCAATATTTTTCTTTAATAAAAATTTATTTATAGCATCTGTAAGCATGCAAAAAATGGGTGTAATGATACACCCAGTGATGATGGTGATGAGAATATTTTAAACTGTATATTTACGACTTAAACCCCAATCCGCCAAAATTCGACGATACATGGTTGATGAGCGGTCTGCCTCAAAGTGTGCTTCGGCGGTGAGATCTAGAGGAAGTTCTTCAGGTTTTTGTGATTCAACCATGTCTTGATCTTCTTCAAAAATTTGCGCGTTAAAGTCGTAAACGGCCTGTAAATCACCTGTGGTATCGAAGTTTCGTGTTAGAGGAACAAATAAGCGTGTTTTATTGTGTGATATTGGGCAACAGGCATTAAGTATTTTCAAAACCCCATCTCTTGGGAAGTCGACTGTTAAGATGGCTGAAAAAGGTGGGTATACGTCAAAAGTACGTTTCCATAAAAATCCTTCAGGCGCAAGATGTTGTAATCCATGTGGATAATTGCTGACATCGCTAATATATTCGGTTTGCAAACCATAGGTGGTTTTAATGGTTTTATATTTTGGAACGACCTGTTTTTCTCGATCTGCAAATGCTTCATGATGTACCCATGCAAAATGTGCGACATCAATAAATCCCTCAAGTTGTCTGCCTGATGAACCTGCAATGTCTACAAAGGGAGGGAGAATAGGTTGATGTGCCTCGTTATTCCAAGTGTCGAGTACAGGTAAATTTGCATCTTCAATGTCTCTATTTAAAAGGCTCGTCCACACTAAACCATATTTTAAAATGACTGGAAATTGTGACAAGGTAAAGCGATCAGAAATTTTGACTAAGTCGGGTTGAGCAGGGATTTTTGTACATTTACCTGAGCCATCGTAGCGTAAGCCATGATATGGGCAAATAATTTCTTCACCTTCAACCCAGCCTTTACTTAAAGGTACGCCACGATGTGGGCAAATATCTCTAACAAGATGAATTTCTCCACTTTCTGTTTGATATGCGGCCAGTTTGACATCAAGTAACATCAGTTGTTGAGGTTTTTGTGTGATGTCTTGAATCCGAGCAACGGGATACCAGTGTTGCGCTAATATATCCCAATCTTTAGGATCGAATTGGCTATAACATGGGCGACTGAGTAAATTGGTTGTAGGTATTGCATTCATAAAGTCACCTAACAAAAAAGTGATGGCGGTGTGGGTTGGCTTTGAAATATTAAAGATCTATTTCAAGAGTGGCTGACTTGGCACGAGAGCAACATAAAGCAATATATTGTTCTGTTGCAGATTTTTCTTCATCGGTTTGTACTGTATCTTGGTGGTCGATTTCGCCACAATGTACTTTGGTTAGACAGGCACCACACATTCCCATTTCACATGACAATGGGACGTAAATATCATGTTCTTGTAGAACATGGGCAATGGTTTTATCTGAGGGTACGTTATAGCTTTGTCCGCTAGATCTTAATTTGACAATAAATGTATCGGTAGCTAAATCATCAGCGATACGTGTAGGTGGATGAAATGCTTCTGTGAAGAGTTGTGTGTTTAACCAACCTTCAGCTTTTGCGATTTCATGACAATAAGACATAAAGCCTTCAGGGCCACAAAGATAAATATGAGTATCTATATTTGGGGTTTTTAATATTTCTGGTGTGATGGAGCGTAAGCTTTCGCCCTGATCACTACATAAAACGTGTACTTTTCCATATTTAAACCCTGTACTTAATCTTTTTTTCATTGCAGTAAAATTATGATTTTTAACGTAATATAAAAGCGTAAATGGTTTTTTTTGTATATCTAATGACTCTGCCATTGCTAAAATAGGCGTAATACCTATCCCTGCTGCAATGAGTATATATGTAGTTGTTTCTTGTAGTGCAAAGGCTTGACGTGGTGCTGAAATTTGCAATGTTTGGCCAACACGTAGTTGTTCATGTACATATTTAGAGCCTCCACGTGAAAGGTCTTCTTTTTTGATGCAAAGTTGATAATGACTGTGATCTTGTGGGTTGCCTGTCAATGAATATGGACGAGAAATATTGTTTGGTAAGTGCACGTCGATATGTGAACCTGCTTGCCAAAGAGGGAGGGTTATACCCTGATCTATTGGTACAAGGGTCAGTGAAATATTGTTGCAACCTTGACGGGACATACTGTCAACAATTACATGGATATTTTCCATAGCTCGACCTTTTAAACATAATGATTGGAATAAGATGGCTTACCATGTTTTTAAGCACGATGGTTGCTGTCTACTGTGAATTATGTGCAGGCTTTACTGTTCTGTCTATTTCAATGTTTTGTATTAGTTGTTCTAAAAAATAGAACAAAAAGGCGCTTGATATTGATCTGACTTAAATCATATTGATCTGCTGTTATAGATATGCAACACAGTGTCTTGTTTTTTAAGATTTTACTTAAAGATAAAAACGATAGACTTACAACAATTCAATAGATCTTAACATGAGAGGTTTTCAACCGATGAATACATTACGTTATTTCGAACTAGGTTCATTAAAATCTGTGGTGCTATTACTGGCTCGAATTTTATTGGTTTTTTTATTTATTAAATTTGGTATACCAAAATTACTGGGCTTTAGTGGAACAGTGGGCTATATGGCTTCATTAAATGTTCCATTTCCATCACTTGCTACGGCAGTTGCAGTCATCATGGAAGTGTTTGTGGCAGGGCTCATTGTGCTTGGTTTTTACACTCGCCCTTTGGCTTTGGCACTTGCATTATTCACATTGGCAACAGCGATCATTGGTCATCCCTATTGGAATATGACAGGTGATCAAGTGATGCCAAATACCATGAATTTTTATAAAAATATGAGTATTATGGGTGGGTTTTTATTGCTGATGGTGACAGGCCCTGGGGTAATATCATTAGATAAACGTTAATGATGTTACGCACTGCGATACATGCGCAGTGCAACATTAGGCTCAGGCTAGACCAAGAAAAAATCGCCAAAACCTGCTTTTTTAAGACAGCGTCTGAACATAATTGAACTACGATCTGCGGGAATATGTGCCTCTAATGTTAAATCGAGAGGTAGGCGTTCAGGTTTTTGGTTTTCCACCATCATGCGATCTTCCTCAAAAATTTTGATGTTATAATCTATAATATCTTGTTCATTGTCGTCCAAGTCGAAATTTTTCACCAATGGTGCAAAAAGGCGAGTGTATTTTGCAGAAACAGGGCAGGCAGCATTCATAATGACCATTTTACCTTGGTTACGAAAATGAATGGTAAGTGTTGCGGTAAAAGGCACATGTAATTTAAAGTGTCTTAACCATTTAAAACCAGCATCTCCTTTAAATGATGCGCTTGCAGGATAATTACCTACAGTACTCCAATAGTCTGCTTCAAAACCAAAATCTGTTTCTATGGGTGAGTAATCAGGCACTTCTTGGTTGTCAGCATCAGCAAATGTACCACTATGCACCCATGCAAAATGTGCAACATCTAAGAACCCCTCAACTTGTCGACCTGCAAAACCTGCTACATCTACAGGTGGGCAGACCACGTGCTGTACATTTTGATCGTGCCATAAAGGCATATCGGGTACTTTGGTTGTGGTATCTGTTTGTAGACAGGTCCAAATCAGTCCATATTTTTCAACACTGGGATACGTGTGTAAATGTAATTTCGTGGGAATGTTTTGTTGTGGACTCGAGGGTACACGATTACAGTGTCCTTTTTCACCAAAACGTAAACCATGATAGGGACAAATGACGCCTTCATTGTCGTGGGTACCGAGTGTTAAAGGAACACCTCGATGTGGACAAACATCTTTAGCAACAACAATTTCATTCTTTACTCGATAAATGACCAATGGTTCATCTAACAATGTGGCTTTCATAGGTTGTTGAGTGACATCTATGCAACGAGCCACAGGGTACCAATATTGTGATAATAATAGCCAATCTTCGGTTGTGAACGAACAGTGGCGAGGAAGTTGAATATTTTTAGTTGTAATCGGTGTGTTCATTTTAAACTTGCCTAAGAAAGTGGGTGAGTTCTGTTGCTGTTCATACTATGGTTTTAAAAAATTGTTTCGTCTATTACAATGATTTCAACAATCTGTTCTAATTTTTAGAATCATATGACTATTCCATTTTCTCGTTTCTCTGAATACTTTATGGCTGTTGCTCGCACAGGCAACTTACGCCGTGCTGCTGACTTATTATTTATTTCTGTTTCTGCAGTTCATCGACAAATTGCACTGGCTGAAGAAAGCTTAGGTGTACAGCTATTTGAACGACTACCAACAGGATTAAAGCTAACATTGGCAGGTGAATTGCTCTATGCAGATTTATTGAAATGGCAAAAAGACTTTCAGCAAACGTGTGTACGTTTTGATGAAATACAAGGCTTAAAACGTGGCTCGATTGATTTTGGTTTGATTACGGCACTGAGTGAAGGTTTGATTGTTGATGCGATTGATGAAATGCGACAAAATTATCCTTGGTTGAATTTTAATATCCAGCTCGATAATAGTGATGTGATTGCACAAAAAATCATTGATGCTGATATTGATTTTGGGGTGATTTTAGATCCAATTCAACGAACGAATTTGGATGTATTGTCATTTGTAGAAATGCCATTGGGTTTTATTGTGTCTCCACAGCATGAACTTGCAAAAGAAAAGCAAATATCTTTGTCCATGACATATCATGAGCGCCATATTATTGCAGATGAACCATTGGTTATTCATGATCGGGTGAGCGCAATTTATAAGCGAAATCAATTGAATCCAAAGCAAATGACGACATGTAATGATATTCGTCTCATGCTATCGCTAGTGAAAAAAAACATGGGTATTTCTATTTTAAGTTATCTAGATGCATATTCAGATATACAGCGTGGGGCGCTTGTATTTATTCCTTTGCGTGAAAAAGGAGTACAACCACTCACGGTAGCGCTGTGTATTGCACCTAAACGCCAATTATCTCGGGCATCGCAAATTTTAATTCAACTTCTTGTTGGTAAGTTAGAGCAGTTTAAAGTGGAATAATAGCGCGGTATTGATTGATTTGTAGGCGAAAAGTTGGAAAGTGGTGAAAATATATGCAGTTGAACAACTGAAGTCATAAAATAACTTGATCAATACATAGAAGATTTATATTATACTGCACATGGAAGCGTGGCAGAGCGGTTTAATGCACCGGTCTTGAAAACCGACGAGGGTTTACCCCCTCCGTGAGTTCGAATCTCACCGCTTCCGCCAAATTCAAAAAATCCACTTTATTCTTTAAAGTGGATTTTTTTATGATCAAATTAAAATAAGTACGCAAAACGTACATAGGTGTCTATCTCTTGCTTCACCCCATTTTTGACCTTAAAATCTTTACCTACGCTGGTATTGATTTGAAATCTTGAGGTTAGAAAATGTGTAGCAACCAATTTTCCATAAATTGTATTGCTACGATTGTGTTGATTGACCTCATTAATTTTAGTTTCACCTCCCCACACCCAACCACCACCGATGCCTAGTGTTGTTTCTGATGATAAGTTATAACGTAAATAACTTTGATATTCATACTTTGCATTTTGTTTTAACGTTGTGTGTCCTAAGTAGTTTGAGTTTTTACCATAAATCGTACCATCGATTAGATTTTCTAGTGTAAATTGGGGGTGTATATGATACAACCAAGCAAACTGTAAAATGCTATTCCATCGATTTTCACCTACATTTAATGCACTATTTGGGTCATATTTTCCTGTGGGTAAAGTCATATATGGTGCAATAGCTAAGCTATGTTTAGGCGCAAAAGAGGGGATGTATTTGATAGGCATGCCATAAATAATGTCACCAATTGCTGTAGTTTTACCAAGTTTAGCGAGATCTCCGCCTGTAGTGATGTGTGCAAAAGGAAGAATCGCTTGTGGTTCGATGCTTAAATTGGGTATTGGATGAGTGGCATAAATGAAACGTGCCAGTCCAGCATTGGCTTTGAGTTTTGCATTGCTTGATACTTTATGATCGTTGTCATATAAATCTGTACCAGATGTATAGTTGTAATAGAGTAATCCCATGGCAGTACCATTGGGTAATGCTTCAAAGTCACCTGGTTGTACTTCAAGAGCATGCACATGGCTAACAACCACTGCTGTTAGTAAAGCCCAGAGCGTTTTTATTTTCATTCATCATTTTCCCCAATGCAGATTTTTAAAATGTATTGCACATGCTTGATTTTAAAAAACTTGTGCAATATGTTATAAGCGCATGTTTTGTCGTCATTACTCTTGAATATTTATGACTGGATTGGTGTTTAAAAGCCCTGTATTTTCATGGCAGCGAATATATTCAAAATGCTGTGATTGGGCGGGAATACTCATGACTTCATGAAATAGTTTAAGATTGATTTGAAAATTCATTTCTTGTACATATTTCATAAAACTACCAAAGATTTTTACATGGGTTGGATGGGATTTTGCCCATTGTTCGAGATGTTTTAAATCACGAAAATATGCTAAGCCAAAGGTTTTATTGAGTTTATTTCCTGTGTGAGCATCAAGCACTGTCATGTAGCGACAGTTAAAACAGCCTTCTGCTAAGCCATGATTGGCTAAAAAATCCATACCTTGACGTAAAATGGGTTCAACATCATTTACATATAATGTTCTTTCTTTACCTGTGGTATTTTCCCAATCTTGTCCTGAACGGATGAGACTCAAGTTTTCTTTGCCTTTAAGTTTGATACGTAATGACTGATGGGGCGTATCTATGCTTGCAAAATTGCCTTTTTCTCCATCTAGTGGAGTGGTTTGTGCAATGGGTAATCGGTCTCTCATGCTGCCATAGTATGCATGCTCTTGCATTTCATCACTCATACCTTGAGCAAGGTGTGCTATGCCTTCTGGTGTTTTTTGATCGGAAAAAATAGTTTCAAATTCAGTAATTTTAGGAAAATAAATCTCTAAAAAATAACCATATTTTTCAGCTTCTCGCTGTGGTGAAGTCCACCATGCTTGAAAACCCGAGCCAATAGACCACATATCAAAAGATGCTACGTTCGACCAATATGCAGTAATCACTAAGTGGTGATAATGTTGTGCATCCACATAGGTTGAGGGAACCCAATACTGTGGTTGATGCGACCCTTGAAAATATTGTGTAAACAGTTGATGCTCACAATAATCAATGGCCATTTTTGACTGAATGGAAAAATAAGCAATGGTAAATTGTTTTGCATTGGTTTCAAAGCGAGTTGTCCATGCAGGAAATGGTGGTAGATATTGACTATCTACCAAGTTTCGTGGACAAGTTCGTTTCTGCTCCAAATGTTTAGGAATAGCAGATTCCATCTTTTTTAGCCCTCAGCATGGGTTTCTGTTGAAAGTTTATCGATTTGTTCTTGCTCATGATCTTGCTTAGTAATGACTTTTTTTACTGCATTTTTATTAAATATGAGCTGAAAGACATCTGGGCGAGCGTAATGACCCACCGGATCGGCTGCAGTTTTAGCAATGGTAATATGGCTTAGATCGAGATCTGCATACAAAATACCTTCTTCATCTTCAGCCAATGGCGTCACAAGATCTCTGCCATCTGGGCCAAAAATACGTGCATGACCTCCGCCAAGGGCAAGGAGTTTTTTCTGTTCTTCGCTGTGGCATAAAATATCTTGCATGTCTTGAGAAACAATGGCACAAGGAGCTATCACAAAGCATTGACCTTCTGCAGCATATAATCGAGATGCTGCAATATTGACATCTGGCCCAATGGAAGCCATTTGTGGTTGATAGAGTGAAAAACTTGGCCATGCTGCAATATGAATTTGTTCATGCTGTGAATACATCGCATAACGAGCAAGGGGCTGTAAGTGTTCCCAACAACATAGTGCACCAATGTTTCCTAAACGGGTTTCATCTACACGAATTGAATGGCCATCACCTTCGCCAAATAAGGTACGCTCAACATGTGTGGCTTTTAATTTACGACGTATAGAGACGGTTTCACCTAAATCATTTATTGTCCACTGAGAAATATATAAACTCCCGTGATCGCGTTCGCTAAATCCAAGTACAACAAAAATATGATGTTTTTTTGCAGCCTCTTGAATACGCTGAGCAGATTCACTGTTTAACTCAAGTGAGTTTTGATGGTATTGATATGTTTTTGGCATATTAGCCATCGGTGTATCTAGCCATAAAAACCATGGGTATCCAGGAATCCATGTTTCAGGGAAAGCAATGAGCTGTGCACCATTTTGTGACGCTTCTTCAATCAACTGAATGGTTTTGTTGACGGTTCCTTCTAAATCCATAAAAACAGGGGCAGCTTGTACGCAAGCGACTTTAATACATTGAGACATGATCTACTCTTTTTTTGTCGATGTTGTGGAGTTATTTTTATAACTGAATTATTTTTAGTAGCGGTATGCTCAAAAAGAACAACAAATGGTATGAGACGGAACAGGTATTGGTTATCGCTGTAATATCAATTGTTTTGGTACGAGATTTGCTTTTATTTTAAGTAATGAAAGATCAAAGTGACTCAATCATGGCATCAATTCTCTTGCCCAATAGCACTGCTCAGTGTTTCGATACCCGTAGTGTGGATATGAAACAACAAAATGACTACTGGCAATATGCCATTAGCCAAGTGTTTGTACCATTGGATTGTGCGATTCAGTCATCACATTTTTGGGGAACTTTAGATGCTCGATCATGTTCTACACTTGGCATAGTTCGTGTAAAAGGCGAGTCTCAGCATGTTGAACGGAGAAATAAAAAAATAAATGCAAATCAACAAGATGTTGTTTTATTGAGTTTGATGCTCAAAGGGAGTATGGGACTGGTATATAACCAACAAGAATTAAACCTAACACAAGGTCAGTTTGCTTTTTATGATACAACGCAAGAATATGATCTTAATTTAGTTCAAGCGTTTGACCAGATTGTGATTTCAATTCCTAGAACGGAGTTTTATCGACGCTTAGGGCGAATCAGAGATATTTGTGGGGTTGCATTTGGAACAAATCACGCATTGTATCCATTTACATACAGCTATTTAAAAGAATTTTTTAGTGGAAATACGTTGTCTTATCAGCAACAAGATCTAATTAGTGATCATGTACTGAATATGATGAGTTGTATGGTTGAAGATGGTTATCAAGATATTCGGCCACGTAAAACTATATTTTTATTTGAGCAAATACAACACTTCATTTTGGAAAATTTGCATGATAGTCGCTTTGGTATTCAGGATGTGGCAGATCAATTTCAAGTCAGTACACGTTATGTGAGTAAGTTATTTCAAACTCAAGATACCACGTTTGGTCGATTTGTTTTGTCGAATCGATTAAACAAAAGTAAAGATGCATTGCGTAGTACATCGCATCAAATGTATAGCATACAGCAAATTGCGTACAGTTTTGGCTTTACAGACATGTCTTATTTTTCAAGAGCCTTTAAAAGGAAATTTGACGTAACTCCATCTGAGGTGAGGCTTGTGCAAGTATTGGTATAAATAAAAATGAGGTGCTATATGCACCCCATTTAAACATAGATTTATGCTTAACCGTTGACCATAATACCGCCATTAATGTGCAGTGTTTGGCCAGTGATGTAAGAACCATCTTTGCTTGCTAAAAATACAAAGCTTGGCCCAATTTCGCATGGTAAACCTGCACGTTGCATTGGTGTATCTTTACCTAAATCATCAATTTTAGATTTATCAATTTGTCCCCATGTATTTTGAATTGGTGTCCAAATAGGGCCAGGTGCGATACTGTTTACGCGAATACCTTTATGAGCCACTTGGTTAGATAGCGCACGAGTGAAGCTATTCATAGCACCTTTGGTTGCTGAGTAATCTACAAGTTCTTTTAGACCTACATAAGCATTTACGGACGACATATTAATGATAGAGTCACCTGATTCAAATTGTGGCAATAATGCTTTGCTTAAATAGAACATTGCATCGACATTGACATCAAAGACTTTTTCCCATTGCTCATCTGAGACTTTCGTTAAATCGTCTTTCGGTGATTGCATACCTGCGTTGCTTACCAAAACATTTACACGGCCAAAGTCTTTAAGTACGTTGTCTACAAAACCATAACATGCATCTTTGTCACTTAAATCTACTTCATATACACGACATGTACGGCCTAAGTCTTCTACCCATTTTTTTACAGATTGAGCTTGTTCACCCGATGAGGTATGACTTGTAATGGCAATATCAGCACCTTCTGTGGCTGCATGCATTGACACTGCACGACCAATCCCTGTACCACCACCAGTGATTAAGACAACTTTTCCTTCTAGCTTGCCTGTGCCTTTATAGTCTTCACGAAGAAAGTTTTTTACTTGTTCTACACTAGTTAAGTCGTAGTTAGACATAAAGTGTCTCCATTTACATGTTGTATTTTAAGATTGAATATTAAAAATCATAGCAATAACAGCACGATACTTTATTTCATAACTCTGTGCTGTACTGACATGTATCGCTAAGATAAATGTCTTAATGACTTTGATTATATGCATAGATTTTCGGATAAAACGTTAATTTTAATAAAAAGATACAATATTTTAATGTTTTACCATGGTAATTTTTAAATCTGATTTTGAGCCAGTTCGATGGGATTGAAAAGACTGTTTTGACCATACTTGAGCAAAATACCTAGACGTGACCATAACAGTGTCTTCTTTTGGGGCATAACAGATGTATTAATTTTTGATAATTTGTTACTGCTTTTTGAGTCATTATTTTGTCATAAATAAAGGGCTGTAAACAAAAGTATATTTTGACCTTTGCCATACTTCAAAATAATGGTAAGCGATACAGTCAAAAGGCTTTTAAGCGATCTTTTATACACAAAATGAGGGCGAAACTATGTTGGCATTGGTTACAGGGGCATCATCGGGCTTTGGTTATTACATTTCAAAAACGTTGATTGATCATGGTTATAAAGTCATTGGTATTGCTAGACGATCAGAAAAGTTAAATATGATTCAAGCAGAGTTAGGTGATCATTTTTTGCCTTTGGTTTTGGATCTATCGGATCGGGATTTAATGGTCGAAGAGTGCTTATATAATTTACCAGATGCATTTTGTATCAAAAATATTGATGTATTGGTGAATAACGCAGGTCTTGCATTAGGTTTGGAGCCTGCCCACCACTCTGATTTACAAGATTGGCAAAAAATGATTGATACAAATATTACAGGTTTGGTGACCATAACACGATGGGTGCTCCCTCATATGGTAAAGCGTGGTTGTGGAATCATTGTTAATATTGGTTCTATTGCAGCAACTTATCCGTATCCGGGAGGTAATGTTTATGGTGCAACAAAAGCATTTGTACAACAATTTAGCTTAAATTTAACGGCTGATTTAGTAGGTACGGGAGTAAAAGTATCTAACATTGAACCTGGGTTATGTGGTGGTACAGAATTTTCGATGGTTCGATTTAAGGGGGATCTTGATAAAGTCACTCAGTTATATGAGCGAACCGATCCAATTCTTCCTCAAGATATTGCAAACACGGTGTGGTGGATTATTTCTCAACCTGCACACATTAATGTCAATAAAATTGAAATGATGCCAACGTCACAATCTTTTAATGCTTTGAAAATGACGCCAAAACAAGTTTAATCAAGTAAACGCACATGGTTGCGAATAATTCAGGTTATACTCATTGAAAACAGAAAGTTGGTTTTAAGTCTATGAAAATTATAGCAGATGAAAACCTTGCACTGACGGAGTACTTTTTTTCTGATGTAGCACAGGTGGTTTCGTTGCCCGGCCGCACGCTAAATTCAGTGGATGTGCATGAAGCAGATGCTCTACTTGTGCGTTCAATTACGCAGGTTAATCAAGCATTATTACATGGAAGTTCAGTAAAATTTGTTGGTAGTGCAACCATTGGGATTGATCATTTAGATACTGACTATTTACAACAACAAAACATCACATGGGCAAATGCTGCCGGTTGTAATGCACAAGCAGTGGCAGAATATGTGGTTACCGCACTGTTATATATTAAGCCGCAATTACTTTTTGCGGGTAAAACATTTACACTGGGTATTGTTGGGTTAGGTAATGTTGGACAACGTCTTGCTAAAGTGGCAAATGCACTTGGTTGGCAGGTTGTAGGATCTGATCCATTTGTTTCACATGCAGATATTCAGCATGTGTCTTTTGAAGAATTACTACAATTGGCAGATGCGGTGTCTATTCATGTTCCATTAACACACACAGGAACACACCCAACGTATCATTTATTTAATGAAAAAGTATTTTCCCAATTGAAACCACAAGCGATTGTATTAAACAGTGCACGTGGGGCAGTGGTGTCTGAACAAGCACTATTGAAGGATATACAACAGACACAGCGTGATGTGGTACTCGATGTATTTGAACATGAACCAAAAATAAGTGCTGATTTGCTAGATGCAGTGACATTAGTGACTCCACATATTGCAGGATATAGTTTAGAAGGCAAGGCACGAGGAACACAAATGATTTATGACGCATTTTGTGATCATTTACAACAGTGCGTACAGAAAGATTTTACGACCCAATTACCTGTGTGCCAGCAATTTCAACAACCATTACGCATGGCACTCAAGCAAAATATAAAACAAATTTACGATATTGCCCAAGACGATCGAAACTTACGTGCATGTGTCGACCATCAAATGGTGTCCCAACATGCATTTGACGCACTGCGTAAAAATTATGCTCTACGCAGAGAATGGGCTTCTCATGGAATCGATTTCAATGCCTAATTTAACTTACCAACCGACATGTGAACTTCATGCTATTCGAGCACGTGCAGATTTGTATCAGCATATACGTGCATTTTTTGCTCAAAAACAAGTCCTCGAAGTTGAAACACCTCTCCTGTCTTCTGCAGGAGTTACGGATGTTCATTTGGCTTCAATTGCCACTTTAAGGCATGTACAGGGTAAAGCACAACAGCATTATTTACATACGTCACCTGAGTTTGCGATGAAACGCCTGTTGGCAAGTGGCAGTGGTCCAATTTACCAAATTTGTAAAGTATTTCGAGATAATGAGCATGGCCGTAAACATAATAGTGAATTTACCATGCTTGAATGGTATCGTCCTCATTTTTCGTTACGTCAATTAATGCACGAAACCACTGAGTTATTACAGCAGTGTGGTTCAGCCCGTTTGGCTGATGTTCGTCCAATTGTGTTGAGTTATAAGCATGCTTTTATGGATCGTTTAGACATAAACCCGATAACAGCTACTTTACAGCAACTTAAAGAGAGCACAAGGCGAGTTGGTTTAGAGATTGATTTGGGTGAAGATCGTTTGGCGTATATCGATTTACTTTTTTCACACATGGTCGAGCCAAGCTTGGGGTTTGATACACCAGTATTTTTAACGAATTTTCCTCCCGAAATGGCATCATTGGCTAAAACGCAATTAGATGATGATGGAGAAGAAGTTGCAGCACGTTTTGAGTTGTATATTAATGGCTTAGAGCTTGCAAATGCATATGATGAATTGGTTGATGCACAAGTATTAAGACAGCGTTTTAATACAGATAATGCAATGAGAGCGCAATTGGGGCTTAAATGTATGCCATTAGATGAACACTTATTGGCTGCCTTACCACATATGCCTGCATGTGCAGGCATTGCGTTAGGCATAGACCGTTTATTAATGATTATTCAAGATCATATGCGTTTAGAGCAAGTGATTACATTTCCTGCACATTTAGCATAAACCATGCCTTAAGCATGGCTGATGAGAAAATCTGCTTTAAGTGTAGCTAATGCTTCTATGCGTTTTGCAATCAGCATTTCACCAATATCTGGGCCTTTGATGTCTGTAGGTAAATCTTGCGCCTTAATGGCTCTTACACAATGAATGGCCGCTTTCATGTATTTTGCTTGAGGGTAGGGGCGATCTTCTAACCCTAAACGCCCTTTTGCATCGCTTTCACAGGCTTGGATAAACTCTACAACTTTTTCTGGCCGTCTTAAAACATCTAAACGCTGTAATAAACGCCAAAGTGTGCCCGGTTTCAGTTGTAGTGCTTGATGACACTTGAGATGTTCTTTACAGACAGAAATCGCAAGTTTTTTGGTACTTGTGGGCACTTTTAAACGATCAGATAGTGCAGTTACAGGCACAACACCACGAGATTCATGCATGGTGTGTCGAGGTAAAACATCTTTTGGAGTTAATGCTTTACCAAGGTCATGTACGAGTACTGAAAAGCGGACATCTAAACTGTAATTATTTTTACATGCTTGCTGTAGAGACATGAGTGTATGAATACCACAATCAATTTCTGGATGAAATTCAGGACGTTGTGGTATGCCAAAGAGAGCATCTATTTCAGGGAACAACACTTTGAGTGCGCCACATTCACGCAAGACGTGGAAATAAACATCGGCATGGCGTTCCATAAGGGCACGAGATGTTTCTTTCCATACTCGTTCTGGGGTTAAATGGGTGAGCTCTCCTGATTCACTGAGCATCTGCATGAGTTGTAATGTTTCAGGTGCAATGGTAAATCCATACTGAGCGTATCGTGCAGCAAATCGTGCGACTCGTAGTACTCTTAAAGGATCTTCTGCAAAAGCATCAGAGACATGTCTCAATATTTTATATTCTAAATCGGATTGTCCACCATAGGGGTCAAAAATTTGCCCTGTATTTTGATCTTGAGCGATGGCATTGATGGTTAAATCGCGCCGTATTAAATCTTGTTCTAAGGAAATATTGGGTGACGTTGAAAACTCAAAACCATGATAGCCTTGGCCTTTTTTTCGTTCCATACGAGCAAGTGCGTACTCTTCTTTTGTTTTTGGATGAAGAAAAACAGGAAAGTCTTTACCTACAGGTTGATATCCTAAGGCAATTAGGTGTTGTGGCGATGCTCCAACCACAACGTAATCTTTTTCTTGATATGGGTGGCCAAGTAGCTGATCTCTAACAGCTCCACCGACTAAATAAACACGCATGAAAAAACCTCTATTCTTGACATTATGATGCATGAGAATAGAGGTTTCTACAAGTTAGAAAGTTAAAGCATTTTGTATATTAAATGCTTATTTCCCTTGATGAATTACTTCAGCAACAGTCAGTGCAGTCATATTGACGACACGGCGAGTTGTGGCTGTTGGTGTTAAAATATGTGTTGGTTTAGCTGCACCAAGTAGAATTGGACCCACCGTAACATTATTACCTGCCGTAGACTTGAGCAAGTTAAATGAAATGTTTGCTGCATCTAGGTTTGGCATAATTAACAGATTCGCTGAACCACTATAGCGTGAGTCAGGGAAAGCAAAGTTACGAATATTTTCGTCAATTGCAGCATCACCATGCATTTCACCTTCAACTTGTAAATCAGGTGCTCGTTCAGTGACTAATTTATAGACTTCACGCATTTTTTGAGCGCTTGGGTCAAGTGGATCACTACCAAAACTTGAATGTGACAGTAACGCAATCCGTGGCTCGATACCAAATCGACGTACTTCTTCTGCTGCCAATACGGTCATTTCTGCCAGTTGTTCAGCTGTTGGGTTTGCATTAACGTAAGTGTCTGCAATAAATAGGTTACGGCCTTCGAGCATGAGTGTATTTAGGCTAAAGAAGTGATTAGATCCTTCTTTCATGCCAATAACATGACGGACAAAATCTAAATGCATGTCATAACTACCATACGTTCCACAGAGCATGCCATCGACTTTGCCTGATTTTAAGAGCATCGTGGCAATGAGTGTAGAACGACGACGTGCCTCACGTTGAGCAAATGCAACGGTCACGCCCTGACGTTTCATCATTTGGTGGTAGTCTTTCCAAATAATTTCATAGTCGGGATTGTTATCTTGGTCGACAATTTCAATATTAATGCCATTGTGTAAGCGTAAGCCAAGCTTTTTAATATTGGCTTCAATTACAGTTGTACGACCCACTAAAATTGGTCGAGCAATGCCTTCATCAACCACCACTTGTGCTGCACGTAAAATACGTACATCTTCACCTTCTGCATATGCAATACGTTTTGGTGCAGCTTTTGCTTGTGCAAAAACGGGTTTCATAATAAATGCAGTGTTATACACAAACTCAGACAATTGCTGATTGTAGCTGTTCATGTCTTGAATAGGGCGAGTTGCAACACCAGAATCCATAGCCGCTTTAGCAACTGCAGGTGCAATTTCTAAAATTAAGCGTGGATCAAGTGGTCCAGGAATCAAATAGTCGCGACCAAAAGCCGAAGATTTTTCACCGTAACTTGTTGAGTCTGCTTCAACATGCGCCATACGAGCAATTGCATGTACACAAGCCACTTTCATTTCTTCGTTGATTGTACTTGCACCAACATCTAATGCACCACGGAAAATATAAGGGAAACATAGTGCATTGTTTACCTGATTTGGGTAATCAGAGCGTCCTGTGGCCATAATGACATCATCACGCACAGCATGGGCATCTTCTGGTAGGATTTCTGGATTAGGATTCGCTAATGCAAAAATAATTGGCTGCTTCGCCATTTTTTTAACCATTTCTTGGGTTAAAATGCCTGCCGCTGAAAGCCCTAAGAACATATCTGCATCTTGGATAACTTCATCGAGCTGTGTTTGTGCAATATCTTGCATATAACGTTGTTTTGAAGCATCAAGTTGACTGCGTGATGTTGTAATTAAACCTCGTGAATCCGCAACAATAATGTTTTCTTTACGAGCACCTAAAGCACACAATAAATCCAAACACGATAACGCTGCCGCGCCTGCACCAGATGCGACAATTTTGATGTTTTCAAGTGTTTTACCGTTGAGTTGTAGTGCATTCATTAAAGCTGCACCGACAATAATACTGGTTCCATGTTGGTCATCATGAAATACAGGTATTCCCATACGTTCACGTAATTTTTGTTCAATATAGAAGCATTCAGGTGCTTTAATATCTTCTAAGTTAATTCCGCCAAATGTTGGCTCAAGTGCTGCAACAATATCTACAATTTTATCTGGATCATTTTCAGCAATTTCAATATCAAAAACATCAATTCCTGCAAATTTTTTAAATAAAACGCCTTTACCTTCCATTACAGGTTTAGAGGCTAACGGGCCTATGTTACCTAACCCAAGTACAGCAGTACCATTGGTGACAACAGCAACAAGGTTACCACGAGCGGTGTATCTTGCAGCAGTTGCAGGGTCACGTGCAATTTCTAAACAAGGCTCTGCAACACCGGGAGAATATGCCAAAGCCAAATCACGTTGATTACTCAGTTGCTTACTAGGCGTTACGCTAATTTTGCCTGGTTTTGGGAACTCATGGTACATTAGCGCTTGCTGTTTCAGTGTTTGATCGTCCATTTTTATCTCATTTACTGCGGTTAATCTAGCATGTGCTAGTCGAATTTTTTGAATATACCACTACTTTAGTATACTCGCACAGCTTCAAAACTACCAAAATGCATTTGCATGATTGGGGGTTGATTCACTCGATCATTAATGATGTTTTTTTAAATAATCTGTTGCATCTGTTGCACAAAGTGGTTTTGCATAAATATAACCTTGGATCACATCGCATTTTTTTTGCTGTAAGAATTCAAGTTGTTCTTTCGTTTCTACACCTTCAGCAATAATGGTTAAACCAATCGCTTTACCCATGGCAATAATGGCGTTGAGTACAGCAATTTGTGTTTTATCTGTAATGTTTTGAACAAAATGTTGATCGATTTTAATCGCATCAAAAGGAAAGTCAGTCAAATAAGCCAGTGATGAATAACCTGTACCAAAGTCATCTAATGAAAGCGTCAGACCTCGTTTTTTCAAAGAGTGAAGTAAGGTCTTAATTCGATCAGTTTTCTCTATCAGTGCAGATTCAGTGAGTTCAAATTCTAAACTTTGGCCTTTAATTTGATATTTTGCTAAAATTTCATCGAGTAATTCTAATAATTGACCTCGGTATAATTGTTGAGGATCGATATTAATAGAGATACTAATATCTTGATAACCGAGCATTTGCCATGCTTTTGCTTGTTTTGCGGCTTCCTCTAAAACGTAATGCCCAATTTCTGAAATCATACTGGTTTGTTTTGCATAAGAAAGAAACTGTGATGGCGGAATTAATCCTTTTTGGGGATGATTCCATCGAATGAGTGCCTCAAATCCAAAGATTTTTTCATTGGCGGTTTTAATTTTAGGTTGATAGAAAACTTCTAAGCCTTGATTTTTGATGGCATATCTCAATTCATTTTCTAAGTTTACATCTTGTGTATAGTTGATTTTTTGTTGTGAATAATATTGTATGGTATTTCCACCTAAACGCTGTGCTTGAAGCAGTGCTTGGTGAGCATGATTGTTCATTTGCTCAGCATTGAGTGCATGTTCAGGATAAATAGATACTCCTATAGATACCGTTAAAATTAAATCTTGCTGATTAATTTTAAAAGGCTCATTAAAATCATGAATGACTCGACCACATACTTCTTCAATACTTTTATTGAGTTGACCCGACTCGTAAATGAGTGCAAAGTCGCCTCTATTAATACAAGCCACAATAAATGCATCACGGTGATTGATATTTAAACGATCTGCTGTGCTTTTCAAAAGTTGGTTGATTGCAGTATTTCCCAAAAACTCATGTAAGGCATTAAATCGATCGATTGATAAATAAATGACGGCAAGTTGTGACAATGTTTTACGTTTTGTGAGCATGAGCTCGTACAATTTAAAGTTGTAGTAAAAACGGTTGGGAAGTTGAGTAACATCGTCATAATTTTTTAAAAAAGAAAGTCGCTCTTCTTGTTTTTTTTGAGCGGTTAAATCAGAAACAATACCAATATAATGTGAAGTACCACGCTGTTGGTCTATGACAGATTGAATATGCCAACCAAGATTGAGAGGTTCACTTGAAATAAACTTCTCTTCAAATTCACCAATGTATTTCCCCGTATTTTTGAGTTGATCTGTAACAGAAAAATGTAAACTACGCTGTTGAGGTGTATATTTATCTGTCAAATCAAATAATTGTTTGCCAAGAAGGTCTTTTTCCTTTGAGCCAGATAGATGACAGAAAAATGGATTTGCATTAATAAATCTTAAATCTTGATCTAACGTAATAATACCAATATTGAGGTTTTTAATAATATTGGTTGATAAGTTAATTTGGTTTTGGTTGTCTTTTTCTTGTTCAATGTTTTTAAATAAACCCATCATGAGTACAGGCTCATTTTTTTGGGAATCATATTCTACCACTTGACCAATAGTAGAAAACCACGTCCATGCATTTTGATGGAACACTCGACACTCACACTCAAAAATTTCATGAGTATGATTCAAATGTTTTTTAAGTTGTGATAAAAAATGCGCTGTATCGTCTGGATGAATAAAGCCTTCGGTATATTCAGCGATCATTGCATCGTTACGTAAAAAAGTGAAAAAAGTATCGTTGACATAAAATGTACTTTTTTCAATATCCCATTGCCAAGTATGGTTGTAGGATTCATTTTGAGCGAGCTGAAGTAATATTTTTTGCTTATGCGTCAGTTGATTTTTTTCATCTAAATCTTCGCTGATATTGGTATATTCTTTCCTGAGACGTTCTTTTTGACTCGCTAAAGTCTTCATTTTTTGGGTTTGTTCTTCATACTTATTTTTTTCTTCGAGTGTTTGGCGTTGTTGCTGTTTTAGCATGTATGTATTGATTAGCATTTGATTAACATGCTTTTTATAATTTCGATTGAGTACAATGGCGCTTAGGTACACAGACAAAAAAATGAAATTAAATGAAAGTGGTAAAAATCCTGCAACATTTTCTTGTGTAATTGGTTGCAAAAGTAGTGTTGGAAATGTAATGGGTAGAGCCACTAAAAAGAAATAATTGAGTTTAAAGCTCAAATAACATAGTGCAGAAAACAAAGATGTTGTGACTAAAATAATCGTGATATAAAAGGTATCGGAAAAAGCCAGCGTTGGGTAGTGCATTGGTAAGTAGATGTGTAATAAATAAATTGCACAGCCCAAACTTATGCCAACACATAAACAAATGGTATTGCAAATATGGTTAATATCATCTAAATGCGTTTCTTTTTTACTATGGTATTGAACTAATAAAAAAAGTATTAAAATCAGGCTATTGTTAATGATAAAAAACAGATTAACTATTTGAGAATATTGTGGAAAGCTAATATTGAAATTAATACAAATAAATAGACAAACAAAAAAGACACTTAACAAAAAAGGTTTTAAGTGTCGTGTTGCTACAGAATTTTTATAGCTAGAGAGCGTTTGAACTTCTAATTCTTCTGATGGAAAGAGCATATAGTGACCTTAATCAAATACTTGGTGCTTTGACAAAGAGATAACAATACATCGCAGTCATATTATTTAAATACAAAATTTAAAATAGACAGTGCTGTAATTGGTGCAGTTTCTGTGCGCAGTACACGCTCACCGATACACCATGGTACAAAACCATACTCTTGGGTGTGTTCAAGTTCTGTATCTGATAAACCACCTTCAGGGCCGATGAGTAAGGCAAGTGTGTGTTTGGCATTGTGGAGCGGGTTTTCAGTACGATTATTGGGTGCAAGTACAAGCTTGGTTTCAGGCAAGTCAGACATGAGCCAGTCATTGAGTGTGAGTGGAGCATGAACGGTCGGTACAATATTTAAGCCACATTGTTCACATGCTGCAATGGCAATATTTTGCCAGTGTTCGATTTTTTTTTGATCTCTTTCATATTTTAATCGCATTTCACAACGTTCACTAGTGAGAAGTTGAATGTCATGAACACCTAGTTCGACAGCCTTTTGAATGGCATAATCCATACGGTCACCTTTAGACATCACTTGGCCTAAAGTTGCTTTAAAAGATGGTGTACGGTTATCTGGATTGTATGCTGTAATTTCAACAATTGCATTTTTCTTATTTATTTCAATAACAGTGGCCTCATATTCTCCACCTAGACCATTAAATAAAATCGCTTGATCATTAATTTTCGCACGTAAGACTTTAATCCAATGATGAAAGACAGTTTCTGTAAGTTCAACATGTGTATTACATGCTAGTGCGGTGTCGATATAAAAACGGCTACTCATGGAAAAATGACTCTTTTATGTATTTGTGGGTGAGGTCTTTAGATCTCTCACGAGTTCTGATCTGCACATATTATAAAATGTGTGATTTGTATTCCACTGTCAATAAACCATTCGCACAGTTTTAATACAACTTTAGAATGGTCACTTTAGATATTGTGATATTTTGGCCAATACTTTATATGATTTAAGAGTGATGGGCAGATACATTTGAGAATCTGCCCATTTGATTTTAAAAATATTTTAAAATACGAATCTGTTTGTTGTTGTGTTTAAAGCGTGCGAAAAGTGCAACCAATGGGTAAAGTACAATAGATAAAATGATGGCGGTTATCCATAAACTCAGTACGCTGTCTAAGCCAAAATATTGACCATGGTTTAAACCATATTGCATGACAGCAATACTGTATAAGAGTTTCAATACAAATAAATGCAAGATATAAAAAAACATAGGCACAGAGCCATAGACGACCAATGGCTTGATCCATGAATGCATTTGCTTTTTTTCCAAAAAGACCAATAAGAGTAGCCCAACCCCGACATTAAACAGTATAAAGAGTAATGATGGCGGATACTTTGTAAGATTAAAAAAGCTCATCATGGTTTCAAGTGTGGTTGGCATGCTGACCCATGGATGGTCGCCATAGATATTGATACATCGTAATACAAAAAATATGGCAATAAACAATATACCTGCTTTCATGAGCGTGTTTTGGCGTTGTTTTGCAAGCACATGACGTCCAAACCATGCTTCGCCAAAACAATAACCAAGCAAAATCACCCCAATCCAAGGTAAAACAGGATACGAGGTGCGAAGTTTAAATTGATCATTGAGAACAATCCAACCTCGTTCATGCAAAATATTCCATAAGGGTTGAATACTTGGCACATCTTTAAATGATATTGGATCAAGCAAATTATGCCCAAAAATAATGAGTAGTGCTAAAACCCAACGTATTTTTTGCGGAAGGGCAATTAATCCAGCCAATGCAAGCATACTGATACCAATTGCCCAAATGACTTGTAGGTACATCACCTGTGGGATTAGTTGACCAGTCCATGCAAAATTAATGACAGTAATTTCAAGCAGGATTAAAAACAATCCTCGTTTAAATAAAAAAGCACGTGTCATAGAGAGATTATTGTTTTTCGCTTGGTATAAATAGGCAGAGAGTCCAGTTAAAAAAACAAACATTGGAGCACATAAATGGGCTAAAACACGCCCAAAATATAAGGTAGGTTCTGTTTGTGAAATGACCATGGGGTCTGCAACTTGATGATGAACGTAAAAAGTGTCTCTGACATGATCTAGCATCATAATTAAAATGATAAGACCTCGAAGTGCATCAATGGCAAGAAGGCGCTGTGAAAGTTGGGCTGACATGAGAAAATAAAAATAATTAAAGATATGTTATAAGGTAACATATGTACGTGATTGATAGTATGAAATTATTGATATAATTAAAAAATCACTGAGATAAATTTGAATTTTTAAACATGCTAAAAATACAGAATAATCTTATGTTTATCGTAGATTATTCTGTATTTGTATTTAAGCTTAGAAAGGCATCAGTATTCAAGCGGGTTAACTTAATCTGTAGTACTTATATGTAGCGCTACCACCATAAACGGCATAGCTGTTTTGTCTAAAGTCAGATACCCAGTTTTTACCTGTATATCCTGCAATATGTCCGTAACCATGTGTTTTTGTGCGTACAATAATATAAATGTCTCCTTCTTGGGGTTTGTCAAAAGCAGGAGAAATACGTTTATACCCAATTTTCTCTAAAGTTTGCCCCCAATCGGCAGCAGCAACAGGGTGTGATTTGACTTGTGCACCTGCAGATTCTAAAGCTAAACGTACATGTTTAGCACATTTTTCGGTACTGCGATGATATGCATTACGCGTTAATGTATGTGCAAATTTACTCACATTAATTGATTTTTTATGTTTGGGAGCTGTTTGTGCAGTCGCATGATAATGATGTTTAGTGGTGGTTGTTTTTTGTAATGTATGCAGTGTTTTATTTTTATGATGAGATGCGTGGTTTTTTTTTGCGATGAGCTTTTCTTGATTTGATGGATGTTTTTTCTGTGGAGTTATCTTTTTTACAGATTGCTTTTGATGAGCAATGGTGTGACTGTGCACATTAACATGGTGTTCTACGTGGTGGTGTGAGTGGTCAATCATTTTTAAAAATCTCGTTAACACAGACTGCGAACAGCGATCACTGAGCGACTTTGGAAGAATTGCAATGGTATAACATTACATTTTTCTAAGCCATACAAATTTAAAGAAAAAGAACATGAAGCAGTTACAAAATGTAAATATTTTCATGGTAAACGTTACTTTAAACATGTTGTTTATATAAGATGAACCTTAAAATTTCTATAAATAAAAATGATGTAATTTGTAATAGCGTGAAATGTTTTTTAAAATATTGATTATACTGAAGCTGAAATAATAAATATTTTATCTATGTTTTGTTTGAATCTAGGAGCACGATTAATGTCGCAACAAAATATTATTCAAGCGTATGCTGCTAAAGCACCACATGAGCCACTGGTTCCTTATAGTTTCGATGCAGGTGAACTTGCAAATTCACAGGTTGAAATTGAGGTCGAATACTGTGGTGTATGTCATTCAGATTTATCTATTATTAATAATGATTGGGGTGTTTCATCTTATCCTGTGGTTGCAGGCCATGAAGTGATTGGTAAGGTTGTTCGTTTAGGGAGTGATGCAAAAGGGCTGAAGCTTGGACAGCGTGTTGGTATTGGTTGGACTGCGGAAAGTTGTGGTGCATGTGATCCATGTGTTGGTGGTGATCAAGTGTTATGTGGTCAGCAAAAAGCCACTATCGTTGGCCGTGAGGGTGGTTTCGCCAATAAAGTACGTGCAGATTGGCAGTGGGTAATCCCTTTACCGGATGATTTAGATCCTGAAAGTGCAGGGCCTTTATTGTGTGGTGGTGTCACTGTATTTACACCAATGTTGCAAAATGAAGTCACTGCTTTACATCACGTTGGTGTGATTGGTATTGGTGGTTTGGGTCATATTGCTATTAAATTGCTTAAAGCGTGGGGCTGTGAAATCACTGCTTTTTCATCAAGTGTTGAAAAGACAGATGAGCTTAAAGCAATGGGTGCCGATCATGTTGTCAATAGCCGTGATGCAGAAGCATTAAAAGCTCAGCAAGGCAAATTTGACCTTATTTTAAGTACAGTAAATGTTACATTGGATTGGCCAAGCTATATTAATGCGCTTGCGCCTAAAGGCACAATACATCTTGTAGGTATTCCTTTGGAGCCAATACAAGTGCCAGCACCATTACTTATTGCAGGTATGAAAGCAGTTCGTGGCTCGCTAACGGGCTCTCCTGCGACATTACGTCAGTTGTTGCAATTTGCAGCACGTAAAAATATTGCGCCACAAATTGAAGTGTTTCCAATGTCGAAAGTCAATGAGGCTTTGGCACATCTAAAAGAAGGAAAAGCAAGATATCGCGTGGTTTTAAAAGCAGATTTCTAATGAGATAAACATGCCGAATAAAAAGCAGATTCTGCTTTTTATTCGGTTTTTTATTAAACAGTTATGCTTCTACAGCTTGTACGGTAATTTTACGTGCAGGTGGTGTTTTGCGGCGTACTTGTGGTACAGGTTCGCCATAGTATTGACGATCTGCAAAATAACTTGAACGTACCATCGGTGCAGACCAAATATTTCTAAACCCTAGCTTTCGGCCATGCTCTGCATAACGTTCAAACTCCTCTGGCGTGACAAAGCGGTCTAATGCAGCATGTTCTTTCGAGGGCTGTAAATATTGTCCTATGGTGACATAATCGACCCCATGTGCGTGTAGATCATCGAGTAAGGCTAATACTTCTTCTTCAGTTTCACCTATACCCACCATCAGCCCACATTTTGTCGGTATTTCGGGACAATAATCTTTAAATGTTTTGAGTAATGTCAACGAATGTTGATAATCAGAACCCGGACGCATGGCTTTATAAAGTCGTGGGACGGTTTCAATATTATGGTTGAATACATCGGGTGGACATTCCGTCATAATTCTTAGTGCAGTATCCATGCGGCCACGAAAATCAGGCACTAAAATTTCTAACAGCGTATTTGGGCTGAGTTCTCTTGATTTTTTAATACAATCAACAAAATGTTGTGCACCACCATCGAGTAAATCATCTCGGTCAACGGAGGTAATCACTGCATATTTTAGCTTTAAATTTGCAATGGTTTCAGCCATATGAAGTGGTTCATCTGCATCTAATGCATTTGGTCGACCATGTGCGACATCACAAAATGGGCAGCGCCGTGTACAAATATCACCCATAATCATGAATGTTGCTGTACCACCACCAAAGCATTCGGTCAGGTTAGGGCAAGCGGCTTCTTCACAAACAGTGTGTAGCTTTTGGGCACGTAAGGTGGTCTTGATTCTTTGCACTTCTTCTGGTGCAGTCATTTTCACTCGAATCCAGTCGGGCTTACGTAGCACGTCAACGGTAGGAATCACTTTGACTGGAATTCTGGCTACTTTTTCTGCACCACGCAGTTTTACGCCTTGTTCTGGTTTTTGATACTTTGTCATGGGCAACTTTCCACTGTTTTGACAATTTAAAAAGCGATGTTCTACACGAATAGTATAACCAAAAATAACATGTTTAGGGGTGAAAAACATATTGTTGCAAATACATGACGATGATTTACAACAGCACGTGGAGTGATTTACCTTGAAGCTCGGTTTTTACACTGTATTTTTTAAAATATTCATGTCATAGTTTGAAAAGAAAAATAACAACCTCAAGCATAAGGAGTATGTGATATGTCTCGAAAAAAAGACATAATAGCGGGTAACTTTAGCAAATATGATGCAATTGTACTAGGTGCAGGGCCAGCAGGTGAAGGTGCTGCAATGAAGTTAAGCAAATCGGGTAAAACGGTTGCTGTAGTCGACTTACGAGAACAATTGGGTGGAAACTGCACGCATGTTGGTACGATTCCGAGTAAAGCATTACGCCAAACGGTCTCTAGTATTATTCGTTGCCAACGTGACCCTTTGTTACAAAAGGTGGGCGAGTGGAAGAAGTTTACAATGAATCAGGTGCTTACCCATGCACATCGTGTAATTCAAACACAGGTTGCCACACACACTCGTTTTTATGATCGAAATCATATAGATGTATTTTGTGGGCGAGCATATATTTCAGATCAGCATCATATCGAGGTATTTACGCCAGAAGGTATTAAAAGATACATTCAATTTGATGAGATGGTGATTGCCACAGGAAGTCGTCCATATCGTCCTCAAAACCTAGATTTTAGTCATCCGCGCGTATTTGATTCAGACACGATTTTGAACTTAGATTATAGTATACGAAAAATTATTATTTATGGTGCAGGTGTCATTGGGTGTGAATACGCCTCTATTTTTATTGGTTTAAATCACAAAGTTGATTTAATTAACACGCAAACCAAATTGTTAAGTTATCTAGATGCTGAAATTTCAGATGCATTATCTTATCACCTCAGAGAGCAAGGTGTTTTGATTCGACATCATGAGCAAATAGACAGTTTGGATACCCATGATGACCACGTTGTACTTCATCTTAAAAGTGGTAAAAAAATTAAAGCAGATGCAATTTTATGGTGTAACGGACGATCAGGAAATACGGATGGTTTGGGTTTAGAAAACATTGGCCTAACTCCAAATAGTCGCGGTCAAATGATGGTGAATGAACGCTACCAAACAGAATTACCACATATTTATGCTGCAGGTGATGTTGTGGGTTGGCCGTCTTTGGCATCTGCAGCCTATGATCAAGGGCGCTGTGCAGGATCAAATATGAGCGGTGAAGAAAATGTTAAACCTGTAACTGATATACCAACAGGCATTTATACAATTCCTGAAATATCGTGTTTTGGTAAAACAGAACAGCAGTTAACCGAAGAAAAAATTCCTTATGAAGTCGGACAATCTTCTTTTAGACACCTAGCGCGTGCTCAAATTACAGGAGATACCGAGGGTGAGTTAAAACTGTTATTTCATCGTGATACTTTAGAAATTTTGGGAATTCATTGTTTTGGCAATAATGCTTCTGAAATTATTCATATCGGACAGGCGATTATGCAAAGTCAAAATAATTCTTTAAGGTATTTTGTGGAAGCAACCTTTAACTACCCAACAATGGCTGAAGCTTATCGTGTGGCTGCACTCAATGGTTTAAATCGATTGTTTTAAAAGATGTTATAACGGTACATTGATGCATTTTAACCCAAATAAGTTTGAATGAAAGTGAATGATTTCATATTTTGAATAGGTTTGAGGTTCAATCGTTTAAACACTTAAAATTTTGCGTTTTAAATTTAAAATGTACCGTTAAACGATGATTTCTGAGTGTGTTTTTTGCAAAGAAATCATCATGAAATATATAGTCTGTTTTATTTATGATCTTAATTAATAATCATTTTTATTCTCTTTTGTTATTTTTAAAATAGTTTAAACTTATTTGTAATAACAATGTTTCAAACTTGCTGATATGGTCGATTTTATCGGCTATAGAGCGTATGATTTAATCATAGAAAGACGAAGAAATTTTATCAAAGTTATTATTATTTGAAAGTGAGGACAGGATGAAAACGACTAAACCTAAACAAATCAGCCGTGTTTACACACGTAACAATCTCGATGAAAAAATAAAAGAACCTACACTGAAAATTTTAGGTCAGGTTCTTGCAAACCTGATTGATTTATCGTTAATTACTAAGCAAGCGCATTGGAATATGCGTGGTAGCAACTTTATTGCTGTACACGAAATGTTAGATACATTCCGTACAACCATTATCACTCATTTAGATAATGTTGCAGAACGCTCTGTGCAAATTGGTGGTACGGCATTAGGCAGTGTACAAGGTGTTTCAGCAAATTCACAGCTTAAAGAATACCCAAGTGATATTTACGATGTGCAAGACCACCTTGTAGAGCTTGCCGATCGCTATGCTGTGGTTGCAAACCATTTGCGTTCAATTATCGATGAAATTAAAGATCCAATTTCAGGAGATATTATTCAAGGTGCGCTTGAAGACTTAGACCAATTTTTATGGTTCTTAGAAGCGAACATTGATAAACAGCATTAATTCTGTAGATTGAAAATAAGCCAACGGTGTGTAAATATCGTTGGCTTTTTTATGTTAAATACGCTAAGTGGTTAAAAAATAACTATAAGTGAAATAACTTGGCTTAATTTTGGCATGCTTTATACTGAAAAATATTGATTGCCACATTTTAAAAGACAGCATGAATGGTTTAGAAACACAACAAGAGAAACAGTGGCACGCACGCTTAGAACTAGGTTTTGAATCAGTGAGTGATCGCACCATTATGTCTCATAGAAAGCATTTTGGCCCTGTTCGGGTGCAAAAAATGTTATGGCCTGAAAAAACAGGTGTGTGCCATGCGATTATTGTTCACCCTCCAGCAGGTATTGCAGGGGGTGATCATCTCACGTTTTCTATGTGTGCTAAGCAACATTCACATGCTGTAGTGACCACTCCTGGTGCAGGTAAATGGTATAAAACCAATGGGAAAATGGCTGATCAACATATTCAAATTGAAGTGAATGATGACGCTATATTTGAATGGCTACCACAAGAAACCATGTTGTTCGATGGTGCTATGGCCAAAACTACAACGACGATTTGTTTGTCAGAGCATGCAAGTTTTATTGGCTGGGATATGCTTGTGATTGGTCGCCAAGCTCGACAAGAAAACTTTGTATCAGGACAATATAACAGTCAATTTAAACTACAAAGAGAGCAACATTTATTGGTTGCCGATACACTTTATTTTCAAGGTAGTGATCGATTTTTAAGTTCTTATTTAGGAATGAATGGTCATGCAGTGATGGGGAGTTTTTGGGCGACCCCACCTAAACAATATCGTTCAAGTGTTCAGTTAGATCAACACATTGAGTTGATTCGTGAATTAATGATGCGTATGCATGTGCCTGTAACAATTACCTTACTCAATGATGTTGTTAGTGCGCGTTTTTTAGGCAATGATGTGCGAGTGTGTCATGATGCATTTGCTGCTATACGTGCTAGATTGCGTCAATATTGGTTTGCACTCGAAGAAGCTTACCCAAGAATATGGAAAACCTAGAAAAAAAGGTGTAAAACAATACTGAGTATGCATGATGCTGTTGTAATTTAATCAGATTGGATCCCTATTTCAAATCAAAGGAAAGATCATGGAGTTGAACCCAACGGAAAAAGACAAACTACTTATTTTTACCGCAGGCCTAGTGGCTGAGCGTAGAAAAGCAAGAGGGTTAAAGCTGAATTATCCTGAATCTATTGCATATATTTCGGCTGCACTTTTAGAGGGTGCACGTGATGGCATGACTGTTGCTGAGCTAATGCATTTTGGCACGACATTACTCACAAGAGAAGATGTAATGGATGGCATACCAGAAATGATTCTTGAGGTGCAAGTTGAAGCAACTTTTCCAGATGGCTCTAAATTGGTCACTGTACATCAGCCCATTGTATAAGGATAAATTATGATACCTGGTGAAATTATTTGTTCAGACAATGATATTGAGCTAAATGTTGGGCGTCAAAAAATGAAGCTTAGTGTATCTAATACGGGCGATCGTCCCATTCAAGTGGGTTCACATTTTCATTTTGCAGAAGCCAATGACGCTTTAAATTTTGATCGTGTACAAGCTCGAGGCTATCGATTAAATATTGCAGCAGGTACAGCAATACGATTTGAGCCGGGGCAAACTCGTGACATCGAATTAGTCGCATTGGCAGGAAAACGAGTGGTATACGGCTTTGCAGGTCGTGTGATGGGGCCATTAGATTAAACATAGGATAAAAAAATGAAAATGTCACGCAAAGCCTATACAGAAATGTTTGGCCCTACACTTGGCGATAAAGTACGTCTTGCCGACACTGAACTTTTTGTTGAGGTTGAAAAAGATCTCACTACGTATGGTGAAGAAGTAAAATTTGGTGGCGGTAAAGTGATTCGTGATGGCATGGGGCAATCACAACAGTTAAGTGCCGAAGTGGCAGATACCGTGATTACGAATGCGTTAATTGTGGATTGGTGGGGGATTGTTAAAGCAGATGTAGGGCTTAAAAATGGTCGAATTTGGAAAATCGGTAAAGCAGGAAATCCAGATATTCAACCAGGAATTACGATTCCTTTAGGCGCGGCAACTGAGGTTATTGCAGGTGAAGGTCAAATTTTAACTGCAGGTGGTGTAGATACACATATTCATTGGATTTGCCCACAGCAAGTGGAAACTGCACTCATGTCGGGTGTAACGACCATGATTGGTGGGGGAACAGGGCCTGCGGCAGGAACATCTGCCACTACAGTAACACCGGGGCCATGGCATATTCATCGTATGTTACAAGCAATTGATGATATGCCTATGAATATTGGTTTATTAGGCAAAGGGAATTTGAGTTTGCCAGAGCCTATTCGAGAGCAAATTAAAGCAGGCGTTGTTGGATTAAAACTCCACGAAGACTGGGGTTCAACCCCTGCGGCGATTGATAACTGCTTGAGTGTTGCTGATGAATTTGACGTGCAAGTAGCTATACATACAGACACATTAAATGAAGGTGGTTTTTTAGAGGAAACCTTGGCTGCGTTCAAAGACCGAACTATTCATACCTATCATACTGAAGGGGCTGGTGGTGGACATGCACCAGATATTTTAAAAGCAATTGGTCAAAGTCACGTTTTGCCATCATCTACAAATCCAACCCGACCATATACCGTCAATACGATTGATGAACATTTAGACATGCTCATGGTCTGCCATCATTTAGATCCTGCTATTGCTGAAGATGTTGCTTTTGCTGAAAGTCGAATTCGTAGAGAAACCATTGCTGCTGAAGATATTTTACAAGATTTAGGCGCAATTGCGATGATGTCATCTGATTCGCAAGCCATGGGGCGAGTGGGCGAAGTAATTATTCGTACATGGCAAACAGCACATAAAATGAAACTCCAACGTGGTTCACTCGAAGGCGATCGTTACCAATGTGACAACCAACGGGTAAAACGTTATATCGCAAAATATACTATTAATCCTGCCATTACACATGGATTAAGCCATGAAGTTGGATCAGTTGAAGAAGGGAAATTGGCCGACTTGGTGCTATGGAAACCTGCTTTTTTTGGTGTAAAACCAGCAATGATCATTAAAGGTGGAATGATCGCAGCAGCGCCAATGGGAGATATTAATGCATCTATTCCAACACCACAGCCTGTGCATTATCGCCCTATGTTTGGTGCATCGGCACGAGGCGCTCAACAAACTTGTCTGACATTCTTACCCAAAGTGGCTATTGACGCAGGAATTGCAGCGCAATTGGGGTTAAAAAAACAAATTAGTCCATGTTACAACACGCGTAACATTACTAAAAAAGACATGAAACATAATACATATTGTCCTGTAATGGATGTTCACCCAGAAACCTATGAAGTTCGTGCAGATGGTGAGTTACTGACATGTGAGCCAGCAACGACATTACCTATGGCACAACGATACTTTTTATTTTAATGCACTATAGCCTAATATTCGGCAGATATTTGACTCAAGATAGATTGTTTTATGAAAATTTATACACAACGTTTAGATGAAATTTCATCATCAGATACATTTGACACTTTAGAGTTATGTTTTGATACACGACAAAAATCTAGATTTCGTGCACAAATGAAGGACATGACTGATATTGGTGCAGATTTGCCAAGAACAGGAATTCTTCGCAGTGGCGCATATATTGCCACAAAAGATGGTGATATTTTACGCATTGATGCCAAAGCAGAAACGCTGATGCAAGTCACAGCACAATCAGATTTTGATTTACTCAAAGCCGCGTATCATTTGGGAAATCGTCATGTTCCACTCATGTTAACACCTTCTGCTTTATATTTTGAGCCAGATCATGTACTGGCAGAAATGGTTGAAGGTTTAGGCCTAACAGTGATACAGGTTGAGCATCCTTTTGAACCTGAAAGTGGTGCATATGCTCAACATGCTCATGAGCATCGCTTGAGCCCAATTAAATCTTTACACCATCATGGACATTAATTCAGCCCAATTACTTCAGCTTCTCAGTTTGTCATCTACAGCTTTACCTGTGGGTGCGTATTGTTATTCACAAGGTGTAGAAACAGCCATTCATTGTGGAACTGTGCATGATGAAGCATCAGCAATTCACTATTTTGATGATGTGCTATATATGCTCTTAGCACGCTTTGAATTACCTATTTTAAAGCGGCTACTTCTTTCGTATCAAAATGAAACTGAGTTTTTATCTTGGGCCAATATGTATCGAGCAAGCCGTGAAAGTAAAGAATTATTGGCAGAATCGCAACAACTTGCATTTTCATTGAATGCATGGATTAGAGATGTATTAAAAAAACCAGTTCAAGTAAAGAAGCAATTGGGTTTTGTGCCTGTATATGCACATTTGTGTGGTGAGTTGGGGCTTGGTGTACATGAAGTGCTAACGGCATATACGTTTACTGTACTCGAAAATCAGGTGCTTGCTGCAGTTAAAACCGTGCCTTTAGGTCAGATGAGTGGTCAACGTATTTTATGGCATTTACATGCGCATGTACCATTGGTTGTACAACAAGCAATGGCTTTGCCTGATGAATGTTTATCGAGTGCATTACCCCAATACGCTATGCTAAGCATGCAACATGAAACACAATATTCACGACTTTTTAGATCTTAAAATAAGGAAAAACACATGACACAACGTAGCCCATTGCGTGTAGGTATTGGCGGCCCTGTTGGTTCAGGGAAAACTGCATTAACGTTAAATTTATGTCGTATTTTAAGAGAAAAATACAATATGGCAGTCGTCACCAATGACATTTATACCAAAGAGGATTCAAATTTTCTTACACGTCATCAAGCCATGGACCCAGAGCGAATTGTGGGAGTCGAAACAGGTGGTTGTCCACACACTGCAATTCGTGAAGATGCTTCAATTAACTTGGCGGCTATAGATGATTTATGTGAAAAATTTGATGGGTTAGAGCTGATTATTATTGAAAGTGGTGGAGATAATTTAGCGGCAACGTTTAGTCCTGAACTATCTGATCTAACGCTATATGTGATTGATGTGTCGGGTGGTGAAAAAATTCCACGTAAAGGTGGGCCTGGCATTACTAAATCAGATTTATTAATTATTAACAAAACAGATTTAGCTCCTATGGTTGGGGCAAATTTAGAGATTATGGCACAAGATGCAAAACGTATGCGTGGTGATAAACCTTTCATTTTTTCAAACATGAAAACACAAGATGGTGTAGAACAAGTGATTGAGTTCATAGAAAAGCAGGGGCTTTTTACATCATAAGATTGCGGTGGTATAGTTGTAGCTGGCATTAAATACATCACTACTTTATGTGATTTGTATGAAATCAAAAAGAGGGTAATTGCATGACTTGTAATCATAAGCATCACACAAACCACGAACATCAACATGGCGAAGGCTGTGGACATACAGCGATCAAACATGAAGATCATGTGGATTATTTACATGATGGCCATTTACACCACCCGCATGAGTCGCATGTCGATGAACATGTGATTGCCGTTGATGCAAAAAACCCTGCAGATTGCACACCACAGCATCACTGTTCGGGACATGACAAAGAGCATGTGCATGGTCCAAATTGTGGGCATGAAGCTGTGCCACATGGTGACCATATCGATTACTTAGTTGATGGTCATTTACACCATCCGCATGGTGATCACTGTGACGATCATGGTACCATCGACGTAATTAAATAGTTTTGGTTTAGCCAAAAGCCTCACAATTGTTGGGGCTTTTTTTATGGAAAGCCATTGTATTTATCTCTATTTTCGTGAAATGGATTTAAGTTTAAATGTATCTGATGTTCTGATGTTCTGATGTTCTGATGTTCTGATGTTCTGATGTTCTGATGTTCTGATGTTCTGATGTTCTGATGTTCTGATGTTCTGATGTTCTGATGTTCTGATGTTCTGATGTTCTTTGATTTACAGCAGATGTAAAATGAAAATAACCCTGTATTAAAGTTTGAAGTTAGATGCTTTATACGTATAAAACAGCACATGTACCTTGTTCTATGTTAAAGATTTATTTAATATGTTGCATGGACGTAATTTTTTGTAGTTTTTTTTAAATTTTAATAAAAAATGATGATGATCACTCGTTTTAAGGATGAAAAATGATTACCGCTCTTAGTCAAAGTGCTGTTTTTCGAACAACATGGATTGCTTTGATTGGTTTTTTAATTACCTGTTTTAGCACTTTGGCGTTTGCGCAACCTAAAGCGGGAAGTAGTATTACGAATATTGCAAGTGGTGATTTTTACGATGAGCAAGGTAATTTACAAGTCATTAACTCAAACCCTGTTATTTTAACGGTTCAGGCCATTTACTCGCTCAGTTTACAAAGTAATCAGCAAAATATTGGCACCATTGGTAGTAAAGTCAGCTTTCCACATGTGTTATTAAACACAGGTAATATTGTTGACGATTATAAATTAAGCTTAAAACAATTAACAAACGACCAATTTAATTTGGAAAATATGGCAGTTTATATCGATCGGGATCAAAATGGAGAGCCTGATGATAATAATAATTTGCTCAATGAAAGTGCAAGCTTTCGACTAGAAGCAGGTGAATCTGCCTCGCTTGTTGTAGTGGGAAGTATTCCGACAACTGTGCTTGAAAGCAATAGTGCAAATTTTACGTTAACAGCAACAAGTCAGCACAATAGTAATATAACGATGACCGTTAATGACACAGCCAAAGTGGTTGATGATGCGGTTATACAAGTGACAAAAGCACAACATTTGAGTACCGGTAAAACAGGTACAGAAATTATATACACCCTCAATTATATCAATACAGGTACAGCTTCAGCACGATTAGTTTTAAAAGATACATTGGCAACAGATGTAAGCTATGAAAACAATAGTGCCAGTTGGAGCAATGGTTCAGGGGTGCTCACAGATGCAGATGATATTGAAGCGACAACTAACACAGGTATTAAATATAAATCCAATCGTGGACAAATTGACATTGAAGTTGAAAATGTTGCACCTTTAAGTAAAGGAAATATTCGCTTTAAAGCAATTGTGAATAGTAATGCTGCATCCAAAATATCAAATACAGCCAGTTATCAACAATACAATACATCAAATACAGTAATTAAAAGTGCACTGACCAATACAGTCATTTTTAATGTAGAACAAACACTTGCTGTAATACTTAATACAAATGCAAGTAGTGCAAATGATGATGGTGAGCCCAATAACGACCCAAATAATCTGCAAAGTTTAAATAATACCTTTGGTGGTGTTGCTAAAGAAATTCAATTTGATAATTATGTTTGGAATACAGGCCAAGCCACAGATAATTATAATTTAACGGTAGTGTCTAATAATGTTCCTCAGTGCGCAGTGGTGCGTATGTACCATGCAGATGGCCGTACATTGCTGACAGATACCAATGGCGATGGTGTGGTCGATACGGGAAGTTTAGCTGCAGGTGCTTCAAAACGTATAAAATTAGGCATTTATTTTCCATCAAATTGTATGTCTTCAAATGTGATGGATTTTGATATTACAGCAACATCATCGATAGATACGACCATAAAAAATAGTACCCGTAATCGACTCATAAATAGCATTGCTGTTGGTGAAAGTGATTTATATAACAGCAATAATACAGGTATAGGTGTTGGTAATGTTACGGGTTCAACAGGGCAGGCTCTATTGATTAAAAGTGGTGTAAAGGCAACGAACGTTACTTTTCCTTTGGTGGTGAAAAATAGTAGTTCGACTAGCAATAATTATAATCTTTATGCTTCAAGTGTCAGCATTGATGTAAATAATGTCAGTACGACTTTACCTGCAGATTGGATTGTAAAATTTTATAATGCAGATGCAACGTGCCAAAATTTACAAGGAGAAATGAGTAATACAGGAAATATAGCTGCAGGCGCAACAAAACAATATTGTGCTGTAGTAAGTATTCCTGCCAATACCAGTGTATCGAGTTTACCGTTGTGGTTTGCTATAAAATCTCCAATGAATGCACAAGGTGACAGTATTAAAAACCAGATTGACATTGCGTCACGCAAACTTACTTTGGCCAATGATCAACAAGGTCGAATTAATGTTGGAGGTACTGTGGTGTACTTACATACTTTAAAGAATGTGGGAACACTAGTTGAGGGAGATGCCAATGGGAAAATTAATTTAAAAGTCGTTGCTCAAAATAGTAATGATGGTTTTACTTATGTACTTTATTACGATGCCAATAATAATGGTGTCTTAGATGAAACAGATCCTGTTGCAAATGATCTGTTTGTGACGGGCGGATTAAACCCACAACAGTCGATTCAGTTATTATTAAAAGTTCAAGCTCCCACAACTGCAACCAATGGGGTGTCTAGTGTTGCTAATCTTGTAGTGTCAGCAAACAATACCGTGCAAGGATTAACGCTAAGTACTGTGCAAAATACAGATTTAACCACTGTTGATCCGACACAGCTTCGCTTAACAAAAGAACAAAACAAAGACGAGACATGCCGAATAACCAATGTATTGAACGTAACTTACAGTAGTACAGCATTAACGATTAAACCTAATCAGTGTGTAACTTATCGTTTGACACTCAAAAATGAAGGTTCAACACAAGCTGCCAATGTCGTTATGAATGATGTAGTTCCTGCATATAGTGTGTTGCGGAGTAATTTAGCGCCTTCGGTCAGTAAAGGGTCTGTTGTGGTACGTGGTGATCAAATATCAGCAAATATTGGGGGGCTTGCACCTCAAGAGCAAGCCATACTGTATTTTTCTATACAAGTCACACCGTAATAGGGCAGATGATAAAAATGAATAGTCTCAATCGATTTGAAAAAATTCGTACACAAATCATAGTTTGGGCTATTTTTGTGTTCAGTCTATTACTTATACCGCAAATGAGTTTTGCCGCAACGTCAAGTCAACAAATTATTAGTAACATGGCGATTGGTGAGTATACTGAAGAGGGGTCGAGTGTTATACAAGTGAGCCGTTCGAATTTAGTACAGACCACCGTATTGCCTGTTTATTCGATGAATTTAAGTGAAAACAATACAAAAACAGTGGTTTCAGGGCAAACGGTATATTTTAATCATACTCTAACCAATACTGGTAATGCAGTGGATCAATATACATTTTCTGCCAGTAATACAACGGGTGATCATTACGACTTTACGAATTTATCTGTATTTTTAGATAAAGACAATGATGGTGTGCCAGATGGTAAGGCAATCACTTCTTATCCTTTGGCGTCAGGTGAGTCGATTGGCTTAATTGTGGCTGCGAATGTACCGACAAGTGCAACAGTAAGCCAAAAAGGGATAATAAATTTTAATGTCAATTCCCTTAACAATGCGTCTGGTACTAAACTCAATGTAGATACAGCAACGTTGACCAATCAGTCTGCATTTGTGGTACGCAAAAAATTCTCTCAAACTACAGTGGCAAATGGAGATGTGATTACTGTTCGGTTGGATTATCAAAATTTAAGCAGTACAGCCACAGGTATAGTGACGTTAACAGACACTTTAGATGCAGGTTTAATATATCAATCGAACAGTGGAGAAAATTGGAATGGTGTGACAGTCAATCCAAGTGAAGGAAATAATGATCCTGTTGGAATGAATTATAGTGTGAAATCTAATGTTGTTACTGCTGTGCTCAGTAGTGTTCCTGCAAATACGAGTGGTTATATTGAATTTAAAGTGAAAATAAATCAAATTAATGCAGTGAGCATAAATAATACGGTAAATGTGCAGTATGACCATGATAATAATACTGCAACTGTAAATATTACAGACGTGAGTAATACAGCAGTGGTGAATGTTGCACCTATATATGCTGTGAAAATTAATGGAAGCATGAGCGACAGCAGTAAAACAAATACAGTCATGGCGACGCCCACTACGCAAGGGGGAGAAATTACACTCAATAACTATGTTTGGAATATTGGTAACACCACAGATCGTTTTAACCTGACCTTTACAGCAAATACTTTTCCCGTGGGAAGTCAGCTTGAGTTTTACCGTATAGATGGTGTAACGCCGTTGCTCGACACGAATGGTGATGGAATTGCCGATACAGGTAGCTTATTATCTGGAACATATCTTCCCATTATTGTGAAAGTACGCCTACCAAGTAGCTATGCTGTAACCGCAGACACTACATTTGAAGTGTCACCACAAGCACAATCAGTCGGTGATATAACTAAAAAAAGTACCATTAAAAATGAAGGTACACTCACTGCAATCACCAAAGGACAATTGGTTGATTTGGTCAATAGTCCAGAAAATACTGGTATTGGTAATGGCAATATCGATAATTCAGGCATGCCATGGAAAAACCTAACCGTAACAACAAGTGTGAATGCCGTGGCCGGTGGGCAGGTGATTTTCCCGTTAAATGTTGTACATACAGGCTTTGGAACAGAATATTTGCTCAGTGCCAACTCAAGCAGCGATTTTAGTCGTTTAACTTTACCCAATGGGGTAAGTAAAGTCCGTTTTTATGAGTCAAAAAATAGTGAAAACTGTACAACTTTAGGCACAGAAATTGGAAAAACTCGCTATTTAAATGATGGTGACAATCAACTGGTCTGTGCAGTGGTTGCAATCAATCCACTCAATGAAAACACAACAGTACCTATTTATTTTCGTGTGCTTTCTACAAGCTTTGTTAGTGGAAATAATACCAGTAACCCGAGTCAAGACATGATTAAAAATGCGATGACAATTCAAAGTGTTAATACAACAGCGCAAATTGAACTTATGCCGAGTGTACGTGGGCAGGTGTCACCATTAGGTACAGTGATTTATAGTCATTTTTTGAAAAACAATACAGCCACAGATTTAGTGGGAAATTATAGTTTTGTCATTAGTAATGATCAAAATGCATTTCAAAGTACGCTTTTTTATGATGTTAATAAAAATGGTGTGTACGATGAAGGTGATTTAACCATTAGAACTTTAAATGATCTACCTGATGGTAAATTAAGTGCTCATCAACAGGTCAATTTACTGTTACAAGTGAAGAATTTAGCCACAAATAATATAACTCAATCAAATAATACGCTTGTGGCTTTAAGCTCATCGAACAGTGGGCAAGTGTTAGCATCGGTTACAGATGTTACTTTTGTTTATCAAACCCAATTAAACCTGAGTAAGTTACAAGCACGTGATTTTAATTGTGATGGTACGGCAGATGAAGCGTATAGTAATACTCCTTTGAGTATTGGCCAGCAAGATAATGGGCAAGGACAATGTGTTTTATATAAAATTACCCTGACTAATCCGAGTGCTACGGGTTTGGAAACAATATTTACTTTTCGGGATATAACGCCCGCCTATACCGTTTTATTTCAGTCTCCTAGCTGTACCGCGTGTAATGCTGTAACAGCACCCGCGTTAGGCAGTACTGGTGTTGTTACAGGTACTTTAAATCGTGTAGCGGCACGTCAAAGTTATGATTTTAGTTTTGGAGTGCGTTATGTGGGGCAATAAACTTAGCATGCAAAAGGTAGTAACTCACTGTATGTATAAAGAAAATAGGTTGAAATATATGTATTTCAAATGCTGTATATTTTTAAGTTTATGTGTAGTGGTACAAAACAGTTTTGCAATAGACCCCAACCCAACCATTTCAGAAGCTCGATTTAGTGTAACTTCAAATACGCCATCGATTGAACGCGGTCGAATTGGCTCTCAACTGATTAATATTAAAAACGAAGGCCCAAATAGTGCAACTAATGCCGTTGCTACATATGTGGTTACGCCAAAAACAGGGGTGACTATCAGTTCAGTAAGTGTTGTGAGTGGATCGACTTGCTCATTGAGTGGCAATAATTGGACGTGTTCGTTGGGGGGAATGGCCAATGGTACCACTAAACAATTGGCGGTGAGCTACACAACAACCTCAAATTCGTCTTTAGGTAATGCACAGCAAGCCATTGTGAAAGTGTCTAGTGATGAATTTAACCCAGGAAGTGGCGTAGGAGAAACACTATATAAAGTGTGGGGGAGTAATGCGCAAAATGAAACCACTAGAAATGGGGCATTTTGGGTGGGTTACACAGGTTCAGGGGGAACGAATAAAGTTGGTAGTTTTGCAGATGAAGAAACTAGTGTGCTTGCAGCATGGCCAGTGAATCAGATTAGTCCCACAGGTGGATATTTGGTCAGTAGCCTTGGTGGAATGAGAAACTCAACCTATGCTGCAACAAGTACAACTGCTCAACCAATGATTCAAAGAATCATTACCAATATGGTCACAGATGCCAATGCAACAGTGCAACTCAATCTTATTAACCCAGAAAATAGTGGCAACGGAGACAATCGTAGGGCATGGGAATTTACGACGGGTGTTTATATTCCCAATGATGTTGGTGCAGTCACTGCTTGTGTTGGTCGAAGTGGGGTCGGCATTGATGATGGTGGTTATATTATGGTTGATGGTGTGAGTAAAGTGGCACAAAATGGCTATACCCCCTCGGGATTTATCTCTGATTCATTTGTATTAAGTGCAGGATATCATCGGATCACGTACCGTATTGTGAACCGAAATACATATAATGGTCGTAGTGAACAAGCCATAGGTGCTTATGGTACGATCGGTTTATCATTAAGTGGAGATTGTTCAACAGCAAAATATGATGAAGCTACAAGTGCTGGTATTCCTGTGAATATTCAGGTGATTGATGGGGCAAAAATTAAGATTGCTAAAAACTCGATCAATGGTACAGCAACGTTTAATTACATCAATTTAAATAATGTGGTGAATAGCACAACAGATGTGACAACAGAAAATATTACGACAGTAACATCAGGCACCACAGTAACATCAGCACAGCAACTATGGGCAAAAGCACTTGGTCAAGATGTGACGATTACTGAAAGTGCTCTAGATGGTTATATGCTATCAGGGGTCAGTTGTACAGATGCAAATGGCTCAACAACAGGAAATACGGGTAATTTTTGGACACTTGTGAATAGTACTATGACTATTCCTGCGGCACGTATTAAAGAGGGTGCCAATATTACCTGTACTTTTACAAACACTAAGCAAATTTTTGTAGATATTGCAGGTCGCGTATTTGTTGATAATAGTGGTACAACGTTAGATGCAAGTCAGGCATACAATGGAACTCAAGAGGAAGGTGAACTTGGGATTGCAAATAGTACCATTCGATTAAATAACTGTAGTACAACCCAGTTGGCATCATCGATGACCAATGCCAATGGGGATTACGCCTTTGTAATTGATCAAAGTATTTTACCTTCATCTTTTTGTATTGTTCAGCAAAATTTACCAGAGTATACCTCTGTCAGTGGAACGACAGGATACAGCAGATCTACAGATACAATTACATTAAAGAAAACCAATGCAACAAGTTACATGGGTAATAATTTTGGAGATGTGATTGCAAATGTGGTCTTTAATGAAGACGGTCAGCACACTGCAATTGCAGGAGATGTTACTGATTATCCTCATCGTTTGATCGCACAAATGCCAGTACAACTCAATCAGTTAACTCAAACACAAATGCAGCAACCCAATTCAGAGATAGATCAACCTTGGCAGGCATTGGTTTACCGAGATACCAATTGCAATGGTCAGCTAGATTCAGGTGAAAAAATATTTAATCCAACAACATCTAGCCCGATTACCTTGCAACCCAATACAGAAATCTGTTTAGTACAGCGTGTACATGTACCTACAAATGTTGTGGCAGGTGCTCAACATATTGGGCAAATGCAAGTAAGTTATCAATTTGTGTTAAATAACCCGACTGAAACGGTCTCAGGTCAAACCGTTAAACGCCAAGATGTGACGCTTATTGGTAGCGCTGGGTTAACATTGACCAAAAAAGTCCGTGCGGTTGCAACTTGTCCTTCAACATCATCTGATATAAATACATTTGCAATAATGAATCAGGCGGCTAAAAAAGACAATTTAGAGTACGAAATCACTTATAAAAATAACAGCCTTAAAAAACTTCAAAATGTGAAAATAAAAGATAGTTTACCTCTAGGAACACGCTTTGGCAGTATAAAATGTGGCGTAACACCGAATGGAAATACGTGTAGTACCAACCAAGCTGGAGACGCGTTAGAATGGGCTTTAACGGGTCTTTTACCTCCATCTGCTTCGGGAACATTGCGGTTTTGTGTTTCACAATAACCACCATACATTTTATTGATTTGAGATATACACCTTAAAAGGATATTGAGGTGTATAGAGAAAACCATTTAATTGTTCATACAGCTAATCACACTAAAGCCTTATGTCGCTGTATTTAGTGATTTTTAAGTGTATGTGGTTTTGAGTAGTTTGACTATACACAAAAATAATCAAGAGATATGAACCCAATGAACGTAACTGCTTGTGATGATTGCATCATTGATTATCGGTGAGTTTGAGTGGGGTATTGTTTACTTAGGTGTAAGTATGTATGAGATATCCCATCGTATATGCCTTTATTTTTCTGAGTCAATCAATTTTGAATATTTTTAATAAGAACTATAGATAAAAATAAAAAGAGTGATGTGTTTTCATGTGAGGTATTTGATTGAATGTGAAGGTAAAAGTGAATTGATTTGAATAATATGTTATTTTATTGAATTGAGATTATTCTTAAAATAAAAAGCTCTATCTGCATAAATAAAGTGATCTGGGTATAAATAAGATATCTATGTCAAACTTTATAGTCATTTATGCGCCTAATCTTCTAAATGACATTATTTTAAAAAATATATTGTCTTTATTTACATTTTTGTACCACAGTAGATGTTTTTTAAATAAAGTTAAATTTGAAACAAAAATATACACAATAGTGTATTGTATGTATACAATATAGTGATTGTTTGAATAATATGTGAGAAACTATTCAAGCAAAGAAGTGCTTTGTATTGAATTTAGGGGCAAATAAGGTGCATTCGAAAAAGGATTGGGTAAAAGGACTGATTGGTGTAGTGAGCATGGTTTTAGTGAGCCATGCTTCTGCTGAAGCAAAGCTGACAAAAGAGCCTGTTTCTGTTGAGCTAAAAACCTATCTTATGAGTACAGGTAATGATGGGAAACAAACTGCCAAATTAGTCACGAATGTTAAGCCAAATGATGTGGTTGAGTATCGTGCAACCTACATGAACAATACATCAGGTGATATTAAAAACTTAGTGGCTACGTTGCCACTACCTGTAGAGACCCATTTTTTGGCGAAAGCTCAGCCAGAAAATGCAACAGCAAGTATAGACGGTATAAATTTCTCCCCAATGCCTTTAAAACGTAAAGAAGGCGAACAAGTAGTTAATGTTTCACTCAAAGACTACCGAGCATTACGCTGGACAATTGCCGTGCTTCCGGCGGGTAAATCAATTACAGTGTCAGCACAAACACGTGTGAATACTGAGAAACCTCAAGCCAAATAACCCAAATGATGACAGATGAAAATGATCTAAACTTTGGGTTAAGGGATGAGTATGTGTGTTTATTTATGTTTGATCAGATATGGTCAAAAGCGATTTTAGTTTTGTAAGTTCATCGTGTATTAACGTATTACTTTTAACAAGTGTTTTTGTCAGGAACGCTTGTTAAACATATTGAGTATTTCAATCGGGGAAATTTCCAAATGTTTAGTCAAACACAACGTTTAAAGTTGACCAAACTTGCCACTTCAATTGCATTTATTGCAGGTGGTACAGCATTTGTTTCAGCCACAAATGCTGCTGCGCCAAGCGCAGGAACCAATATTAGTAACATTGCATCTGCAAGTTATACAGACAGTAATGGATCTAGTAAAACTGTGACATCTAACGTGGTTACAACGACCGTGTTACAAGTTGCAAGTTTTACTTTAACTGCCGATCAAACACAAACAGCCAATGCCAATGGTCAGGTATCTTTATCGCATACCTTAACTAACACAGGTAATGGTTCTGATACCTTTACCGTGGGTGTGACGAACAATGATGGCCGTGACAATTCAACAGATAACTATGATTTTAGTGGTCTAAAAGTCTATCTAGATGCCAATAAAGATGGTGTTCCAGACAGTCAAACCCCAATCACAAGTGTAAATATTGCAGCGGGTGAATCAGTTAATTTAATTGTACAAGCCACAACAGCGAGCAGTAATGTGACTGCAGGTGATCTTGGTAAACTGACCGTCTCTGCAACTAGTGGTTTTGATACAAGTATTAATGCAAAAAATGTAGATACTGTAAAAATTACCAATGGTGCTGTGATCAGTTTGGTTAAATCTGCAAGTGTACAAAATGTAGATGCAACTAAAGAAAGCGCAACATCACGTGAAGTAGAATATAGTTTAGCGTATCAAAACACTGGTAATACCACAGCAAAAGATGTGACGATCACGGATATCTTGCCAACAGGTTTAACTTATGTTGCAGGATCTGCTACGTTAAATGGCACTGCGCTGAATGACTCAAACACAGATACTGACGGTTATAACTTTGCATCAGGTAAAGCAACATTAGTGCTACCAACGGTTGCTGCAAACAGCTCAGGTGTATTGAAATTTAAAGTACAAGTTGTTCAAAACACTTCAGCAGGTAAAATTACAAACGTGGCGTATGTGGATCCAGATGGATCTGGCCCTGAAGGTCAAACATCATCTAATGCCAATGATGTGACTGTGCTTGGTGTTAAAAAAGGGACAATGAACGATAGTCTTTCAGATGCCTTTGCCGATGGACAAGCCACTAATACACCAACACCCGATGTAATCACACGATCAACGACACAAGGCACTCCTGTAAGCTTTGGTTTAACCAATGATAGTGGTGAACCAATTGTCATTCATAATACAGGTAATGTGACCGAAGCATATAATATTACAATTAATAAAGATGCTTTACCTACAGGTAGTATTGTTGAGCTATTTAAAGCCGATGGTGTTACACCGTTAACCGATACCAACGGTGATGGTGTTTTAGATACAGGGCCTGTGGCAAGCGGTGCAACTTATCAAGTGGTGTCTAAAGTTACGCTTCCTTCAAGTTACTTTACGCCAACACCTGCACCAGCAACACCAATTAATGCAGTACTAACCTCTGCACCTGTAAGTAATAGTAGTGCGTCAGCGACAGATACCATTAAGTTGGTGATCAGTCAGGTTGTTGCATCTACTGTCGATTTGTCAAATGGTGACTCAACTGATAGTAAAGGAACAACACCAGGTGCATCTGGTCAAGATACAGCACAATATATTGATACTAAATCAACGAAACCAGGCCAAGCTATAAGCTTTCCATTGGCTGTAAAAAATAGCGGTGCAATCGGAGATAACTACAATTTATCGACCGCTGTTGCATTGCCAGAAGGTTGGACAGTTCAATATTACTTAACAGATCTCTCGGGTAATCCAACAGGCGGGCCAATTACCAATACAGGTAATATTCCAAGCGGTAGTAGTGTGCAATTGGTTGCGTTGGTTACGCCACCAAGCCAAGCTGAAGCGGGTAATCAAGAAGTTTTATTTAAGGTGGCATCACCTGCAACAGGTTTGACAGATGTCATGTCTGATCGTGTTATTGTAGAAACGGTACGTAAAATAAGCTTGCAAAATGACCGTACTGGCCAAGTGGCGCAAGGTGGTACAGTGGTTTATACACATACACTGACCAACAACAGTAACATTACTGAAGGCGCTACAGCAGGTAGCTTACCGTTCACGTTGGTCAATGATCAGGCAGCAAATGGTTGGGTGACCAGTTTATTTGTCGACTTGAACAATGATGGAGAGGGTCAAGCCAATGAATTAGTCACAGGTAATGATCTTGCTGCCGTGACGGGAAGTATTGCTCGTGGTAAGTCTGTCAACTTGCTTATTAAAGTACAGTCACCAACCAGTGCAACTGCAGGTACAACAAGTGGCGTAACATTGACGATTAAGCCAACCGTTGTTGGTGGTCAAACAGTAGCAGATCTTGTGAATACAGACTCAACCACAGTCACTAGTGGTCAGGTTCGTTTGGTGAAAGAGCAAGTGTTGGCAGATTGTTCAACAGGTGCTATTAAATCATCTAGCTATACGCAAAACACAGTGTCTGCGAAACCGGGTGAGTGCGTGAAATATAAAATCACCGCATATAACGAAGGTAATGCAAATGTCACTAATGTTGTGATTAGTGATGCAACCCCTGCATACACTACATTAAAAGTGATTAGTGGTGTATCTCCATTAGCAACCAATGCCGACTTAAGTCCGTCAACAAAGGCGTTAGGTGATGGTTCAACCGGTACAGTAGCTGCGGAAAAAACCCCGCTTGTACCAAACTCAAATGCTGTATTAGAGTTTGTAATCAAAGTAAATAATTAATATTCAATGAACAATTTTTCTTGTTCAAAATGAATGAATTGGGTTTGTGGGCAATTGCACTGAGCAAGTGCCCACATACAATTTTTTATTTAAATGATTTGGTTGAATGGTAAAATACTGTGCTACGACAGAATAAAATTAAAGTATGTCAAAACATATCTTTTATGTTATCTACGTTAACAATATCTATATTGTCCGCCCAGTATAGTCATGCGTCGAGCATTCCGAGCGCGGGCACTACAATTCAAAATGTTGCTTATGCAAATTTTATTGATATCAATAATAAACCACAACAGTCTATTTCTAATGCGGTAGAGGTGAATGTATCTGCATTGTATGCTATTGCATTGACGCAATCATCAATACTTGATACTGAACCAAATACACGTGTGATTTGGGCAAACTCTTTAATAAACCATAGTAATGCCGCTGTTAATGTTCAGTTAGAAGCAGCTACAACAAATGAATTTAATGATGTTAAAATTTACATCGATAGTAATCAAAATGGTCAATTTGATACAACAGATCAAGCGATAACGACACATGTGCCTTTACAAATGGGGCAAAGTGTAAATCTATGGGTTGTTGCAACCACTCAGGCCAATTTAGTAGAGGGTAAGCAATACGATTTACCCATTCAGGCAAAAGTGTTAGAAGACTCAAACGTCGTTGCTACAACTACAGACAGTGCAATAAACCATAGTGCAAGTCTTGTGGCAAATATAGATGTGCAACAAAAGACATTTACACCATCGACAACAGCAAACCATGACTTAAATTATACGTTAAATTTGACCAATCCAAGCAAAAAAACAGCGCAACCTATTGATGTAGTGGTAGATGGCCAAACCGAAAAATTAGTACTATTGGTCGATGATATTCCTCCAAATACTGTGTTTAAATCAGCCAGTGTGCAAAACCCTCAAGCTAAAATATTATATAAATTAACTAATAATACATATAGTAGCGTTGTACCGAATGATTTAACCCAAGTGAGCCAACTGGTGGTTGGATTTCCACGTGTTGCTCCAAATACGTCAGAGCTGATTGATTTGGTTGTGACCATGGATACGTACATTGCAAAAACAACGGTAAAAAATACCTATAAAGTATCTTATGCAGGATCTAATGGCTCTAAAGATGTCAGCTCTAACATCGCATCTACGGTGGTATCTGGATTAACGCAAATTTCCAACAATTCAACTGATTTTAAAAATGTGGTATTAACAGGTGTTGTTGGTAATTCACTCAATATAGAAGCAAAAAGCTCGAGTTGTAATGTACATCGTGATACGGTGGATCGAGTAAAAATTAGAATTACATCTAAAAAAACAGGGGATATTGAAGAAGTTTTTGGGATTGAAACGGGCGAAAATACAGGAATATTTCGCTATACTTTGCCTACAGCACTGTCAAATAAGGGCATAGCACACGATTTTGTTTTACAAACAACGAAGCGAGACAGTGTTGATATTCGTTTAACAGACTGTTCAGACGTACAAGGTCAATCCACTGAAATTTTTGAAAACGTCAGTGCCAATGTATTAATAGACCCATACGGTATTGTATTTGATGCAAAAACAGGCTTACCTGTAGCAGGTGCAACGGTCACATTGTTAGATCAAAATGGTCAACCGATTAAAGATAATACTGCATTTAAAAATGATGAAAAAACGGGTGAGCTCATTTCCATTCCTGCAACACAGGTGACCAATAGTACAGGTGAATTTGCGTATCCTCATTTAAAAGCAGGTACGTATAGTATATCTGTTGATACCCAAACGATCCCGGGGAATACAACGTACAGTTTTGTCAGTGATCGATCGGTATATCCGAATTTTGGCGCAGATAAAGCTGTAGATTTGAAGTGGTCTTATGCTGGCCAATTTACGTTAAATGAGGGCGATCCTGCGCTTAATGTTGATATTCCGATTGATCCTAAAATTTCAATTACGAATTCATCTTTGTTTGTGAAAAAGGCAGCATCAAGTAAAACTGCAGAAATTGGTGAGTTTGAAGAATATACAGTGACTGTTGCGAATCGTGGTGCAGTAGATTCAACGAATGTTGCGATAACAGATACGTTGCCAAGAGGATTCGTCTACATGAAAGGGTCGATGCGTGTTGATGGGACAAAAGTTGCTGACCCTATTGGTGGCAAAGGGCCTTATCTTAAACTTGGGCTAGGAACACTTAATCCCAATAAAGAAGTAAAAGTACAGTATCGAGTGTACATTGGGCCAAATGCACTCAATGGTGACGGAATTAATCGTGTTCGTGCAAAAGATGAACAAGGCACAGAATCTAACGAAGCATTTGCTGTAGTCGATGTCACGCCTGGTGCAATGATATCTGATGGTTTTATTGTCGGTAAAGTATTTACTGACTGTAATAAAAATGGCATTCAAGATCCCGGAGAAATGGGAGTACCTGGTGTACGTATTTATCTTGAAGATGGTAGTTATATTATTACCGATGGTGAAGGTAAATATGATTTTTATGGCATTAGTGCAAAAACACATGTATTAAAAGTCGACAGTACAAGTTTGCCAACAGCATCTAAGTTGTTGGTAATCAGTAATCGTCAAGCGGGCGATGCTCAGAGTCGCTTTGTCGACTTAAAACGTGGCGAATTACATCGAGCAGACTTTGCTTTGGTGGACAGTGATTTGACATGTTCGCAATCATTGATACAAAAAGTCACTGAGCGAAAAAAGAAAGTTGAACAAGATATTAACTTAGATCAAATTTTACGTTCAGATCTTACCTTAGATCCTGTATTTTCTAAAGTGACTGATGTGCGTAGCCAACCTGCTAGTGGGTGTATTGCAACTCAAGGATTTTCTGCAAACTGTAATCTTGATTTTTCTAAAGAACAAGCAAAAGAATTAAAACAAGTACAGTTTCAACCTGATCCATCAAAAACAGATGCAGAATTAAACACGCATGTTGGAGAGGGTTCGAGTGATGTGACTAAAATGGTCAATTTAGAGACTGCTTTAGAAAATGCAACCAATCATCAGTTAGATATTCTGAATCTCAAAGATGGACAAGTGCTTGCATATCCTCAAACATCTATTCAGCTTAAAGGTACTGCGGGCACGCAGTTAGAGCTATGGGTCAATGATCAGAAAGTATCAGAAAAACGTGTGGGTAAACGAGCGGTATTACCAAGCTTTCAAGTGGCAGGTCTTGACTTTATTGGCATCGATCTTCAAGTGGGGCGTAATACAATTGAAGCACGTCAAGTCGATATGATGGGAAATATTCGAGAAAAAAAACGAATTGAGGTTATTGCGCCTGACCAATTGGATCAGTTACGTCTTGAACCAAGTTCTGTGGCTGTACAGGCCAATGGTTATGATCGTTTTAATGTGATTTTAAATATTGTGGATCGTCATGGCACACCAGTTTCAAGCCGTACCCCTGTTACTCTAGACAGTTCTATTGGGAAAATTGATTTAGTTGATTTAGATCCTAAACAGTCAGGTACACAAGTTTTTGTTGAAGGTGGTCGTTTAGTTGTACCGATTATTGCTCCGATTGAAGCAGGCGAAGGGGTATTGTCGGTAGAAAGTGGTATTTTTCATGCGAATACACCAATACGTTTTCTACCCGATTTAAGACCGATTATTGCTGTAGGTATGTTAGAAGGATCAATCAACTTTAAAAAATTTGATCCAAAACATGGGGGGTTGAATCATTCAAATGATGGTTTTGAAGAAGAGCTGAGTGAAATTTCATCTTCTCACAACGGCGAGCGTAGTATTAATGGTCGAGCTGCACTGTTTTTAAAAGGTCAAGTTAAAGGTGAATATTTACTGACCTTGGCATATGACTCTGACAAAGATAAAAATCAGCGCCTGTTTCGTGATATTCGCCCAGATGAATATTATCCAGTCTATGGTGATTCTGCAACCAAAGGTTTTGATGCACAATCGACCAGTAAATTGTATGTGCGTGTAGATAAGGGACGTTCGTATGTAATGTATGGCGATTACGTCACACGAACTGAAAATGATGAAGGGCTTGCTTTAGGGCAATATAATCGATCTTTAACAGGGGTTCGTGGCGCTTTAGAGAGTGATCGATATAAAGTGACCGCGTTTGCAGCCCGTACAAATACCCAACAGGTTGTTAATGAACAACGTGCAATGGGAATTTCAGGTCCTTATAGTTTAGGCGGGCTGAGTGTAGAAGATATTCGTGATAATAGTGAAAAAGTGGAAATTATTACGCGTGATCGTAATAACTCTGGGTTAATTATTACACGTACAACATTAAATCGTTTTACTGACTATGAGGTGGATTCATTTAGTAATAGTATTTACTTAAAAGAACCTGTGGCAAGCGTTGATGCAGACTTAAATCCAGTTTATTTACGAATCACTGTAGAGTCTGACCAAGGTGGTGAAACATATACAGTCGCTGGAACCTCTGCGTCAATGAAAGTAACACAGCAAGCCAAAGTAGGCGCAGCTTATGTGAAAAGCGATAATCCATTGACGCAAGATCAACTGGCAAGTGTTAACACAGTGGTGAAGTTTGCCAATGAAAAAGGTAAATTAATTACCGAAGTGGCTCGTTCAGAAAATATTTATAGTGATTTAATCAGCACCACACAAACAAAAGTTGAGCCTGATGCATCTGGAAAAGTTTCAGGCAATGCAGGGCGTGTTGAAGTCACCTATGCAGATAAAGATGTAGATCTAAAACTGTATCATAATCAGGCAGATCGTGGATTTTATAATACGGCTGCACCGATTACGGCAGGACGCAAAGAAAGTGGTGTAAAAGGCCGTGTTCAATTTAAAAAAGTAGGTCTTGCAAAATTAGAAGCCATTCGAACAGAAGATCAAATCAATGGCGTCAATCAAGGCATCTCTGCAAGTATAGAGCGAGCCATTCATCGAATTCTTGCATTAGAGCTTGGTGTGAAATATTACGATAAATCAGAAGTGGTTGACTCATCAAGTACGACAAAAACCACACCTTATCATGGAGTAACTTTACGAACCAAATTAACCAGTCAATTGCCTTGGCAAGGGTCTAATGTGTTTGTGGAGTATGAACAAGATGCGACAGACGCAGCACGTAGAAATTTTGCATTAGGGGCAAACTACCAAATCAATTCTAAATTAAGAGCGTATGGCCGTCATGAACTGATTTCAAGCTTAAATGGACTATATGATTTAAATAGCAGTGAACGTAAAAATGTCACCGTGTTTGGTCTTGATAGTAAATATAACAACAACGGTACGGCATTTAGTGAGTATCGAGTACGTGACGGCATGAGTGCCCGTGAGGCGGAGGCAGCCATAGGCTTACGTAATCGTTGGGAGCTTGAAAAAGGCTTTTATGCCAATGCAAGTTTTGAGCAAACCAAAGCTTTATCTGCCACCAATAGCAGTAATTCAGAAAGTACAGCTGCAACATTAGGGATTGAATATTTAAAAAATCCTCTTTGGAAAACAGTGGCGCGTATTGAAGGGCGTTTAGCAGATCAGGCCAACACCTTTTTAAATACACTTGGATTAGCGTATAAATATTCTGATGACGTTACATTTTTGGCCAAGAATATTTTGAGTCAAACCGATAGTCAAACGAAGACCAGTGGAGATCGTTTAATTAATCGTTTTCAATTGGGATGGGCATACCGAGATACTGAGCGAAATCGATTTGATGCTTTATCAAAGGTTGAATATCGGTATGATCATAATCAAACAGATTTGACGAATGCTTATCTAAAGCATGTTTATATTTTATCGAATCATGTTAATTATCATCCAACAAAAGAATTAACACTGTCTGGTCAATATGCTGTTAAACGTGTGAATATGACTTTTTCTAGTTTAGAGTCTAGTGGTGTCACACATATGTTAAATGCCCGTATGATGTACGATATTAATGATCGTTGGGATGCGGGTGTACATACAGGTGCATTATGGTCGAATGTAACATCGGGCCAACGTATTTTACTTGGTGCCGAAGCTGGATATTTACTCGCTGCAAATTTATGGCTTTCGGCAGGGTATAATTTTTCGGGTTATAAAGACGATGATTTGGTAGAAAGTGATACGACCCTTCAAGGGGCATATCTTCGCTTTAGATTTAAATTCGATGAGAATTTATTTAGAAAAAGCTCAAATGATTGATTATTTTGCTAATTATAAATATTGGCTAATAATTTGAATCATATCTACAGTAAAATATGTACTACTTGTGATGATGACAGTAGTACATAGACGTATTTAACATGAGCCAATGCATTGAAAACATGATGCTGATTTAATACGATGATTTTTGATATAACCCTGCTCGAATAGTACCTGCTTTTAACTGTTTTTTTTGTATCCAATCATGAGGAAGTTGTAACGTGCTTAAGTCACGATCTGCTTCAATATAAATAAAAGCACCTTCTGAGAGTCTAGGTTCGATATGTTCTGCAAGTGTTTGCCACAAATCAAGACTATACGGTGGATCCAAGAACACAACATCAAATGTATCGGTTATTTTATTGAGTATAACCTGAGCTGTACCGACATGTAATGAGCACTGTGCTTTGGCATCGAGTAAATCAATATTTTGTTGCAGATGCTTTACTTGAGTTACATTGGGTTCAATCATACACACAGATTGAGCACCGCGTGATAGTGCTTCAAATGCCAAGGCACCAGAACCTGTACAAACATCAAGTACACGAGCGTGTTGAATATCCCACATTAACCAATTAAAAAGTGTTTCTCGCACACGATCAGGCGTAGGGCGCAGACCGTCAATACTTGCAAAACTAAGCTGGTGACGTTTCCACTGACCACCAATAATGCGTAATTTATTTTTCATTTTCTTTAATCACTTATATCACTATCATCGGCTGGATTAGATGCAGTTGGTGCAGGTGGGCTATTGTTTGGCGTGTTTGTTCGCTGAGGGCGACGTGCGGTTGAGTTGTTTGGGAGAGCATTTGGGTCGGCCTCTAAAATACGTCCACCACTCGGCAGTTGGCTTGGTCGAATGCCTGCGGTCATTAGACCACCGTTAACCTGTTGAGCTGTCGGTTGTATTGGGTTGTTTTTACGTTGAACCATCCAATAATCTAAGATTGGTTTGGCAATATGTGCAGCTGCCCCCCCGTGACGACCATTTTCCCATATGACTGCAATGGCAATTTCAGGATCATCGGCAGGTGCAAAGCCAACAAATAAACCATGGTCATATTGTCTATGCGTTAATAATGCTTCATTATATTTTTTACCTTGTGCAATACTTTTGACCTGTGCTGTTCCTGTTTTTCCAGCAATTTGGTATGCATTGGTACGAATACTACGTCCTGTCCCTTGATTAATCACATCAATCATGGCATTTCGCATTTTTACCCAATCATCGGGCGAGCCATTAAATTTAACTTCGCCATCTGGTTCATTTAAAACAGTATGTGGTTTAGCGCCTTTTACATTATATAGAACATGTGGGGTAATGTGTTTGCCCTGATTAGAAACAATGGCTGTTGCCATGGCAAGTTGAACAGGTGTTGCAGTGAAAGCACCTTGGCCAATACTGACCGAAATTGTTTCACCTTTGAGCCATTTTGACTTATATGCTTTTTGTTTCCACTCGGGGTTTGGGTAAATACCTGAACTTTCGCTGGGTAAATCTAAGCCTGTTTTAGCACCAAAACCAAACTGACGCATCCATTCATTCATGCGATCAATACCCATTTGGTTAGATAAAACATAAAAGTAAGTATCGCAAGATTCTTGAATGGCTTTACTCATATTGACCACACCATGGCCTGTTTTTTTCCAATCTCTAAATTTATGTGAGTCGCCTGGGAGTTGAAAGTAACCCGGATCATGAATTGCTGTCCCCCAATCGACAACACCAAAATGAATACCACCTAAACCTTCCATAGGCTTGATGGTTGAACCGGGTGGGTAAGTACCTTGCACGGCACGGTTATATAAAGGTTGATCTAGATTGTCCCTTAAGGATGCATAGTCTGGGCCACTGATCCCTGTAACAAATAAGTTAGGGTTGAAGCTTGGACTCGACACCAAAGCCAAGATTTCTCCTGTTTTTGGGTTAATTGCAACAATGGCTCCTCGTTTCCCTGCCAGTTGTTCAGAGGCAACAACTTGTAATCCATAATCAATCGATAAATAAAGGTCATCCCCTTGAGTGGGTTGTTTTTGTCCAAGATGGCGTAAAATATTACCGTGGGCATCTGCCTCGACAGATTCGTTACCCGGTGTACCATGTAATAACGATTCGTATTGGCGTTCTACACCAATTTTACCAATCAGGTTTGTGCCTGCGTATAGGTCTTTATCAATATTTTTAAGTTCTTTATCGTTAATTCGCCCAACATAACCAATTACATGCGCAAAAAGCTCACCATAAGGATAATAGCGAGTCATTTGTGTTTCAATTTGCACACCTGGGAATAAATACTTTGCTTCACTAAAGCGAGCAATCTCGGCTTCATTTAAATTCAATTTTAATGCAACACGTTCAGTTTTTTTGGCTGTTTTTATACGTGCAGTAAATTTATCAATATCATCTTGATTGAGATTAAGTACAGTGGTTAAACGAGTAACAGTATCTGCAATATCATCGACATCTGCTTTACTCAAGGTTGCTGTAAATACGGGGTAGTTGTCTGCAAGCAAAATCCCATTACGATCGTAAATATAACCACGAGTAGGCGCAATTGGTTGTAAGCGAATACGGTTGTTGTCTGATGCTGTCACAAAGTCTTTATGATGAACGACTTGTAAGTAGATATAACGTGAAATTAAAATTGCAAAGCAAAATATCACGATTCCTACGGCAATAAATACACGATTCCGATAAATCTTTCTTTCTTGTTGCACATTTTTGAGCGGAAAGTGTTGCTTCATATAGACGACATCAGCAAAAGGGGAGGTGAAAAGTGTGCTATTTTAACCGAAGCTTAGGATGAATAAAGACTAAAATACGTTTATTGTGTAAATATTTTACACATCAGCGGTATGCTGCATGGAAAAAATGATGATATATCCGCGATGTTTACTGATTTTTGAGTGATATGGCGTAGCTTTATAATGATCCTCAAACGACATTGGTTTGAGGATCATTACATAAAACGTGCTTAGAAAACGCCTTGCGCTAACATAGCATCTGCAACTTTTACAAATCCTGCAATATTTGCACCATCTACATAATTGACAAAACCATCTGCTTTCGTACCGTATTTGACACAGTTTTGATGAATGTCATGCATAACATGCTTTAAGCGAGTATCTACTTCATCATGAGACCATGACAAACGTATCGCATTTTGTGACATCTCAAATCCTGAAGTTGCCACACCCCCTGCATTAGATGCTTTGCCGGGGGCATATAATACTTTTGCACAAATAAACTTTTCTACTGCTTCTAAAGTACATGGCATATTTGCACCTTCTGCAATGCACATGACACCATTTTTAATCAATACTTCAGCGTCTTTACCACTGAGTTCGTTTTGAGTTGCACAAGGTAGTGCAATATCTACTGGAATATGCCATGGTGTTTGTTTCTCAAAGTATTGAAGATGATATTCTTGAGCAAAATCTGCAATACGCCCACGCTTCTCATTTTTAATTTTCATGAGACTTTGAAGTAGGTCGAGGGTCAAGCCATTTGGAATGTAAACCATTCCTTGTGAATCTGAAAGCGTGACGACTGTGGCACCTAAAGCAATGGCTTTTTCAGCGGCAAATTGGGCAACATTTCCTGAGCCTGAAATAGAAACTTTTTTATTTTGAAAGCTTTGTTGTTTCGTTTTTAGCATTTCTTGTGCAAAGTATACTGTACCATAGCCTGTCGCTTCAGGTCGAACGAGGCTACCACCAAATGAAATGCCTTTCCCTGTAAAAACAGCCGCAGTGTCGTTGCTTAATTTTTTCATCATGCCAGCCATGTAGCCTACTTCTCGGCCACCAACGCCAATATCGCCAGCAGGAATATCTGTATTGGCACCTAAATGGCGATATAGTTCAATCATCAGCGCCTGACAAAATCGCATAATTTCATGTTCTGATTTTCCTTTTGGATTAAAATCAGAACCACCTTTGCCACCACCCATTGGTAAGGTGGTCAGTGAGTTTTTAAAGACTTGTTCAAAACCTAAAAACTTTAAAATCGATAAATTTACAGAAGGATGAAATCGCATGCCCCCCTTAAATGGGCCAAGTGCTGAGTTATATTGAACTCTAAATGCGCGGTTGACTTGTGTTTCACCTTGATCATCCACCCAAGCAACACGAAATTGAATCACACGCTCAGGTTCTACTAAGCGATCTAACAAACCTTGTTGAGTATACTGAGGGTTTTTCTCAATAAAAGGCCATAAGCTTGCCATCACTTCTTCTACAGCTTGTAGAAATTCTGGTTGATGTGGGTTACGCTGTTCTACAGTGCTTAAGAAGGCTTGAAGATTATTGTATTTCAAGGTGTAAATCCTTACTTTTTAGATCACGATTGGTGTTTACCGCAATCATGCAATTGTTCATGATGAACTAAGGCATGTGAGGTCGCAACAATGTACCTCAATTAATATAAATATTAAAATAGTATTAAAGTTTAAGTAAAATAGAAAATATTGTATTTTCTGACCCTTATAAAGATGATGTTATTTTAGGCGTGTAATGCACATAGATGCTAAAAAGTCTAAAATTCTACTCATCTTTTATTTAGGATTGAAGTTGAGTTGCGTGTTAGTATAGTTTATGCATGCGTAATATAAGATTTTATACTGTTTTGATGGTGATTTCTTTTCATGTATCAAACTTAGGTATTTGAAGTTAAAGTTCTTTAATTCAGATCAAAAAATCTGTAAGTAAACGACTAGAGAGTGGATACATGTTGGATTATATCAGTCATCTTTGGAATGTGTTTTGGCTTAGGCCGGATCATTGGGCGGTATTAAGTATTATTCCTGTGACTGCTTTTGTAACATGGGCGCATGTATGGATGGCATTGCGCATGGTGTTTTATCCTGTAAAGTTTTGGGGGATTCATATTGGGCCGATTCCTCTCGGTTGGCAGGGCATCGTACCTCGAAAAGCGGGTCGTATTTCAGGCATTATTACTGACAATACGCTAAAAAAGATTGGTTCGTTGGCTGAGTTTTTAGATGCCATGGATCCCGATGAAATGGCAGAGATTATTGGAAAACAGATCAATGCTGAACTAGAACACCTGATTGATGAGGTGATGTACGAACGTAATGCAATATTATGGGAAAACATACCTTTTGCAATAAAAAGACGTATTTATGAGCATGCGCATAAACAACTGCCACAGTTGTTACATGATTTGGTAGTTGATTTGACTGATCATGTCGAAGATTTGGTCGATATGCGAGAAATGGTCGTTCATCAAATGGAAAATGACCGAAAACTCATGGTCAAAATGTTTTTAAAAGTCGGACAAAAAGAAATTGATTTTATTTGGCACATTAGTGCCTTGATTGGATGCTTCTTTGGTCTTATTCAAATGTTGGTATGGTTTATTGTACCCTGGCACTGGACGGTTCCTTTTTGGGCAGCGATTTGGGGGTTACTCACCAATTGGATTGCAGTTTGGATGGTATTTAATCCGTTGCATCCACACTATGTCAAATATCCACAGTGGTTTAAACGGACAAAGAATCATGGATTTCCTTGGATTATACCTGTCCGACCACGTGTGGGAACGTATAATATTCAAGGGGCGTTTATGAAACGTCAACTTGAAGTGTCTGATGTGTTTGCAAAAGTCGTTACTGAAGAGCTCATTACTTTAAAGACGATTATGACCGAAATGATGTATGGTGGACAGAAAGAAAAAACCAGACAAATTGTTAAAAAACATATTAACTATATTACAGATACACCTCTTGTCAGAACCACATTGCAATTATCTTTAGGTCCAAAAGAGTACGCAAAGCTGAAAACAGACTTGATTGACCGCTCAATAGAAATTACGATGGTGCCCGTAAGCGATCCTGCATTTAATGCAAGTCGTGCACGTAAAATATTTACGATGTTTAGAGATCGTATTCGTGATCTTACTCCCTACGAGTTTCAAAACTTGTTGCGTCCTGCATTTCAAGAGGATGAGTGGATTTTAATTGTACTTGGTGGAGTCACAGGCTTTATTGCAGGTACAATACATTTGTTTGTTGCTTTTTTATAATATGATGTTGTTCTGCTTTAAACTTACTTGGGCAGAATATCTTGGTAAAATTTATTGTTAAATGAGGATTTATAATGCGCATTATCTTACTCGGACCACCTGGAGCAGGTAAAGGTACACAAGCTCAGCTGATCTGTAAGCGCTATGATATCCCACAAATTTCAACCGGTGATATGCTCCGTGCTGCAATTCGTGAAGGAACTGAACTTGGTCTACAAGCAAAGAGTGTCATGGATGCAGGTGGTCTTGTGTCTGATGCGCTTATTTTAGGTTTAGTCAAAGAACGTATTGCACAACCTGATTGTGTAAATGGTTGTATTTTTGATGGTTTTCCTCGTACAATCCCACAAGCAGAAGCCTTGGAAAAAGAAGGGATTACGATTGATCATGTGATCGAAATTGCTGTACCTGATGAAGAAATTGTACAACGTTTATCGGGTCGTCGTCAGCATGCTGCATCGGGTCGAGTGTATCATGTGGTATATAACCCACCTAAGCAAGAAGGTAAAGATGATGTCACTGGAGAGGATTTGATCCAACGTCCAGATGATCAAGAAGAGACCATTCGTAAGCGTTTGACTGCATATCATGCAGAAACAGCACAATTGGTTGAGTTTTATCAATCACGTACGCATTTGCAAAATAGCGCATCTTATAACAAGTTAGATGGCTTGCGTGCAATTGATGCAGTTCAAACAGACTTATTTGCAATTTTAGATCAATAGTCTGATTAAACTGTTTTTATAAAAGAGCCTTTTAGGCTCTTTTATTGTGAAGTGAGTAAGGTGTATGAAGGTTTTACTACTGATTTTTGCTGTATTGAGTATTTTGTTATTGCTAGGTTTAGCATGGCAAAGTCGTAAAATGTTAAAACAAGTGGTAGAAGAAAACAACAAGCGACCTAAGCAAGCTAGAGAAAGACAGATACACCCAAAATTACAACAAAAAACCAAAGATAAAAAATAACTTAGGTGATTTGATTGGCGCCAAATTCAAAGCGATCTGGCCAACGACACACATCGGAGACAATGCATTCACCACATTTGGGTTTTCGGGCAATACAGCAGTAACGACCATGTAGAATTAACCAGTGATGTGCATCGAGTATGTACGCTTTAGGAATGACTTTGATTAAACGTTGTTCCACTTCAAGTACGTCTTTACCAATGGCTAAGCCCGTACGATTGCCTACTCGAAAAATATGTGTATCAACAGCCATAACAGGTTGCCCAAAGGCTGTATTTAGAACCACATTTGCTGTTTTTCTGCCAACACCAGGTAAAGCTTCAAGAGCAGTTCGAGTATTTGGAACTTGGCTTTGATGTTGTTCGATTAAAATTTTACAGGTTTTAATGACATTTTCAGCTTTTGCGTTATATAGACCAATGGTTTTAATGTATTCTTTTAATCCATCTACACCCATAGCATAAATAGCTTCGGGGGTGTTTGCGATAGGGTATAGTTTGTCAGTGGCTTTGTTTACACTCACATCTGTAGCTTGTGCTGAAAGCATAACAGCAATTAACAGCTCAAAATGAGACTGATAGTTAAGTTCGGTTTTTGGAGAGGGACGTTGTATTTTAAGACGTTCAAAAAATATTTGAATGTCTTTTTTGGTCATGTTTTTACGTGTCATGACATGGTCTCTATATTTGTCATTTGGTGTGTAAGTTGCTCTAATTGCATACGCTTTTTAGCATCTTCTCGTACACTAAGCTGCTTTTCTAATTTTTTAATTTGAGTGCGTAAGCGTGCCATTTGAATGGTCGTTTGTGGGTCAGCCGTTGGTTTTTCTTCTGGAATTTGTTGTAATTTTATTTGTGGGACAGATTGTATATGCGATGAAAACTCAGCAAATAACTGGGTATTAATTTCTGCTTTTACAATTGGGCCACGCCGTGCAAAGCGTTGTTGTTCTTCTCGTTGAATATGGGCGTAATATCGACCACGTAAATCATCTTGTTCACGTTGTTGTTGGTCTGGGTTAAGTAGCATTGAATCTGGAATCAGGTCAATACAATCAACAGGACAAGGGGCAATACACAGCTCACAACCAGTGCATAAATCACTAAAGATGGTATGCATTTGTTTACCACTGCCAATAATTGCATCTACAGGGCAAGCACTAATACATTTTGTACAACCAATACACTCATCTTCTCGAATAACCGCTTTCATTCGTTGCGGGCGTCCATTGGCTTGGATGGGCCACGCGCTGTTTAAGGCACCGATTTTTGGGCGATTTAAAAGTGTAGCGAGTGCATCTGCAACGGGTTGACCACCGGGAATACATTTGTTTGCATCTTCGCCTTGGCTAATGGCTTGGGCATACGGTAAGCAGCCATCTCTATGGCCACATAAACCACACTGCGTTTGTGGTAGATGGGCATCAATTTGCTGGATGAGGGAGAAGTCTAAACTCATGTGGCTAGTCAATGTTGGTGTGAAACGAAAGGATTGTGCATAAAATTGCGTGAAATCGCAAGCCATCATAACATAGCTCACATTGAAAATGAAAAGCCGATGCAAGGTGCATCGGCTAATATGAAGGATGTAAAATTATTTTTCTACGAACGCACGTTCAATCACATAGTCGCCCATTTCACCCATACGTGGTGACTCTTTTAAACCATGTTGGTCTAGTAATGCAGCTACATCTTTCAAAAATGATGGGCTACCACATAGCATGGCACGATCGGTTTCACGATTAAAACGTGGTAGACCAATTTTTTCAAATATTTCACCACTTTCAATGGCCGTAGTTACACGACCTTGTGTATGAAATTCTTCACGAGTAACAGTTGGGTAGTAAACCAATTTTTCTTTAATACCTAATTCTTCAAAGAATTCGTGGTTTGGTAGTTCATTTAAGATCAAATCTTGGTAAGCCAATTCACTGACAAAACGTGTACCATGAACAACAATCACTTTTTCAAAGCGTTCGTAAGTTTCTGGGTCACGAATAATAGATAAAAATGGTGCTAGTCCTGTACCTGAAGACAATAAATATAGATTTTTACCTGGCAGTAAATCATCGTGTACAAGCGTACCTGTCGGTTTTTTAGAAATGAGAATTTCATCACCTACTTGTACTTTTTGCAAGATTGAAGTAAGTGGGCCGTCTTGTACTTTAATTGAAAAAAATTCAAGCTCTTCTTCGTAATTGGCACTTGCAATAGAGTAGGCGCGCATGAGAGGTTTGCCATTAACTTCTAAACCAATCATGACAAACTGACCATTTTTATAACGTAAAGCTTGATCACGCGTTGTTTTGAAGCTAAATAAAGTATCGTTCCAGTGGTGAACTTCTGTAATACGTTCAACGTTAAAAGCAGCCATGCAAAAATCCAATTACAAAGAATAAATATTACCTTCTATTTTAATCTAAATTCAATGTCTATAAACTGAATATATTTAATGGTCTTTATAAGAAAAAGTGATGAAAGAATCTGTAAACTTCCCAATTATTGCCACCATGACATCACCATTTAAAGAAAAATTTGGTATACCTAGACAGCCTAATTTGGTCGATGTACGGTCGTATGTTGATTTTTTGGCGCCGTATGATGACATTTGTGCTTTTGATGGGATTATTGAATTTAGCCATATTTGGATTTTATGGGTTTTTCATGGCAATAAAAAACAGCTTAATTTTAAGCCTCAAGTACGCCCACCTCGTTTAGGAGGGAATGAAAAAATGGGTGTTTTTGCCACTCGTAGTATGTATCGGCCTGCAAATATTGGGTTGTCTGTCGTAAAATTGGTCGGGATTGAACAACAAAATGGCACAGTTCGTTTGTGTGTGAGTGGCAGTGACTTATTAGATGGCACACCGATTTTAGATATTAAGCCGTATATTGCGTATTCAGATGCTATACCTGAGGCAAAATCTGGATATGCTATGGATGCGCCTGTGCAAAAACCTATTTTTTGGCAATCTGACGCAGTCAATCAGCGTGCAGAATTATTGTGTAAAAACCATACATCAAATCAAGAGCTATACTGTTTAGAGCAACTATTGGCACTTGATCCTCGGCCTGCATATCAACAAGACGCTGAACGTATTTATGGTCTGAGATTTTCAAATTTAAATGTAAAGTTTAAAGTGGCAGAAACAGGTGTTTTTATTATTAATTTACAAGGTGTTGATATGTTGTAATACATGGAGATTACACAGATCTGATGTGGAAAATAGTATAGAATAGTCATATATTTAGTGGGTGTTATTTGCGCATGAAACAATCTCAATATTCTTTTTTGATTGATTTACAATGGTGTTTACAAACTCTTGTGACTGATGGCGTGATGAGTGAGCGCGATAAAATTCTCATACAAACCACACCACGTCAGAAAAAAAATATGCACATGCATCCATTACAATGGATTGCAACCTTTAAAGTAAAACATCAACATAACAAAGAGCAAGAGTTAAGTTTATCTGTACTGATGAGTTGGTTGTCAGATAAAAGTGGTTTGGCCTTATTTACAATAGATCCACTTAATGCAGATGTCGCTAACTTAACGCAAGTCATGTCGCAAGAATTTGCGTTTAAAAATAATATCTTGGCTGTAGCAACTACAGCTGAAACAGTAACGATTGCAACGGATCAACCTTTTTTTAATGATTGGCAGCGTACACTTGAACAAAGTGTTAAACCACGAACGATTGAGCGTGTTTTACTAAGTCCTGAACAATTAAAGCGTTATCTTGCTGAATATTATCAGGTGAGTCGTGCAGTTTATTTGTCAGAAAAAAAACAACAACGCTTTGATACGCATAGTGTAGAAGCATTACTTGAAATTGGGCAATCAAATCAACCTGATGCCAATGATCAGCATATTGTTAAACTCGTAGATTGGGTTTTAGAGTTTGCCTTTGAGCAAGGTGCAAGTGACATTCATTTAGAACCTCGTAAAGACAAAAGTAACATTCGTTTTCGTATAGATGGTATTTTGCATACGATTTATCAAATGCCAACCAATACAATGACTGCGGTCATTGCACGAATTAAAATATTAGGACGTATGAATGTGGCAGAAAAACGTAAGCCACAAGATGGTCGCTTAAAAACTAGAACAATAAAAGGACTAGAAACAGAGCTCCGATTGGCCACATTACCAACAGCTTTTGGTGAGAAAATGGTCATGCGTATTTTTGATCCAGAGGTGCTTGACAGAGGGTTTGAACAATTAGGATTTGATCGAAAACTATATCAAAAATGGCAAGAGATGACCAAAAATACCCACGGTATTATTTTGGTGACAGGGCCTACAGGGTCAGGAAAAACCACCACTTTATATTCATCATTAAAGCATTTGGCAACAGAAGAAGTAAACGTATGTACCATTGAAGATCCAATTGAGATGATCGAAGCCAGTTTTAATCAAATGCAGGTGAATAATGTCATTGACTTGGGTTTTGTAGATGGTATTCGTGCTTTAATGCGTCAAGATCCAGATGTGATTATGGTGGGGGAAATACGTGATCAAGATACCGCAGACATGGCTATTCAAGCAGCACTGACAGGACACTTGGTACTTTCTACGCTACATACCAATGATGCCCCCTCAAGTCTAATTCGATTGCATGATTTAGGTGTTCAACCCTTTCTCACTGCTTCTACATTACTTGGTGTGTTGGCACAGCGATTATTACGTACTTTATGTCCTGTATGTAAGCGACGAGATGAAATTGATGAGCAAGCGTGGAAGAAGTTAACCGCAGGTTATACCGTCAGCGTACCTGCACAGGCGTATTGTGCCGTAGGGTGTGAAACATGTCGTTATACTGGGTATAAAGGACGTATGGGGATTTATGAGTTTATGCCTGTATCATTGGCCATTAAAGAGATGATTAGTCAAGATGAATCACTTGCTCGTATTCGTCATCAGGCGAAAGTAGATGGAGTAGAACCACTTAGAATCGCAGGTGCGCGTAAAATTATGCAAGGACTAACCTCGCTAGATGAAGTATTACGTGTGGTTCCCCTAATTTAAATCAAATTTAGTGACACAAGTATTATTTTTATAAAATAGCGAGATTTTGTAATATTTTACACTTGTAAATACAAACTATACAATTATAATACATTTCGTTTTATAGTATAAAAAGATGAACGAAAATGGCATTAATAACGTATGCAAAACGTGCTGGTATTTACTGTATTTTGCTATGCTTAACGACACAAGTTACACATGCAAGTACTTTTAAAACATATACAGAAGAAAGTAATCACTTTCGAGGGGTCATGAATTTAGAGAGTACTGAGACACTCCCTGCAAAATTAAAAGACAAAGAAACAGGCAAAGATGCTGTTTTGTATACGTTAGAAAAAGCGCGAATTTATCAAGTTGACCAAAAGTATCAAGAAAGCATAGAGGCATACAAAAAAGCCTTTGAGCTGCTAGACAAGCAAAATAATCGTGCGGTGGTGAGTGTAAGCCGTATGGGGTTTAAAGCACTGTCTATGCTGAGTAATGATTCAGTTGTACCGTATTTAGTTGCACCATATGAGCAAGTACTTGCTCATATTTCACAAGCAAAAAATTATATTTTTATTCATGATTTGCAAGCTGCGGGTATAGAAATGCGCGTTGCACAACAACTTCAACGTGATATTGAATTAAATCATGAAAAAGAATTGGCGAAAAAAGTAGAAAAAGAAAAATCAAAAAACCCTCAGAAACAAGCCACAGATAATGAAGAATTTGACAGTGCAGAAACACCATCTCAACTAAATGATGCTTTATCTGGTTTAGATCAAATTGCAGGGAAAATTAAAAATACGTATCAAAATAGTTATGCATTTTATATGGCTGCCAATGTTTGGGAAGCCATGGGTGAGTATAATGATGCTTTGGTTGATTATAAAAAAGCCTATGAATTACAACCTGATCAGCAAATCGGTCAAGATATTCAACGTGTAGATCAGATGGGCGCACAACATAATATGGCAACCGTACCTGTGATTGTTTTTATTGAACAGGGGTTAGTGCCACAAAAAATAGAGCAGAAAATTACGTTACCTGTACCTAATGGCTTAACGAGCATTGCATTTGCTATGTATGATCCTTCTACCTATCAAACACCAAAACCAATTCAAGTGTCTGTGGATGGTCGAGTGTCACAGCGTAGCTATGTGATGAGTGATATTGGGGCATTGGCTGTAAAACAACTGAAAGAGCAAACGGTTTCTACAGTATCAAGCCAAGCGGCACGTGTGATTGCAAAATATGCTGTTCAGCAACAGCTTGGTCAACAATTGGGTACTTTGGGGCAATTGGCAGGTAACTTAATGAATGTTGCTACAGAGCATGCAGATTTACGCTCATGGTCAACGTTACCAAGTAACACGCAAATTGCTCGCTTAAATTTAAAACCAGGAACATATCAGCTGAAATTAAGTCAAATGACAGGTTTATCAAGTGATAGTGTACCTATTCTCATTCCAGCAGGAACAACACAACCAATATTTGTATATGCCTACGATATTAATAACAAAATATCTTTAACAAGTAATGTGATTGCAAGTGCAACGAATGCGCAATAGATCAATAGAGGGTTAGTATGAAATTTTACCAAGCATTACTTACAACATGTGTTTTATCGGTGCTTTGTGCATGTACTGCACCCAATGCACTTATGACACATACCGATAGCTCAGGCTCGACCTCAGCCATGACACGAACCAATAACCCTGTATTGTTAACTGAAATTGGGGTAGATCGAGTTAATATTGTTGAGGTGGGTTCACTCAAAAAAATTGCCATTGCAATTAAAAATCAACGCTTCAATACCAAAAACTTTTTATACAAGATTGTTTGGGTCGATGCTCAAGGTATTGAGGTTAATCCAGAAGGCGCTATTTGGAAACCTATTCAACTCACAGGGCGTGAAATAAAAAACGTTCAATCGTTGGCTCCAAATCCATCAGCTGTAGATGCTGTTGTTTATTTAAAGAAATAATTGAGAGAAAAACATGAAATTGAAACTCGTTACAGGTCTTGTTTTAGGGACAGCTTTACTCGGTGGTTGTGCAACAACGGGAAATGTAAGCTATGGCGATGCACAGTCTGTAGAAACATTAACTAAAGATTTTGGTTCTACAGATTTACAAATGATTGCCAATAAAATGGTCGATGATTTGTTGACATTTCCACCTGTGATTCAAATGACACAAAGTCGCCGTCCAGTGATGTTTGTTGATCGTATTAAAAATAAAACACAAGAACATATCGATACAGAATCTGTTACAGATACCATTCAAAATAAATTGATTAATTCAGGAAAATTCCGTTTTGTTGATATGACATCAGTAGGTGCTGTTGCACAACAGATTGCCTATCAAAAACAAAGTGGTATGGTTAACCAAGCAACATCTGTACGTACGGGTGGTCAAGTGGGTGCTGAATATATGCTCAACGGTAACTTATCAAGTATTGTGAAAAATGCAGGTGGTAAGAGCGATGTATATTATAAATTCACTTTAAAACTCACTAATCTACAAACAGGTATTGTAGAGTGGACAGGTGAAAAAGAAATTCGTAAGGCTTCTAAACGCGCTGCGTTTGGTCTGTAATTTTTATTTGTAAAGATGGCAATCAGTACATGCCATCTTTACGCGACCTAAATTTTTTATTATGAAAAAATATATTTATGCATTTTTAATGCTCTTTGGCTTTGCCACATCTTCAACTTTTGCTGGACTAAAAGAAGTGGTGAAAGACACTTCAGGTACAGGCCCTACGCAACAACAAGCGATTGCTCAAGCTCTACTGACAGCAGTGCAATCTGTAAATGGTACTTCAGTTTCATCTCGTGTAGATTATCAAGCAACTGTCAAAACAAGCATGAGCCGAAGTGAGTGGAACTACCAAAGTCAAGTTTCTCCCGTGTTTAGTGTAGACACGACAGGATCTGGTTCGGTCAATCGTTATCAAGTATTGAGCTTGACCGGTAAACCGAATAGTTATCATGCTAAAGTACGCGTATATGTGAATAAATTTGAATCAAATGTGAAAGATCAACATATGAGTCGAATTGCAATTTTACCGTTTCGCGTGACCCGTGGTGCATCGTATGATGATGAATTTAGTGCAGAAGTGGCTGATTTAGTAGGTACACATATTACTCAATCAGGAAAACTGAGCGTATTAGATCGTCAATATTTCAGTGAAATGCAACAAGAAAATGATGTTTTAAATTGGGATGGCGCACCGCAAGAATTGGCACGTTTGGGGCAAAAAGTTGGTGTAGACTATTTAGTGGTTGGTAAAATTACTCAAATTGGTAAAGCATCACAATCGATGTACGGTTTGAATGATAATGCTGAACAAGTACGTTTAACGTGGCGTGTGATTGAAGCAAATACCAGCAAAGTTGCTGCTGCAGGTACATTAAATAAAACATTTTCAGGTTTTTCTACACAGAACTTAGTGTCTGGACAAGAAAACACCACTGCTGATCGTGTAGCTCAAGAGCTTTACCAAGATATTTTAATTGGTTTGAAACTACAAACAGGTAAATCTAATGCAGGCTCGGTGGATACATCGCCTGGTTTTGAAATGACGCCTGGGTCAAGTGATAAGCCATTACAGTGGTAATAAGATGACAACATAGATGAAAAAAGACTGATTTAATATCGGTCTTTTTTATGCACTATGATTTTGAAACTTGAATCATCAGGTGGCTAAATATTATATAATTTTCAATACGATTGGTTTTTTCTATAGACAATATTTACGCCATGTTAGAGATCATAAATATAAATTAAGACTATAGGCGCTAAAATTTTGCAAAATAACGAAAATAAGAGAATCACGTGGTAACAGAGCATCAAAAGCAGATGAAAACATTAGGGTGATCCTCGGTAAATCAATCATATTTCAGATCGTGAGATAAGCTTATTGAAAAACGCATACCACTAAATACATGAATAGATTGTCAGATAGATTTATGCTTTTACGTGCTTATAAAATCAATCTGCTGGCTTGCTATGTTAAATATTTCATAAGATAAAATTTTTTGTATTGATAAAACAAATGCATAGAAAAAATAAAGATAAATGCATATGATAAATAAACTGTTATGTAGTGAAAATATTAACTGTGATGGATCGCAAAAAAACAAAGATAAACCAAGTTATTCAGTTTATTTCTGAAAAAATAAAGACGTATGAAATACTCCCCGGTAGTAAGTTGCCATCTTTACGTGTTTTAGCAAAACAGTTGAACCTATCTGTTTCTACGGTACTTGAAGCTTACGAAAGAATGCTTGCAGATGGTCAGCTTGAAGTACGTCATGGTTCGGGTTATTTTGTGAAAAATACTTCTTATATTGCCATAAATCATTCAACCACATTTGAACACATAGAAAGCGATCCATTTTGGGTGGCTCATCAATCGCTCATGGCAACAAAAGAATGTTTAACCCCATCATGTGGGTGGTTGCCGTTGGATTGGTTACCAGAGTCACACATCAAAAAATCATTGAAAGAGCTTTCACAGAGTTCTTCTGAACTCTTATTAAGCTATAGCTCTGTATTGGGCTATACTCCCTTAAGAAAGCTTCTGAGCAAAAAGAGCAATGATCTAGGTGCGTTTACTCATCATGACCACATATTACTCACAGACAGTGCAACACAGGCATTAGACATGATTTGCCGTGTATGGCTTAAAGCAGGCGATACGGTACTTGTCGATGATCCATGTTATTTTAATTTTTTTAGTTTGATGAACTTGCATGGTATTCATGTCATTAGCATACCTTTTACTCAACATGGGCCAGATGTAGAGCAATTCTTACGAGCAATGAAACAATCTCCCAAAATGTATATTACTAGCTCAGGAGTGCATAATCCAACAGGAGCGTCTATTAATATTGGGACAGCACATAAAGTATTAAAGATTGCTGAAGAGCACCACATGTTGATTGTTGAAGACGATGTATATTGTGATTTTGAAAGAGTACCTGCGCCAAGGTATGCATTGTTATCAAATTTTGAACACGTTATACAAATTGGCAGTTTTTCAAAGTCGTTATCTGCATCATTTCGCTGCGGATATATCATTGCAAAACCCGAACATATTGCAGTATTGGCCAAAATAAAGATCGCAAGTAATTTTAATAATAGTCAGTTAAATGCTGTGTTGGTTCATCATATATTAAAAGATGTTCAATATCGCCGTCATTTAGAGGCGATGCAACATCGACTCAGTTATGCAAAAACGCATACCGTTCAACAGTTGAAACTTCTTGGAATTGAACCTTGGATTATTCCTAAAGCTGGGATGTTTTTGTGGTGCAAACTACCTACACACATCTCTGCACATGTATTGGCAAAACAATGTCGTGATGATGGTTTAATTTTGGTGACGGGTTGTGTGTTTAGTCAATCGGACAATGCAGATCAATTTATACGTTTTAATGTGTCGCATTGTTTAGATCAACGGGTGTTTGACATACTGAAAAAGAATATGCATTGATTCAATTCGTTGTAAAAAAGTAGTCTCTATTTTGAGACTACTTTTGTCCACGTTTATTTTTATGAAAATTATGGCTAAGTTAAGCTAAATGTTTTCACTTTGTTAAGATAAGGCGATTATTACGAGTGAGACGTAAGCGATATTCTTCACCTGCGTGCATAATGCGAATTTCGCGACCTAAGGCAAAAAGATTATTGGAATGTAGCATTGGCAAAGTTTGTGTGTTTTCAGTGTTTGTACTGCGTGTAAATAAGTTAAAAGGTGCGTTCATGTGGTTGCTTCTCCGTGGCGTTAGCTAACGGTATAAATGATAATCATTATCGAATAATGCTGTCAATGGGAAAATCATCTTTTTATGAAAAAGTTTGTATACATAAAAGAAACTAAATGTGATGTGAGTGAAGAAGTATGTTGAAAACAGAAATAAACGTAGCCATTGCTTTAATTATTCATGAGCAATCTGTTCTCGTGGGTTTACGAGAGCAACATCAACATCAAGGCAATAAGAATGAATTTCCTGGAGGAAAGTTAGAACAAGGTGAAACGCCCGATCAGGCATGTCAACGAGAGGTGTTAGAAGAGGTGGGTATCAATCTTATAGATTATCAACAAGTCGATTGTATTCATCATGAATATGACGATGTCATTGTAAATTTGCATGTATATCTTACTGAGATTTCTAAAATGCAGGCTCAAAAAATAAACTTACCTTGGTTTTGGGTGGCGTTTGATAAAATGGATGCATTAAATTTTCCTAAAGCCAATCATTTAATCTTACAGCGTTTCAGCCGTGGTGATTATTTTTATAAATAAGCATAAAAAAACCCCCTAAAGTTTTAAGATACTTTAGGGGGTTTTAGAATCTTGGCTCTCCCACCTGGGCTCGAACCAGGGACCTGCGGATTAACAGTCCGTCGCTCTACCAACTGAGCTATGGGAGAATAAGTTTTGGCTCTCCAACCTGGGCTCGAACCAGGGACCTGCGGATTAACAGTCCGTCGCTCTACCGACTGAGCTATTGGAGAATCTGTTGCGCATTTTATGGGTGATCTGTTAAGTCGTCAAGAAAATATTTAATTTAAAGCCATCGTTTGTATTTTTTATGAGCAAAATCAATATTGTAGGTTTTTATTTGAACAATATGTGGTGTTTTTATAGAGATAACTCTGATAAAAAAGAGAAATAGTGCATGAACGATCTACTATGAATAGGTGGTATATGTTCAAAATTTGAAAAATATTGGCTTTTTCTATGTTGCATCTCATTTTTTCATAAAAAATGATGAAATTCGCAAGAGTTAAAATGAATGTTTTTAAGTCAGGGTTTTATCGACTCGATGTAGATATGTATTAAATCTTTATTGACATAATCTAAATCAAAAATCAGATTACAAACCAATTGATACTTTAAATGAAGCATATTTTATCAACAAAATTGATAATCTTTTAGGTTGGATGACTTTAAGAATGTTTAAAAGTTTCGGTTGATCAATGATCTCAGGGCGGTTGTTCGAAGAAATTCTGATCTATCATTGATAGTGGTTTAATCTGATCAATGATTGAATAAGTAAAAATATATTCTGTACGAGTATGTTACTCGCTGTGCACTTAGATGTTATGTATACGATTGTGCCTGCTAAAAGCGTGTGTAAAAGTCAATAAAATGATGCTTTGAACGAGTATACATTGGTTAGTGGTATAAATATTTATACCACTTGATGGTTTTGGTCTCTTGAGATCATATGGAAGATGTTGGCATATGAAATGTATTGATCATTAAAAGATGAGTAAGCGTTCTGTGGAGTTTATACAGGATTATTTTGTTCAAAATAATGATAATCTAAATCAAATTGTTTACACATGGCTTGTCCTAAACGTTGAACACCATAACGTTCGGTGGAGTGATGTCCACATGCATAATAATGTACATTCAGTTCTTTGGCTTCATAAAATGTTCGTTCACTCACTTCACCAGATAAGTAGGCGTCACATGCTTGTTTTTCAGCATGTTCAATGAAGTCTTGGGCAGCCCCTGTACAAAAACCAACTTTTTTAATATGTGTTTTATTCGCAGGTAAATGTAGAATCTTGGGTTGAATGACTTGAGCTAATTTATTTTTAAATTCCTCTGCAGTCAGTGCAATGGGGAGTGTTCCAATATTACCAATCGGATGTTTTTGCGTTGGGTCTAATGCAGTAATATCAGTTAACTCTAAAAGGTCAGCAATTGCAGCATTATTTCCTAAAGTAGGATGAGCATCTAGCGGTAAATGGTAAGCCACCAAAGAAATTTGATGTTCAATGAGTTTTTTTATGCGGTTGCCACGCATGCCTTTAATAGGATAGGCTTCACCTTTCCAAAAATACCCATGATGTACTAAAAGTAGTTTAGAGCCATTTTTGATACATGCCTCTATAGCGTCCATTGAGGCAGTGACTGCACAGGTGATAGATGTGGTTTCTTTACATCCTTCAATTTGTAAACCATTCGGTGCATAATCTTTAAACTCATGGCTTTTTAACGTGTGGTCGCACCATGTGATAATGTTGTGAAGTTGTGCCATTGCCTATACGCCTCTTGAAGGTAATGTTAGGTTAAATATGATGTTGATGGTCGCAATATGGTAGATTAGATATTTGGTCTCGTAAAATCTAGATTGAAAATAAATGATAAAATAATAGGTATCAATACCTTAAAGTCGTTCAATGAGGGCATTTTTTGTGAGTAAAGCATTGAAGTGGTTGCCATGGGCAATAGTGGTGATCGTGATCTTTTTATTTTGGCAATCACAAAAGCTAGGTACATCTAAATTAACACCTCAATCTGTGACTTCATCTGATGTAACACAAACACAGGATAAAGCATCTGTAAAACATGATGTGCCACCAATGATGACGTCCTACCGTGAGGCTGTAAATATAGCAGCACCTGCTGTAGTTAATATTTTTACTACACAAAAAATCAAGAATCAAAATAGAGTGTTGTCCAATGAAAATGGCATTAGAGATTTTTTTAGAAATCAAATTCCTGAATTAAAAAATAAGAATGAAAACAATTTGGGTTCAGGGGTCATTATGCGTGAAGATGGTTATATATTAACCAATAATCATGTGATTACTCAAGCTGATCAAATTATTGTGGCACTCAAAGATGGTCGCCGTGCAGTGGCGAGTGTGGTTGGTATAGATCCCGATACTGATTTGGCTGTCATTAAGATCGATTTAACGCAATTGCCTATCATGTCTTTTAAAACAGAAGGCAATGATGTGGGTGATGTGGTGCTCGCGATTGGTAATCCGTTTGGTGTAGGGCAAACGGTCACGCAGGGAATTATTTCAGCTTTGGGTCGTTCAGATCTTGGGATTAATACCTATGAAGACTTTATTCAAACAGATGCAGCGATTAACCCTGGTAATTCTGGAGGGGCTTTAGTTGATGTTAAAGGCCAATTAATTGGTCTAAACACAGCCATATTTTCTCAATCGGGTGGTTCTTTAGGTATTGGTTTTGCAATTCCTGCAAAAGTTTGTCAGCACGTGTTCGACTCTATTTTAAAGCAAGGTAAAGTCATACGTGGTTGGTTAGGCCTAAGTTTAGTGCCTACGCAATATAGTGGTGATGTGGTTGGCAATAAAGAAGAGGGGATTGAAGTTGCAAGCGTATCTGCTTCTGGCCCAAGTGCGCAAGCAGGGGTACGTCAGGGCGACCATATTCTTCGTGTAAATGGTGTGGAGATTACGTCAGCATCACATTTAATTAATTATGTTGCTCTTCAAGCACCAGGTACCACAGTAAAGCTTGAGTTATTAAGAAACATGCAACCTTTAACGTTGATGGTGATCGTAGGAGAGAGACAAAAGAAACGTAGTCAGTCTGAATATATTCCTTTGCCAAATAGATAAAAAAAACAGCCTCAATGTGAGGCTGTTTTTTTTAAAAGAGATTAATGTTCAACTTGAATACCAGCAACTAACCAATCTTGTTGGCCATTGGTGCCTTTAACAAAGTGCCATACTTCTGTAAAAGGTTGTGCAGTGCTATTTAAGTCTTCTGAAACCAAACCGCTAAAGCGAACGCTTGCAACATATTGACCATTTTCAGTGGCAGCATCTGCAAGTTCAGCATTGAGATTTTGAAACTCTGCCACATCTTGATCACGATTTGCCATAATGTCTTGATGCATTGAGTTATATAGGTCGTTAGTTAAGTAACGACGAATTTCTTCAATATTGCTTGCTGTATTCATGGATTGAATATGGTTAAAGCGTTGGCGCGCCACACGTAAAAATGCAGATTGCTCAGTACCATCGGGCAACGTACTGTTATTGTTCGTTGAAAATGGTGCCTGCTGCTGATTGTTTGTAGAACCACCAACACTTTGACCGTAAATATTACTATTTGAGTTAGATGCCGTATTTTGCCCAAAAGGTGGTGTTGCTGTACCACCACTATTTGGTGCATATGGATTACTCTTATTGGCCTCTAATTTTTTTTTTGCCCCCATTTTTCTGAAGATAAAAAAAGCAGCACCAGCAATAAGAATTAACCAAATCCACGAAGGAATACCTGATTTTTTCTCTTCAGGTTGTTGAGCTTGTTGAACTGGTTCTTGTTTCACTTCAGCAGGTTGGGAGGCACTTGCTGTTGCTTGGCTGTTTGCATTTTGATGTGATGATGTTTTGTCATCGGCTAAAGCATTGGCTGCAATTGCACCCACCGCCGCACCTGCAACACCAGCTGCAACCATTCTACCTGTATTTGAACCAGTGTTTTGCTGTGGCGCTGTAACAGGTGCTTGCTGTGGTGCACGTTGTTGAGCAGGTACTTGTTGCTGTCTTGACTGACTTGGAGCGACAGAGCGTTGCATACCTTGGCTTTTGCCATTACCAGCACGCTTTGCTTCTACTAACGGTGAAACCACCAAAGTTGCCATTAAAATAGTAGCAACTAAGCCACGTTGGCGTAATTTCATTAATTTTTCCTATGAAAATTAAACAAAGTTAAGAGTACATTTATGCAGTAAATATTCAAAAATTCAATAGCTAGGGGTAAAAAATAACAAAATACCATGGTTTTTCGGAAGAATAGTCTCAGATTATTGCTCTAGTTGTAATGCTTCAGCCAAAGCTTCATGTAAGCGAGCAACAGCAATCACTTTAATTCCTTTCATGGTTTTTTGTGGTGCATTGGCTCTAGGTAAAATAATATATTCAAAACCATGTTTAACGGCTTCTTTTAATCGTTCTTGCCCATTGGGTACAGGTCGAATTTCACCTGATAAGCCAACTTCTCCGAAAACAGCGAGTTGTTGTGGAAAGGCTTTACCACGTAAACTTGAAGCGCAGGCCAATAATACAGCGAGATCAGATCCTGTTTCGGTAATTTTTAATCCACCAACAATATTCACGTACACATCTTGCCCTGTAGTTTGAATGCCACCATGACGATGCATCACTGCTAATAGCATATTGAGTCTATTTTGATCTAAACCTAAGGACACTCTGCGTGCTTGTCCGTGTGCGTCATCGACTAAGGCTTGAACCTCGACTAAAAGAGGGCGTGTACCTTCTCGACTGACCATCACCACAGAACCTGCAATTGGTTCATCATAACGGCTTAAAAAAATCGCAGACGGATTAGACACTTCTTTTAAACCTCGATCTGTCATGCCAAACACGCCGAGTTCATTGACTGCACCAAAACGGTTTTTGACTGCACGAATCATACGGTATCTTGAGTCAGATTGACCTTCAAAATACAAAACACAGTCGACCATATGTTCAAGAACACGAGGCCCTGCTAGCGCACCTTCTTTGGTCACGTGTCCAACAAGAAATAGTGCTGTACCACTGTGTTTTGCAAAACGAGTGAGTAAAGCGGCAGATTCACGAATTTGTGAAACACCGCCGGGTGCAGATTGAATGGTTTCTGTATACAGTGTTTGAATGGAGTCTAAAATAGCAACAGCAGGTCGTTGTTGTGCCAAGGCTTCACAAATACGTTCCACACATGTTTCTGCCATGACTTTAAGATGTGCTGTATTTAATTCTAAACGCTGTGCACGTAAAGCAACTTGAGATAAAGATTCTTCACCTGTGACATACAATGCAGCTTGTTGTTGGCTTGCCATATAGGTTGCTGTTTGTAGCAAAATGGTCGATTTACCAATTCCTGGATCACCACCAATCAAAACGACTGAACCAGTCACAAGTCCACCACCTAAAACACGGTCGAACTCATCAATACCTGTATTTAATCTAGATTCGTGAGAAATAGAAATTTGATTGAGTGTGGTGATATCTGAAATCTGACCTGCATAGCCATTGATTTTAGGTTTGGCACGGTGAGTGGTTGCATGGTCTAAACGTACTTCAAGAAGAGAATTCCATTCACCACAGTCAGTGCATTGTCCTGCCCATTTAGAGTGATCTGTACCACATTGTTGACAACGATATACGGTCTTTACTTTACTCATAACGTCGATATTTGTGTAAGTGAATTAGATTATCTCATGCTTTTTATTGCACGAATATAGAAATAACTCGAGACTTTTCTGTTTAATTGGAATGGTTTTTGCTTATAATAAAAAATGTATACTATATTTTAGGAAGACACTGAATGACTGTACAAAATGAACATTCTTCAGATTTACAACGTAATTTAACAAACCGTCATTTACAGTTGATTGCCATTGGTGGTGCAATTGGTACGGGTTTGTTTATGGGGTCGGGAAAAACAATTTCGTTGGCAGGTCCATCGATTTTATTTATTTATATGATCATCGGTACCATGATTTTCTTTCTCATGCGTGCATTAGGTGAGCTATTACTTTCAAATTTAAATTATAAATCATTTGTAGACATGGCATATGATCTACTGGGTCCTGGCATTGGGTTTTATGTTGGTTGGACCTATTGGATTGGTTGGGTACTTGTGGGCATGGCGGACTTAACCGCTGTCGTCAGTTATTTAACATTTTGGCTCCCTCCGGGTGCCACATTTTCTCCTATAGATCAGGCAATGATCAGTGCAGGTTGTGTATTATTTTTATTCGTTCTTAATTTGCTGACCGTTAAGTTGTTTGGGGAAGTCGAATTTTGGTTTGCGATTATTAAGATTGTTGCAATTATTGCCTTAGTGTTGATTGGTATCTATATGGTAGTGACCAGCTTCCAATCACCAAATGGAACAACAGCATCGTTTAGTAATATTTGGAATCATGGTGGTATGTTCCCACATGGTATGAATGGCTTTTTAGCAGGATTCCAAATTGCCATCTTTGCTTTTATGGGTGTTGAGTTGGTCGGTACCACAGCGGCTGAAACAAAAGATCCAGAGAAAAACTTACCAAAAGCAATTAACTCTATTCCAATTCGTGTCATTTTATTTTATGTATTGTCACTTGTTGTTGTAATGTCTGTGACACCATGGACTGAAGTAAAAGCAGATCGTAGCCCATTCGTTGAGCTATTTTTAATGGCAGGAATTCCAACTGCAGCGATTATCATGAATTTGGTGGTCTTGTCTTCAGTTATGTCATCAATGAATAGTGGTGTATTTTCAACAAGTCGTATGATGTTTGGTTTGGCAAAAGATGGTCAAGCACCTAAACTTTTGAGCTTTTTAACAAAAAATGGCGTACCTGCAAACGGTTTGATTTTCTCATGTGCATGTATTATGGGTGGTTCATTACTACAATATTTTGTACCTAATACTATCGAAGCGTTTACCCTTGCGGGAACGTTATGTACGATTTTATTCTTGTCTGTTTGGATCATTATTTTAGTTTGTTATATTCGTTATCGTAAATTACGTCCAGAATTACATGCAAAATCAAAATTCAAAATGCCAGGTGGTATTGCGATGTGTTATGCGGTCATTATTTTCTTCTTATTTACGATTGGTATTTTAAGTTTAGAAGATGATACGCGAAAATCTTTAATTGTGAGTCCGATTTGGCTGATTGTATTGGCAATTGGTTACTATGGTTTTTATAAACCAAGATTAAAAGGACAGTCAGATAAAAAACAATTTTAATTCATGAATCGTTTTTATTGAAGCTAAATTGATGTATTTTGCACCAAGTTGGAACTTTAGTTGAATTAAAGTTCTGACTTGGTGCTTTTTTGTACCCATTGTGGTGCATTGTGCTATTGTGTTTCATAATAATATTTTTTGAATATTTTTATATAATTTAGATACTTAGCTTTTTTAGAGTCACTTTTAAAAAAACCAACATCTTTGATTATTTCATTTCCAAGTGATCTACATCACGTTATACTTAATTCAAAGTCACAAATGAAGAAGAGCAGGCTATGCATACAGTAAAATATATGATCGGGTTGATCTTACTGGGTAGTCTAGTGGGTTGTGGGCAGTCTGGTGCACTACAACTGACCAATGACCCTGATTTAGATACTCGCCCTAAGTATTTACTTTGGCATCCATCAGACAGCACGCTTAACGATCAAAAAGATTCAAATGTCTCTTCGAAACACTAAGCGATGACATGATGTAATATTAAAGACATTTGATCTATTTCTAGATAAGGATGATTTATGAGTTTCACCCGTATAGATGGGATTTTACATGCAGAACAATGTAATTTAGAACAATTAGCCCAGCAATTTGGCACACCTTTATATGTATATTCTAAAGCCACGTTTGAAAAGCATTTTCTTGAATTAGATCAGGCATTTTCTTATATACCACATCAGGTATGTTATGCAGTTAAGTCAAACTCTAACTTGGCTGTTCTTCGTCTGTTATCTAAAATAGGGGCGGGGTTTGACATTGTGACAGGTGGTGAGCTTGCACGTGTATTGGCTGCAGGGGGTGATGCAAAAAAGATTGTTTTTTCAGGTTTGGGTAAATCAGAAGCAGATATCGAAAAAGCATTACAAGTTGGCATTGCATGTTTTAATGTGGAATCGTACGCAGAATTAGATCGTATTGAAAAAGTTGCTGCAAAACTCAACCTGAAAGCTCCTATTTCTCTACGAGTAAATCCAGATGTAGATGCCAATACGCATCCATATATTTCAACAGGTCTAAAAGAAAATAAATTTGGTATACAAAGTGATGCTGTTTTAGAAACCTATCGTTATGCCCATAGTTTACCGCATTTAAATGTGATTGGTATAGACTGTCACATTGGCTCACAATTGACTGAAACACAGCCTTTTGAAGATGCTTTAGCGCGTTTAGAACTGATGATCACCGAGCTTAAAGACATTGGTATTGAGCTACAGCATATTGATATCGGTGGTGGTTTAGGTGTGGTTTATAAAGATGAAACTCCACCCAGTGTTGTTCAGTTTGCACAGGCATTACGCCCATCGCTTGAGCGTTTAGGCCTTACAGTATATATGGAGCCGGGTCGTAGTATTAGCGCAAATGCAGGAATTTTATTAACCAAAGTAGACTTACTTAAACCAACCAATCATCGCAACTTTGCTATTGTTGATGCGGCAATGAATGATTTAATTCGCCCATCGTTGTATCAAGCCTGGATGAATGTACAGCCTGTTACCCCTCGTCTAGAAGGTGAAACGAAAACTTGGGATGTTGTTGGTGCAATTTGCGAAACAGGTGATTTTTTAGCGAAAGATCGTGATTTGAACTTACAACCTAATGATACTTTAGCTATTTTTGGGGCAGGGGCATACGGTTTTGTGATGAGTTCAAATTACAATACACGAGCACGTGCAGCTGAAATTATGGTGGATGGAACCCAATCACACATTATACGTGATCGTGAAACCATTGCATCATTATGGGAAAAAGAGCATTTTTTACCTGAGGAATAATCATGTTGCTTGAATTTAGTAAAATGCATGGCCTGGGTAATGACTTTATGGTGGTTGACCTGATTAGCCAACAAGCTCATTTTGATCCATTGACAATTCAGCGTTTAGCAGATCGTCATTTTGGCATTGGGTTTGATCAACTTTTAATTGTTGAGCCACCAGATTTACCAAATGTCGATTTTAAATATCGTATTTTTAATGCAGATGGATCTGAGGTGGAGCAGTGCGGTAATGGAGTGCGCTGTTTTGCTCGATTTGTGCATGATCGTAAATTAACGCGTAAAACCAAAATCAAAGTACAAACAAAATCAGGCGTAGTTGAGCCTGAACTTGGCGTGAATGGTTGGGTACGCGTTAATATGGGGCAACCTAAATTTTTACCGCATGATATTCCATTTAATGCACAACCTAGTGATGTTTTATATGACTTGGAGCTTGCAGATCAACTCACAATTAAAATTGATGTTGTGAATATGGGAAATCCCCATGCTGTAACAGTTGTACATGATGTATTACAGGTCGATGTTGCACGCTTGGGCCCTCAAATTGAGAAACATGTTAAGTTTCCTAATCGAGTCAATGCAGGGTTTTTACAAATCCTTAATGAAAAACAGGCGCGTTTACGTGTATTTGAGCGTGGTGTTGGTGAAACATTAGCATGTGGTACAGGGGCATGTGCTGCTGCAGTAAGTGCAATGCGCCGTGGCTTGTTGGGTGATGATGTTGAGATTGAGCTTGCAGGTGGCCGACTACATATTGCATGGCAAGAAGGTGGCGTGGTTTATATGACAGGTCCAACGGCAACAGTATATGAAGGTCGCTTGGATTTAAGTTATTTTCAACATTAACAGCCTATGCCAAGCGTGTTTGCTTACAGGCTTGGCATATTTTTGAGTAACTATCATGGATACGTGGTACTGGCTAGACAGTTGGTTGAATGTTCGGCAAAGACAAAATCAATCTGAACACACCTTGGCTGCATATCGACGAGATCTCACCGCTTTTGTTGAGTTTTGTGATAAAAAAAATTTGGCATTGCTTGATATTGAGGCCTCAGATTTACGAGAGTATTTGACTTTTAGGGTTGAACATGGGCGTTTGAGTTCAAGTAGTTTACAACGTCAGTTGAGTGCAATCCGTCAGTTTATGAAATGGGTCACTGAAAACCATCTTATTGTCCAAAATTTTTCTGCAGATTTTCATCTTAAGCGTCAGGCAAGAGCACTACCTGGTCTTGTCGATGCTGAAACAATCATACAAATTTTAGATCAACCTACCCCTGAAAACCCAATAGATCAACAACTTTGGCTGCGCGATAAAGCCATTTTAGAGCTTTTATATACAAGTGGCATACGCTTGTCTGAAATACAGCGACTATCTTTTCAAGACCTTGATTTTAATAGACGCTTATTGAGGGTGATGGGTAAGGGAAGTAAAGAACGTATTATTCCTTTTGGTGAAAAAGCAAAACATGCATTGATTGAGTGGTTAAAAGTATATCGAATATGGCAAGGAGGATTTAAAGCCACAGATGCCGTATTCATTTCTCAAAAAGGATCTGCTTTAAGTCACAGACAGATTGAAAATCGAGTGAAATTTCAGGCACACCGAGCAGGGGTAAATATTAACTTACATCCCCACTTACTTCGACACTGTTTTGCAAGTCATATGTTGTCTGCAAGTGGAGATTTAAGAGCAGTACAAGAAATGTTGGGACACAGTAATTTATCAACAACGCAAATTTATACGCACTTAGATTTTGAGCGTTTAGCTACGGTATATGATCAAGCTCACCCTAGAGCACAAAAAAACTAATCTGTGTGTTGTTGAATATGTTGAGACATATGTGGCGCTGTATTTTTAAGTGCCTTTGCAACAGATATTTTATCTTCTTGTGGGCGATCTTGGCTCGTTTTAAATTGACCTGTCATGCTTTCAATGTCAATCGAAATGACGGCAATGTCATTGAGTAAAGCATTGATATATTCGGCAGGCGCGTCTTTCATTTTCCAAGGCATGGCTTGAGTAGATTCATGTTGGCGTGTTAAGCGCCCAAGCAAAGCCAGAAGCGATTTTTTATCATCTATACAGCGTAAGTAACCTCTGACGTGCACGACCATATAATTCCATGTAGGAACCGTACGTTGATGCTGTTTTTTACTTGGATACCAATGCGGGCTAATGTAGTGTTGGTCGCCTTGAAAGCTAATCAATACTGACTGACCGTGTTTGATGTGCGTATAGAGTGGATTTTCTTTTGCAATATGTGCAGTTAGTGTGCCGTAAAGCCCCTGCTTGGGGTCGAATAGAAAAGGTAAGTGATCTGCTTCAATCCGCTCATGAGTTGAATTATAACTCATGAGCGTTGCAAAATTATGTTGCTGAATGAATTGCTGTAATGTTTTTAAATCATTTTCTTGATATTGTGGCGGCTGAAACATGGCGAAAAATCTTTCATTTGGCTATATTTCATCATAACGAAAAAAATCAGGCGTTTAAACCATGCCGTGATAATAAATCTGTTATGTGTGCTTTGATATCTGGCCATTCACTAGAGCTGATACTATACATAACAGTATCTCTGATGGTGTTGTCTTTTCTAAAGGCATTCCCCCGAATAATTCCGTCTTTTTTGGCACCTAAACGTTCAATCGCACGTTGGCTTTTAAAGTTGAAAATATCGGTGCGAAAAGCCACGGTATTACAATTTAAAGTTTCAAATGCATGCTCTAAAAGTAACAATTTACAGGTGGTGTTTACATGAGTGCGTTGTACAGATTGTGCATACCATGTATAGCCAATTTCTACACGTTTTACATCTGCTAAAATATCGTGGTAGCTGGTGGTGCCTATTACTTGCCCTGTATCTTTTTCAATGACAGCAAACGCAAAACGATGCCCAAGTAGGCCTTGATTACATGCAGTATTAATATATTGTTTTACTTCATCTGCCTTAGGGGTGGATGTCACTCTAATTTTCCAAAGTTCTCCATCTTGACAGGCTGCAGTGAGGCCATACAAATGTTCATGTGTAAGTGGTTCGAGCAAAACACCATGTTTTGATAACTGAACAGGTTGTACAAAAGACATATTTTTCTCATTTATAATGGTAGTTGGTAACTTTGTTTAATAATTTGACTAGGTAAGTCAGTCTTCACGCTAGTAATACCATTTTTTTTAGTCAAATGGCTAGACTGAAATTTACGATAACTGTCTAAATCTGTCACTACTACTTTTAACATTGCATCGCATTCCCCCAAAATAATGTAGCAATCCATGACTTGAGGAAGTTCTTTCATTGCTTCTATAAATATATTAATGGTTTCAGCATCTTGTCCAATAAGCCAAATTCTTGAAAATAAAATTAACTGAAGTCCCACTTTTTGTGGATTCACTAAAGTAGTGTAGCTTTCGATCACGCCAGCATCTTCAAGGAGTTTGACTCGCCGTAAACAAGAAGATGGCGATAGTCCAATCTCTTTGGCCAAATCATTATTTTGAATACGACCATTTTTTTGTAATAGTCTAATAATATTTTTATCTATTCTATCGAGCTTTACTCGAATATCTGATGAATTAAGTTTCATAAATTAAAATTAAATTCTAAAAATTAAAGTAATTATAAAATATTTGATAGCTAATTTTATGACAAAATTTAGATAATATTGTCATCGTATGAATCTAAATAGAGTGTTCCACAAGTGTCTGATTTTACAATATTTGCGTTGACTATTATTCCACTGATTTTTACACCTGGCCCTGATATGTTGTTTATTTTATCGCAAGCGATGGGTAAGGGGCCTAGAACAGGCGTAATGGCAACGTCTGGAGTGTGTTTGGGATATATGGTTCATTCTGTTTTAGTGGCGTTAGGAATTTCTGCCATTATTATGGCGTACCCAATTTTGTTTGAAATTATTCGTTATATTGGGGTTATGTATTTATTGTTCCTCGCTTTTTCACTCTTTCGAACAGCGCTAACGCAAGGCAATAATTTAAGCTTGAATAGTAAGGTGACAAAACATCCGATTAAAAAAGGTTTTTTTACTGCGCTTTTAAACCCTAAAGGCATGCTAATTTACTTTGCAATTTTACCACAGTTTATCGATCGACAAGGAAATACTGTTTTACAAGGTTTAACACTCTCTTTTATTTTTATTGGCTTGTGTTTTGTTGTGTATAGTGTATTGAGTGTAGTGTGTGCTCGCTTTGTGCAAGGAAGAAATATTCAAGCCAAACAACAAAAATGGATTGATTTAGGGTCAGGTGGTTTAATTATGTTGGCTGCAACTTGGATGCTTTCAAATTAATCTAGGATTGAGGTGGTGAATATTAAAACCAAGTGGTCAAAATATGAAAAATCAACATATCAGCAAACTGAATATTTTTTATGTTATATATCAGTAAATATTATATAAATTTTTTTGAGTTTACGCATGTAGGTCTATGTTTTTATTTTACTTATTTTGTTTTTTTGCTTGGTTTTTATTGGACTTTGAGATGGAAATCTTAGATTAAGATCATATTTTAATAAAAAAAACATCATCGATACATAATTGTTGCTTGACCAAATTGGGCACATCAATGCAAGATAAGCACCGAAAATAAACTTGAAAAGCATTTTGCTTTTCCTTTTGTATTATTTAAACATATAGCCGAGGACGACATGAAGGCTCTGGTTGCAGTCAAACGTGTAGTAGATGCTAATGTGAAGGTTCGCATTAAGCAAGACAATAGTGGTGTTGATTTGACCAACGTAAAAATGTCAATTAACCCATTTTGCGAAATTGCTGTGGAAGAAGCAGTACGTTTAAAAGAAAAGGGTATTGTCTCTGAAATTGTGATTGTTTCTGTAGGTGGGAAAGAATCTCAAGAGCAACTTCGCTCATCTATGGCACTAGGTGGCGATCGTTCAATTTTGGTTGAAACAAATGACGAAATTGGTGCACTAGAAGTTGCTAAAGTGCTCAAAGCGATTGTACAAGAAGAGCAACCTGAGCTGATCTTACTGGGTAAGCAAGCCATAGACGACGATTCTAATCAAGTAGGACAAATGTTAAGTGCTCTACTAGGTTCAGGGCAAGCGACATTTGCGTCAGAAATTCAAGTCGAATCAAACCAAGTGCAAGTCGTGCGTGAAGTTGATGGTGGTTTGCAAACAATAGCATTAACACTTCCTGCAGTAATTACTGCAGATTTGCGTTTAAATGAGCCACGTTATGTCAAACTACCTGACATCATGAAAGCACGCAAAAAACCTTTAGTGGTCAAAACTTTGGCTGATTATGGCATCACAGCAGGTACAAAACTGAAAACTGTACGTGTAGATAGTCCTGCTGAACGTCAAACAGGTGTGCAAGTGACTTCGGTGGATGAGTTGGTTGATAAGCTTAAAAATGAAGCTAAAGTGATCTGATACGAAAAGGAAAAATCAATGAGTATTTTAGTTCTTGCTGAACATGATAATGTGGCTTTAAATAGTGCTACTTTACATGTGGTGGCAGCGGCTCAAAAAATTGGTGCAGAGATTACGTTGTTGGTTGTAGGTGAGCATGTCGCTGCAGTTGCAGATCAAGCAAAAGATGTATCTGGTGTAGCGAAAGTATTGGTTGCCGATCATGCTGTATATGCGCATCAATTGGCCGAAAATGTATCTGCTTTGGTGGCCGAGCTTGCACAAAATTATCGTCATGTTTTAGCGCCATCAACCACGATGGGAAAAAACATCTTACCGCGTGTTGCAGCCTTACTTGATGTAAGTATGGTGACAGATATTATTTCTGTGGTGTCTGAAAACACATTTAAACGTGCAATTTATGCAGGTAATGCCATTGCAACAGTTCAATCAGATGAACGCATTGTTGTAGCAACAGTACGTACAACTGCATTTGATGCTGTTGCAAATACAGGTGGTTCTGCAGCTGTAGATACGATTACATTGGCTGAAGATGCTAAAGTATCTCGTTTTGTGGCTGAACAGATCATCAAGACTGCACGTCCAGAACTTTCAGCTGCTCGTGTTGTGGTTTCAGGTGGCCGTGGTGTAGGTTCAGCAGAGAACTATCATGCGGTATTAGATCCATTGGCTGATAAATTGGGTGCAGCGCAAGGTGCGTCTCGTGCTGCTGTAGATGCAGGCTTTGTACCAAATGATATGCAAGTGGGGCAAACAGGAAAAATTGTTGCGCCAGACTTGTATATTGCCGCGGGTATTTCTGGTGCAATTCAGCACTTGGCTGGTATGAAAGATTCTAAAGTCATCGTTGCTATTAACAAAGATGAAGAAGCACCAATTAATGCAGTCGCAGACTATTGGTTAGTTGGTGATTTAAATACTGTAATCCCTGAGTTGACCTCTAAAATATAAGTTTCGAACTTCAAAAATGCCTCTAACTTTAGAGGCGTTTTTTTTATGTTTTCAGGGCTGTTTTAAATGTAGGCGTTATTTTAAAGATCGAAGATTTACTTTTTTGAGGTTGAGTGAGATATGAAGATCACCCACAAAAATCGCAATCGTTTACTGCTTAGAACATGTTTAATATGCAAAATGTGATATAATAAAACGTTAAATTTTATCTCGTTTTAGTTTGATTTTTTTCAACTAATTTATTCTGTATGTTATGTCTAAGATTAGTAAAATTGGTTAATCCAAAGAATAAGGAGTATGCATGAGCGTATCGGAAATAAGACCGATTGCCATTGAGGACGAACTCAAGCATTCGTATTTAGACTATGCGATGAGTGTCATCGTTTCTCGTGCATTGCCTGATGTGAGAGATGGCCTGAAACCCGTTCACCGCCGTGTATTGTTTGCAATGCATGAGTTAGGCAATGACTATAATAAAGCCTATAAGAAATCTGCTCGTGTTGTGGGTGATGTGATTGGTAAATATCACCCACATGGTGATTCTGCAGTGTATGAAACCATTGTACGCATGGCGCAAGATTTTAGTTTGCGTTATCGACTTGTTGATGGTCAAGGAAACTTTGGTTCTATTGATGGCGATAGTGCAGCTGCCATGCGTTATACCGAAGTACGAATGACACGTTTAGCACACGAGTTGTTAGCAGACCTTGAAAAAGATACAGTCGATTGGGAAGACAACTACGACGGTTCTGAGCGTATTCCTCAAGTGCTACCCACACGTATCCCTAATCTATTGATTAATGGTACTGCAGGTATTGCTGTAGGTATGGCAACAAATATGGCACCGCATAATATGACCGAAGTGGTTCATGCGTGTTTAGCCTATGCAGATAATCCCAATATTTCCATTGAAGGACTCATGGAACATATTAGTGGGCCAGACTTTCCAACAGGCGGTATTATTTACGGAAAAGCGGGTATTGTCGATGCTTACCGTACAGGTAAAGGCCGATTGCATATTCGTGGTAAATACCACTTTGAAGAAGATGCAAAAACGCATCGCACAACAATTGTATTTACAGAAATTCCATATCAAGTCAATAAAGCACGTGTGATTGAGCGTATTGCAGAATTGGTTAAAGAAAAAAAGCTTGAAGGAATCTCTGAATTACGTGATGAATCTGATAAAGAAGGTATGCGTATTGCGATTGACTTAAAGCGTGGGGAAAATGCTGAAGTTATTGTAAACAACCTATTTTTAAATACACAGCTTGAAAATTCATTTAGTATTAATATGGTTTGCCTAGATAATGGTCAACCTAAATTAATGAATTTGAAGGATATTATTGCGGCATTTATTCGACATCGTCAAGAAGTGGTAACGCGCCGTACCATGTTTGAGTTGCGTAAAGCTCGTGAGCGTGGTCATATTTTAGAAGGTTTAACGGTTGCTTTAGCAAATATTGATGTAGTGATCGAAACCATTAAAACGTCGCCTAATCCAAGTGAAGCACGTAAACGCTTGATTGAAAGCGAATGGTCAGGTGGTGGTGTAATCTCTTTGCTAGAAAAAGCAGGCTCTGTTTCTGTTCGCCCAGAAATCATAGAGGGTGAAGACCTTGCACGTCCTTTTGGCCTTTCGAATCAAATCTATCGTTTGTCGCCTGTACAAGTCAATGCAATTTTAGAATTGAGACTACATCGCTTAACTGGTTTAGAGCAAGATAAACTACATGCGGAATATAGCGATATTCTGAGTCAAATCGCAGAATTAACAGCAATACTCAATGACTTTAATTTACTCATGGCTGTGATTCGAGATGAGTTGGCGCAAGTATTACACCAGTATGGTGATGCACGTTCGACAGATATTGTTGAATCACGTATTGATTTTAGCCGTGAAGATTTAATTCCAGAAGAGCAAATAGTACTAACCGTTTCGCAAACAGGCTATGCAAAAACACAACCACTGTCTGATTATCAAGCACAGCGTCGTGGTGGTCGTGGTAAATCTGCAACCTCTATGAAAAGCGATGATATTATTCAGCACTTAATTGTAACTTCTAATCATGCGACGGTTTTATGTTTTACCAATGTAGGTAAAGTGTATCGACTAAAAGCTTATGAGGTGCCTCAAGCCTCACGTGGTGCAAAAGGTCGTCCAATGATTAATTTGTTGCCATTAGAGCAACATGAAACAATTACTGCAATTTTACCTGTAAAAGATTTTCCTGCTGATCATTATGTCTTTATGGCAACTGCATCAGGTACGGTAAAACGTGTAGAACTTGCTCAGTTTAGCAATGTGCGTTCAAATGGTTTACGTGCGATTGAGTTAAATGAAGAAGATACGTTAATTGGTGTTTCGATTACCGATGGCCAAAAACAAATTATGTTGTTTTCTAACGAAGGTAAAGCCATTCGTTTTGCAGAAACAGATGTACGTGCAATGGGGCGTACAGCACGTGGTGTTCGAGGAATGCGCGTAAGTTTTGCATCATCTGGCGCGATTGATGTAGATGAGATAGAACCTGAACAAGATGAACCAACGGAAGATCATGATTCTGCATTGAACATTATTAGCCGTATTGTATCTTTGGTTGTTGTGCCTGAACACGGTGAAGTGTTATGTGCTTGTGAAAATGGGTACGGCAAACGAACATCGGTAGATGACTTTCCAACCAAAAAACGTGGTGGTAAAGGAATTATTGCCATTAAGACCAGTGAGCGTAATGGTGAACTTGTCGGTGCTGTTGCAATTGATGAAAGTAAAGAAATGTTACTTATTTCTAATGCTGGAACAATGGTTCGTACACGCGCATCTGAAGTGGCAACCACGGGTCGTAATGCACAAGGTGTACGTCTAATTCGTTTGACCGATGAAACACTTGTGAAAGTGGTTTCAGTGGAGGCAGTGATTGAAGATGATGTACTTGAACTAGACGCTGAAATTGTAACGGATGATGTTCAGACGGTCTCTGATTAATGACAAAGTATCATTCATAAAAAAGGAAGCCTAGGCTTCCTTTTTTATGTGTTTTAAGTTGTTCGCTGAGTAATTTTTTTCAAAATTTCAGTCAGTACTTCAAACTCTTTAAGTAAAGGGGTACTTTTACGTGTGACTAAAGAAATTGTACGGTTAGGTGCATTTTCAATATGTTTGGTTTTTAACTCGCGGTTATATTGTAATACCTGTTTGTGTAAAGAAATTTCAGGCAAGAGGGTATAACCTAGGTTTGAAGAAACCATTTCCACTAACGTTGGTAGTGAGCTTGCTTTAATACGGTGGTCTGTTTTTCGATCACCAATAGGACATGCGCTGAGTACGTGATCACGTAAACAATGCCCTTCTTCTAAAAGCATGAGTCGAGCATTGTCTAAATCATCTAAACTATTTGCTTCGGCACATTTTTGATCTTCTTTGTTGTAGGTCAGTACCAATTCTTCTTCAAAAATTTCTGCAACTTTTAAACCACGAATGTCAAATGGCAGTGCCAAAATGATCATGTCTAAACTGCCATGTTCAAGTTTTTCGACAATTTTTTCAGTTTGAGCTTCATGTAAGTGCAACTGAATTTTTGGCAATTGTTGATGAACTTCATCTAAAAGTTGCGTTAAAATAAACGGGGCAATCGTTGGAATGATTCCAAGGTGTAAGTCACCGGTCAGTGGCTCGCTCATCTCACGGCTTAAACGCATTAAATCTTGTGCATCTGCAAGAAGAACTCGCGCTCGAGCAACCACTTGCTCACCAAGAGGTGTTAAGCGGACATTTTGCCTGTCTCGTTCAACTAAAACCCCACTTAGTAACCTCTCAAGTTCCATAATACCACCAGATAAAGTGGATTGTGTCACGAAAGATCTGCGAGCTGCTTCGGTGAAGTGCAGTGTTTCAGACAGAGTAACTAAATAAGAAAGCTGTCTTAGTGAAGGTAGTGCGGCCATAATATATTATTACTTTTAAGATTTAAAATGTTGTGTAAACAAAGTGCCCAAGTGTGCAATATATTCATCTGGAATATCGTGCCCCATACCTGAGATGAGTTTAAACTTTGCGCCTTTTATTGCATTCACGACGGCCTTTCCATGCCTTGCAGGGAGGAGTTTGTCACAGTCACCATGAACGACAAGAGTTGGTTGAGTAATTTTTTGATCCCACTTTCGTAAGGAACCTGTACATAGTATAGCGAATAATTGTCGTAATATGCCACTAGGCATATAACAACGATCATAGGCAATTTCTGAAATTTCTTGCACCTGTTTTGTGTTCACATAATGTGGTGAACCAATGGTTGCATTGACTTTAATGTTATGCGCCACGACATCTACTTTTTGAGTGGATTGAGCACGACTGAAAAATACACGTAATTGTTTCAGGTGTGGCGCAGGTAAAAATGCTTGGTTATTACTGGTAAATAATAAACCAACTTTTTGCACATGTTGAGGATATGTTGCTGCCAATATTTGTGCAATCATACCGCCCATTGATGCACCAAGTACAGCATATTTTTCGATGCCTAAATGTGCTAATAAGGAGGCTGTATCTTCAGCCATATCAACGAGTGTGTAGCATAATGGTTTATTTTTTAAGCCTAATTTAAAACGAAGCATCAGTTGTAATATATTTGGAGGAGTATCTAAGTATTCAAATTTTGAAGACAATCCAATGTCTCGATTATCAAAACGTACCACATAAAAGCCTTGTTTTACTAAATATTCACAAAAAGGCAGGGGCCAATGAACCAATTGGCAACCTAATCCCATAATAAGGACAATACATGGGTGTGTAGGATTGCCTGCGACCTCTAAATGTATATTTAAACCATTTTTAAGCTGTACAGATGTTTCTTGAAACATCGTTGAATACGGTGAGGGGCGTAAATGATCTGTCGTATGGCTCATTGTATTATATAGTCACGTCACTTGTATCAATCATAGAGTACATCTTCGTCACATTAACATATCTTTAGTGAGAAGTCCTGTGAGCATATGATTTCTTTTTCTTTGAGTTCAATCGTGTCTGCGCTGTTTAGATTTCTATCATTTCAAAAGATGATTTGGTCATACCACAATCGGGACAGGTCCAATCTTCGGGCACATCTTCCCATGCTGTACCTGCTTGAATTCCTTCTTCTGGCCACCCTTCCGCTTCATTGTAAATAAAATCGCATACAATACATTGATATTTTTTCATAAAGGCCTCTGCATGGGAAATGATATGTTTTGCATTGAAAATAATGAGGTGTTTTTCGGTGACTTGTGATTGCTAAGGTTGTTAATCATCTCAAAAAAGATGATATTTTAAACAGCTTTTACATATTATAACATTGCTTGATCTAAGTTACATATTCAGAATATATCGTTTCAATAATGCAATGATCTGTTGAAAAAATGACATATATTTATATTGATTACTTTACTTATACTGTCACAGTAAAACTATTTCACTAATATCATAGAATGATATTTATTACGGAGCGATGTAACATGTCATTTATTCAAGAAATCGAAACACGTCGTAGTATTTATGCCCTTGGAAAAACAACAGAATTATCTAATGGTGAACTAGAAACATTAATTAAAAAAGCTGTACGTTTAAGCCCATCTGCTTTTAATTCACAATCTTCTCGTGCAGTGGTTTTGTTTGATGCATCTCATCTTAAATTTTGGGAAATCGTAAAAGAAACATTACGTAAAATGATTCCTGAAGATAAGTTTGAATCTACTGCACAACGTATGGACAGCTTTGCTGCAGGAAAGGGGACTGTACTGTTTTATGAAGACCAAGATGTTGTTAAAGGTCTACAAGAACAATTTGCAACGTATGCTGAAAATTTCCCAATTTGGTCTGAACATTCGACAGCCATTGCACAGTTTGCAGTGTGGACCGCATTGTCAGAGCAAAAAGTGGGCGCATCATTACAGCACTACAACCCAATTGCAGATGAAGAAGTTGCTAAGCTTTTTGATATACCTGCATCTTGGAAACTACGTGCACAGCTAGTATTTGGTTCAATTGAAGCAGATGCTCAAAGTAAAGAATTTATGGAAGACGAAAGTCGTTTTAAAGTATTTGCATAATGGTGTAATGAACTGTTCATTCATTCATAAAAAAGAAGGGTGATAAAAATCACCCTTCTTTTTTTGATTATGATTGTATAAAACGTGTCAAATCTTCATCGGGTCTAGGTGTTAAAATATCTACACCTGTATCGGTAACTAAAAGAGTGTGTTCATATTGTGCAGAGAGTTTGTGGTCTTTAGTCACTACTGTCCATTTGTCACCAAGTGTTTTGGTTTGCCAAACACCTGCATTAACCATCGGTTCAATCGTGAACGTCATACCTGCTTCTAAACGCATTCCTGTATTTTTTTGTCCATAGTGTAAAATTTGTGGTTCATCGTGAAATGTAGAACCGATGCCGTGGCCGCAATATTCACGCACAACACTAAATCGTTCAGATTCGACATATTTTTGAATGATTGCACCAATATCGCCAACATAAGCACCGGGTTTAACGACTTCAATCCCACGATATAGGGCTTCTTGTGCGACCTTACATAAACGATTGGCTAAAATTGAGGTTTCTCCGCCTACGATGTACATCATATTTGTATCGCCGTGGTAGCCATCTTTAATCACGGTGACATCAATATTTAAAATATCGCCTTGTTTTAAGATTTTATTTTCCGATGGAATCCCGTGACAAACCACATGATTTACAGATGTACAAGTTGCATGTTGAAATGCTGCGCGCCCCGGTGCTGCACCATAACCTAAGCATGCAGGAATGGCGTCTTGAACATTAACAATATAGTCATGACATATTTTATCAATGTCTAAAGTACTTACGCCAGGTTGAATATGCGGTTTAATCATCTCTAAAACGTCTGCTGCTAAGCGGCCAGCTGTTCGCATTTTTTCAATTTCTTCAGGTGTTTTGATGAGATGTTTGGGTGCGTGATAAGTACTATTCATGATGTTGAAAAACTTTTGCTAATTTATATCTGACTATGGTATAAATACGCACCCGTTTTATCAAATGCTTTTATGAATAAATTTTGTTTCATTCAGGCTTATGTTTAAAACGTGTTCTAAATAAATCCGCACATATGTCGACACATTACTCTGGGTGCCTTTTATAAGGTGGAGAATGAGGATATATGGAGGCTTAACCCAAATTTTAAGGTATTAAAATGGCAGATTACAACGTAGGCATGCGTGACCTTCTTCAAGCAGGCGCACACTTCGGTCACCAAACACGTTTTTGGAATCCAAAAATGCGTGATTACATCTTTGGTGCGCGTAACAAAATTCACATCATTAACTTGGAGCATACTGTTCCTGCGTTAAACGATGCGTTAAATTTTGTAAACCAGCTTGCAAGCAAAAAGAACAAAGTATTGTTCGTAGGTACTAAGCGTGCAGCGTCAAATATCATTCGTGAGCAAGCACAACGTGCAGGCCAACCGTATGTAGATCACCGTTGGTTAGGTGGTATGTTGACGAACTGGAAAACGCTTCGCCAATCAATCAATCGTTTGAAAGACCTTCAAACTCAATCTCAAGATGGTACTTTTGCGAAGCTAACTAAGCGTGAAGCATTAGAACGTACCCGTGAGATGGATAAACTTGAACGCTCTTTAGGTGGTGTAAAGAACATGGGCGGTTTGCCTGATGCTTTATTCATCATTGACGTTGATCATGAAGCGATTGCTATTAAAGAAGCGAAGAATCTTGGTATTCCTGTGATCGGTATCGTAGATACAAACTCAAACCCAGATAATGTGGATTACATTATTCCTGGTAATGACGATGCAATCCGTGCTGTAACACTTTATGCTTCTGCAATGGCGAATGCGATTCTTGCTGGTAAAGAATATGCACAAACTCAAGCGAATGCTCAAGCAAAAACTGACGAAGCTGCAAAAGAAGCAACTTCTGAGGCTTAATGCAAATAATGACGCAAGCGTGTCATTTTTGTAACATCTAATGATGGCATACTGAGCGTCAAGAAAAGCAAACGGCCCATATCTTTTTTGGGCCGTTTTTCTTCACAGATTTATTTTCTACCTTAAATTAGGAGAATAGCATGACTGCAATTACTGCAAGCATGGTAAAAGAGTTACGTGACCGTACTGGTCTAGCAATGATGGAATGCAAAAAAGCTTTAACAGAAGCGAATGGTGATGTCGAAGTTGCAATTGACAACCTACGTAAATCTGGTCAAGCAAAAGCTGCTAAAAAAGCAGGCAACATTGCAGCAGACGGCGCAATTACAATTGCTCAAGAAGGCAATAAAGCTGTGTTGTTAGAAGTAAACTGTCAAACTGACTTTGTTGCAAAAGATGAAAACTTTGCAAACTTCTCTAAAAAAGTTGCAGAGATTATTTTATCAACAGGTACAGTTGATGTTGCTCAAGTTGCGACACTTCAATTTGATGATGCTCAAACAGTAGAAGAAGCACGTATTGCATTGGTTCAAAAAATTGGTGAAAACATTCAAATTCGCCGTGCAAAAATCGTTGAAGGTGAAAATCTTGCTGTGTATAAGCATGGCTTGAAAATCGGTGTTGTTGTGTCTTACACAGGCAGTGCAGATACAGGTAAAGGCTTGGCAATGCATATTGCGGCATTTAACCCTGTTGCAGTCAACGCTGAAGCAGTTCCTGCTGAACTTGTTGCAAAAGAAAAAGAAATTGCTGAAGCAAAAGCAATTGAATCTGGTAAGCCTGCCAACATTGTTGAAAAAATGGTTACAGGTTCTGTAGAAAAATACTTGAATGAAGTTGTTCTTGAACGTCAAATGTACGTGATTGATAACGACAAAAAAGTTGCAGAAATCTTAAAATCAACAGGTACTACTGTTGCAGAATTTGTTCGCTTTGAAGTGGGTGAAGGAATTGAGAAAAAAGTAGAAATGAGCTTTGCTGAAGAAGTAGCCGCAGCTCAAGCAGGCGCTAAATAATTTATTTTATTTAGTGTTAAAGGTCTCAACATAAGTATTTATGTTGAGACCTTTTTTATTGCCTGAAATATAAAAAAAGAAAAAATATTAAAATAAAAATAGCGAAAATGTGTCTTAAAGATTATTTTTTATCTAAACATCTAAACATCTAAACATCTAAACATCTAAACATCTAAACATCTAAACATCTAAACATCTAAACATCTAAACATCTAAACATCTAAACATCTAAACATCTAAACATCTAAACATCTAAACATCTAAACATCTAAACATCTAAACATCTAAACATCTAAACATCTAAACATCTAAACATCTAAACATCTAAA